>PKWU01000064.1 GCA_003132145.1 Granulicella sp.
GATTCTGGCTTCGCCAGAATGACGACTCTCGAAGGGATCGGAGGCCGAGCGGTGGGTGGGCGATAATGGAGTAGGGCCGGTTTGTATGGGCTACTTGAGTGGGAACCGACTGCGATGAGCTGGTCCGCGGTCAGAAGGATGAGGCAGAGATGACGAAGGCGATTGGCAGTGGAGATGGTGGGGTTCCTGAGGTAAAGGGGGAGCGGCTACAGAAGATCCTGGCGGCGGCGGGGGTTGCGAGCCGGCGGAAGGCCGAGGAGATCATCCTGGCCGGGCGAGTGCAGGTGAACGGCAAGGTGGTGATGGAGCTGGGGACGAAGCACGACGCCGCACGCGACCACATCCGCGTGGATGGCAAGCTGCTGAAGGGGCCGGAGAAGCAGCGCTACTACATGCTGAACAAGCCGCGGGGGTACGTGACGACGGCAGACGATCCGCAGAAGCGGGCTACCGTGATGGACCTGATGAGGCGTTTCTCGAAATACGGGGCGAAGGCCGGGCCGCACGGAGATCGCGTGAGGCTGTATCCGGTGGGGCGGCTGGACTATCTGTCGGAGGGCCTGCTGTTGATGACCAACGACGGCGAGCTGGCGAACAAGCTGTCGAAGGCGGCGGCGGGCGTGGAGAAGACTTACCTGGTGAAGGTGAGCGGGGTTCCGGAGGCGGCGGGGCTGGAACAGATTCGGCGGGGGATCGTGATCGACCGCGGACGGCTGGACGAGGTGCGGGCAGGGCGGAGAGACAGAATCGTGACCGCTCCGGCACGGGTGGAGATGGTGCGCGGGGGCGACAATCCCTGGTACGAGGTGACGTTGACCGAAGGGCGCAATCGGCAGTTGCGCAAGATGTTCGAGGAGATTGGGCACCATGTGGAGAAGATTCGGCGGATCGGGTACGGCGCGCTGCGGCTGGATATACCGCCGGGCGAGTTCCGCGAGCTGACGCCGGGCGAGGTGATGGCGCTGGAGCGCGCGGCCGAGGGCAAGAAGGTGGTTCCCAAGAAGAGGACGCCGGAGTTCGCCCAGTTGAAGGCGCCGGTGAAAAAGAAGCAGAGCTTTCCGCGACGGGGTGGAGCGGCTCCTGGTGGGGGCGCGCGGCGGGGCGGGCGCTAGAGCTTTCGTGCGGGTGCGAGAGTGGGCTGCGTTATGCGCAGAAATCTCATCGAGAGGGCCATTCCAACCTTCGCCGGGTTTACTATTATCCCGACTTTCCAGAACTGGAGACCCTTTTGCTGAACGAATTTCGCCGCACCGCCCTTCTGATTGCCGCGGTCCTTTCGATTGCGGCTTCGCTTCCCGCCATTGCGCAACAACAGCAACAGCATAAGATCGACTCCCTCGACCTCGGCAAGGTGCAGGATATGTTGCATGCCGCATATAACGATGTGAAGAAGAACTATTACGATCCGCAATACCACGGGATCGACATCGACGCGCGTTATCGCGAGTACAACAGTAGGTTGAGCAGTGCCGTCTCCTTGAACGAAGGGATGAGGGTGGTTGCGGCCTACCTCGACGGCTTCAAGGATTCTCATCTGTTCTTCATCCCCCCGATGCGTCCGTACACGATCGAATCCGGTTTCCGCATGGAGATGGTTGGAGATCAATGCCTTATCGACAGAGTGAGACCGGGGACGGATGCCGCGGATAAGCTCTACCCCGGCGATCGCATCCTCTCGCTCAACTCATTCAAGGTGACGCGCACTGATATGTGGACTGTCGGTTATTACTTCAACGTGCTGAACCCCGCGGTGGACTACGATCTGAACCTCCAGTCGCCCGATGGGACGATGCGTCGCGTGGGGGTGAAGTCATTCATCAAACAGAAACCCAAGACCATCGACCTGACGAATCCTGGACAGGATTATTGGGACCTTATCCGCCAGGGCGACTATGAAGACCATGTCACCCGGAGCATTTTGAAGACCGAAGGAGACGTGACCTACTGGAAGATGCCCGAATTCAACCTTGGCATCGACGAGGTCGAGGGCGATTTTTCGCGCGTGAAGAAGCACAGTGCGCTGGTTCTGGATCTTCGCGGCAACCCAGGAGGAGCGATTGAGACCCTGAAGTTGATGGTGGGAAGCGTATTCGATCATGACGTGAAGATCGCCGATCGGGTTGGGCGGAAGGATTCCAAGCCCATGATCGCAAAGAAATTTGGAACGCCCTTTACGGGCAAGATTGTCGTGCTGATCGACGACCGGTCCGCGTCTTGCGCCGAGCTCTTCGCACGCATCCTGCAACTGGAGCATCGCGGCACGGTCATCGGAGACCAAAGCTCCGGTTCCGTGATGGAAGCAAGACGTTTCGAAGAGACCAGCGGGACCGACACCGTGGTACCCTTCGGCTTCTCCATTACGGACGCCAACCTGATCATGAGTGACGGAAAGTCCTTGGAAAAGACCGGGGTTACGCCCGACGAGGTTGTGCTTCCGACGCCGGAGGACCTTGCGGCGGGACGAGACCCGGTACTGGCGCGAGCCGCGACCCTCGCCGGAGGAAGTCTTTCGCCCGAACAGGCGGGAAAGATGTTTCCGGTCGAGTGGCTGCCTCTCAGGTAGGGCAGTCGGTTCAGGCGTTTACGAAATCCAAAAACGCCTGAACCAGCCCAGCCTAACAATAACCACGGAAACTCCGGCTGTGCCGGACGGCCGACACCGCAGTTGAATGTCGCATGGGCGACAGTGCGCGGGCGAGCGTGTTGGCAATCTGGTAAGTCACCCAAAATGGGGTTTGACGAGAGTGGGCCGGAGAGCCTAGAAATACACGCGGATTAACACTGCGGTGGAAGACAAGATGGGTTGAGATACGTCCAAATAGAGAGAGCGGTTGGAGCGACGAGCCGGAGCGCGAAGTGGAGAGCGAAGCCGGGCGGAGATTCGCCGATATAGAAACAGGCATTGAGCAGACGAACAATCGAGAGACCCCTCGGGGCAGGATTCGGGACGGTAAAGGAGCAAGACAAAGTGGCAATTGAGCATGCAACATTTGGCGCGGGATGTTTTTGGGGCGTAGAGGCACGATTCGCAGAGATGCCGGGAGTGATCGATACGGCGGCTGGATATGCGGGAGGGGATCTGGAGCACCCGACCTACAAGGACGTGTGCAGCGACCGCACGGGACACGCCGAGGTGGTGGACGTGACCTTCGATCCCTCGCGCATCTCATTCGATACGCTGCTGGATGCGTTTTTTGCGATGCACGACCCGACCCAGGTGAACCGTCAGGGGCCGGACTGGGGCTCGCAGTACCGCAGCGTGATCTTTGCCCACTCCGACGACCAACTGTGGGAGGCGAGGGCGAAGATCGCCGAGCTGAATGCAACCGGCGCCTACCGCATGCCGGTGGCAACCCAGGTGATGCCGGCGTGCGTCTTCTGGAAGGCAGAGGAGTACCACCAGCGGTACCTGGAGAAGCGCGGCATGGTGAGCTGCCAGATCTAGGTGCGGGTTGTCAGTTACAGGTTGCAGGTTGTCAGTTGTTGGTGGGAGGGAAGCTCCGCGGCGGGGTGGCGAAGAAGCGGCGGCGAATCCAGAAGGCGACGTTGACCAGGCTGATGAGGGCGGGGACCTCGATGAGCGGGCCGACGACTCCGACAAAGGCCTCGCCGGAGTTGAGGCCGAAGACGGCGACCGAGACGGCGATGGCCAGCTCGAAGTTGTTGCCTGCGGCGGTGAAGGAGAGCGCGGCGGACTGCGCGTAGTCCGCGCCCAGCCGCTTGCCCATCCAGAAGCTGACCAGAAACATGATGAGGAAGTAGAGAATCAGCGGGACTGCGATGCGGGCCACGTCCAGCGGCAGGCGGACGATGAGATCGCCCTTCAGCGAGAACATCACAACGATGGTGAAAAGAAGTGCGATCAGGCTGAGCGGGCCGATGCGGGGGAGGAAGTGCGTGCGGTACCAGTCTTCTCCTTTGCGGCGGATGAGGAGGGTGCGGGTGAGGAATCCGGCGGCAAAGGGGACGCCGAGATAGAGGCCGACGCTGCGCGCGATCTGGCCGATGCCGATGGGGACAACGCTCGCCGCAAGGCCGAACCAGCGCGGGATCACGGTGAGAAACGCCCACGCGTAGAGGCTGTAGAAGAGGACCTGGAAGATGCTGTTGAGCGCGACCAGGCCGGCGACGTAGTCGGTGTCTCCCTCGGCCAGCTCGTTCCAGACAAGGACCATGGCGATGCAGCGGGCTATACCGATCAAAATCAGACCGCGCATGTATGCCGGTTCTCCGCGCAGAAAGACGAGGGCGAGGAGAAACATCAGGATGGGGCCGATGATCCAGTTCTGCACCAGCGAGAGAGCGAGGACGCGGCGGTTGCGGAAGACTTCGCCGAGTTTTTCGTAGCGGACTTTTGCCAGCGGCGGAAACATCATGACGATGAGGCCGATGGCGATGGGGATGTTGGTGGTGCCGCTCTGGAAGCGGTTGACGAAGACCGAGACGTGAGGCACGAAGTGACCCAGGCCGACGCCGAAGACCATGGCGAGAAATATCCAGAGCGTGAGGAAGCGGTCGAGGAAGGAGAGGTGCTTGCGCTGGAGTGGCGCGCAGCTGCGGCCTATGGTCTGCGGCATGGTTAGCGGGCCTTTCGGGCTGGGGCTGCTTGGCGTTTACGTTCTGCTACGATCCGCTGCCGCTCATTGCGATGGAAAACGACTATAAATGATCGCAGTAAACTTCTACGAATGTAACAGACTTTATAGGCATTTGTGGGCGGATAAAATCAGGAACTCTATGCGAACAATCTCTACGCTGCTAATGGTTGCATTCTTGCTGGCCTGTAGCGGCACTCTGTTTGCGCAGAGTTGTACCGGGCTTTGCCCAAAGCAGACATCGTGTCCGGGCACTGCGACGACATCGATCAGCGGTGTGGTCTACGCGCCGAACGGGACCGACCCGCTCCCTCACGTGATGGTCTACATCCCCAATGCTCCAGTTGAACCGTTTCCGACTGAGGTGAGCTGTCCGCTGGCCGGCGCAGCGCCCTCGGGCTCGCCGCTAGTGGGAGCGATTACGGGGGTCGATGGCAGTTTTAAGTTGAACAATGTTCCGGTGGGGCAGAATATTCCGCTGGTGATCGTCACCGGGCGCTGGCGTCGCCAGTTGCACATCCCCACGACGACGGCATGCACGAATACTCCGCTGCCCGCGAGCTTCGCCGTGATGCCGAAGAATCAGTCGCAGGGTGACATTCCCAGGATCGCCATCGCCACCGGCCAGGATGACGTTGTGGAGTGTGCGCTGCGCATGATGGAAATCAGCCCATCGGAGTTCACCGATGCCAGCGGCCCGGGGCGCATCAACCTCTTCGGCGGCGGTGGCGCCCCAGGGTCGGGCATCGTCCTCGACCCGGCTACGCCCACGCAGGCCTCGCTGATGGGCGATGCCACCGTACTCCATCAGTACGATGTCCTGATGCTTCCCTGCGAGGGCGCCGATTACACCAAGCCTGCGCCGGAGCTGTCCAACCTGATCGACTATGCCAACGCCGGAGGACGGGTCTTTACCAGTCACTTCAGCTACTCCTGGATGTGGAACAATGCGGAATTCAATAATGTAGCTCAATGGATCGGTGGTCCAGGCACCAATATCATCCCCGTTGTGGGGCAGGGAACCGTCAATACCAGCTTCGCTGAAGGAGAGACGCTGGCAGAGTGGTTGCCGCTTGTCGGTGCTACGACCACCCCGGGAGATATACCGATCGTCACACCGTTCCAGGATACCAATGGCGTCATCGGCGTCATCGCGCCGACGCAGGAGTGGTTGACGGTAAGCTACCAGATACATCTGTTCCCCGGACCACCCCCCCCGATTGTAACCTCCACGGCGCAATTCGTCTTCGATACACCGATCGCGCCCACTGGGACGACCGTCAACCAGTGCGGGCGTGTTCTTTATAACGATTATCATGTGGAGAATCCGCCCAGCAAAGTCACCGCTTCCACAATATTCCCCAACGAATGTCCGGATGAAGCGCTTACCGGGATGACACCGCAGGAGAAGATGCTGGAGTATGACCTCTTCGAGCTGACCGACGATGGTGGCCTGCCCTCGATCTTTCCCGCTACTTACGATTTTGGCTCTGAGGCCGTCGACTATCCGGCGACGCCAGAGCTCTTCACCTGGACCAACAACTCCAGCGACCCAATGGCGGTCTCATCGGTCAGCATTACTGGCAGCGACTTCAGCGTCGTCGCCGGAACCGATACCTGTACCAACATGACCATCGCCGGTGGCGCGAGTTGTACGATCACGGTCGGCTTCACGCCATCGGCAATCGGCGCGCGCACGGGTACGCTCTCGGTCGTCTCCGGAGGCTTCTCGGAAACCGCCTCCCTCAGCGGCACCGGCGTACCGGGCTTCTCGCTCTCGCCCGGCTCACTCAGCTTCGGCTCGGTCGCAGTAGGCGACACCTCCTCGCTAACCGCAACGCTGACCAGCAACGCCAGCGGCCCCCAGCCTCTGCCAGTACTACAGATCACCACCGGTTTTTTGGTTAGCACCACGGGCTGTGCCAATCCGGTTCCCGCGCTGGGCACCTGCGTGGTTACAGTGACCTTCTCGCCGACCCAGCCCGGCGTACAGAGCGGAACGCTGACCGCAGTTGTTCCGCTCTCCGACCAGAGGACGCTGCTCTCCGGCACGGGGACCCCCGACTTCACCCTCACCCCTGCAACCCTCGACTTTGGCTATCAGGATGTGGGCGTCATCTCCGCGCCCCAGTACCTCACGCTGCAAAGCTATGCCATTGGCACCCTGGCAACGCCCGTCTTCGCAACCACGGGCAGCTACTCGGTCAGCACAGCGGCCTGCGGCGCCCAGATCGCAGCCCAGTCCGCCTGCCTGGTCTCAGTCACCTTCGACCCGCAGACCCCCGGGCCAAATGCGGGAACACTCGCCGATAACTCGACCAACCTGGTCTATGCGGGCCTTAGCGCCACCATGACCGGAATCGGCGTCGACTTCACCATCTCGCTCAATCCCACCTCAGGCTCCGTCATCGCAGGCGACGGTGTTACGACCAATGTAACGGTGACACCGACTCCGGGATTCGCCGCGGCACTCACCCTGAGTTGTACGGCGGTCTCGGCGCTGACCGCGTCGAGCTGCAATTTCCCTTCGCCGACGCTGACGCCGACAAACGCAGTCACCGAGTCGATCACCATCACCACAACCTCGCAGTATACGGTGGTTGGCTACAGCGGGTTTGGCGGCAGGGGGTACCTGTGGCTGATAGCGCTGGGGAGTGGATGTCTTCTGTGGAGCACGCGTCGCAGGGCTCGGCTGCTGCTGCGTGGCAGCCTGTTGCTGGCAATGCTGGCAGCGATTGGGCTTTCGCTGACAGGGTGTACCGGTAAACTACCCGCTCAAAACGCCACATGGACCGCCCCCGGCAACTATGCCATCACGGTCACGGCAACGCAAGGCGATCTGGTGCGTTCAGCAACCTACAACCTGACCGTGACGGCCAAGTAGCGCATCGCATCCGCAATCTCTCACGGGTGGATGGCCGGGCGTCTCTCTTTGTCTGCGGCATGGCTAGCGGGCCTTTCGGGCCGGGGCTGCTTGCAGGGTTACAAGGCTGGATGGGGGGCAAACAGCTTTGCTGAGGCGGGCGCGGTCGGATTGCATGAGGCGATCATCCGCGAGCCACTTGAGCGTCTTGCGCAGGAGTTTGGCGGCACCGGCGTCGGGCGGCGGAGCGATGCGGTAGTGCATCCACTTGCCCTCGCGCCTCGCCTCGACGATTCCGGCGCGGCGCAGATAGGCCAGGTGGCGCGAGATCTTGGGCTGAGGCTGATCGAGAATCTCCACAAAGTGGCAGACGCATAGCTCCTGCTCGCCCACCAGGTTGAGCAGGCGCAGGCGGGTAGTGTCTCCGAGGGCCTGAAAGAAGAGTTCTTTGTTGAACTGCGATGGCTTTGCTGACATGGTTTATATATACGCCTTGACGAATGTGTTAGCAAGGAATACATTTGCCTTAGCATATATATTGTCTGGAGGCACGGCGATGGCGGAGCAGATTTTGGAGTCGGTGCGAGCGAAGTATGGCGCTGTTGCGGAGAGTGGGCTGTCGAGCGAGGACGCGGGCGTGAAGGCGGTGGCGGAGGCCTTCGGGTATACGGCTGAGGAGTTGCGGTCGATTCCGGCGGGGGCGAATATGGGGCTCTCCTGCGGCAATCCCACAGCGACGGCCCACATTCAACCGGGCGAGGTGGTGGTCGATCTCGGCTCAGGAGGCGGGCTGGATGTATTTCTGGCGTCGAAGATGGTGGGGCCGGAGGGCCGCGCCATTGGCATCGATATGACGCCTGCAATGATCGAGCGGGCGCGTGCGAATGCGCTGGCGGGAGGCTACACCAACGTCGATTTTTATCTGTCCACCATCGACCGGATTCCGCTGCCGGATGCATCGGTCGATTGCGTGATTTCGAACTGCGTGCTGAATCTGGCACCCGATAAGCCTGCGGTCTTCCGCGAGATTGCACGCGTGCTGAAACCCGGCGGCCGGGTTGCGGTGAGCGATATTGCGCTGAAGCATGAGCTGCCGGAGGCCGTTGCACAGAGCGTTGCGGCATACGTCGGATGCATCGCCGGAGCGATACGGATTGAGGAGTATCGCGCGGGACTGCTGGCAGCAGGGTTCGAGCACGTCGAGATTGTGGACAGCGGCAAGGACTTGAATGCGTACGCCAAGGTGGAAAACCAGTCGGGCTGCTGCTCGCCGGCGATGGATTGCGGCGATCCATTGAAGGTGATTGCGGAGCCCTGCTGTGGTGGTGCGGCTAGTCCTGAGGCTTCGTTGCACGAGGAGTTGAAGACCCTGCTGGCGCAGTACGACATCAACGCGGCTGCGGCCAGCGTGAAGGTGTACGCGATCAAGGCTGGCGCGGGCGCGTAGGTCTAACAGCATTTTTACAGAGATGCAGTAGTGTGTTGCGCTACGAACAAAATACAGGGATTCTGGCTTCGCCAGAATGACGAGAAAAACAAGCAACAACGAAATACGGGGATTCTTCGCTGCGCTCAGAATGACAACTTCAGGGGGCTGCGCTCAGGGTCAGAATGACAACTTTAGAAGCTTCGAGGAGAGTTGAATGCCGCACTACAACGTCTTGTTTCTGTGCACGGGGAACTCCGCGCGGTCGATTCTGGCGGAGGCGATTCTGAACCGCAAGGGCGCGCCGGAGTTCACCGCATACAGCGCGGGGAGCCATCCGGCGGGCGCGGTGCGTCCGGAGGCGCTGCGCCAGTTGCAACTGGCCGGGCTGAATACGGAGGGGCTGCGCAGCAAGTCGTGGGACGAGTTTGCGGCGCCCGGCGCGCCGCGGATGGACTTCGTTTTTACGGTGTGCGACAACGCAGCGCGGGAGAGCTGTCCGCTGTGGCCGGGGCAACCCATGACAGCGCACTGGGGCGTGGCCGATCCAGCAGCGGTGACGGGCACGAGCGAAGAGATCGCGAGGGCCTACCGGGAGGCGTTTACGATCCTGGAGAGGCGCATCTCGCTGCTGCTGGCGCTGCCGTTGGCGACGCTCGATAAGATGGCGATCAAGCGGGAGCTGGGGAAGATTGGCGGCGTGGGCCTGCCGGAGTGAGTATTCAGAAGATCGGCTGGACTTGCGTTTCGATTCCCTGCCCCCTAGCCTGTAGGCATGAGTTCAACTTCCCTCTCTGCTTCGTTTGCCGCACTCACCTTCGATGAAAAACTGGACCGTCTGGCCGAGGTCGCCGTGCGTGTGGGCCTGAACCTGCGCGCGGGGCAGGAGCTTGTGCTGACCGCGCCGATCGAGACGCTGCCGCTGGTGCGGCGGATTACGGAGCACGCGTACCGCGCGGGCGCGCTGCTGGTGACGACCTTCTATAGCGACGATCCCTGCGTGCTGGCGCGCTACGAACACGCGCCGGACGCAAGCTTCGACTGTGCGCCCGCGTGGTTGCACGATGCGATTGCGACGGCGTTCAAGAATGGCGCGGCGCGGATGGCGATTGCGGGCGGAAATCCGGCGCTGCTTGCGGGGCAGGACCCGGCGAAGGTCTCGCGCGCAAATATTGCCGCGTCGAAGGCGGCCAAGCCCGCGATGGAACTGATTACGCGGCACGAGATCAACTGGACGATTGTTGCCGCGGCGACGCCGGAGTGGGCGAAGCTGGTCTTCCCCGGTGAGCCGGTGGAACAGGCGGTGGCAAAGCTGTGGGAGGCGATCTTCGTTGCGTCGCGGATTACCGGCGACGATCCGGTGGCCGACTGGCTGGCCCACGGAGCGCGCCTGAAAGAGCGCGTGGACACGTTGAATGCCAAGCGATTCGCGGCGCTGAGCTTTAAGTCCAAAGACGGAAGCACCGATCTGAAGGTGGGCCTCGCCGACCAGCATCTGTGGGCGGGCGGTGGGACGACGGCGGGAAATGGAGTCTATTGCCAGCCCAATATTCCCACCGAGGAATGCTTCACCACGCCGCACAAGGAGCGCGTGGATGGCGTGGTGNNGGCGACGGCGGGCGAGGACGCGCTGAACCGGCTGATCTCGACCGACGACGGCGCGCGGCGGCTGGGCGAGGTGGCGCTGGTGTCCGCTTCGTCGCCGATTGCGGCAGCTGGGATTCTGTTCTGGAACACGCTGTTCGACGAGAACGCGGCCAGCCACATTGCGCTGGGCCAGGCCTACTCGACCTGCCTGATCGGCGGGGAGAAGATGGGCGAGGAGGATCTGGCAAAGCTGGGCGCAAACTCCAGCCTCATCCACGTGGACTGGATGATCGGCTCGGCGGAGATGGATGTGGATGGCATCAGCGCAAGCGGCGCGGCGGAGCCGCTGATGCGCGCGGGTGAGTGGGTGTAGGTAATTTTCACCGCTGGTATAGAGCGTTGCGCCTCAAGCAAAATACAGAGATTCTGAGCTTCGCTCAGAATGACGGCGTTTGAAAGGGGTAAACTGACACTCATCATGGAACTCTCCGGTTGTGGCACAGCACTGGTAACACCTTTCCGCGCGGACGGCAGTATCGAAGAACATGCGCTGGCCCGCCTTGTGAACTGGCAGATTGAGTCGGGCGTCAACTTTCTGATTGCATGCGGGACGACGGGCGAGGCCTCGACGATGACGGAGGCCGAGAACGCGCGCGTCATTGAGATTGTGGTGAACACAGCGGCGGGTCGCATTCCGGTCTTTGGCGGCTGCACCCACAACGCAACCAGCGAGGCCGTGGCACGGGCGCGGAAGCTGGCGAAGATTCCGGGGCTGAACGGCCTGCTGACGGCGAACCCGTACTACAACCGGCCAGGCCAGGAGGGCCAGTTCCAGCACTTCCACGCCATCGCCGAGGCGGTGGAGCTGCCGATTCTGCTGTACAACATCCCATCGCGCACGGGCACCAACATGGAGCCGGCGACGGTGTTGCGGCTGGCCGAGCTGACGAACGTCATCGGGGTGAAGGAGTCGAGCGGCAACATTGCGCAGATCACGGAGATACTGAACAACGCGCCCAGCGGCTTCAAGGTCTTCAGCGGCGACGACGCGATGACGCTGCCGGTGATCGCGCTGGGCGGGGCGGGGCTGGTGTCCGTGGCGTCGAACGCAATTCCCGCGCAGATGGCGCAGATGGTGCAGGCCGCGCTGAGTGGCGACTGGGCGACAGCGCGGGCGATCAACCGCAAGTTCTTCCGGTTGATGCAGGCGCACTTTTCGGAGCCGAGTCCCGCGCCGGTAAAGGCGGTGCTGGCGCTGATGGGCCGCATGGAAGACAACCTGCGCCTGCCCATGGTGCCGGTGACGGCGGCCACGCAACGCAAACTGGAACAACTGCTCATTGAGCTTGGGCTGCTGCCGGAATCATAGATCCCGGGCATGCCGTAGCCGCACGCATCTCCATGCAACCGCTGCACAGCGATGCGCTGGATTGCCGCGTTCCCGCTACAATCGGAGCAGACCATGACGACTGCAAGCCTCGAATCCAGAATCGAAGAGTCATTTGCCGCGGGCGCCGATACCGTCAGCGATGTGGACGCGTTCGACGCATTCCTTGAACTGCGCGCGGCGCTGGAGGCGGGCACGCTGCGCGCGGCGGAGCCGGATGCGGCAGCGCCGACGGGATGGCGGGTGAATGCGTGGGTGAAGCGCGGCATTCTGCTGGGATTTCGCATCGGAGCACTCACGGACATGAACGGCGGCGACGCGCTTAGTTTCCTCGACAAGGCGACCTACCCGGCGCGGAGGTTTGTGCCGGAGGACGGCGTGCGGATCGTTCCCGGAGGAAGCTCGGTGCGCTCGGGGGCGCATGTGGCACGCGGCGTGGTCGTGATGCCGCCGGCGTACATCAATGTTGGGGCGTACGTCGACGAGGGGACGATGGTGGACTCGCACGCGCTGGTGGGCTCCTGCGCGCAGGTCGGGCGGCGGGTGCATCTGTCGGCAGCGGCGCAGATCGGCGGCGTACTGGAGCCGGTGAACGCTTCGCCCGTCATCATCGAGGACGATGTGCTGGTGGGCGGCAACACCGGAGTGTATGAAGGAACGATTGTGCGGCGCGGCGCGGTGCTGGCGGCGGGAACGATCCTGACGCGGGGCACTCCGGTCTACGATGTGGTGCAGCGCACGATCCTGAAGGCGACAGCCGAGACGCCGCTGATTATTCCCGAGGGCGCGGTGGTGGTTCCCGGCTCGCGCGCGGTGACGGGCGGCTACGGCAAGGAGATGGGATTGAGCGTCTACACGCCGGTGATTGTGAAGTACCGCGACGAGAAGACGGATCTCTCCACCACTCTCGAAGATTTGTTAAGATAGGGCTTGACATGGTAGCTACCTTGTAGCTACACTTGTGGAGATTCTTGCTAGGGGTAGTTTTTGAACCGGGAGGTCTCTGGCATGAGATTAAATCTCATCATTGAGGTCTCCTTATGTCTATTTTGTTCGATTGGGATGACGCGAACGTCACTCATATCAAGCGGCACGGTGTGACACCCAAAGAAGCGGAAGAAGCTGTCACCCTTAGTCCGATCGATTTGCAGTACCAGATTCGCAATGGTGAACTGCGTGTAGTTCAGATCGGCGAAACGCTTGGTGGAAAACTATTGATGGTGGTTTCAACGATGCGTGGGGACAAGACACGTATCGTTACTGCAACTCCCGCAAAGCGCAAATACCGGGCGCGGTATTTGCAGATGAAGGAGCAGCGAAATGATCGAGCAGAGGGTTCTACCTGATTTCAAGAGTGAGGCGGAAGAGGCTGCCTGGTGGGATTCTCATCAGGACGAAGTCTTTGAAGACTTCGAAAAAGCAGCGGCGGAGGGGCGTCTGGGGTGTGGCACGGCGGCGCGTCTCGGCGGCATTCCAACGACGACGATTCGCTTCGATCCCGGCGACATTGCGCTGGCCCGAGAACAGGCGAGCACGCGCGGCTTGAAGTATCAGACCTACCTTAAAATGTTGGTGCATGAGGCTCTGCTGAAGGCCAATACGAAGGTCAAGGCATAGACTTCGGCTCCGACGCGATTGCATGCGCGGAGCATGGCCGTTCGATGGGTGCTGTAGAATCAAGGTTAAATGGCTCAAGATAAATTACGCATTATCCCCCTGGGGGGCCTTGGCGAGTTCGGCATGAACTGCACGGCGCTGCGCTGGCAGGACGAGATCATCGTCATCGATGCCGGCCTTATGTTTCCCGAAGAAGAGCTGCTGGGCGTGGACATTGTGGTGCCCGACATCAGCTACCTGACCGAGAACCGCGAAAAGGTCCGCGGCATCATCCTGACGCACGGGCACGAGGACCACATCGGCGGACTGCCCTGGATCCTCTCCGAGCTGAACGTGCCGGTGTACGGCACGGAGTTCACCCTGGCGCTGGTGGAGGGCAAGCTGGACGAGCACCACCTGCTGGACGACGCCGAACTGATCGAGGTCCTGCCCGGACGGCGGTTCACGCTGGGGCCGTTCACGATCCAGCCNNGTGGGCGTGGTGGTGCATACGGGCGACTTCAAGATCGACCTGTCGTCGCCGGATGGCAATCCATTCGACCTGCACTCCTTTGCCGAGCTGGGCAAGCAGGGCGTGCTGTGCCTGCTACAGGACTCGACCAACGTGGACCGGCCGGGCTACACGCCGAGCGAGCGCGCAGTGCGGCCGCGTCTGGATGAGATCTTCGCGCAGACCAAGAAGAAGCTCTTCTTCAGCTGCTTCTCGTCGTCGATCCACCGCATACGAATTGCGATGGAGCTGGCCGAGCGGCATGGGCGCAAGGTCGCCGTGATCGGGCGCTCGCTGGACAACTCCACAGAAATCGCTCAGGACCTGGGCTATCTGGACCTGCCGCCGGGGCTGGTGATCAACCCCGGGCAGTTGCGCGACATGGCGGACAACAAGGTGCTGGTGATGATCTCCGGCACGCAGGGCGAGCCGATGTCGGCACTCTCGCGGGCGGCGGTGAACAACCACAAGTACGCGCACATTGAAGCGGGCGACACGGTGGTGCTCAGCTCGCGCATCATCCCGGGCAACGAGAAGTCGATCTTCCGCATGATCGACCATCTGGAGCGGCGCGAGGCCAAAGTCATCTATGACGACGGCACACAGGGCCTGATCCACGTCAGCGGGCACGGGTCGCAAGAGGAGATGCGGTTGATGATCAACCTGCTGCGTCCCCGGTTCTTCGTGCCGGTGCATGGCGACTATCGCCACCTGAAGCGCCATGCCGAGCTTGCGGGAAACCTGGGCCTGATCGAGAAGGTGATCCTGCTGGAAGACGGCGAGATTCTGGAGCTGGACAAGAACTCCGCGCAGAAGAACGGCAAGATCAACGTGGGCCGCGTGTGCATCGATGCCGGCGGATCGATCGACGTGGTGGAGGACATCATCCTGCGCGACCGGCAGCACATCGGCGAGGGCGGCATTGTGCTGCCGATTCTGACCATCAACAAGCGCACCGGGAAGGTGGAGGTGGCGCCGGAGATCGTGATGCGCGGATTCACCGTCGAGGACCCGGCCATGATCGCCGAGGCGCGCCAGGTGGTGCAGCGCACGCTGGAGGCCTCCAGCGACGAGGAGAAGGCCGACTACGGCGTCATCAAGGAGAAGGTGCGCGGCGACCTCAAGCACTACATCCAGAAGAACATGAGCCGCAGGCCGCTGATCATGCCGGTCATCATGGAAGTCTGACGTCAAGGAATTATTCCTGCCAATTTCTGCCCGTCCGAGAGTGCGCTACGCATTCCCTGCATCCAACCAATGCAGGAGAACCGGAATGCTCAGCCCTGCAATCATCAGCATCATCGTTGCGCTCGTCATCGTCGGTCTAGTGCTGTACCTCATCGACATCATCCCCATGGATGGAACTATCAAGCAGATCATTCGCGTGATCGTCATCATCGCGGTCGTCGTGTGGCTGCTGCAATCGTTCGGGTTCATAGGATCGGTGCACAGCCTCTTCCACCCCACTAATCCTGCTCGATGAAGAGGCCGCGAGTGCAGCTCAACCCTGGATCTTTAGCGCGCTACTTCTGGTTGCGCCCCACATAGCGCCGTCCCACGAGGTGGTACTCGCCGCTGAGGACGTGAGCGATAGCCTCCGTGTAGGCGATGTGTTCCTGCTCCAGGATGCGCGCTGAGAGGCTCTCGGCCGTGTCCTGGTCCAGCACCGGAACCACGCGCTGCATGATGATTGCGCCGTGGTCCACTGCCTCATCCACAAAGTGCACGGTGCATCCTGCGACCTTGGCGCCGAACTCGAGCGCCTGGGCCTGCGCGTCGAGGCCGGGAAACGCGGGCAGAAGCGCGGGATGGACGTTCAGGATACGGTTCGGGAAGGCGCGCACAAACTCTGGCGAGAGGATGCGCATATACCCTGCGAGGCAGACCAGATCCACGCGATGCTGGCGCAACGCGGCGACAACCTCTGCGTCGTGCTCGGCGCGCTTGCGGCCCGCGGAGGGAATGGCAATAACAGGCAGGCCCAACTCGCGCGCGGCCTGAAGGCCAGGGGCACCGGGAAGATTCGAGAGGACGACGGCGATCTCCGCGCCGGGGAGGCGGCCCTCGCGGATCGCCTCGGCGATGGCCATGAAGTTTGAACCGCGTCCAGAGAGCAGAATCCCGAGTCGCTGCAAGATGTGCCTCTTTCTTCAACCGGCCCCGCACCTGGCGCGAGGCCGTCCCTTTGAATCGTACTGCATTCGGAGTCGCTGATTGGAAGTTGCGACGGCAGCGAGCGATGAATCTTCGATTGCGAAGCAGATAACTTCTGGGCAATGCGATCGAAAACATCCATGGACAAATGAGAGAGAGAAAGAATGCGGCAACCGATGGAACTACAATGATTGCGACCAAACCATCCTGATTGCGGACGGGGTCCAGGAGCAATGATCGTGATGAAGAATCTATTCTTGTCGAATGTCTACCAGTTGCTCGAACCGGGACCGGTGGTTTTGCTGACGACCGCACGCAAGGGCCGCGCCAACGTCATGGCGATGTCCTGGCACATGATGGTCGAGTTCAATCCGCCGCTGGTCGCCTGTATCGTCAGCGATGCCGATTACAGCTTTGCCGCACTGCGGGCGACGAAAGAGTGCGTGATTGCCATTCCTGCGCTGAAACTGGCGGCTAAAGTCGTGAAGATCGGCAACTGCTCGGGCCGTGAGATGGATAAGTTTGAGAGATTCGGTCTGACGCCGGTACCCTCCGAGCGCGTGGCTCCTCCTCTGGTGGCTGAGTGTTTCGTCAATCTCGAATGCAAGGTGGTCAATACTCGTCTGGTCAACAAATACGGTCTGTTCGTCCTTGAAGTGGTCAAGGCGTGGACCGATCCGGCACAAAAGAATCCGAAGACCATCCACCATCGCGGATACGGCAGATTCGCTGTGGATGGCAAGATGATCCAATTGAAGTCGAAGATGCCATAACCGGCACAGGTCGTGGTGGTCGCTTTGGCAGCCTGAATTCCTGGTGTGGGTAGCACTGTGCAATTGCGGCAATCGGCTTTTTCCGTTCATCGCAGTGCCGGTTTCGCGATTGGAACCCGGTATGGATCAACGCCGGCTTAATACTTGGCAGCAGCATCTTGTCCCACCGTGGCCGAAGATGATTCGTGATTCTGGACGTATACGAATCGCGCGTGGATTTGCGCGATGGCATGTCTTCAGCAATATAGCGATCGAACAGAGCGCCAAACGTTACAGCGACTGGAGACGTATGACTGGAGACGTATATGGAGTCACATCGTAAAGCCGGGGAACCGAAGCTCCCATGGCCCTGCGCACCTTGCGTACGCTGCCCTGTTGATACTGATTTCTCTTGATCTTCACGACCGTCCTCTGAAGTGCTTCATAGGACAGTTTTTTTAGAACAGCTATCGTGGTGTAGCTTTTGCAGTGGAAAAACTAAATAAGTCTTTTATTGGAGCACCGAGCGGGAATTGAACCCGCGAATACTGATTTTGCAGTTCGGATTACTCGTTTATTTACAACTACTTATGAGAACTACACCGTACTCTAAAGTACTGAAAAACACTGTATGGAATTCTCTCAATGGTGTGAAAATGGTGTGATCGCGAGTCCAGTTCTCGTCGAGGCGGTTCCCGTTCCTAAGAAGCTACGGGGTCAGCGCGGCATGATTTGCCGCGACCCACTTCTCTACGAGTGCATGAAATTCACCAGCCTTGCGAACCAATTCAGCAGCTTCTGTCTCCGTCGCTACGGATGAGCTGTCGTAGTCGATGACATTCCGTTTGCGACGGCATGCGTCGAAGTAGTCGGTGAGAGCCGCGGCATTCGGTCCAATCGCCAGGTGCGCAGCCTCGAACGTGACGGCGTGGTGTCCAGCTCGCGCGGTCACTCGATATCCAGAACAAGCAATGGCGATCTTCCCGGCTTGGAGGGCGGCATTATAAGCAGTAGCAAATTGCCGGTCAGCCGATAGGCCGGGCAGAGAAGCATCGGCCATATCGCGTGCGATGAGGGCGCGCAGATTATCGATTTCTTGTTTGCTGGTCCGATGAGTCGTTACTTCACCGCTCGCCAATAATTTCTTCCAACTCACGCTCGTTTCCCTTCACAAACTGTTTTGCTCCGCCGAGCACCGTACTCAAGAAGTGGTCATGTACCCGTGCCTTGCGTCCGAACTCTTCTGTCGAGTAGACGGTCGGGTTTACTGGTCGCCCAAGTATTGCTTCCACGCGTTTGAGGGCTGGAACTATCTCAGATAGTCCAACCGCCCCAATAATCATGAGATCAATGTCGCTCTCTGACCCTTCCTCTGAGCGAGCCATAGAGCCGTACAGAAAGGCGACTTTGATGCGGTCTCCCGAGGCTTCCAGTAATTGCTGCAGGACTGGCACCAGACCAGCTGTCTTGGCAAACAGGTTCTTGAGATCTGAAAAGACTGGAGAGAGAGTATCTGGCTTCAGGTAAACTCTGCGCCCATCCCGCCATTGCTTCAAGATGCCGGCTTTGCTCAATGCATCTATCTCTCGTTGCAGACTGGACGGCTGAGTACGGAGAAACGTCGATAGTTCAGAGAGATACCAGCTTTTCTCTGGCCGCGTAAGAGTTGCCGCGAGAATCTTCCCTCGGATTTCAGGGAAGAGAGCGTCGATAATCGGGGACTTACGCATAATGCGTAGATTATTATGCGTTTTGCGTAAGAAGTCAAGCGGGGGCTGGTATACGAAAGTCGCGACTTGTGGAACCCGCATGGTCGCGGGTTATCTCATTGTGACGCCTAGAAGGGCCTACCTTCCGCTCGATCTATCTGTTTGATTTTACAATCGTTCCGGATTGCCCTGTAACCGAGCCGCTCCCATTACTAGGGGCATAACCTTTAAGTGCCTCAGTTTGCGCAATGCCTGTTGGCGTCAACTGAGATCCGGCTCCGATCCGGAGGGGACGCATCGCTAGACACTGGCCGACTTCCAGTTACTAATCGCTCCTTGGCAAGCGATTCGGCGACTCTAGGCCGTATCGACATATA
>PKWU01000050.1:0-33649 GCA_003132145.1 Granulicella sp.
GCGTCTCCACGGATTCCAGAAGTGAGAAGACTTCATCCTCAAGTTGGACCAACCCCTCGACGTTCCTCTGTTGTGCTGCCGCAATCACCGGAGCGAAACGCTCGCCGATCAGTCCCGCCTGGATAAAGTGCTTGCGGAAGTTCTCGAAGACGGCGCTGTCGGTTGGCGCTTCAATGCCACGCGTAATCAACAACGCGCGAGCGCTGCGCAGGCTGATGGCATAGGGCGCGTCCTCGCCCCGCGACTCACCGGAACGAAGCTGCTCGCGCAACTCCCGGGCGCTCTTCAGGTCCATCTCGATGAGGTCGAAGAGCCCCGCAGAGCACTCGCCAACGCCCTTTCCCACCAGCGAGAACGATTCCTTTGCGCCCCAGTCGTAGTAGTAGCTCTTGTCTTCGTTGAACTCCGGAATCTTGCGGAAGCGGTCCGCGATAGCACGAATCTCCTGCGTGCCATCACCATCCACATAGGCCGTAAAGGATGAGTAGCTGTCTTTCTTCACCAGCCACAGCTTCAGCACTTCCTCCACAAACTCAGGCAGGTCGCGCGCGCTCACGCGATCGATCTGCCGCGCCAGCCGTGCGTTTCCCTCGCCGATCTCGGCACCCGCCACAACCATGTATGCCGGAAACATCTGCTGCTCCTTGCGCCCGACATTGCCGAAGAAACCAAGATCGGCCAGCATGTGCTGCCCGCAGGTATTCGGACAGCCGGAGAGATTCAGGCGGAAGTCCGCAATCCGATTGAGGTCCAGATCGGAGTTCTTCAGCCTCTCCGCCGTAGCAGTAAGAGCTCCCTTGGACAGGCAGATGCCAAGTTTGCAGGTGTCCGCGCCAGTGCATGCAATGGAATTGCCCAACAGACGCGGGAACGATGCGAGTTCCGTAATCTCCCTCACCAGGCGATAAATATTTGCCAGATAGCTTTTTGGTATATTTCTCAGCCGAAGGTTCTGCCCAAAGGTTGCGCGCAGAACATAATTGCCAAAGGGCGCGAGAAGATCGGCCAGACGAATTGCATCTTCATTCTTCAGATTGCCGAGAAAGATGGGAACCAGCACGGAAAACAGTTCCGGTTGCCGCTGCGCTTCGACAAAGCGCTCTCTCCATTGCGCAAACTCCGGCGAATCATCTAACACCGGCGCAAAGGACGGAAGTGTGCTGGTCTGCGGGACCTCTTCGATGAGAAGCGCGGGGGGATTCTCCGTGCGAACAAGTTGCAACTGCTCCTCGTACAACTCGCGGAAGCGTTCTTCGCCAAGCGTGTTCCACAAGAATCGCAGTCGGGCCGCGTGGCGATTCTTGCGATTTCCATGTGCATCGAAGAGCCGCTTGATGGCAGTGGCTACGAGGTAAACGTCTCCGGCAGGAATAAAGTCATGCAGCAGATGCCCAACCTCCGGCTTGGTTCCCAACCCGCCGGCAACAAAAACGCGGAATCCTTTATCGCCATCGCGCAGTTGCGCGATAAACCCAAGATCGTTGAACTCCGCGTAAGAGCTGTCCGCAGCCGAGTTGGAGAAGGCGATCTTATACTTGCGCGGTAAAAGCCACGAATCGGATTCAGCAATGAGACGGCTGGTTAGCGCAAATGCGTAGGGACTGGGATCGAAGACCTCATCCAGCCCGACGCCCGCATCCGGCGAGACTAGAATATTGCGAACCGTGTTGCCGCCCCCGCCGCGCGCCGCAAGTCCAACCTGGAGCAACTCGCGCATCACCGGAAGAACATTTTCCAGCGCAACGTCGTGGACCTGAAACTCCTGCCGCGTTGTAACGTGAATCGCCGGGCCGCCATATCGCGCGGAGATCTCCGCAATCGTCCGCAACTGATGCGGCGTCAGCGCTCCGCCCGTCGTACGAACGCGCACCATATAGCTGCCGTCGGTTCGCTGCTCGTAGCAGCCGAATGGGACGCGGCGCACCTTCAGGGTTGCGGCGTCAATCTCGCCGCGCCGATAGCGCTCGATGTAAGAACCAAGCTCGTCGAGTTCCACCGCAAGATTGTCCGGAATCTTATAGAACATCTGCCTTCTCCCATTCCCTAATCTGAGTGTATTGTGTTGCGGTCGTCGGAGCAGAGTTGTGAATTCAAAACAGAATGTACTAGATTGCGGTAGTGATTTTTACTAGATGAAAAGGCAAAGAGGATCGTGATGCTTTTGCCATATAATGTTCGCATTATGCGTGGAGTTGTTTGAGCCGGCGCAGCGTGGCGGCCATTGCATCAATGTCTTCGTAGTTGTTGTACAGGGCCAGCGATGGGCGGACGGTAGTCTCCTGCCCGAAGCGGCGCAGCGTGGGTTGCGCGCAGTGGTGGCCGGAGCGCACGGCAATGCCTTCGCGGTTGAGCGCGGCACCCACGTCCTCGGTCTTGTAGCCTTCAAGAACGAACGACAGCACGCCAGTCTTCTCCTTCGCCGTGCCGATGATGCAGATCCCGGGAATCTTCAGCAGTTCCCTGGTGGCGTAAACCAGCAATTCGTGCTCGTGGCGCGTGATGTTCTCCATGCCGATGGTGTCGAGATAGGCGATCGCCGCGCCGAGGCCGACCGCGTCGGCGATGTTGCCCGTACCTGCCTCGAAGCGGAAGGGCGGCGGCTGGTAGAGGGTCTTCTCGAAGGTAACGTCGGCGATCATGTTGCCGCCGCCCTGCCAGGGAGGCGAGTCGTCGAGCGCGTCCAGCTTGCCGTAGAGGACGCCGATGCCGGTGGGCGCGAAGACCTTGTGGCCGGAAAAAACGTAGAAGTCCGCATCAAGCTGCTGCACATCGACGCGCATGTGCGAGACCGCCTGCGCTCCATCGACCAGCACGCGGGCGCCGTAGCGGTGCGCCATCTGCACCATCTGCTCGACCGGCGTGATGGTGCCCAGCGCGTTCGAGACGTGCGTGAAGGAGACAAGCCGGGTGCGCGAGTTGAGCAGCTTCTCGTATTCGTCGAGCAGGATCTGTCCGCTGTCGTCGACCGGAATGACGCGCAGCCGCGCGCCCTTCTCCGCCGCCAACATCTGCCATGGAACAATGTTGGCGTGGTGCTCGATCCAACTGATAACGATCTCGTCGTCCTTGCCGATGTGCTGGCGTCCCCAACTCTGCGCCACCAGGTTGATCGCCTCCGTCGCGCCGCGTACGAAGACGATCTCCTTCGACGAGGGCGCGTTGAGGAAGTGCGCGACCTGATTGCGTGCATCTTCGTATGCATCGGTTGCGCGAGCTGCCAGCTCGTGCGCGGCGCGATGAATGTTCGAATTTTCGTGCTCGTAGAAGAACGAGAGGCGGTCGATGACGACCTGCGGCTTCTGCGTCGTCGCGGCGTTGTCCAGCCAGACGAGCGGCTTGCCATGCACCTTTTCGTTCAGGATGGGGAAGTCTTTGCGGATCGAAGTCACATCGAACTGGCGATTGACCAGCGCAAGATTCGGCAGCAGCGATGGTGCGAAACCCTGCGCTGGCTGCGGCGATTGTTGCGTTGCAGGTTGTGACGCCGACACGATGGGATGCGAGAGGGCACCTGCACCTTCGAGAAAATACAGCGGCGAAAACGCGCTCAGCGACTCCTGCGCAAAGCCCTCCGTGCCCGGTGCGGCGAGCGGCGGGATGGTCGGCAGCGAGGCCTCGAAGTTCGGAAAGGGAAGGTCGAAGTCGGGCAGAGGAAGGCTGAAGGGCGAGGTCGATGCCAGAGGCGCGGCGCTCTGCGCTATTGCAGCCTGCGAGGGCAGCAATGGCGTGGAAGGCGCATTGACACTGAGCGGAGAGAGCGTCGGCGTTCCGGTGAAGGAGGTGGCCTCCCCAGGAAAACCTGCGGGCAGGCCGGAGCCGCCGAGACGCGCAATGTCTGCCTCGCTGGGAAGCTTGTCGACCGATGGCAACGCAGGCACAGACGGCGCAGGGGCGCCAAACTGCGGCTGGCGCATCTCCATGACGGGAATCTCCGAGGTGTACGATGCAGGCGCATCGGCTCCCGCAAAGCTCGAATCGCCAGTATTGACGGGCTGATTCGGAAATGCGCGGAAGAACTCGTTGGCCATCCGCGTCAGCGTGGCGACGTCCGGCACCACGGCTCCAACCGCCGACTTCGCCTGCGCGACCGCGGCCTCGTCGAACTGGAAGCGTGGGTCACTTGTACTCATGATAGTTTCCGACCTCGACGTTTTCGAGCACGCCCAACGCGTCTTCCGTCAACACGGCGGCCGAGCAGTAGAGCGAGACAAGGTATGACGCAATCGAGCTGCGATCGATGCCCATGAAGCGCACGGAGAGGCCGGGCGTCTGTTCGCCGGGCAGCCCAGGCTGGAAGAGGCCGACCACGCCCTGGCGCTTTTCGCCGGTGCGCAGCAGCAGAATGTTGCTCTTGCCCTCTGCGTTGATGGTGAGCTTGTCCGACGGAATCAGCGGCACGCCACGCCATGTGAGGAAGGGCGAACCGAAGATCGTTGCCGTCGGAGGAGGAACGCCGCGCCGCGTGCATTCGCGCCCAAACGCAGCAATGGAGCGGGGATGCGCGAGAAAGAACGCGGGCTCCTTCCATATCTTCGCCAGTAACTCATCGAGATCGTCCGGTGTCGGCGAGCCCTTGCGCGTCTTTACGCGAAACTCCGGTGCCGCCTGATGCAGCAGCCCGTATTCGGTGTTGTTGACCAGTTCATGCTCCTGCCGCTCTTTCACGCGTTCGACGGTCAGGCGAATCTGCTCGCGAATCTGATCGTGCGGATGGCTATAGAGATCGGAGATGCGCGTATGCACATCGACGATGGTCGAGATGGCGCTCAGCGTCTGTTCGCGGGGCTTCTCTTCCAAGTCGACGAAGGTCTGCGGCAGCTTGCGCTCGTCGCGCGAGCCGCAGATGACGTCGACCGGCTGATCTTTCTTGGCCTTATTGATGCGATAGGTTCCCGACTCAACCGGAACCCAAGAGAGCAACTGAACCAGCCAGCGCGGAGTGATGGCCGTCAACTGTGGCGGCGTCTTTGTGGTGGTG
The DNA here is from genome assembly GCA_003132145.1 of Granulicella sp. Taxonomy (GTDB): domain Bacteria; phylum Acidobacteriota; class Terriglobia; order Terriglobales; family Acidobacteriaceae; genus Edaphobacter. The sequence continues at coordinate 4,979 of PKWU01000050.1, forward strand.
GCTAACTGGCGGGCTGCTGCATCGCCAAGGGCTCGGCGGACTTCAGTGTTCGGCATCGTGATTGCTCCTTATAGAACTTACATATTAGATCGAAATACATTTTCGATGAAGATAAGGACGGAAACAATTCAAAGAGTTCGTAGCGCACAACAGGCGCGGTCCAGGGCCTCCGGCTTCTTGCCGAAACAAAAGCGAAGCAGATTCTCCTCTCCCCCGGATGCGAAGAACGCGGAGCCGGCAACCGCGGCAACGCCAGTGGCCGCCAGCAGTGTTCGGGCCTTCTTCGCCGCAGTCACTCCTGGAATGCGGCTGGCATCGGCGAGAACGTAGTAAGCGCCAGCCGGAATGGAGGGTGGCAGCCCGGCATCGCTCAGCGCCGCGCAGAGCTGGTCGCGCTTCTGCTGGTACTCGCGGGAAATATCGCCATAGAAAGATGCGGGCAGGCCAATCAGTCCCGCTGCCGCGCCATACTGCAGCGGGCCGGGTGCGCAGATGTAGACCAGATCGTGGAAGTAGCCGATGGTTGGCACCCACTCTCTGCTGGCCGCAAGATACCCGACGCGCCATCCGGTAATACTGAATGTTTTGGATAGACCACAGATGGTAATGGTGCGTTTGAACATCCCCGGCAGCGTCGCAATGCTGATGTGCCGATTGCCGTCGAAGAGGAAGTGCTCGTAGACCTCATCCGTGAAGACGAAGAGGTCGTGCTCGATGGCGAGTTCTGCGATGGCCTCGAGCTCCTCCAGCGAGAAGACCTTGCCGCAGGGGTTCGACGGTGTGTTGACAAGAATTGCGCGGGTGCGCGGAGTAATGGATTCGCGCAGTCGCGCAACGTCGAGCTGCCACTCCGGCGCGTGGAGCGGAACGGCCACGGGCATCGCGCGCAGCGAGAGCATCGTGTTCCAATGATAGCCATAGAACGGCTCGAAGAGAATCACCTCGTCGCCGGGATCGAGCAGCGCGAGGCTTGCCGCATATAGCGCGCCGGTGGCCCCTGCGGTGACCAGAATCTCCGTGTCGGGGTCGGCGCGAATCCCGTTGAACGCCGCCAGCTTTCCTGCAATCGCCTCGCGCAGCGGTGCGATTCCGTCCAACCGCGTGTATGTATTCCATCCGCTGTGGATCGCGTTGACCGCGCCCTCGGCGACCAGCGCCGGCAGCTCGGTATCGCAGACCCCCTGCGCCAGATTCACTCCGCCAATCCGCTCGCACTCGACGGACATCGAGCGTATCTCCGATTGGAGTATCAGCGGTGCGATCTGGCTGAGGCGGCGCTGGCCGGTGGCTGTTGGCATCATCGAATCTCACTAAGGAGCAATTCTATTCATCATTCAGGGACGGCTGGATCGCGTACACAATCCCGTCGCATCACTTCGCAATCCAGCCGCGCCTGTCTTCGTGGACCATCTTGCGGCAAGTTGACCGGCGTTACACCGCGATGGTAGACGCCTTCGTCTCCAGCGCCTGCTGGCGCAGCTCGTCGAAGAGGCCGGTGGAGAGATACCGCTCGCCGAAGTCGGGCAGAATAACGACGATCAGCTTGCCGGCGTTCTTCGGCTGGCGCGCAACCTCCAGCGCCGCAAACACCGCAGCCCCGGACGAGATGCCGACCAGCAACCCCTCTTCCTTTGGCAGCCGTCGGGCCGTGGCAAGAGCGTCTTCATTGCTCACCTTGACGATCTCATCAATCAGCTCGGTCTTCAGGACCTTGGGGACGAACCCCGCGCCGATGCCCTGGATCTTGTGCGGTCCGGGCGTTCCGCCGGAGAGAACGTCACTGGCGGCGGGCTCGACCGCGACGGTCCAGAAGCTGGGCTTGCGCGGCTTGATATACTCGCTGACGCCGGTCAGCGTACCGCCGGTGCCTACACCCGAGATGAGGATGTCCACCTTGCCATCGGTGTCCTCCCAGATCTCCGGTCCGGTGGTATCGAAGTGGATCTTGGGGTTCGCGGGATTGTTGAACTGCTGCAGGATGTATCCGTTGGGCGTCTCGCGCAGCAGCTCTTCCGCCTTGGCGACGGCGCCCTTCATGCCGTTCGGTCCAGGCGTCAGCACGATCTCCGCACCGTAGGCCAGTATCACGACCCGGCGCTCGACGCTCATCGTCTCCGGCATGGTGAGGATGAGGCGGTAGCCCTTGACCGCGGCGACGAAGGCAAGCGCGATGCCGGTGTTGCCGCTGGTCGGCTCGATCAGGACGGTTTTACCTGGAGTAATCTTCCCCTCGCGCTCGGCGGCCTCGATCAACGCCAGCCCAATGCGGTCCTTCACGCTTGCGGCCGGGTTGCGGCTCTCCAGCTTGGCCACGACGGTGGCATTGATTCCTTCCGTAACGCGGTTCAGGCGTACTAGCGGCGTGCGGCCAATTAATTCCGTAACATTCTGTGCGATGCTCATGTTTTCCCCTTGACCCATTGCCCGGTGTAACGCCGGGGCTGCGCTCTTGGTTGCGCACTACCTCAGTTCAGGCAGCGCCCAGTACAATGCGATATGCAGTACGGGTAGGGGTCAACAGTAAAATGCGCGGGGGGATGCGGCGATGCGGCCATGCACATTTCTGCTGGCCTGCATGACTTGGATGGCGATAGACACAGACCCGCGAAGCTGGGCTGAACGGTTCTGTTTGAGATCGCTCATCATTCTTCTCACAGATTATAGGATTGACCGGATAAATGTCTATACGTCAAGCAACTGCCCGCAGGGGAATTGCATTTGGAATTAGGTGCCAAGTGAGGAACCTTTTGCAGGGTTTGGCAAGAGACATATTTCCCCGAGGGAATCACATTTGGAACTTATTAGCCCCCAGATGGCTGGAGATATACAAATTTCGACGGTTGTGGGGGAGCTTAGGGCAGCCGGTACTTCCGTCGTGCGCCCGATCAGCTTGGCCCTGAAGATATTCGCAAGTTTCAGGCAGCACTATTCACCACGTTCAAGTTCAGCCAGAACACTGTAATCCTGCGGCTGGCGGCTCAGCGTTTCTTCTATATTCATGTGTTGAAGCACGGCTGGAGCATCGCCGAGACGCCTTATCCGAAGAAGGTGCGTCACCTTCCACAGCACTAAGACTTCCCATTACTGATCGTGTGAGTAGGGACCAAACACGCAGAACAGGCTGCATCAAGCCGATATTGCACATGAAGAAACACCTATTGCGGCTCGGTTTGAATATAGGCATCTACGCGAAGTCCCACGGGTAGATGCACGCCAGAATCGAGCTGCACCAGGGTCTCGATGATCTTGGAGTCGACCTTCTCCTTCGGTTCGTCGGTCTGGAGGTTCTTGTGGCCGAGCTGGCTGGCGACGCGGATGACGCGGCCCCAGAACCGCTGGCCGGGATAGGCAGCGGCGACGCAGTAGACGCGCTGACCGTTGACGACGCGGCTGACGTCGGTCTCATCGACATCGACACGGACGCGCAGGCTGGTCACGTCGCCGACGGTGAAGACAGGGTCCGGAGTGACGCTGGAGTTGGTGATGCTTTCGCCGGCACGATGGTGCTTGCGCAGGATGGTGCCGTCGAAGGGCGCGCGGAGAAAGGTCTTCTGGTAGATGGCCTGGTTGCCGTCGAGCTGGGCCTGGGCGAGTTCGAGCTGTGCTTTAGCGGCGGCGATATCTTCGTCGCGCTGCCGGTCGTCGACCAGGTGAAACTGCTGCGTGGCGGCCTCGAGCTGGTCTTCGGCGACCTTGAGGTCGCGCCGGGCGTGGTCCATCTCTTGCAGCGAGATGACGTTGGCGTCGAAGAGCTTTTGGCTGCGCTCGAAGTCGCTGCGGGCGTTGCTCTCGACGGTCTCTGCCTGCTGCATGGAGGCGAAGGACTGCTTGCGCTCCTGCGGGCGCGAGCCGTTGAGGACCTTCTCGTAGGCGGCCTGGGCCTGATGGACCTGGGCGCGGCTGGCTTCGACCTGGGCCATGTAGTCGTCGTTGACGAGTACGGCAAGGACCTGGCCTTTCTTGACCTGGTCTCCCTCCTCGGCGAAAACCTGCTGGAGCTTGCCAGCGATCTCGGAGCCAATCTTTACGTCTTCCGAGGCAGGCTCGACGAGGCCGGGGCCGGCGACGACCGTCTTGTTGACGATGGGCTGGGACTCCGCGGGCGCTGCGGCGGACCTGCCGTAGCCGGAGGAGTGGAGGGCGAACGCGCCGAGGACGAGCGCAGCGACGATCGCCGTCGCGATGATCCACCGGTTGAGCTTGAGCGAAGCTGCCATGAGAGTCCTCCAGTTCGTGCTGCGCGCCGTCAAGCGTCGCAGGCGATGCGCCCGTCTTCGAGGCGCACGATGCGGTCGGCGTACTCGATGAGGCGGTTGTCGTGGGTGACGATGACGACGGCGCGGTCTTCGTCGTGAGCGAGCGCGGCCATCATCTCGACGATGGTCTTTCCGGTGTGCGAGTCGAGCGCCGCGGTGGGCTCGTCGGCGAGGATGACCTCGGGCGATCCGGCAACGGCGCGGGCGATGGCGACGCGCTGCTTCTGTCCGCCGCTGATGTCCGCAGGGAAGGCATCGTACTTCTCCGCAATGCCGACCAGGGTGAACAGACGCCGGGCTTCGTCCTTGGCTTGGTGGCCCTTGACCCCCTTGAGCCCGAGCGTGAGTTCGACGTTCTCGCTGGCAGTGAGGGTGGGAAAAAGGTTGAAGCCCTGGAAGACGAAGCCGATGTGACGCAGGCGAACGGCGGGCAGATCGGCTTCGCGCAGAGCGGTGACGTCTCTGCCGCCCAGCAGCACCTGGCCGCAGGTGGGGCGAAGGATGCAGCCCATGATGGAGAGCAGGGTGGTCTTGCCGCTGCCCGATGGCCCCATCAGCAGCGTGACCTCGCCGCGCCGGACGGAGAGATCGACGCCGTCGAGAGCGAGGGTACTGGTCGCGCCCTCGTCGTAGTTCTTGGTGATGCCGCGGATTGTGATTGCATCTGCCAAATGGAAAACCTCAGGAAGCGCAGCGTTCAACTCTTGAAGACCGTCGCCGGATCGAGCGAGAGGATCTTCTTTACCGAGACGACGGCGGCCGAGGCGCACATCCCCAGCGTGAGAAAGAAGAGGCCGATGGCGGTCTGCCAGGAGAGAAGGATGTTGGCACCGCCCTTGGACGCGCCGTGAACGACAAACACGCTGACTGCCATGCCGATGGCGTAGCCCAGCACCGCCGCAATCGCCGCCTGCTGCATAATGACGCCGAGCACATAGCGGTTCGGCGCGCCCATGGCCTTCAGTGTGCCGTATTCGCGGATGTGGTCCATGGTGGTGGCGTAGATGGTCTGGGCTACGACGGCGATGCCGACGATCAAGCCCAGGGCGGCGGCCATCAGGACGGCGATGCCTGCGCCGGTGGTGAACATCCAGTAGTGGCGCGTGCTGGCGCTGAACTCGGCGGTCTTGAAGACGACGTTGTCGGGCAGGCGGCGTTGCAGTTCAGCCTTCAGTTGCCCGATGTCGACGCCGGGGGCGGCCTTGACGAGGATGAAGTTCGTCTGGTCATCGTCGATGACGGTGAAGTCCAGGGCGCGCTTGAAGGTTGTGAAGACGTAAGGCGACGTAGTAAAGGCGCGGATGCCGTCCGTGAAGCCGACGACCTTAGCGCGGAAGCCGTTGACCTCCACCATATCGCCGATGGCGTGGGCGTCGAGTTTATTGGCGTACATGCGGTCGATGATGATTGCGTTGGGCTGTTTGAGCTGTTGGGCGTCGCCGGCGACCAGGTTGTAGGGACCGCCCATGAAGGAGTCTGGATCGCAGCCGACCACCGCAATGGTCTCTGTGTGGCCGTTGGGTTCCTTCCAGTACGACCAGCGGACGATGTACTTGATGGCATGGCCGACGCCGGGCGTGGCCAGCACCTGGTAGTACTTGCGTTCGTTGAATGGAATGGCCTGTTCCAGATAGGTGGTGTTCTTTGCGGCGATCCACAAGTCGGCGTGCGAATGGTCGATGATGCCGGTGGTGCTCGAGGAGAATCCCTCGAAGAGACCCCACTGCACCACCATCAGCACAACACTGAATGCGATGCCGGTGAGGGTGACAGCCAGACGAATCCGGTCGTGAAAGAGATTTCGCCGGGCAAGAGGTGGCATCAGCGGCCTCCCGCGAAGACGCCAGCGGCCGGGGCGCCGAGCATGGCGCGCACGCGCTCATCCAGCGTCCGCCACTTCGTGCACTGATCGCCGCCCAGAGCGATTTGCCCCATCGCACTCACTCTCTGCATATCATTCTATCCAATCAGAGCGTGGGGCTTGGACTTGTGCAGCGGTCCCTTGGATCGCGCCTTACTCGGCTGCCCATCGCCATATCCGTTAGATGTTTTCAACTCAATCACAGACCCGCGCCCATCCCCGACTTACACCACGGGCTGCTTCAGCCCTTGACACGCTGGGGTAATACCACCAGGCCAGCAACAGTGTGATCAAGGCCAAGGCCCCGCTCACCAGGCACATGATTAAAAAGGCTGTTGTTAAGCCATAATGGTCGGAGAGCAGACCCGTGAAATACGGGCCTGGCGCTGAACCCAGAAGATGCAGAACCAGCACAAAGCAACTCCCCGACAAAGCTCGCGCGCCGATGGGCGCCAACTCCTGCGACATACTGAGGGTTGCGGTAGACGCCGTTGCAATAATGAACGTGGCGATCACGATCAGAGCGTATTGAGTGGTACAGCCTCTGGCAGCGCCAAAGGCCAATCCGAAGAGTACGGTCCCGATCGCCGAAGCGATCCACGCGAAGACCAGTTTGGCGCGCGGCATGGTGTCGCTCCAGCGATCCATGATCCATCCCCCCAGTGGGACCGAAACAATCACCATCATCATGATGCCGCTTGTCATATAGGTGGCCGTCGCCGCTGGAACGCCATGTACCCGGTGCAAGAACATGGGAAGAAAGTAAAAGACCGGCGTACATTGCAGCGTCCCCATTGCACCGGCTAGAAATGCGAATATCAGCGACGGCGATCTGGCTATGGCGCGAACGCTGTCCCACCCGAACCGGTGAAGAACAGATTGCCGCAGCGGGTCGGCACTATCGGCGACGACTGGCAGGTTTTGATAATCGCGTCCGCGATAGATCAGGATTGCGATCAGCAACCCTGGAGCGGCCATCAATCCCAGGGCCTGATGCCACCCAAGCATCTTGCCGACATACCCACCCAACGCCACTCCAACGGCCATGCCAATCGGCTGACCAGTGGAAAAAATGCCCAGGGCAAGCTGACGCCGGCGTCCAGGAAACGCCGCGGAGATCCAGACGTATGCGGCAGGGGCGTAACCGGCTTCGCCGATTCCCACGAAGGCCCGCGTAACCACCAGTTCGGAAAAGCTCTTCGTCCAGGCCCCCGCCGCCGAGGAGAGGCTCCAAAAGACGCCCGTCAGGCTTGCCATCTTCAGGCGGCTCCAGCGGTCGATCAGAAGCGAGGCCGGGAAGACGAAGATCACCATGCCGAGGTACAAAACAGAACTCAACAGACCGGCCTCGGTGTCCGTGATGCGCCATTCTTCTTTAATAATGGGCAACAGCCCGGCGATGATCATCCGGTCTGCAAAATCGAACGTCATCAGCAGGCTGAGAGACAGCAATATCTTTAAAGAATGAGACTTGCCGAATACATATTCCTCCACGGGGGAAGAAAACGCGGTCGCCTGGGTGTATCCGATCTCGTCACGCACGGGCGATGCGGTCCAGATGGATCAGCGGCAGAAAGGTCTGCTCCTCGCGGTGACGAAGGGATTCGGCGCTCTCATCGGTCAACCCTCTGGCCTCGATGAGCCAGACCGTTGACAGGTCCACATCTTCGCCCTTCTCTCTCAACAGGCGATAGTAGTGCTCGTAGCGCGCGCCGGATACAAGAGCTTTATACGGACTGCCGGTAATCTGGAAGCTGCGCCGATCACTGGTCCGGACGAAGATCGTAACCTCGCCGCCAAACCAGATCGCGCGGACAAGATTGCGGTTGGTCAAAGAGTGCTCGTGCAGCTCGGGAAGGACAAGATAGCCATCTTCCGCAACATGAAGCAGGGTACTCTCCTGAAGATGCGGCGTGCCTTTTCCGTCCGAGGTCGCAACAATCTTCACCGTTCCCGGATCATCGATGGCCCGAATAAGCCAATCTTCAAACACAACTGACATGAATATCTCCTTGCGCATCATTAAATGCGGGACAAATCCGAATCTGGATGATTGCCGCATAGTCTGTAGTTGTCCATATCGACGTTCAGCCCATGATTGCGGCGGATTTGATCCAGCCCTTGAGACAGGCGCACGTAATATTCGAGAGAAGGTACCTTCTGTTTGAAGAACACCGATCCAGGAGTCGGGCCCCAGACGCAATGAACCGTTGAAACTCCCTGGCTGGCCAGATCGTCGGCCTCCTCGAGCGTGGCCGCGAGTGCATCGTCTTCGCTCGCGAAGCCATGTGGCGTGGCTGTCTCGACGCCGCCGACAATCCCTGTGTTTACGCGACCGCGGCCAAAGATTCCGACCGCCTCGACCAGACGGCGTTTCCACTCGCGGTAACCGAGCTTTGCCGTCTTGCCCGGGCAGATCCAGTTGAACTTCTCCTCGTTCAGCACCTCGATGTCCGAGGTATAGGTCAACACTCCCGTCTCTTCATACAGGCGAGCAAGCTGGTGCGGAGCGAATGACGAGGAGATCAATTGGCTTGGGAAGCGCCTGGTGGAGAAATTTTCTCCGATGGCTTGAAGGATTTCAATATACAAGTCCAACTCATCGGCGAACAGCTCGTCGCCGCTAAAGATCGATCCGCCGGTAAGCATGATGTTTGTGAACCGGCCGGGCTGGCGAATCGCCTCGGCCACCGTCTCCGAAACGTCCCTCGGGTCGAGGCGGATCGGCTTGTTGTTAGCTTTGTGCTCCTTGTGGTAGTTCCAGGAGATATTGCAGAATTTGCAGCCGTGACCGTCGTCCCAGAAGTGGCAATAGGAATAAGGATTGATGTCCAGGCGCTGCGGGCGCGGTGTTGCGATCTGCCACATTGGTTTTCCGGAGGAGGTCGTTTTGCTGACGTAGTCCGGCTTCTCCCAGAGGTCGACTTCTTCGATGATGTCGTCACCGTCGGTAATGACTAGCTTTCCATCGATGGAATCGACGACAAAGAGGCCTTCGGTGTTGAGTCTTGGTCCCGAGATCACGGTTGTGCCGTCGCGCAGAATCAGACCGGCGGAGGCCATGGTCGGCGTCTCATCCGGCTTTTCGCCAACCGAGACAAAGATGCTTCTCGCCTGCACTAGGTGGCGGGCCGGATCGAAATGGCCAAACGCCGCCTGGGAGTAAGTGACTCCTCTGCGCTGAAGGTCCGCCTTGAGAATGACAAGAGGAGAAACATCGGGGTACTTGGCGACAACTTCGCGGTACGCTGACAAACCGCTCTTCGTCTGCACGGATTGAGTCATGCAAATCCTCCCAGGGAAACGTGCCATTGCAACTTCTGGGCCCTGGCTTTATCTGCCAGGGCCCAGGTGTGTATCTCCGGTTCAGAAGGTGACCTTTGCCGCCAGTTGGATCTCTCGCGAGACGCGCTGTAGCGTGGTCGGCGAGCCTGCCGAAGAGACTGTGCCGAAGTTCGTGGTTCCAACGGTTGCATTGGGATTATTGAACTGAGTTGTGTTGAATAGATTGAAGACCTCTGCGCGCAACTGTAGAGAACCCAGCGTTTTGAGCGGAGTATTCTTGAACACCGAGAAATCGATGTCCTTCGTGCCCGGTCCCTGAAGAATGTTGCGGCCGGAGTTGCCCCATTGCTGCGCGCCGGGATTGGCGAATGCAGCGGTGTTGAACCATTGCCCGACACCACGTTGACCGCTGGGCAGAGATCCATTGCCGTAGCCGCTGACTAGCGCCGCGCGCGGAACGATGCTGTCGCTCACGTTGAGCGAATTGGTGCCCGCCAGCACGGAGAACGGCAGACCGTCCGAGTAGGTGGCGATGGCGTTCAACTGCCATCCCTGCACATACTGCTTGCGCCAGTCGGAGGCATGGAAGGGAAGGCTGTAATCCACAGTGCCCACGAAGCGATTGGGAATATTCAGGTCGGAATCGCCATAATCCGCGGACTGATTGTAGTAGTTCACCGCGGTGCCGAAGCCGTATGCCGTTGAGGGGCTGAAGTTGTCGTCCAACGCATGGCTATAGGTGTACGAAGCCTGATATGTAAAATTCTTCGAGCGGCGTTCGGCGGTGAGTTGCAATGCGTTGTAGCTCGAAACCTGGTTGGTCTGCAGTTGCAGGATCTCGCCAAAGTACGGGTAGGGCCGGCGCGTCTGCAGGGTGCCAAGCGCGGCGCCCGGCGTTGCCTGATTGATATCGAGAAGTGCGTCCAGATGCACGCCGCGGTTTCCCACATAGGCGACCGTAATGCGGTTCTCGGTGCCGATCTCCCGTTGCAGGCTCAACTGCCACTGCTCGCTGTAGGGAGTCTTGACGTTCGGATAGACCGAATTGAGAGGCGACAGTTGAGGGGCATTCGTTGTCGCAACGGTATGCACGAAGCCATTGGACAGATAGTTGAATCCGGTAGATCCATAAGCGCCGTTATAGAACGCCCAGTAATCTTCCCCGGGCGCATTGGCGGCAAGTCCCGCCGCGACCGTCACGGTTGGGGCCGAATAGTAGGTGCCGAATCCGGCGTGTAGTGACGTCTTCGAATCGATCTGATAGGAGATGCCGACGCGCGGCTCGAAGTTCAGATTGTTGCCCTTGGCTCCGCTGCGCGTGACACCGTTGGTTCCCACCTGGTAGACCTGGGTTGTCGAAAGCGTGGGATCGAACTGGTACTCGCGATTCTGAACCTCGACCCACGGCCAGCCGAGGTAGTTGTCGTATCGCACGCCGTAGTTGAGGAGCAGCCGATTGCTCACCCTGTAGTGATCCTGCGCGTAGAAGGACAGATCGAGCTGGCGGAAGCCGCGCGTGCCCGGCTGATACATCCGATATCCCTGATAGGGCGCTCCGAAGAGCAGGTCCGACAGCGCAAAAGTCGTGTAGACGTTGGGGAATACAAGGATGCCATGCTCCGCCGAGGTCTGATAGATGTTGTACTCCGGCCTTACAATTTCTGTTCCGAAATCAAGCGAGTGCTTGCCCTTGCTCCAGCTCACGTTTTCATTGGCCTGATAGTTGTTGGTGCCGATCTGGGTCGGACTGTTATATGGGTCGCCAATGGTGGCAAACCCGGTGATGGCAAAGTACGGCAGTCCGTCCGTGTTGGCGACGTCGTTGGGATTGATGACGCCGGGAATATTGAGTTGACTGGGACTGGTCAGCCCAAGTCCCTGATCGAGATTCGTGGCGTTGATAAAGATTCGCGACCAGCCAAAGTGCGCCGTGCTGATCAGAGATGGAGAGAACAGGTGCGTCTCGCTCACCACCGCTTGATGCGCGGACTGCCTGGCCGGACCGGAGATTGAGCCGCCCACCAGCGGAGCTGGCAGCGCACCCGGCTGCTGGATATTGTCGTAAGCGTGGCTGTAGCGGATAAACCCGCTGTCGCTCTGCGTGAAGGTGCGATCGACGCGCACATCGAAGGCGTCGCTGTTGTCGATGCGCTGCGGCGCGTAGCGGAAGTTGTTCGCCGTCGTCGTGCCAGGTATATTCGGCGACGCGTACTGTGCATACAACTTCAGCACATTCAGGCCCACCTGGGCATTCGCGCTGGTCAGGGCCGACGCGGGCACCACATTGCCGGCGTAGGCAGCGTGCGTAACAGGGTCGCGCACGGTGATTCCGGACGAGGTGTACAGTGAGAAGTCGCCGATGCCGTTCGGGCCCCAGGCCGGTACGGTGCTGATATAGGTGAGTCCCTGGCTGAGACGCTGGCCGGCGTAGTCGCCAAAGAAGAAAGACTTAGCTTTGCCCGGCCGTCCGAGAGGGCCGCCAAAGGTGGCGCCAAAGGAATTCAGGCGGAAGCCCGGCTTGGCGGCATCAAAGTAGTTTTTGGCATCCAGCGCTGAGTTGCGCAGAAACTCGAATACCTCGCCGTGAAACTTGTTGGTCCCCGACTTATAGATGAGATTGATGACGCCGCCCGAGAAGCGGCCGTAGCGCGCATCGGGGGTGGCCGTCTCCTCGCGGAACTCTTCAATGGCGTCGATGGGAGGGAAGACGATGATGCCGAAGCCGTTGTGGTTCTCATTGTCGCCAATGCCATCCAGCAACAGGCGGTTGTCCGTCAGACGCAAGCCGTTGAAGCCGTAAGACGACGGCCCGCGCTGCTGAACATAGGGGATGCTGGTGGTCAACTGCGACTGACCGGCGACCACGCCGGCACCCAGCCCGAGCAGCTCGGCGAAGTTGCGTCCGTTCAGGGGCAGGTCGTGAACGGCCTGTTCCGTGCGCAGATTCGACAACGTTGACGTTTCGGTATCGAACTGAATCGTGGTGGCGTCGACGGTGACCGTCTGTACGTCCGATGCCACCTGCAGCACCGCGTCGACGCGGATGCGCTGGGCCACTTCCAATCGCGCATTCTTGACCGCCTTGGCCAATCCGGGCGCGCTGATTGTGATCTCGTAGTTGCCCGCGTCCAGCGGTGGCGAGGCATAAATTCCCGCGCTGTCGGTCGTCGCCGATGTAACGATTCCTGTCGCCAGGTTGGTGAGCGAGACATGCGCCTTCGTCAGCACCGCTCCGGAAGCATCGCTTACGACCCCGGTAATAATTCCCTTCTCCACCTGTGCGGAGAGGCTGGGTATTGCCAGAAGAGCGATCAGCGCCAGAAACACAAGACCAATGCCACGGACTCCCAAATGAACCATCGATTTCGCTTGCATACAGATTCCCTCTCTTGATTGATTCGTTATTGCGGAAACTTGAATTGCGTGGATAGCCACGGTGTCGTGCCGTAAGCCGTTGCAGAGTGAGCGCGGAGTGGCCACTCGAGAGATCGAATCAACACGCCTGTTCGCGACATGCAGGGCGTCGAATCTGCGGATGGCCTGAGCGGCAACAGCGCGCACGGCTCAGCGCACAGAATTGCAGGAGATTCATTCTTCCCTCGAGTTCACTTTTAGCGTATGGATGTTCGCAAATCCGCCGCTTAAATAGCAGCGCCTGCACTTATGAGTGCACAAAACTTACCCAGGGATAACGCAGATTGGACTAGCGGGAAAGATTGTGCAGAAACAGAGAGGGACAACAACAACAGCCACCACACAACAGACGGGGCGTCTGTGCGGCCACCGGAACCGGAGGCATCGTGTTGCTCTTGTTCTTGTGCATGGAAAATATTACATCATGGATTTGGATAACGGTCAAGCGAAGGAGTTGTCACAACGCGCGCTGCATTCTCCCTCTGGCCAATCGCCAGTGCAGAGAACCGGTCGAGGACCGTTTGTAGAACACGCATCTCCCGAAACGCAATTCCACAGGGAACTTGCGCCTTTACTGGGATTTATGCCTCGTGTCGAGAAGTCCAAAATAAACGAGCATCTCAACATGCGAGGGACAATTTCGTATTTTCCGATCCACGCAGGCGCATTTATTTGCCGCCTACTCGGAAGTTCGCGTTATCGACCGGAGAAACCGGAACTTCGCTATGCTTTGTGCCTTCAGGAGCCCAGTCGTAAGGAACCGGTTGAGCGCGGAATACCCAGTTGGTGCGAACCGGGGAGTAGAGTCCGACACTCTCGCGTCCGTAATAGGGATTCACATACTCCCACACGATTTCGCCGGTCGAGGTAACCTGAAAGATGCGGCCGTTCATGCCTTCGTCAATCAGCGTATTGCCGTTGGGCAGGCGGCGTGCGCTGGATATAAAAGAACTGAAGAAAGTCCACTCGGGCGCGTCGGAATTGGCCGCCGTGTATTGCCAGACGATCTGCTTCGTGACCGGATTGATCTCCAAGATGCGGGAGCCGACCTCTACGGAGAGGCGGGAGGATGGGAAGCCGGCGGGACCTTCGTTGTCGAAGACCAGCAGGTCTCCCTCGCCCGGCAGGCCCTTCGGGATAATGTGCGCATCGTGCTGGCCGCTGGTCTGGTCCACAGGTCTGGGCACTGAAAGGCTGAGCATAGGCCGGGGATTTGCGCTCGACAGGCTTGCATAGCCTTCGGTTGCCTGGTTTGGCGGGTTGAAGTCGGGACCGATGCGCCAGACGATCTTGCCGGTCTTCTTCTCGATGATCGCGATAAAGTTGGCCTCGCGCGAGTCGATGACGATGTTGTCGGGATCGAACCGTTTGTCGCCGCCATCGAACCACTTGTTCGGACCGATGGGCTGCATATCGTTGATGGTCAGAAACCCATATCCGAGGGAGCCGTCGCGATAGATCTTGCGTAGCAGATCGCGCCCTTCGGCAGAGACGCCAAACTCATCGATGTGGTCCCCGGCCGCCCAACTCCACACCGTCTCTCCCCGGGGATTGACCTCGCGGATCACTTGATCGTCGATGGGCTTGTCACTCACGCCGCCCACGACGCGGATTGCGGATGTGATCAACAGAGTATTGCCATTGGGCAGACGCGCCCAGTCGTGGTTCTGTAGTGCAGGACTGACGGGCGAAGGCCCTGCCCACCGCCAGACGACGTTACCGTCCCAATCGACTTCGCCGACCTCCTGGTTGTCCAGCATTCCCCCAAAGTAGGGAAAACTCGTTCCATTCCTGGTCTGCACAACCAGGTGGCCCCTCTTCCCGCCATTCTTTGCAGGATCGATCAATTCCGCTGGAAAGGCATAATAATCCCAGCGATGGACCTCATTGCCGTTCATGTCGATCATGTGTGTTTTTCCATCGGGCGCGCTAAACACGACATAGCCGTTATAGGCCTTCTGCGGGTTATAAATGGTCACGCCGGTCGGATAGACCGATGGGCCGGCGATAGCCGGCGTGCTGCCTATAGACAGCGCGATGGCGGCAGCACTCAACAAGATGGGACGCGCAAAGCGCCGTACTTCGTCAAACAAAGATCGATGCATGAATTCCTCGGGAAATATAGTCCAAGCCAGGATGAACGCACACAGACTACTTTATCTATGGGTGGATCTCAGATAATGCCTGTGAGCGAGTGAAGGTTCAATCGGAAGCGAAACGATCGACAATTGAACAGCAGTCGGCATCAACAACACGAGCGGCGGGGGGCCTGCTCGGTTCTATATGCAAACATGAACAAAATGTCGGTGAACAGCCTCATCGATTCCAATGTCCCACGAGGATTCGCCCGATGTCAATGCATCCGGCCGATTTTATTATTCGGTTTCCGTACGCTTTCTCCGATGCGCGCTTTCCCTGAAGTGCTTGACAGAAGCGACGCCTCCGGGCATCATCAAAGATACTCATGGGTTGTTTGGGACGCCTCTTCTTTAGCTGATGCAACCTGTGGAATCAAAGCCAAATCATGATCAATCGCCGCACATTCCGCGCCTGTTGTTGTCCTGCCGATTCTCCGGTAGCCGAACGACCTCGTGCGATTGTAGCGAAGATGCGGTTCTGAACTCCCCGACCAGGTTCATCTTCCCAGCAAACATCACCCACGAGAACATGATCGTGGGTTTTTTATGCGCGCAACAGCCCCAAAGCACAATGGGGAAGAGAGCAAGCTCCAATGAAGCCGTTTCACATCATGGCCAAGCCGCACGGTCCGATCTGCAATCTGGATTGCACCTACTGCTACTACCTGGAGAAGGAGAATCTCTACCAGGCAAGCGGGCGCGACTATCGCATGAGCGATGACGTGCTGGAGGTTTACATCCGCCAGTACATTCAGGCCCAGTCGGCGCAGCATGTCAGTTTCGCCTGGCAGGGCGGAGAGCCAACGCTGCTCGGCATTCCCTTTTTCGAGCGTGTCGTCGAGTTGCAGCAGAAGCACGCAAATGGGAAGACCATCGACAACGCATTCCAGACCAACGGAACGCTGTTGAACAACGCGTGGGGAGAGTTTGTGGCGCGGAACAAGTTCCTGATCGGACTTTCCATCGATGGCCCGGAGGAGATTCACGATGCATACCGCGTGGACAAGGGAGGAAAGCCGACCTTCGCGCGCGTGATGCGCGGGTTGGAAGTGCTGAAGAAGCACGGCGTCGAGTTCAACACGCTCACCGTCATCAACCGGAAGAACTCCTATCATCCGCAGAAGGTCTACCGCTTTCTCAAGCAGATTGGCAGCAAGTATCTACAGTTCATTCCCGTCGTCGAACAGGTTGCCACCGAGCCCGATGCCAATGGGTTGGTGCTGATCAAGCCATTCGCGCGCCAGCCTGCGTCGGTCTCCGACTGGTCCGTGGAGCCGCTGCAGTTTGGCCGGTTCCTTGCGGCGGTCTTTGACGAATGGGTGTTGAGCGATGTGGGCAGGACCTTCGTGCAGATCTTCGACGTGGCGCTGGAGTCGTGGGCCGGCCTGCCGCAGAGCCTGTGCGTCTTCGCGCCCACCTGCGGCAACGCGCTGGTGGTGGAGCACAACGGCGATCTCTACTCCTGCGACCACTTCGTCTATCCGGAGAACAAGCTCGGCAACATTCTCGACAAGGCCATTGGTAGCCTGGTAAGCACGCCGCAGCAGACGCGCTTCGGCAGCGCCAAGGCAATGCTGCCCTCTGACTGCCAGCATTGCGACGTGCGCTTTGCCTGCAACGGCGAGTGCCCCAAGCATCGGTTCACCACAACGGCTTCAGGCGAGTACGGACTGAACTATCTCTGCGTGGGCTACAAGCACTTCTTCCATCACATCGATCCATATATGCGCTTCATGGTCCATCAACTTAGCCAGAATCGCGCACCGGCACGGGTGATGGAATGGGCGCGCACGCAAGGCCCACGCGCATTCCAGACTACGGCAGGGAGGAGCTCCGATGCTGTCCAACTTGTGTAACTGCTTCTGTTGTTGTCCCTCCCGCGCAGCCTGAGGTCACTGAACCGCTTCAACGGCAAAATCGATCCCGTCGCCATTGAGATCAAGTGGAAGCACAAAACTTACATCCTTGTGCTGGCGTCGCCAGTGCATCCCACCGCAAGCATTTGAAACAGGAGAACGAATTATGAATTTCATGCAATACACCGGACTGCTATTGGGTAGTTCGATTGCCGCCGCTTCCGTGTTGCCTGCCTGGGCGCAGCAGGTGGAGCTCGTCAAACCCGATCCCGAGTTCAAGGGCGTTGTGGCCCCGCGCCGCGCCGACTCCCGTCCTGACTGGCCTGAGCGAGTGAAGGCGCCGAATGGGGCACCCAACGTGGTGCTGATTCTGATCGACGATGTGGGCTTCGGCATGTCCAGCACCTTTGGCGGCCCGGCGCTGACGCCGCAGCTCGATAAGCTGGCAAAAGGCGGCCTGCGCTACAACGAGTTCCACGTCAACTCGCTCTGCTCGCCCACGCGCGCGGCACTGCTCTCGGGCCGCAACGACCACGAGATCGGCATCGGCAACATAGAGGAGATCGTCTCCGGCTATCCGGGCTACAACGGCATCTGGCCGAAGAGCGCGGCCTCCATCGCCGAAGTGCTCAAGGAGAACGGCTACAGCACCGCGGCCATCGGCAAGTGGCACGACACGCCCTACTCCGAGGTGAACCCCGTGGGACCGTTCGATCACTGGCCCACCGGCCTCGGCTTCGAGTACTTCTACGGCTTCCAGGGCGGCGAAGACAGCCAGTGGAATCCGCAGCTCTATCGCGGCACCACTCCCGTCGAGCCCGACAAGACCCCCGAGCAGGGCTATAACCTGAACATCGATCTGGCCAACAACGCCATCGACTGGCTGCATCAGCACGATGCCGTCTCGCCCGACAAGCCCTTCTTCCTCTACTTGGCCACCGGCGCCATTCACGCTCCGCACCATGTTCCGAAGGAGTGGATTGCAAAGTACAAGGGCCAGTTCGATCAGGGCTGGGACAAGCTGCGCGAGCAGACCTTTGAACGCCAGAAGAAGCTGGGCGTCATTCCTGCCAACGCCGAGCTCACAGAACGCTTGCCTGGCCTGCCGGCGTGGGACTCGCTCAGCCCGGAGAAGCAGAAGGTCCTCTCGCGTGAGGCCGAGGTCTACGCGGCTTTCCTCTCCTACACTGATGCTGAAGTGGGCCGCGTTCTCGACGCCATCCACGAAGAGGGCCAGGGCGACAACACGCTGGTGCTCTACATCGTTGGCGACAACGGCCCCAGCGCCGAGGGAGGAGCCGACGGCACCGACGCCAACATCGCCGAATCCGCCGGAGCGCCGCACGACTTCGACCTGCTCGCCAAGCACGCCGACGGTCTGGGTGGCCCCGACTACGACAATCACGTCGCGGCCGCATGGGCATGGGCCATGGCCGCGCCCTTCAAGGGCACCAAGCAGGATTCCGCGCATCTGGGCGGCACGCGCGATCCGCTGATCGTCTCCTGGCCGGCGCGCATCAAGGATGCCGGCGGCCTGCGCAGCCAGTTCTCGCACGTCACCGACATCGCACCCACCATCTACGAAGCCGCTGGCGTTCAGTTTCCGGACACGGTCAACGGCATCAAGCAGCTTCCGCTGGAAGGCAAGAGCATCTCCTACACGTGGGACCATCCGGAGGCAAAGAGCACACACACCGTCCAGTACTTTGAGATGCTCGGCAACCGCGGCATCTACAAGGACGGCTGGTGGGCAGGCTCCCCCAATGTCGCGCCATGGGAACTTTTCATCCATCCCGAAAAATTCCTGGCCGATCCTAGCAACAACAAGTGGGAGCTTTACAACCTCGACGAAGATTTCAGCCAGGCACACGACCTGGCCGATAAGTACCCCGATAAGCTCAAGGAGCTTATCGCCACCTTCGACTCCGAGGCGCGGCGCAACAACGTCTATCCGCTGGCCGCATTCTCATTGGGGCAACCCTCGCCGATCGCCGGCCGCAAGGACTTTGTCTATCGCGAGGGCGTCGACCGGTTGCCCCCCTACGCCACTCCGGAACTGGGCGGCGTCAGCCATCGCATCGTGGCCAGCGTGGTACTTCCAAAGACCGGAGGCGAGGGCGTCATCCTCGCCGATGGCGGCACCTACGGCGGATACACGCTCTTCGTGAAGGGCGGCCATGTGGTCTATGAGGCCAACGTCTTTGGCCGCACCCACCTGCGCATCGTATCCGCCGATCCGGTTCCCACGGGCAAGGTCGAGATCGCCTTCGACTATGTTGTGGATCCCAACGCGCCCGCCGTCACCGGCTGGCGCAGCATTGTCGGCTCCACGGTAAGCGCGGGCACCGGAACGCTCTCCGTCAACGGCAAAGCCGAGGGTTCCATTCACTTTGAACAGTTCGGCGGATTCCGCAGTTCCATCCAGGAGACCCTCGACGTCGGCAAGGACCTCGGCTCCGCGGTCAGCACAGAGTACAAAGGCCCCTTCCCCTTCACCGGCAAGATCGACACGGTGAAGATCCACCTCCAATAGTCCGTCTCAACCCGGCGAGTCCATCGCTCTGAACACTGTGTTCAGAGCGGTGGACTCGTATACATCTTCCACATCTCGCGGCGCACTTCATTTTGAAAGCGACGCTTCGGCATATCTCCACGCACGACGAGGAAGAAATCCCATGAACCTGATCTTTCGCCGCCGTATTCTTGCTGTGCTGGGCCTCTGCGTCATTCTCGTTCCATTCGCGGCCATCCCGGCGCAGGCGCAGACGGCGTCTGCACCCGCAATCCCCGCCGATTCTGAATCGCTCATCGCACTCGCATATAGGTACGCTCTGCCTGTGTACGAGATTGCGCGTCTGCGTTATCGGCAAAGCTTCGATCCTTCCAATCCACAGCGCATTCCGCTCAACACGCTTGTACATGCGCGTATGCTTGCCGACCACACCTCGCGGTTTGTCACCACGCCCAACAACGACACGCTCTACTCGTCGGCCAATCTCGACCTGCGTTTCGGCCCGGTGCGCATCGATGTGCCGAACTTCACCGCGCGCTATAACTCGCTCGCCTTCATGGACGAGTACACCAATAACTTCGCGTATATCGGCCGCCGCACCACCGGCCCCGGCCCTGGCAGCTTCCTGGTCGCCAGCCCCGCGTGGCATGGCAACCCTCCGCCGGGAGTCAAGATCATTCACGCGCCCACGCCCGACGTCACGCTGCTGGTGCGGATTCTCATCGATGGCCCCGAAGACCTCGACGCCGTGCATCGTTTGCAGGATGAAATCGTGCTGACAGCCCCGGCGCCCGATCCGCATGAACCAGCGCCCATCGCGCCCATTCTCGACGACGGACCCAACTTCGCCGCCGTTGTCAATCAAGCTCTTGGCCTGAATCCGCCGCCTGCGGAGGACGCGCTCGTGTTGGCAAAGATCGCCAAGGTGGGCATTGCTCCCGGTGCTGGACCGCTTTCACCCGAGATGGAGCAGCTCTGGCGTAAGGACTTCCCCAAAGCCCAGGCCGGCCTGCGTTCCGCCACTCTCGCGCTGCAACCAGTCAATGGCTGGAGCTATGCCGCTCACGACATCGGCAACTTCGGCGTCGACTACGATCTGCGTGCCGCCGTGGCCCTTGGAGGCCTTCTTGCACTTACCCGCGAAGAAGCGATCTACGGCACGGCTGTCACTGACTCTGCAGGTCGCGCTCTCGACGCAAGCCATCGTTATCGTCTTCATGTGCCCGCCCATCTGCCTATCGATGCTTTCTGGTCGATCTCCAGTTACGAAGTCGAACCCGATGGCCGTCTTTACTTCTTCGACAATCCTCTGCGCCGCTACGCCATCGGCGACCGCACGAGCGGCTTGAAGCGCAATGCCGACGGCTCGATCGACATCCTTGTTCAGAGAGATCCGCCTGCGTCCGATCAAACCGCCAACTGGCTGCCTGTCGCGCCCTCAGGACAAGGCCGCCTCACCCTGCGCCTTTATCAGCCGCGTGCCGAGATCCTCGACGGACGCTTTGCCTTTCCCGCTCTTGAACCATTGGAGGAAATCCGATGAACATTGCAAAGCCCACGGTGCTTAGTGTTGCGCTTTTTCTGCTGCCGCTTGTCTCTCCGTCCTTTGCGCAGAACACGCAGCCCAAAAACGCCGAGCCCTCTACCGTCAAAGCCAACCACGCCGCCGCAGCCCATCTGCCCGCCAACGATGGCATTGAGGAGCAGGAGGCGCATCGCGGTTTCATCGCCACGCTGCCAGACTCCGCAATCAAGGCCGCTAAAGCCGGGTCCTTCGCCAATGCCCTGGGCGAGTATGGCTTCCTCGATCCGGTTGACGCGCCCGATACGGTCAATCCAGCGCTGTGGCATCATGCCCGGGTCAACACGGCCAGCGGACTCTTCAAGGTGACGGATCGTATCTATCAGGTTCGCGGCTTCGACATCTCCACCATGACGATCATCGAAGGAGATACCGGCCTGATTGTGATCGATCCAATGACGGTGACTGAGGCGGCTAAGGCTGGCCTCGATCTCTACTACCAGCATCGGCCGCATAAGCCGGTACTGGCTGTGATCTACAGCCATAGCCATCTCGATCACTTCGGGGGAGTCAAAGGAGTTGTCACCGAAGCCGATGTGGCCGCCGGCAAGGTACACATCTATGCCCCTAAAGGCTTCATGGACGCTGTGGTGAATGAAAACGTACTGGTCGGCAACGCCATGATGCGCCGCGCTGCATTCCAGTTCGGGCCGCTGTTGCCGCGCGACGCGAAGGGGCAGGTCGATGCCGGTCTGGGCAAGGGTGGGGTGAGCGGCAATTCCAGTCTCATCCCGCCCACCGACACCATCGAAAAGCCCACCGAAACACGCACCATCGACGGCGTTCAGATCGTCTTCGTCAATACGCCCGATACGGAAGCGCCGGCGGAGATGATCATGTACTATCCGCAGTTCCGCACGCTGAATATGGCCGAGCTGGTCACGCACAACCTGCATAATCTGCTTCCGTTGCGTGGAACGCAGGTCCGCGACGCCAACGCCTGGGCAAAGGACATCAACTACGCACTGGCCGAGTTTGGCCCCAACACGGACATCCTGATCAGCCAGCATCAGTGGCCAACCTGGGGCACTGCGCGCATCGACACCATCCTGCGCAAGCAGCGCGACCTCTACAAATTCATCAATGACCAGACCATCCGCCTCATCAATCAAGGCTATAAGCCCGACGAGATCGCCGAGGTGCTCAAGCAGCCAGCCAGCCTCTCCGGCGAGTGGTCGACGCGCGAGTTCTACGGCACCGTCAGTCATGACGCAAAAGCCGTCTATCAGCGCGTCCTCGGATGGTACGACGGCAATCCTGCCAATCTGAATCCGCTTCCGCCCATCGAAACCGGCAAGAAGACCGTGGAATACATGGGTGGCTCTCAGTCCATCCTCGCCCGCGCCCACAAGGACTTCGCCGATGGTCAGTATCGCTGGGTCGTACAGGTGCTCAATCAACTCGTCTTCGCCGAGCCCGACAATCAGCAGGCGCGCGAGCTGGAAGCCGACGCGCTCGAGCAGCTCGGCTACCAGGCTGAATCCGCCACCTGGCGCAATGCCTATCTGGAAGCCGCGCAGGAACTCCGCGGTAAAACTCCCGGCGTGAACCAGTGGCAGATCAACACAGACCTGATAGCCACTATGCCGCTGGACGCCTTTTTCGACTTCATGGGCGTGCGGCTGAACGGCCCCCGCGCCGAAGGCAAGACCATCGTCATCAACTGGCATTTCACCGACACAAATCAGGATTACGTCCTCAACCTCGAAGACTCGGCGCTCACCTATCTGTCCAATCGCACATCCAGCCACGCCGACGCAACCATCACCCTCACGCGATCCACGCTGAACGCCATCGCGCTTCAACAAACCACATTCCGCGACGAGGTCATCGCCGGTCGCGTCACCATCGACGGCGACATCGGCAAACTCGCCGAGTTCAACAGCCTGCTCGATACCTTCACGCCGGATTTCCCAGTCGTTACGCCATTGCCACAACTATCTTCCAAGACCCACTGACATAGGCCCTCGTGAATGCCGACTAAGATAAACATGATACATCGGCATTTCCCAGTACCGATCCTGTTTGTATCCGATCAAATACTTAGGATCCCGATCAGAATTCGACTTACACTCCGACGGCGATATCTACAGCCACACGAGGGACACGATACTCAGTGACGGTTCTGTGCGGACGCTCAACGACCGCGAGCATCAGGCCCTTGGCGTCAAGATCTTCATCGACAGGCCCGGCGGCTGGCCTTGGCTTGCGCGATGATTCACTCGCCGAAGGTGGTTTTTCTCGACGAGCCGACGGCGGGGATCGATCCGGTGGCGCGCCGGGCATTGTGGGATCTTCTCTTCAAGCTCTCCGGCCAGGGTGTGACGTTCTTTGTTACGACGCATTCCATGTACGAGGCCGAGCGCTGCGGCGGGTCTACCCCCGGTCTTTCTCTCCGAATATATCTTCCCGATCGAGAACATGCCGCCGATCTTTCAAGGGATTGCCCGCATTATTCCGGCCACCTACTACATCCGCATCTTGCGCGAAATCATTCTGCGCGGGGCTGGCATTCGCGAGTGGTGGGGCGACGCGACGGTGCTGGTCGCGATGGGCTGCGCGGCGGTCCTATTGACCGCTTTGCAGTTCGTAAAACGGAAGGCGATTTAGAGGGCAGCTAATCCACCCCAATCCCATTAAATATCAGCTTCGGCGCGAGTTACTTGCCGAAGGCCGGATAGGTAACGAAATACGCCGATATTGCCAGGAAGGCTTGACGGCTTCCTAGCCCCCGCGACCACCAATTTGCGTCCGGCAGTCGTCCGGCGGCTAGCGTATGAAGCGTCCGACAACGGATTGCTAAGCCCCGACCTCGCAGCGGGCATCCGCCGAGTGAAAGGCGCCAAGCGCCTCGGGATGCGACTCGGCAACTCGTTGACGCCGACACAAGGGAAAGAACTGCTCGGCGTTCCTGACCTGACTTCAGTAAAGGGCAAGAGGGGTTTTGCTATGTTGGCCGTTCTTCTCGGCTGCGGTTTACGTCGATTGGAACTCACTCGGCTCACCGTGAGCCATCTTCAGCAGCGAGACGACCACTGGGCAATCATCGACCTGTTCGGAAAAGGCGGACACGTCCGGACCGTTCCCGTTCCGGCATGGGTGAAGGTGGCAATTGACATCTGGCTCGATAGTGCCGGCATCGAGACCGGAATCATCTTCCGCTGTGTCAGCAGGACGGGCGTGTGTAGGGCAACCGGCTCAGTGAAAAGGCGGTCTGGTGGCTCGTGCGTGAATAGGATTGTCGGCCATGCGGAAGTGATAAATGTGGCGACATCGTGTCTCCTTGAGAGCAAAGGAGGCAACATGCTCGAAAACCACGTAAGTGCAAAAATCACCCGGAAACGACTAAATTCAGGTCCTGCCGCCAACCATATCAATGATTTCTCGGATTGGCTGTATGCCCGAGGCTATAAGAAACGAAGCCTCTTTCGAATGCTTCAGTCTTTCGCAGCGTGGACTGATTGGCTGACAAAGACTGGAAGAGCTGCTGAAGACTTCTCAGAGGGGCTGCAAGAATGCACGAAGCATGTCATGTCAGATCGTCATGTCCCGTATGAGCGCGGTCCCAAGCGTGAATCTCTCAGTGTTGCCCGACTCTTCCTTCGTTTTCTACAGGAACGTGGCCTACTGCCACAGACTACCGGCATAGATCCTCTCGCCTGCTCCCATTCACTGCTGAGAGAGTTCCATTCTTGGATGCTCGAACAGAGGGGCGTGACGCGGGTGACCTTGGCTGTTTATCAAAGGGTGCTGGAGGAGTTCATCGCAACTGTTGGTAGCGATCCGCATGCTTACAGTCCCCAAGTGTTGCGAGAGTTTGTTCTAACGAGAGGTTCACGCCACGGTTCCTCATACGCGAAGCTGGGAGCCACTGCGGTACGCAGCTTTCTTCGTTTCCTCGCGGCTACAGGGCGATGCAGGACTGGACTGGAGTACGCCCTACCTGCTTATGCTTCTCGAAAACTGGCAACGATACCAAAGTATCTTGTGTCCGACGACGTAGATCGAGTCATTGCTTCCTGTTCGACCGAAAGAACGGGTCTCCGGGACAAAGCCATAATCCTGCTCCTTGTCCGCCTAGGGCTCCGTGCCGGTGACGTTGTCCGGCTGCGATTGACGGATATTGACTGGACGAACGGGAAGATCAAGGTATGTGGCAAAGGACGGCGTCACGACCTTCTGCCTCTGCCGCAGGAGGTGGGAAGGGCAGCACTGAGATATCTACAGGAGAGTCGTCCTGCATCCCGAGCGCCGGAGTTGTTCGTTACCGTACTGCCCCCATTCAGGAAGCTAAGCTATCAAGCAGTGGGTGGGATCGTTCGGAGAGCATTGGACCGTGCCGGAGTCAGCTCACCTGTCCGCGGAGCTCATGTTCTCCGGCATTCAGCCGCAACAACGATGCTGCGACAAGGGGCATCTCTTGCCAGCATCGGCTCTGTTCTTCGTCATCGTTCGCCTCAAACAACTGCTCGGTATGCCAAGGTGGATATTGGCATGCTGTCCATGATCGCCCAGCCGTGGCCGGGGGTGGCGTCATGCTAATGAACTCGGTCAAACGCTATATCGCGCTCCGTCGGAAACTCGGTTTTGGCCTTCTGCATGCAGAACGGCTGCTTACCGCGTATGCCCAATTCGCGATGTGCCAGGGCAGTACTCACATAAAAGTATCCACTGCAGTAGCGTGGGCAACTGCAGCGTCTACCCCAGGCACAAGGTACGTGCGTCTCAATGCAGTAGTAATGCTTGCTCGTTTCCTGCATGCCGAGGATGCGGGACATGAAATCCCTCCATCTCGCCTCTTTCCGCCTCCGCAGGGCCGATTGATGCCCTACATCTATTCTTCTGAGGAGTTGAGCAGAATTGTCGCGGCGACGGAAAAGCTTCCTAGAACTTACTCTCTTCAGCGTGCAGCGTACGCAACACTCTTCGGGCTGATCGCGTCAACAGGGTTGCGCATATCGGAAGCGCTCAACATACGCCTGAGTGATGTGCAGCCGGAAGGTGTGCTTCTGATTCGCCGGGGCAAGGGCGGCAAAAGTCGCCTGATTCCTTTGCATCCCACGGCTAAGGATGCATTGAACGCATATCTTGCCTCCCATGTAACCCTTCCAGCGGTAGATGATCATTTGTTTCTTTCTTCGAGGATGCGGGGCATCAGCTCGAAGATGGCAGATTACACATTTCGCCGGTTGACTCTACATGCTGGGATCACTCAAACGGGGACACGCCCGTGTCGAATTCATGATATGCGGCACACATTCGCAACTCGATCTTTGGAAAAGTGTCCGACACGGCGCGAAGATGTTGCTGCTCATTTCGTGGCACTGGCAACGTACCTTGGGCATGCGGATATCACCCACACCTACTGGTATCTTGAGGCAACTCCAGAACTGATGACAGATATTGCTGCGTCCGCCGAGGCTCTGGTTGGCAAGGAGGTCGCATGACACCCATCGCGCCCCTCATCACCGCCTTTCTCCGCCAGCACATGCCAATCGAGCGCGGCTACAGTCCGAACACCTGCGATACGTATGCTCATGCGTTCCGCCTGCTGTTCGAATTCGCCTCTGATCGTCTGGGGACGAGACCATCTCAACTGTGTATAGAGCACATCACCGCGCACTGGTGCTCGACTTTCTGCGACATATCGAGAAGGCTCGATCAAACAGCCCCGTCACCCGTAACTCGCGCTTGGCAGCAGTCAAGGCTTTTATGCGGTACGTCGAATTGCGCGTACCGTCTTCGCTCGAACAGGTACATCAGATTCGCGCAATTCCAACGAAGCGACATGACCAAGCCTTGGTTCAACACCTCACGATGAAGCAGATGCGGGCGATTCTGGACGCGCCAAACCTCGCGATCCGCTTAGGAATCCGAGACAGAGCAATGCTGCATCTTTGCTTCGCTTGCGGCCTTCGAGTGTCTGAGTTAGTGGAACTGCCACTTGACGGGCTTTCCTTGCGCCATCCCCCAAGCATCCGGGTGTGCGGAAAAGGTAGGAAGGAGCGATGCCTCCCGCTGTGGAAGGAAACTGCCACCGATCTGCGAGCGTGGCTGGCTGTCCGTGGTTCGACCCGCACTTCCGAGCTGTTCGTGAATGCTGCGGGAGATCCCATGACGCGGGCGGGCTTCGAATATGTCTTGGAGAAGCACGTCCGGGTCGCGGCGGCGAAGCTTCCCGACCTCAAGGGGCGTTCTGTTTCACCACATCAGCTCCGACACAGTTGCGCAGTGATTATGCTTCAAGCCACTCGAGATATTCGAAAGGTCGCTCTCTGGCTAGGGCACAGCGACATGCGCACAACCGAGATATACCTCCGCGTCGATCCGTCCGAAAAACTCGAAGCGATGGAGGCAGTTCTCCCGCCAAGCCTGCGTCGCGGGCGATTCAAGGCTCCTGATGCACTGATCGCCTCCCTCCAAGGATCACCGTAGACCCCACTTAGCATTTCACGGCGAGAATATCGACCATGCTGCGGGCTTACCGCCCGCAGCATGGGATTATGCGGAGCGAATGGGCCTCTGAGCGAAGCATCTACGCGGTATTCGCGAAGACACTCCACATAATCACGCCCTCCACATAATGGGCATTATGCGGTGCACCGCATAACGGCCACTACAGCCGCGATGGATTCTTCGACACATTCTTTACAGACTTGCCGGGGAAGCTTCGCTTTCTCAAGTGCCTCACCCAATGGCCTTGTTACGGGAGTCCAGAGTACACGTTCAGCGACGTCGAGGCCGCAACGTCCGTGGCGATTCGGTCGATGGGGTACGTGGAGATCTACGATGCCAGGCTACGTCGCGAGTCCGAGGCGCGCGAGAGAGCCATACTGGCACTTCTTCAGGCCAAGTACGACGGGTCAGAAGCGTCGGCTGCTGTAGAGCCAATCGTCGAGCATGAGCTTGTGTATGCAAGACCCTTCGCTCCTGCTTCCGCGCCAGCACCTGCCGACGTTCAGTTTGCATTGTTTGGATAGAGCCACCGCACCCGCAATCGTTGCAGTTCCAGAACTGAAAGGGATCACGATATGTCCTATGACGTGTTTTACAACGGCGAAATTAGCGTCACGCCGCCGATGACGGAGGCCGATGCGGCCATCTTTGCCGCAATCGTCAAGTCCGAGCGAACCGAGCAGACAAGCTTTTTCTTTGACGCCATTGCCTCGAGCGAGGAACCGGACCTGCCATATTACGGAGGACTCCTTGAGCTATCAGAAGACGACTCAAAGATCATTCCCGAGGAAGGCGAGAGCAATCCCGGCGTCGGCATGTGGCTGCGACTCTTGGCTAAGTATTTCTTTGCTTCGCGAGGCTACTCGCTAGACGGAAGCATTTGGTGGACGGCTGACGACGATGTGGACGATCGCGGCTGCATCTTTGCCAAGGGCAAGCAGCTAGAGGTTATCGAAGACCGGATCGTAAACGCTGGCCCGAGCTGGTCGCCCTCGCCGTATGCAAGCGATGACGTCAAGCAGGCGATAGAGAAACTCGTAGAGTCGGCTGACAATACGGGATGCGATGGCGATCTCACGGTCGCCTCTGCTACCGCCGTCGAGGCGCTGCGGACTATGTCTGAAGGGCTGTAAGTGCGGCGGGGAGTGAATTCCCTCCCCTGCTCGCTCAATCATGCAAGAACCACCACTGTAGACTCGCCAACCTGAAAGGTCCCGAACAATGTCCACCGCTGCTGTAACACCCCTACCCCCACAGGCTGCGCCGCAAGGCCTCACGCTTGTCACCGCAACCCCGGCCGCGAAAGCCAAG
>PKWU01000050.1:33688-33990 GCA_003132145.1 Granulicella sp.
GGCACCAGCCACCGTGAAGAAGGCGGGCGTTGCCACCGTCCCGGCGCGGAAGCTCTACGACTACCTCAAGCTGTTGCCAGCCGGCGACATCAGCATCAAACTGCTGGAGAACAATTGGATCCGAATTCAGGCCGGCCGCTCCAACACCAAGATGGTTGGCATGGCGCGGGACAGCTACCCCGCGATCCCCACCATCGGCAGTTTGCCGAAGGTGACGCTTCCCACCACCGCACTCCGTTCCTTGATTGCTCACACGATCAGTGCGGTGTCGATGGAGGAGTCACGCTACACGCTCACCGCAT
>PKWU01000018.1 GCA_003132145.1 Granulicella sp.
ATAGTCAAGAGAGCCTGAGGGCGCTGTCTCGGCGTCACGGCATCAACCCCAAGACGGTGGCCAAGTGGCGCAAGCGTTGCTCGGTGACCGACCTTCCGACGGGACCGAAGACGCCACGGTCTACGCCGGGGGCGTTTGGAAACGCCCCCACTTGGCCCAGTTCGCTCCGCTTCACGAGACCCGGCGATCCCGCCAGACCACGGCATCCCTGGACGAAACGTTTATCGTTCCTCATCCGATGAGTGGTGAAGGTTCCGCAAGGAAAGTATTGTGCTGAGTCATATAAGCCATCGAATCTCGTGGTGGCACCGGCGGAAGTTTTGCCCAGGACTTATCCGCGCGGATGGACGCCCATGCGTTGCCGCACCTGGCTCAATGCCAGCAGGATGCCGTGGAGCAGTGCTTCGGGGCGGGGCGGACAGCCGGGGATGTAGACATCGACGGGAATGACGGAGTCGACTCCGCCCAGCGAGGCGTAGTTGGTTGCGAAGATGCCTCCACTGATGCCGCAGGCACCCACGGCGACGACGACCTTCGGGGTGGGCGTCGCGGCCCAGGTCTTGCGCAACGCGAGTTCCATGTTGCGCGTCACCGGGCCGGTTACCAGCAACATGTCCGCATGTCGCGGCGAGGCCACGAAATGAATGCCGAAGCGTTCGATGTCGTGGACCGGGTTGTTCAGCGCAACGATCTCCTGCTCGCATCCGTTGCAGGAGCCTGCGTCGACCTGGCGAATTGAGAGCGAGCGTCCGAGCAGGCGGTGGATGGCCGATGCGATCCGCTTGGCGGACTCGCCGGCGCTGGGGCCCCTGGTGGATGAGCGCAGCGCGGCGTGACTGCCGTCGGGGTGGAGCGCATATTCGGCGGTAAGAATGAGGTCGCGGCGATCGGTGGCCGCAAGCTCGAAGTGCCGGGTCATGCGCACGGCTCCATCGGCGGAGGCCTGCTCGCATTCGCCGCAGAAGATGCAGCGGCCATAGTCCACGGTGACCTGACGCAGACCGTCGCGGTCGCTGACTGCGATGGCCCCGGTCGGGCACGCGTCGGCGGCGGGACGAGCGTCTTTCCAGGCAGCAAAGTCGAACTCCGGGCATCCGCGGAACTGATCGGCGAGGTGAGGCGCGATACGTGGATAATCGGCCGTCGCGGAACCAACGCTGAACGATTTTTGCAGGATCTTGAACATGGCGTTACCGGTCCGTCCCTGAATAAGACAAGTTGAAGCTCTTGTTGATGACTGGGAAATCCGCAACGATATTGCCTTCCACTGCTTCCACGATGGCCGGCCAGTTGTTGAGGGATGGGTCTTTCACCTTGCAGCGTTCCAGGCAGTTGCCTTCGCCGGTGCGGACCCAGTGAACGATCTCGCCGCGCCAGCCTTCCACCGCGCCGATGGCGCAGCGACCGGGCGGAATGGGCTGAGCGGAGGCGCGGTGCGGGCCGTCTGGCAGTTGGGCAGTCGCGGCGCGGATGAGTTGCATCGACTCGCCCACTTCATCGATGCGAACCAGCAGGCGGTGACGGACATCTCCCGCCTGATAGACCGGCACGCGGAACGGGAGGTGTCGATAGGCCTCGTAGGGGTGATCGCGGCGGAGATCGAGATCGACGCCGGAGGCGCGCCCTGCCACGCCGACGACTCCCAGCATGGAGGCCTTCTGGGGGCGCAGGATTCCGGTGCGCTCCAGACGCTCGCGTGTGGAGTTGGACGACTGCAGGATCGCCACCAGATCGCGGAACTCGCGCTGCACAATTTGGAGCGTGCTCTCGATGGCTTCAACCTGGGCCTGCTGCCAGTCCCTGCGCACGCCGCCGATGGCGACCATTCCGCGCAGGACGCGGCTTCCGGTCAGGCACTCGCACAGGCCCAGCAGAATCTCGCGCACGCGGCCGGCATGGGCGTTGGCAATCGCGAACCCCACGTCGTTGGCGATGGCGCCGGCATCGGAGATGTGGTTCGCGATTCGTTCCAGCTCGAGCAGAATGGTGCGCAGGAACTGTGCCCGCGCGGGAACCTCGATCCCCGCCGCGCGCTCGATCGCCTGGCAGAATGCAGTGCCGTGGGAGAACGCCGAATCGCCCGAGATGCTTTCGGCCAGAAACACCGCGCGGTGGATGGGAAGGTTCTCGAAGAGCTTTTCCGTCGCCTTGTGGGTGTAGAACATGCGCAGTTGCAGGTAGAGGATGGGCTCGCCGGCGACGGTGAAGTTGAAGTGGCCGGGCTCGATGATGCCGGCATGGACCGGGCCGACCGGGATGTGGAAGATGCCCTCTCCGTGCGCGGGGCGGTAGATGTGCCGCTCTCCCTCAAACGGTGGCAACACGGTGTCGAGTGGGAAATCCTTGCGCAGGGGATGCACGTCTGGCCAGTTATCGTGCAGCGCCACGCGACGCGGGTTGGGATGCCCGGCGGCTTCCAGGCCAAACCAGTCCTGAATCTCTCGCTCCTGCCAGTTGACGGCGGGAAACTCCGCGGCCAGCGACGGGAAGGAGGGATTCTCCGGGGAAATGGGGGCCTTCAGAATCAGCCAGGATGGGTCGCCCAGCCGGTCGAAGAGATAGTAGAGGTAGAAGACGCCTTCCGCTTTGACGCGGTCCTCGGCGAAGATGGTGACAAGTCTCGCTTGGTGCTCGGTCAGCAGGTGCCGGGCAATTTCGGTGGCGTCGGGACCGTTCACGAGAACCGTGAACTGGCCGGGGACATGTTCTTCCACGGAGCGGACCTGCTCCGGGAAATGCTCGCGAAGATTGTTCAGGAATGAGGTCATTGTCCGCTCACCACATGCGCCGCTTGGCGCACCAGTTCAAGCAAGGGAGCAGGCACCCAGAATGCGATTATGACCAGCGCCGAGGCCAGAGCGAGCAGCGAGCCATTTCGCCAAGGTCGGCGCGGCGCTACCGGTGCATCTCCGCTGGGGCCGAGGACCAAGTTGCCGATGTGCAGCAGCGCGCCGGCAAAGACGCCTGTCCCGAAGAGGACGAAGAGGACGCCGGTAAGAATATGCCCGCCAACCATGGCCGCGCGCACAATGAGGAACTCGCTCTGAAAGAGGCTGAACGGCGGCATGCCGACGATGGCCAGCATGGCCATGAGAAACACCACGCCGGTCAGCGGCATGGCGCGCATCACGCCGCCCTTGATCTTGGAGAACAGGTCGGTTCGGAAGTGCTGAGAGACGTTGCCCGCGCAGAGGAAGAGGAGCGACTTCGCAATGGTGTGAAAGACCATGTGCAGCATGAGACCGAGGCTGCCGAGCGCGCCGCCGAGTCCCAGCGCCGTGACCATAATACCGGCGTGGTCGATGGTGTGATACGCCAGCAGGCGGCGATAGTTTTTCTGTACCAGAACGAACGGAACGGAGACGCCCATGGAGAGCAGGCCGAAGAGAAGCAGCAGGCGGCCAGGATACTCGGCGCCAAGGCATCGGCTGGTGAGGATGTAGAAACGGATGAGGCAGTAGAGGGCGCAGTTGAGCAGCGCCGAAGACAGAATCGCGGCGGAGGGCACCGGGGCCTCGCTGTAGGCGTCCGGTTTCCATGTGTGCATCGGCGCCAGACCGGCCTTAGTCCCATAGCCCATCAGAACCAGCACGAAGGCCAGCCGCATCGACGTCTTATCCAGTTGCGCGGCGTGCTGCGCCAGGACGGACCAGTTCAACCCGCTGAGCGCCTGGGAACCGGTCAGGCCTCGCCCAGCATAGTAAGTCACCAGTGTGCCGAACAGCGCCATCGATAGACCCACGCCGCCGATGATGGCGTACTTCCATGCGGCCTCCAGCGAGGTGACCTTGCCATAGAAGGTGACCAGGAAGACCGAAGTCAGGGTGGTGACCTCCATCGCCGCCCACATCACTCCCAGGTTGTTGGCCACCGCCATGAAGAGCATGGAGAAGACGAAGAGCGGCGTCAGCGTGTAGAACATGCGGAGCTGTGCGATCTGCTCCCCGCTCGCATCGTCGCCCAGAGCTCCGCTCTGCTGGTCGTCGCGCAGGTAGCCGATCGAATAGGTGGAACAGACCAGCGCCACCGACGCGGTCAGAAGAATCACTAGCGCGCTGAGTGCGTCGGCATAGAAAAAACCGTTTGCCAGCGAGACCGTGCCAGCGGCCAGCACCCGCGCGGCCAATACGACGGCCATCAGAAAGACTGCACCGAAGCCAACCAGGTTGGCCACTTCCATGGCCGCTCGGCGTCGCGCGAGGAATGATGCGGCGGCGGTGGCAATAGGGACCAGCAATAGAGCGACTAGCAGCATTTATCCTCTCAGCCTCCGCAACCGGCTCACATCCACCGACTCGAAGGTCTCGCGGATGCGGTAGACCAGAATGCCCAGCACCATCGCGGCCACCAGCACATCGAAGAAAATACCCAACTCCACGATCATCGGCATGCCATAGGTGAGCGAAATGGCCGCGAGAAACAGTCCGTTTTCCAGCGATAGCAGTGCCAGAACCTGGGTCAGCGCCTTGCGGCGGTTGATCATGGTAAAAAAGCCGATCAGGAAGAGAGAGATGGCAACGGCAAGCGCGTTATGGCCCAGACCGGGCTCGTCCGGCTTGTAAAACGACTCCGCAACCACATAGCCCACCAGCGTGAGTCCGCCGGCAATCACCACGGAGAGCGGCCCGTTCACAATCGGTTCGATCTCTTCGTGGATCTCCATGCGCTTCACCAGTCGCTCGAAGAGGATGGGCACCAGAACCACTTTGACCACGAGGGTAAGCGCGGCGGCGACGTAGAGATGCGGCGCGTGGTTGAACCAGGCAATGGTGGCGGCAATCATGGCGAGGAAGAACGATTGGGCCGCGAAGATGCGGATGTGGATGACGATCCAGCGCTGGGTCACCATCGCAATCTGCAGGACCAACACCAGCGCCGCCATCAGAGTGACGATTCGGTCGCCGAATTGCAGATCGAGTCCGTGTGTCATAAGCATCAGAAGAGGAACGTGGAAACCAGTGCGAGCGATCCCAGGGTAAAGGCGACCGCGAGAAGTTCGGGGACACGGAAGAGGCGCATCTTGGCGTTCACGGTCTCCAACAAAACGATTGCGCAACTTAACAAAAACAGCTTCGCCATCAGCCAGCCGATTCCCTCCACCGCGCCGAAGCCGAACCACGTCGGCTGTAGGCCAAACGGCCAGAAACAGTTGATCAACAGCGTCATCAGGACGAGCTGCTTGATGGAGGCCGCCCATTCAAGCAGGGCGAGGTATGGGCCGGAGTACTCCAGGATCATGGCTTCGTGGATCATGGTGAGTTCCAGGTGAGTGTCTGGGTTGTCCACGGGGATGCGGCCCGTCTCGGCAATCAGAACCAGCGCGAGCGCGGCGAAGGCGAACATCTGGGCGGGGGCAAGAAAACGCCAGTGCTGTCCAATGGCGGCCCCGGCGATCTCGGTGAGGCCGGTGGAACCGGCGCCGATGGCTACGGTGAAGATGGCCAGCATCATGGCCGGTTCGGCCAGCGCCGAGATGGTCATCTCGCGGCTGCTGCCCAGACCGCCGAACGAGCTGCCGGTATCCATTCCGCTGAGCGCCAGAAAGAAGCGGCCCAGCCCCAGCAGGTAGATCACAGCCAGCACGCCGCCAAACAGACCGAGCGGCGCATCGGCGGCAACCATGGGAATCATCAGCCCCGCCAGAACCGTGCTGAAGAAGACGACCCAGGGCGTTGCCGCGAATATCCAGGATGCGGTGTCGGGGACCACCATGCCTTTGCGAAAGAGTTTGACGAGGTCGCGGTACGGTTGCAGGATGGCTGGGCCGCGCCGCGTCTGCAGGCGCGCCTTCAGGGTGCGAATGACTCCCGTCACCAGCGGCGCCAGCGCCAGCAGGAGGAAGAGTTGCGCCGCGTTTTCGATCAGACGCTCCGTCATCGGCGCACTCCGAACAGCAGGAGCAGAATCAGGGTAAGGAAGATGTAGGTGAGATAGAGGTTGATGCTGCCGGCCTGAATGCCCTTCATGCGGTTGGCAACGGCCATGATCCACTGCCGCAGCGGATCGTAAAGGTGCTTTTCAATGGGGTGCTCGATCTCGCTCTCGAAGCGGATCGCGCTGGGGTAGTAGGGCGAGACCTCGTACTCCGCCTGGATCTCGCGGCGCGGGCGATAGAGGGCGGAGAAGATCATGCGCAGCGGCTTGGAAAATGCCGTGGCAGTGTACTCGTTGTCGGCGGTTAACCCGGGCAGGCCGCAATCCCACGCCGGCCCACGGACGCTGCGACGCCTCCAACGCATGGCCAGCGGAAGCGCGAATGCCGCGCCGGCAAGCAGAAAGAAGAGCGCAATCCCGTCCGTGGAGATGGTGCCTCCGTGGGCCGTTCCCGGCGAGAGCGCCCAGCCGCGGGCCATCACCAGCGCCGAACTTGCGCGAACGGCAAGGGCCTGCTGCGTGATGGGATCGAAGACACGCACGAACCAGGTGGCGCCCAGACCCAGCGCGACGCATCCCACGGCAAGCAGCGCCATACCGGCGCGCATGGGGAACGAGACCTCGCGCGCATCGGCGGCCTCGTCACTGGCGGCAGCGCGAGAAACGGAATCGCGAACGCCTTGACGAAACAGGCCGCCGCCAGGGCCGCGGTCAGCGCCAGCAGAGAGCCGGCGATGGGAAACATCAGCCGCGTCAGGCTGTGCGTAGTGCCGAATCCGGCAAGCAGCGCCTGGTAGGTGAGCCACTCGCTGACAAACCCGTTCAACGGAGGAAGCCCGGAGATGGCCACCGCGCCCACCAGAAAACACAGGGCCGTAACCGGCATGCGCCGGATCAGCCCGCCCATCCTCTCCATGTTGCGCGTGTGCGTGGCCTCGACGACGGAACCGGCTCCGAGGAAGAGCAGCCCCTTGAATATGGCGTGGTTGAACGTGTGATAGAGGGCCGCGATCAGAGCAAGGGCGGCGAGGTTCGCATGTCCCAGCGAGCGAAACATCAGCGCGGCGCCGAAGCCCATCAGGATGATGCCGATGTTCTCAATGCTGTGCCATGCCAGCAGGCGCTTCAGGTCGTGCTCCATCAGCGCGTAGAGCACTCCCAGCAGGGCAGAAGTCACGCCCAGCCCCAGCAGCAGAGTTCCCATCCACAGCGGAGGCGGTCCATAGAAATCGAAGAAGACGCGCGCCATACCGTAGATGCCGGTCTTGATGACGATGCCCGACATCAGGGCCGAGACATTGCTGGGAGCCACTGGGTGGGCTTTGGGAAGCCAGATGTGAAGGGGCACCAGGCCCGCCTTCACGCCGAAGCCGAAGAGAAAGAGCAGGAAAACCGTGCCCTGCTGGAGCGGCGGCAACCGCGAAGCAAGCAGGTGAAAGCTGGAGAAATCCAGACTGCCGCTGGCGGATGCGAGCACCAGGAACGCGATCAGCAGCAGGCCGGTGCCCGCGTGCGACATGATCATGAACAGCACCCCGGCGTTGCGCGTTTCTTCCTTTTCATGCTCGAAACTGATCAGGCAGTACGCCGCCAGCGCCATCACCTCCCATGCAACCAGGAAGAAGAACGCGTTCGACGCGGTGAAGACCAGCGCCAGGCTCAGCAGTTGCAGGTTGAAGAAGAACCCAAAAGCGCCCAGGTTCCGGCGGCCTTCCATGGGTCGCAGATAACCGAAAGAGTAGAGCGAAACGGCGGCAGCCAGCGCCGCCAGCGTGCAATTGAAGAATGCCGACAGCGGGTCCATGCGGATGGCCCAGGAGAACACCGGGTTGCCGGAGGGAAGGTCGATGGCAGTGGAACTGCCGCTGAAGATCACGGTCGCGGAACCCACCAGAACCAGAAGCGAACCCGCCAATGCCGCCCCGCAGCCAACACGGCGAGCGGCGGGCGGGTGACGCCAGAGAACCAGACTAGCCACGGCGCCCGCAAGCCAGACGATGATTCCGCTCAGGAACAGCTCAGTAATCACCGGACAGACGCCTCACATTCCACTTCTTCAAGCATCTGAATCGCGTCGGCCAGGTTGGTCTGGAAGTACCGGCGCATCACGTCGAGCACCTCCAGCAGCACCGGATTTCGGATGGAGTAGAAGACCTGGTTGCCGTCCTTGCGGTTGGCCACAATCTGGCGGCTTCTCAGGATCGCCAGATGCTGGGACAGATTTGCCTGTTCGACGCCGAGCTTCTCCTGGATGCTCCGTGCGGAGAGCTCGCCGTCGCGCAACACCTCAAGGATGGCGATGCGGGTGGGATGGGACAGAGCCTGGAAGATACTGGCCTTGTATGTCCTCAGCTTCTCTTGCATATCATA
Organism: Granulicella sp.; assembly: GCA_003132145.1. Lineage (GTDB taxonomy): Bacteria > Acidobacteriota > Terriglobia > Terriglobales > Acidobacteriaceae > Edaphobacter. Next base: position 8,245 of record PKWU01000018.1, read on the forward strand.
AGAATATTCTATATTGCGAATATACACAATAGATGATGGCCAAATGATGCGACCGCGCGCTCATCGAAACCTGACCGATCATCCGGAAGGACTAGCCAGCCGATTGCCTTCTTGCCGAGCACTTAGACGGATCACATATTTGGGAAGGCAATCCGGTAACCTCACCGGCAAACCCAGACTAAGCAGCCGCCCTCCGCTGGGCAGGAAGGCCTCCTGAGGCTGTTCCAGAAGGCTCTCGGAGGGTTGTGATCTCTTGGAATGAGCAAGGAGTAGGCCCACTTTCAGCGAGCCATTGCTCACCCGGAAGCAATGCGGCCAAGCCTGGCGCTTAGGAACATTAAGTGGCGCAGGGCCGATCAACAGCGATCCGCCCTCTTCAATCGCCTCTGAAAAGGCTTTGTAAGGTAATTCCGATTTTGTAAGGTAAACGGCCGGAATCCAGGGAAAAACAGGGAACTGTATAGACTCAGGCACCTTACAAAGAACCTTACAAAGCATTCATTCTGTTGCGTTTATAATTTGTTATCAGCAACTTACAAGAAGTCTGGCGGAGAGGGAGGGATTCGAACCCCCGATAGCCTTGCGACTATGTCTGATTTCGAGTCAGGTGCGTTCAACCGGGCTCCGCCACCTCTCCGACCTAGGGTTAGTTTACCGGCACGGTCGCCACGGCGCAATCAAACAATTCGAATGAAGAGGATTCGATCGATCGCGCGGGCCGGATCGAGACAAGAGCTGAATCACTCCAACTGGAGGCGCATGAGAAGCGCGTCGTCGTTGGGGTCGCGGTAGTAGCGCGGGCGGCGGGCGGCGAGCGTGAACCCGAGGGCGGCATAGAGGGCTATGGCGGCGGAGCTGGCGGCGCGAACCTCGAGGACAACTTCGGTGGCATCCTGAGTACGAGACCAGTCGAGGACGGCGCGGCAGAGGGCGCGGCCAATGCCAGCTCGGCGATAGCTGTCGGAGACGACGACGCTCTCCAGTTCGGCGATGCGGTCGGGCACAAATAAATGCGGGGATTCTTCCCCTTGTCCTTCACGTTGTTCAGGTTCAGGGTCAGAATGACAATTCTTCTTCTCGCTGCTGCAATCGTCAGTCTGCTTCAGGTTTACTGGGCCGGGCGTGGCGGGATGCAGCAGGCCGACGGCGAAGCCGATGAGTGAGCCGTTCTTCTCGGCAACGAAGAGGCAGCGCTGAATGGCGTTGGCTTGTGGAAGCTCGTCGCTATCGATCCAGTCGGAAGACTGTGAGGCGGTCTCCCACCCATTCCGCAACGAACGCGGAATGGATGGGGCACCCAGTGCGATGGATGGGGCACCCAGATCGTTGGAGTCCAGGATGTCTGCGTAGGCTGAGGGGGGCCAGTGGGGCGCAAGATTGGTGGCGCGCTCCAGCGAGAGGATTGCTTCGAGGTCCGATGCGATGGCGCGGCGCAGATGGAATGGCGGAGACGTCATCGGGCGGGCGCGGCGGGGTGGGTTGCGGAGAGCGGCGGCGCGGCGGCGGCGATGGGCTTGGCAAAGATCTCGGCGTCGGTGCGGCGCAGGTAGTTGGCGTCGATGGTTGCGGGGTCGTCGAAGATGCGCTGCTGGATGCGGGCGAGGGCAACGGGCAGGGCGGATGCGGCGGTGGGCTCGGCGACGAGCTGCGGGGCGAGCTCGGCGATGGATTGGGCGACGGCCAGTTCGCAGACGACAAAGAGCTGCTGCGGTTCCCTGCTGGCTTCGGCGAGGAGCTGGTCGCGGGGCTGGAGGGATTCGCGGAGGCAGAGGCCGTCGGCATAGAGACCGGAGTAGAACTCGCCGCGGCCGGCGTCGAGGAGGGCGTGGATGCGCGCGGCGGACGGCTGATCTGGACTAGCAAACTTAGCGAGACTGGCCAGGACGGCGAGGCGCGAGATGGCGACCAGCGGGAGGTTGAGGGCGTGGCAGAGGCCCTTGGCGGCGCTGAGGCCGACGCGCTCTCCGGTGAAGGAGCCGGGGCCGTGGACGACGGCTACGGCGTCGAGTTCTGCAAGGCTGAGGCCGAGGCCGACCGCCAGCGAGTGGATGGTTGGGACGAGGCGCTCGGCGGCGGATCGGCCGGGAAGAGATACAACGACGGGCGAGGGGGCGGCGCCGGCCAGGGCAATGCTGCCGGTTGCGCCACAGGTATCGATGAGCAGAATCTTCATTGTTGCGCGGCCTCGTGGGGCGAAACTGAGAACGAAATCAGAGTAACAGTGCCCTGGCGGAGAGCATCATGGGTGGCTTTTACTTGAGGAAAAAGCCACTCGGAGGGATTGCCTCCGGGTACACATTGAAAGCATCGGCTTCTGCATTGCATCGCGGAGGATTTGAGCTGCATCGAAGATTATAGTTATTGAATCGTGAGAGAGAGCCGGGCACAGGGATGACGATGAAGAATGAAGACGTTGGCGCGAAGGGGGATTTTTCCGCCGAGGTTGCGGAGTGGGTCGAGGCGTTCGACCAGGTGGTGGCAGGCGGGAAGGCGAACGGCGTGGAGCTGCTACAGGCGCTGCGGCTGCGGGGACGCGAGACCGGCGTGATTCTGCCGTACCGGCTTTCGACGCGCTTCCGCAACACGATTTCGACCGAGGAAGAGCTTCCCTACCCCGGCGACATGGACATCGAGCGGAGGATCAAATCGCTGATCCGGTGGAACGCCATGGCCATGGTCCATGGGCAGAACAAGAAAGACCCGGGGATCGGCGGACACATTTCGACGTATGCGTCGCTGGCGACGCTGCTGGAGGTTGGGTACAGCCACTTCTTCCACGCCAAGTACACGGGCGAAGAGGGGCAGGAGCTGCCGGGCGACTTCATCTACTTTCAGGGACACGCGTCGCCGGGTGTCTATGCGCGGGCGTACCTGGAGGGTCGGCTGACGGACGAGCATCTGAAGAACTTCCGCCATGAGCTGCGGGGGACGCCGGGGCTTTCGAGCTATCCACACCCGTGGTTGATGCCGGATTTCTGGAACTTTCCCTCGGTGTCGATGGGGATTGCGCCTCTGAATGCGATCTACCAGGCGCGGTTCATGCGGTATCTGGAGAACCGCGGGCTGATCGAGCGGACGCCGCGCAAGATATGGGCGTTCGTGGGCGACGGCGAGACGGACGAGGTGGAGTCGCTGGGCGCGATTTCGCTGGGCGCGCGGGAGAAGCTGGACAATTTAATCTTCGTCATCAACTGCAACCTGCAACGGCTGGATGGGCCGGTGCGCGGCAACAAGCGGATCGTGGACGAGCTGGAGGGCGTGTTCACGGGCGCGGGATGGAACGTCATCAAGGTGCTGTGGGGCGGGGACTGGGACCCGCTGTTTGCGCGCGACACGCATGGGCTGCTGCTGAAGCGGATGGAAGAGAGCGTGGACGGCGACTTCCAGACCTACAAGGCGAAGGGCGGGGCTTACATCCGGCAGCACTTCTTCGGCAAGTATCCCGAGCTGGTGGAGATGGTGAAGGACTATACGGACGAGCAACTGACCAACCTGCACCGAGGCGGACACGATCCGGTGAAGGTGTTCAACGCATACAAGCGGGCGATGGAACACCGGGGCGGGCCGTCGGTGGTGCTGGCCATGACGGTGAAGGGGTACGGGATGGCGGCGGCGGAGTCGCGCAATGCAACCCACTCGGAGAAGAAGCTGACGGACGAGGGGCTGGCTGCGTTTGTGAAGCGGTTCAAGATACCGATTCCGGAGGAGCAGGCGCTCAAAGCGACGCCGTACCGTCCGCCGCAGGACTCGCCGGAGATGGTGTACATGCAGGAGCGGAGGCGCATGCTGGGCGGAGTAATGCCGACGCGGTCGCTGCCGGCGGCGGGCTTCAAGGCCCCGGGGCTGGAAACCTTCAGCGAGTGGACGGAGGGGTCGAAGGGACGCGCCGTGTCGACCACGATGGGGTTTGTCTCGGTGCTGCGGCACCTGCTGAAGAACCCGGAGATCGGACAGCGGGTGGTGCCGATTGTGCCGGACGAGGCAAGGACGTTTGGCATGGAGTCGGTGATCCGGCAGGTGGGGATCTACGCGCCGGAGGGGCAACGGTACACGCCGCACGACAAGGAGATGCTTCTGTTCTATCGCGAAGAACTGGACGGACAGATTCTGGAGGAGGGGATCACGGAAGCGGGAGCGATGGCTTCGTTCACCGCGGCGGGACAGGCCTACTCGACGTACAAGATGCCGATGATTCCCTTCTACATGTACTACTCGATGTTCGGGTTCCAGAGGATTGGGGACCTGGCGTGGGCATTTGCTGACTCGCGTGGCAGAGGATTCATGATGGGCGGAACAGCGGGGCGGACGACCATGCTGGGCGAGGGGTTGCAGCACCAGGACGGGCACAGCCACGTGCTGGCGAGCACGATCCCGACCTGCGTGAGCTACGATCCGGCGTTCATGTACGAGATGGCGGTGGTGTTGCAGGACGGCATACGGCGGATGTACGAGAAGGGCGACGAGTGCTTCTACTACATCACGATGTACAACGAGGACTACGCAATGCCGGCGATGCCGGAAGGCGTTCAGGAGGGGATTCTGCGCGGGATTTATAAATACCGGGCGGCGTCTGCTCTGACTGCGGGCGCGAATGGAGAGGCGACGGTGCAACTCTTCGGGTCGGGGCCGATCCTGAACGAGGTGCTGCGGGCGCAGGAGATTCTGGCGGAGAAGTACCAGATCGCGGCGGACGTGTGGAGCGTGACCAGCTACACCGAGCTGCGGCGGGAGGCGATTGCGACCGAGCGATGGAACCGGCTGCATCCGGCCGAGGCGGAGCGGAAGACGTATATCGAGACGGCGCTGGCGGGAGCGAAGGGGCCGATCGTCGCGGCGAGCGATTATATGAAGTCGCTGCCCGATGTTCTTGCTCCGTGGCTGCAAGCCGAGGGGCGGTGCAGGCTGGTGACGCTGGGGACGGATGGGTTCGGGCGCAGCGACAACCGCGCGCACCTGCGACGGCACTTCGAGGTGAACGCGGAGTCGATTGTGGGAGCGGCGATCTCACGGCTGGCGCGCGAGGGCAAGATCAAGGCGAAGAAGGCGCAGAGTGCGCTGGTGGAACTGGGGATCGACGCCGAGGCCAAGGATCCGGCACGGGCGTAAACACTGTAAAAACTCTCTCGCCTGTACTTTTAGGCATATAAAGGACTGTGTTTGAATAATGAGGGAGGACAGTGCTAACCTATTTGTGGTATTAAAGTCACACGTAGGGCGGGCCGATGATATAAGTGGAAGTCACGCCCAGAGAACTTGAGATCTACAAGACCGCCGATGGTCGCGCTCCGTTCAGTGAGTGGATGGACTTGCAAACTGAGCCAGCTTTGGGCAAAGTGATGGCGCGGCTGAAGCGAGTTCAGCTTGGAAATCTAGGAGATCATCGTGGAGTCGGCGAGGGCGTGTACGAGTTGAGAATCGATTTTGGGTCGGGGTATCGCGTGTACTTTGGTGAGGATGGCAAGCGTCTGATTGTTCTATTGATTGGCGGAACAAAGAAGACTCAGACGCGCGACATCGAAACCGCAAAGAGATATTGGAGTGATTACAATGCCTAAGAGAACACGGTCCTACAGTGCTTGGCAGCTAGAAAAGTTGACCGATCCAAAGGTTGCGGCGAGCTTTCTGAATGCATCTCTTCAGGAATCGACGGAAGTATTCCTGGCAGCTCTTGGGGATGTTGCTCAGGCAAATCAAATGTCCAAGGTTGCCAAGGACTCCGGCGTTCAACGGGAGACCCTTTATCGCTCTCTGTCCAAGCGCGGCAACCCCACGCTGGATACGCTTGCAGGCGTCCTTTCCGCACTTGGTCTCAAACTTACAATATCCTCCGCAAAAGACGAAGACATCACCTTATCGGGTTCTGCTGAATCATATAGTCCCGTTCAAGAGCTAGTGCCTGTAGAGTCATTGGTTTATGGAATGTTTCCTGCGGTTCCGCATGGAAAATTCGATACGCAAACTCAACAACTGATTGGACCCTTGAGAACTGAAGTAGTACCGAAGATTACTCCTGGGCGTCCAATGGAATTCACGCCTTATGACACTGGAGGAATACATGGCTACCAAAATTAAGAAGCTGGAAGCTGTTGCTCCCAAGCTACCAACACGAACGGCTAGATTCAAAGAGATCGAGTATCCCTCAATCTATTCAAACATCATGGGGGTCACTGCCACACCATTTGATGTGGGAATTATCTTTGGAGAGGTTGATGCAGCTACAGACAGCGAAATAGTTGCGATCCCACGCGCAAAGGTATTACTCGCACCAGAGCAGGCGGCAAATCTTGTCAAATTGTTGAATAGTGTCCTCGATCAGTTTGTAAAGAATAATGGTCAACTCCGAACGGATGGAAGCGTTGCTCTTGTCCGCGAGGAAAACCCAGCATCGGTCAATTGAGGCTTCTGCCTGTATAGCTACTGCCCGCAGATCACGGCGTGGGTAGATCGGCTCAGGTGGCTGGAGCGCTCGACGGAGTGGCTCCCACGGTATCGCGGCTGAGTCCAGCAACGGCATCAACCACAGCGTGACCTTGTTGCCGCGTCCGGGTCGGCTGACCATCTCGACCTCGACGAATGCGCCATGTATCACAGCAAGCATACGGAAGCAGGAGTCAGAAAGTGGACGTGGAAGTGACGCAGGTGGGAGCAGAGACAGAGAAGACGAAGAAGACCGAGGCAGCCGCGTGGGAGAACCCGCTGATTCCGAATGAGAGGTTGAGGCAGATCTATCGGGCGATGGTACAGGTAAGGACGCTTGCGCGGGCGCTGCCAGCGGCAAAGCGCGCGCGCGCGACTGGACCGGTCCGCAATGCACCAGACGCTAAATCCTCAGCCGCGAAGTTCACTGGGACGCACGGGATGGAGGCTGCGTTGGTGAGCGCGGCGGCGGATCTTGGCGCGGGCGATGTGGTGAGCGATGCGCTGGCGGGTGGAGTGGTGGATTATCTGCGCGGTACTCCGCTCGGCGAAGTTCTGCGAGCGGAGCCATCGAAGGCTTCGCGCAAGCGGGTTCGTAGCGGTGCAGCGTCGTCCGTTGTTGCACGGCTTGCCGCGCCGCCGGGAGTTGCGGAGCGGATTTGGGCGGCACTGGGCGCGGCGGCGGCTTTGAAGGCGGCTGCGGCGCAGGCGAGGATTGAGGTGCAATCAACGGCAAAGGACAAAGCTGAGGCGGCGACGACGCAGAGTGCGATGGCGGCGCGGCAGGCTGGCTTGGTTGTGGTGTACGCGTTGGCGGGTGAGGTTCCAGCAGCGCTGTGGAAGAAGGCGCTGCGGTTTGCGGCGGAGCAGGAGCTGCCGGTGGTCTTTGTGGTGCTTCCGGCGGCGCGTGTGCGGGGCGGCAAGGCGCGCACGGAGGAGGTGGAAGGAGTGAGCGCGCTGGCGCTGGGCTGCGGCGTGCCGACGATGGTGGTGGACGCGGACGACGCAGTGGCAATCTATCGCGTGGCGCAGGAGTCGATCGGGCACGCGCGCATCGGCGGAGGAGCGGCGCTGATGGAGTGCGTGCCGTTTGTTTTGGTTGGCGCGACGGGCAAGATGCGAGTGACGAAAGACGCGATTGCGGGGCTGGAGCAGTACCTGGCGCAGCGCGGGATTGCCAGCAGGGCTTGGATGGAGCGCGAGGCGAAGAGCTTCGCAAAACGGGTTGCGAAGTAGAAATCGATCTGCAACGGCTGTCACGCAGTTACACTGAGAGGACGATGGAACAGAGTCCCAAGGCGAATTTGCGGAGAGCAGTCTCTCGATTGCCTACAGCCATTGCATGTCTGGCTCTGGGCCTGGGTTCTGGATTCGCTCAGACGGCACAGACGAACGCGCTCGCACCGGCTCCGGCAAACGCTCCAGCGGCGGCACCTGTTCCGGTGGCGGAGGGGCGGGAGAAGATCGAGTCGAGGCCGGGCTACGCGCAGCAGCCAGTGACGAGCCCACAGGCCGCGCCAACTCCGCAGACGGCCCCCGCGCCGGTGGTGACGCCCGCGCCGCCGACGGCGCAGGTTCCCTACACCGCGCTGCCGGCATACGGAAATCCGGAGACGAGCCAGCCAAGAGACACAGACGGCAGCGCGTATATTCCGGTGGACAGCTGGGTGTATCCGGCGATGCTGCGGCTCTACTCGCTGGGCTATGTGAACACGGCGTACCTCGCGATGCGGCCATATACGCGGCGCAGCGCGCTGCACATGCTGCAAGCGTCGGAGGGCGCGATTGCGGCGGGCGACGACGAGCAGGCGCAGGAGATTCTGTCGGCGCTGCTAACGGAGTTGACGGACGAGGGCGTGCCGGGAAAGACGGAACGCGGAACGGTGTATGGGGTGCAGTCGGTCTACACGCGGATGATGGGGATTTCGGGGCCGATCCTGGTGGACAGCTTCCATCTTGGGCAGACGTTTTTCAACGACTATGGAAGGCCGCACGAGACGGGATTCAACAACGTCACGGGATTTTCGACGCTGAACGAGCAGGGGCCGTTTTCGCTGTACGTGCGCGGGGAATACCAACATGCGCCGAGTGCAGCGGGCTACACGCAGGCGCTGGCGCAGCAGATTTCGCTGCTGGATGAGATTGCGTTTGCGCCGCCCAACGATCCGCAGGCGACGATTCCCAGCGGGCCGATTGCGGCGCAAAATCCGTTCCGGCTGGTGGAGGCGACGCTATCGGTCCACCTGCTGGGGCACGAGATCTCGGGCGGAAAGTCGGACGCGTGGCTGGGGCCGGGCGAGGGCGGCGCGATGCCGTGGTCGAACAACGCGGAGAACATCTACTCGTTCCGCATCAACCGGGTCGAGCCGCTGCGCATCAAGTACCTGTCGCGCTGGCTTGGGCCGGTGCGCTACGACTTTTTCTACGGGAGCCTGAAGGGACACACCGACCCGAACGACGACTGGGTTCACTCGGATATGTTCAGCTTTCAGCCGACGGCGAACTTCCAGTTCGGCTTCCAGCGGACTGTGATCTTCGGCGGCAAGGGGCACGAGCCGGTGACGCTGCGTACCTTTCTCAAGGGGTTCTTCGACACCAACGATACGAACGCGGCGGAGAAGCTGTCGCGCGACGATCCGGGGGCGCGGTTCTCGGCGTTCGACTTCAGCTACCGGCTGCCGTATGTGCGCAACTACCTGACGCTGTACGCGGACTCTGTGACACATGACGACCTGACGCCGGTGTCTGCTCCGCGGCGGGCGGCATACCGTCCGGGAATCTATCTGGCGCAGTTTCCGGGGGTCCGGCGGCTGGACCTGCGGGTGGAGGGGGTGTCGACCGACTGCGCAACGCTGGTGTGCCTGGGCGGAAGCAACTCATATGTGGAGAATGCGGTGCAGAAGCAGGGGTACACCAACAAGGGAAACATTCTGGGCGACTGGATCGGACGCGAGGCCAAGGGCGGACAGGCGTGGCTGACCTGGCACCTGTCGGGCAACGAGTGGGTGCAGGCGGAGTATCTGTACAAAAAGACGGCGAAGGACTTTATCGCGGGCGGGACGACGCAGGACCAGTTTCGCGTGGATGTGATGAAGCGGATCGGGCCGGCGATCGAGGTGAATGGGTGGTTCCAGCACGAGGGGTGGAAGGCACCGATCTATAGGACGGGGGCGCAGAGCGACAACACGGTGACGGTGCAGGTTACGTTCTTCCCGCGGCTGAAGACGAAGGCGCCGTAGACTACTTCGATTTGGGGGCGAGGCAGGACTGGAAGTAGGCGAGGGATTTCTGCAGGCCTTCGCGGAGGGAGACTTTTGGCTCCCAGTGGAGCAGGGCGCGAGCTTTCGTGATGTCTGGGCAACGGCGGGCGGGGTCGTCCTGGGGCAGGGGCTGGTGGACGATCGTCGAGTTGGAGCCGGTGATGTTGAGAATCTCCTGGGCGCACTGGAGCATGGTGAACTCAGTGGGGTTGCCGAGGTTGACGGGGGTATGTTCGTCGGATTGCGCCAGGCGGAGGATGCCGTCGATGAGGTCGGAGACGAAGCAGAAGCTGCGGGTCTGCAGGCCGTCGCCGTAGATGGTGAGGGGTTGGCCGGCGAGCGCCTGGAGCATGAAGTTGGAGATGACGCGACCGTCGTTGGTCTGGAGGCGAGGGCCGTAGGTGTTGAAGATGCGGACCATGCGGGTGTCGACGGCGTAGTAGTGATGCCATGCGGCGACAGCGGCCTCGCTGAAGCGCTTGGCCTCGTCGTAGACCGAACGCGGGCCAATGGGGTTGACGCGGCCCCAGTAGGTTTCGAGCTGGGGATGGACCTCGGGATCGCCATAGCACTCGGAGGTGGAGGCATGCAGGAAGCCGGCGTTATATTTGCGCGCGAGGTTGAGGGTGTTGATGGTTCCGGCGGAGCCGGCGAGTAGGGTTTCGGGGCCGAGGCGGGCGTAGTCGACGGGCGAGGCGGGCGAGGCGAAGTTGAAGATGAAGTCGACGGGGCCGGGGTCGAAGGGGAGGGTGATGTCGTGATTCAGAAAAGAGAAGGCTGGATTTTCAGTGAGGTGCGCGAGGTTGGCGAGGCTGCCGGTGGAGAGGTTGTCTACGCCGAGGACAGAGTGGGCGCCGGACTGGGCGAGGAGGGCGTCGGTGAGGTGAGAGCCGAGGAAGCCTGCGGCTCCGGTGACGAGGATCTTCTTCATTTGGCGGCTGAGGCGGCGAGTTCGAGGTCGCGGGCGGGATAGACGGCGGGCCGTCCGATGCTGATGTATGTGAATCCGTGTTGCTGCATGGTACTGGGGTCGAAGAGATTGCGTCCATCGACGACGACGGGGTAGCGCATGGCGGTGTAGAGGCGAGGGAGGTCGAGTGCGGCGAACTCTCGCCAGTCGGTGAGGATGAGCAGTGCGTCGACGTCTGTGGCTGCGGCGTAGGCGTCTTGGGCATACTGAAGCTGAGGGCTGGGGGGAAGCTCGGCCTGGGCGCGCTCGATGGCGGCAGGGTCATAGGCGACGATGGAGCAGCCTTCGGCGAGGAGCATCTCGATCAGATCAATGGCGGGCGATTCGCGGATGTCGTTGGTTTCGCCTTTGAAGGCGAGGCCGAGGACGGCGATGCGCTTGCCGCGCAGGGTCCAGAGGGCGGAGCGGACCTTGGCGAGGAAGCGCTTCTTCTGCTCTGCGTTGATCTTCTCCACCTCGGTGAGGAGGTTGAAGTCGATGCCGAGCTGCTCGGCGACGGAGCGGAAGGCGGCGACGTCCTTGGGGAAGCAGGAGCCTCCGTAGCCGATGCCGGGACGGAGGAAGCGGGAGCCGATGCGGCTGTCCAGGCCGATTCCGCGGGCCACCTGCTCGATGTTCGCGCCGGTGGCCTCGCAGAGGTTGCTGACGGCGTTGATGAAGGAGATCTTGAGGGCGAGGAATGCGTTGGAGGCGTGCTTGACGATCTCCGCCGACTTGGCGGAGGTGAGCAACAGGTGCGGAGGCGCGGAGGCGGAGCAGCGGCCGGGGATGGCGTCCGGCTGCGAATAGTAAGCGCCGGAGGTGAGCGGGGCGTAGATGCGGGCGAGCAGGGCGGCGGCGGGCTCGGAGTCGGCGCCGACCACAATGCGGTCGGGGTGGAGGAAGTCGGCGACGGCTGTGCCCTCGCGCAGGAACTCGGGGTTGGAGACGACGTCGAAGAGGCTGCGGGCGACACCGTTGCGCTCGATGGTGCGGCAGATCCACTCGTTGGTGTAGACCGGGACGGTGGATTTTTCGACGATGACCTTGTAGCTGGAGAGCGAACGGGCGATCTCGCAGGCGACGGATTCGACGTAGGAGAGGTCGGCGTCTCCGTTCTCGGACTGGGGTGTTCCGACGGCGATGAAGATGGCGTCCGAGGCGCGCGTGGCCTCGCTGAGGTCGGTGGTGAAGCGGACTTTGGTGTTGCGGTAGCGCTGGAGGAGCGCGGGGAGGTAGTTCTCGTGGATGAGGGTGTCGCCGGACTGGAGGGCGGCGACCTTGCTCTGGTCGTTATCGACGCAGACCACGGAGTGGCCGATCTCGGCGAAGCAGACGGCGGCGACCAGGCCGACGTAACCCGACCCAACAACCGCGATTTGAATGGACTTGCTCATGGTCTGCGGCTGATGCTTTAGTGACACAGCAATGCTTGCAGTCTAGTGGATTTCGGGTCGAATCGGAAATCGAACGCATGCCGGCAGCGGAGGCCCGTCCCAAACCGGGGCAAACAAAGCGATCTGCGCGAACACGATTTGCTTCCTTGAATTGAGGAGGGTCGAGTAGACTAGCTGGAATGGAACCCCCGAAGACACCGTACCCCCAGCCCGTGGGCTTGCCCGATATGCAGCGGCCCGTCCTGGGGTTCGGGGTGGGCGACAGCTCGTTGAGCGAGGCGTTGGCGACCCTGCGCAAGCGGCGCTGGCTGCTGATCCTGGCCGTGGTGTTGGGTGCGTGCTACGGCTCGTACAAGGCGTTTACCCAGCCCAACCTGTATGAGGCAACGGGCACCATCCAGTTACACAATGGGGCAACCAACGAATACAAGCTGGACGCGGGCTCCGATTACGAGGGCGACTCGGAGACCAAGATCAACACGGAAGTTGCGATTCTGAAGAGCGACGCGCTGCTATATACGGTGGCGCACGAGATGAACCTGGCGAACAATACGGACTTTTCCGGCGTACCTCCAGGCTCGCATCGCTCGCTGGACGACCCAGGCGTGCGGGCAAGCGTGGTGGGCGAGCTGCAGGGCGGTCTGCAGGTGTCTCTGGTGCCGCGGACGGAGATGATCGACATCGGCTATTCGAGCCTGAGTCCGAAGTTGTCGGCTGACATCGTCAACAAGGTGATCGACGACTACAGGCAGTGGAGTTACCAGACACCGGTGGAATCGACGCGGCGTGTCGCGCAGTGGCTCTCCGGACAGTTGGAGGAGTTGAAGGCGGAGGTCGAGCAGACACAGAAACAGATTATGGATTTGCAGCGGAAGCTGGGGACGCTGGGGTACGATTCGGCGCACAACCAGTTGCAGTCGTCTCTGGAAGGGCTGCTGGAGGCGGAGGGAGCTGCGAAGATCGCGCGCATCAACGCGGAGTCGCGCTACAACATGGTTAAGGACATGGACCTGAATACGATCGAAGGATCGATCGAGACAACGCCTGGCACCATGCCTGGAGAGCTGAATTCACTGCGCGGACAACTGGCGACGGCGCGGGCGAGCTACCAGCAGTTGACGGCGCAGTCACCGCTGGGGCTGGGGCCGAACCATCCTCAGGTGAAGGCGCTGCAAGCGCAGATCGGCGAGCTGACCAAGGAGATTGACACCGAGCAGAACCGGCTGGAGCTGCAGGCCAAGGAGAACTACCTGGCGGCCAAGGCGACGGAGGACAAGACCGAGCAGGAGCTGGACGCGAGAAAGGCCGAAGCATACCAGCAGGGCGACGACCTGGTGCAGTTGACGATCCTGCAGCGCGAGTATGAACAGAACCGCACGCTGTATGACGGACTGGAGCAGCGCCTGCGCACCGCCGAGGTGCAGGCCGGCCTGGAAGCCCTGGAAGTGGACGTGGTGGACCAGGCACTGCCGCCGGTGAATCCCACAATGCGTCCTCCCTCGTCGATCATCCTGTCGACGATTATATTTTTCCTGATGGGCGGCGTGGTGCTCGCGTTCATCCTGGAGGGCCTGGACACCGGGCTGCACAACATCCAGGAGATCGAGGCGGTGATGGACATGCCATCGCTGGCGATCATTCCACAGGCCAAGCGCGCGAGCGTGGAGCAGACGTCCCAGATGTCCACGGCGCAGCGCAACATCAATGTGCTGACCCAGCCGAAGTCGCAGTTTACCGAGGCGTTCCGCGCGCTGCGGACCTCGCTTCTGCTGTCCACGGCGGGACAGCCGCCAAAGTTCATCCTGTTCACCAGCGCGATGCCCTCGGAGGGCAAGACGACGATGGCGAGCAACCTGGCGTGCATTCTGGCGCAGAGCAACGTGCGCGTTCTGCTGCTGGACGCCGACCTGCGCCGGTCCAACATCCACCACCGGTTTGGGCTGGCCGGCAAGCTGGGACTGACGACCGTTCTGGCGGGCACGTCGACGCTGGAGGAGGCCTTGCAGCATGTTCCCGAAGCGCCCAACCTGGACATCCTGCCCAGCGGCCCCGTGCCTCCATTCCCAACCGAGATGCTGAGTTCGGCGACCATGCGGGCGCTGATGGAGCGGCTGGGGAAGATGTACACGCACGTTGTGATCGATTCTCCGCCGGTGCTGTCGGTAACCGACGCGGTGGTACTGGGGCGGTTGGTGGACGCGGTGGTGCTGGTGGTGCGGCACGGCAAATCGAGCAAGAATGTGATGCGGCGGGCGCGCGACCTTCTGGCCCGTTCGGGCGCGCCGGTGGCCGGGTTGGTGCTGAATGCGGTGGATGTGAACTCGCCCGACTACTACGGGTACTACGGATATCTTGGATATTCGTACGGGAACGTCGACGCCGACAGTTGGGAGACGCAGCAGTCCGCGGCGGGCGAGACGGACGCGCAGGGGAAGGACAAGCCATGAGCAGGAACATCGCGGCCGGAGTGTTTGCGGCGGTCCTGATCGCGTTCTGCGGGACCGCGGCAACGGGACGTGCATTGGCGCAAACGGCGGCGCAGGCGGGGACGCAGGATTCGGGCGCGTTGCCGGGCGCGACGGGGACGCAGGCGGCAACCTCGTCGGCGACGCCATACGCCAACCAGTCGATGCTCTATCCGGGAGAGGATTTTCATTTAGCCCCGGGAGACCTGATCTCGGTGCATGTATTCATGCAGGACTACGTGCAGACGGTTCGCCTGGGCTCGGACGGGAGCGTGAAGCTGCCCTTTATCGGCAGCGTCCCGCTGGGGGGCCTGACGGTGCGGGCGGCGCAAATGCTGATCGCGGAGCGATTGCGGGCGGGCGAGTTTTATAACAATCCGGAGGTTACGATCCAGGTGCTGGACACCGTGAACGGCTCGGTGATCGTCACCGGGGAGGTCCACGCCATTGTGCCCGTCTCCACCGAGAGGAGCCTGCGGGAGGTGCTGTTAATTGCGGGCGGGTTGCCGGCGACGGCGAGTCATACGGTGAAGATCGTGCGGCCTGGAATGGCGGAGCCGATCGTGGTCGATCTGGGGACGGACCTGGCGGCCAGCACGACGGCGAACCTGCCCATCCATCCGCACGACATCATCCAGATCTCGCGCGCCAGCGTGGTGTATGTTCTGGGCGCGTTCCAGCACCAGGGTGCGGTACCGCTGGACCAGGCCGCGCCGCTCACGCTGTTGCAGGTGGCCGCGCTCAGCGGAGGGATCAACTTTGAAGGCAGATACGCCGATCTGCGTCTGATCCGCACCGTGGGAAGCGAGCGCAAGGTGGTCAAAGTCGACATGAAGAAGGTGCGCGACGGCCGCGCGCCCGACCCGTTGCTGCAGGCCAACGACATCATCTTCCTGCCGACCGACGAGATGAAGGCCACGCTCAAAAGCCTGGGCACGGGCGGCTTGATCGGACTGGCCGCCCTTCTGCTTACGATCCACAATTACTAGAGTTGTGCCTCTGAAAATATCGACAGAATTCAATCTGTTGCTGAGTAGCCGAGCCAAGAGCAAACGCAGGAGTTTATTGGGAGAAAGCTTCGGACAGTTGTGGTTGGGCGTAGAGCGTCGGGATCCTTCGCTGCGCTCAGGATGACATTCCAAATATTAATCAACAACTCAAATCTGCACTCTATGTCGATGCTGCTTGGAGACGGCTGGTGGAAGCGGCGTTGGAGCGCAGGGACTGCCGCGCAAGCGGGAGATGGGAGATGGGAGAGATGCATGAGCTGCGGGCCTGAACGATCGAACCCATGCACCAAGCGGCGCGTGCGGCTGGCGTACCTGGTGAGCCATCCGATCCAGTACCAGGCGCCCCTGCTGCGGCGGATCGCCGAGGAGCCGGACATCGATCTTACGGTGTTTTTCGGCTCTGACTTTTCGGTGCGGGGATACCGCGACGAGGGCTTCGGCGTAGGCGTGAAGTGGGACATTCCCCTGCTGGACGGATACCGGCATGAGTTCCTGCCGCGGTTGCGCGACCGGGGAACGGTGAGCGTGGCGAGTCCGTTGAACTATGGCATCGTCAGCCGGCTGCGCGGCGAGGGCGGCGATGCGGCGTTCGATGCGCTGTGGGTGCATGGGTACGCGACCGCGAATGCGATGCATGGGATCTTGGCGGCCAAGGCGCTGGGGATTCCCGTGCTGCTGCGCGCGGAGGGGTGGCTGGGCGACCGCGAGCGGAGCGGAGTAAGGCTGGCGCTGAAGCGGGCAATGTTCGCGGGGCTGAAGCTGTTGGTGGACGGAGTTCTGCCCATCGGGAGACTGAACGAGGAGTACTGGCGGACCTACTTCGGCGACGAGGTCGCGCAGTTCCCAATGCCCTACGCGGTGGACAATGGCTACTTCGCGGAACGCGCGCGCCAGGCACAGACCGGACGGGCAAGCCTTCAGGCGGAGCTTGGACTGGATCCCGCGCGGCCTGTGGTGCTGTTTGCGGGAAAGCTGCAGACGCGCAAGCACTGCGACCACCTGATCGAGGCGTATCGGCGGCTGTCGCGGGGAGCGGGCGAGGAGCCGGGCCCGGTTCTGGTCATTGTGGGCGACGGCGAGGAGCGGGCGGCGCTGGAGCGGCAGGCGGCGGCGACCGGGTTCGGCGGCATCCGCTTCTGCGGATTTCGCAACCAGTCGGAGATGCCGCGCTTCTTCGACCTGGCGACGGTCTTCGTGCTTCCCTCGCGGCACGAGCCGTGGGGACTGATTGTGAACGAGGTGATGAATGCGGCGCGGCCCGCGATCGTCAGCGACGACGTGGGATGCGCTCCGGACCTGATCGACGACGGGGACAACGGATGCATCGTTCCGGTGGGTGATGTGGACGCGCTGACACAGGCCCTGGAGCGCGTGCTGGAGCCGGGCGTGGCCGAGGCGATGGGGCAACGCGCCTTCGAGCGCATCCAGAGCTGGAGCTTCGAGGAAGACGTGCAGGGACTGCGGCAGGCGCTGGAGCATGTTGCGCCGGGGTTCGTGGCGTAGCTGGTTGTCAGTTGTTGGTTGTTGGCTGCGCGTCTCTCAGGCTTTGCAGGCGGTCGAGGATGAGGCGGAGTTGGTGGTCGTTGTGATAGCCCGAGCGTTCGGCACGCTGGCGACCAGCGCGGGCGATGCGCTCGCGGGCGGCTTCATCGGGCAGATAGAGCGCGATCTTGCGGATGCACTCCTCCACGGTGGAGAAGAAGACGGCCTCCTTGTCCTCGACGAAACGGCTGAGATGGCCTTCGCATCGTTCGACCATTAAAAAGCCGCAGCAGCCGGCGATCTCGAAGCTCTTGTGCGCGACCTCATCCTGGTTGGATTTGGTTAGAAAGCTGAGATTGATCTTCGATCTCCAGATCCCGGTGCGATAGGCGTCCTCCATCAGCTCGCCCTCGCGGAAGAGCTTTGCGAAGTTGGCGGGAGCGAGAGCTTTTTTCCAGGCCCGTTCCGCGCCGGAGATGACGACGGGGAAGCCGGCTTCGGAGAGACGGCTGAGGAACTCGGCGCGGTCATCGTAGGGTGAGCCGATAAACGAGACCTCGCGGTCGCGGTCGGCGTCCGACCAGCCCTGCGGTGGAGGAAAGTGCGCGACGCGGTCGTAGGCAGTCTGGACCTTGATGACATCCCGGGCACCGTGGCGTTTGAGGTCGGTGACGCTAACGTCCCTCTGGGTGCAGTGGAGATCGAAACATGGGATGGACTTCTTGTACAGGCGCAGGCCCGAGTCGCGGCGCGGGCCGAATGCATTGTCGATCATGTAACAGACGGTCTGGATTCCCAGTGCGCGGCAGCGGAGAACGGTGGCGGGCTGGAGTTGGAGCACCTTGTCCGCCCAGAGGAGGTCGGGCCTGTGCTGGGCGGCGAGACGGAGGATGTCGCGGTTCAGGCGCCTCACATCCGGGCCGGCGGCCAGCAGGAAGGCGAGCTTGCCAAGGACTCTGTTCTTTGTGGCGTAGGAGTTGGTGTCCAGGGGGACGATCTCGTGTCCCATGCGCTGGAGAGCCAACATGCGCGCGCGGGCGGTGCATCCCTGTTCCAACTGGCTGATGTATAGAATCTTCATTCTGCTGCACTCCTCTGCATGTTAACACCGGCGGTTGCCGCGACAGGGCGAGGGACTCCAGCCGTCCGGACAATCGCATGACCTAGTTTCCGTTTGTTCGCCGTATGGTCGTTGTTTGTTCGCCCCCCCCTCCCCCCCCACCCCCTTTCGGCTGAATTTCGTCCAAGTGCAATTGAATCAAGCGATTACGATGGGTTATGGACGCTAAAATCGTCATTGCGGACGGGTTACGGGCAAAGTCGTCTAAACATTCGGGTTATGGGTGAAAAACTGGGTTTTTTGCGGGTTGTGGCCGGTAAAGTAGTCATTCCATTTCTGTTACCTCTATAATGGTCATTCGCGATGACTTGCGGCGGTACTGGTGCGTTAAATGCGAAGGCCCGGCGGTTGGCCGGGTCTGTTTGTATCCTACTGCTTTAATTATACGACTTCGAGCATAACTACTATGCCACTTGCGGGGAAGTTTTTTCTCTTTTGTTTTCTGGTGGTTGAGGTGATTTTGGAGGGCCGATGGGCTTGACACGGCGATTTTGCAGGGAAATTCGAGGAAAAATATTTTCGGTCTCCGAAAAGGGGGTTGCCGCCGCCGAAACCCATGTCTCAGAAGCGAGACATGGGGCACCCGCTTTTGTGACTCATTTCAGACCTGGGCCACCCGCCACCTGGCTGCATTAGCGAGATGCCCGTGGCTAAAGCCACAATTTAATCAGGCTATATTCAGGGGCCTGAAGGCCCCTGCTCCCTCCGGAAAGACATAATCAGGCTATATTCAGGGGCCTGAAGGCCCCTGCTCCCTCCGGAAAGACATGGGCAAAGGCTGCGGAATGACAAACAAAAAGCGCTACGGAATGACAAACAAATTGGCCTGGCACCCACTCTTCGCTGGAAAAAAGCGAAGGATGGGGCACCCGGCACCCGGCTTCAGTGGTTGTGCGCCTCTCCCAGGTGCCCAAATGCGAGGCACCTGGGGCACCCGGCACCTGGGGCATCCGGCTGCTACAACGGCAAATACGGAGATTCTGGCTGCGCCAGAATGACGACGCGGGAGTGGGCCAGCCCCTGCTCCCCTCCGGAAAACGGCAAAGGCAAGCGCTGTTTGCGGCGCAGCGCCATCCGGCATCTCATCCTAGAAGTAACCTCTTTTCCGACGTTTGAAGCGGTCGTGGAGGTACCTTCGGTGGTGCACCGCAAGGCGTTTGCGGCCATTGCTTCATGAGAGAATACGCTTGCAATAGGATGAACTTGTTTCTCCGGGTGTGGTGCGCGCATGTGCGGTATCGCGGGATTCATCTCGACGGATGAGGAGGTCGAAGCCTCTTCGGTCGATGCAGTTCGGCGCATGACGGACCGGATGCGGCTGCGCGGGCCCGATGCGGAGGGGGTGTGGACGGGCCCATGCGTGGCGCTGGGCCACCGGCGGCTCGCCATCCAGGACCTGGACGCGCGCTCCAACCAGCCGATGGTCTCGACCGACGGCAAGTACTGTATCACCTTCAATGGCGAGATCTACAACTTCCATGAACTGCGGCGCGAGTTGGAGGCAGAGGGCGTGGCCTTCCGCACAACCTCCGATACGGAGGTGTTGCTGGCGTTGTATGCGCGCGATGGGGAGCGCATGTTGCCGCGGCTGCGGGGGATGTTCGCGTTTGCCATCTGGGACGCGGCTACGCGCGAGGTGTTTATGGCGCGCGACCCATACGGGATCAAGCCGCTCTACTATTCGCAGACGGAGCGCGGCGTGGTGTTTGCGTCGCAGGTGAAGGCGGTACTGGCGTCGGGGCTGGTGGCGGCGAGGCACGAGACGGCCGGAGTCGCGGGGTTCTATCTGTGGGGAAGCGTGCAGGCGCCGTGGACGCTGTATCGGGGGGTCTTCGCGCTGCCCGCCGGACACTGGATGCGGGTGCGCGGAGGCCGCGCCCAGACGCCCGTGTGCTGGAACGACATACGGTGCAACTGGAGGCAGCAAGGCGTCCAGATCTCCGGCGAAGAGTTGCAGGAGGTGGTACGAGCGGCGGTGACGGATTCGGTGCGCGCCCACCTGGTCTCCGACGTTCCGGTGAGCGTGTTTCTGTCCGGAGGGATCGATTCCGGGACGATGGCCAGCCTGATCGCAGAACTGGGCGGGAAGGTGGAGGGGATTACGGTAGGGTTTGACGAATACACCTCTCACCATGAGGACGAGGTCCCGTCGGCGGACGTCATCGCCAAACACTACGGTCTGGCGCACCATGTCCGGCGCATCTCGCGGGCGGAGTTCGAGCAGGACATCCCGCAGATTCTGGATGCCATGGACCAGCCGTCGGTGGATGGCGTGAACACGTGGTTTGCCGCCAAGGCGGCGGCCGAGCGCGGCTACAAGGTGGTGCTCTCCGGGGTGGGCGGCGACGAGCTGTTCTACGGCTACGACCTGATGAAGCAGCTTCCGCGCGACGCGACGCTGGGGAGGGCGGCGGCGGCGATTCCCGGCGGCCGGTCGCTGGTGGGTACCGCGTGCTCAATTCTGGCCAATGGACACAGGCATCCCAAGCTGAAGGGCATCGCCGAGTTTATGGGATCGCTGGAGGGAGTGTATTACCTGAAGCGATGCCTCTTCCTGCCCCAGGAGCTGGGGTTGCTGATGGGAGGAGAGAGTGCTCGGGAGGGGTTGGAGCGGCTGGGCGGCTGGCCTCCCGGCATGGGAAAAGCCAATGCCGTGAATGACGCGGCGGGGGTCTGCCTGCTGGATTCAACGCTCTATCTGCGCAACATGCTACTGCGCGACAGCGACTGGGCCAGCATGGCGCACTCATTGGAGCTGCGCACGCCGCTGGTGGACGCCGCGTTGCTGGACGCGCTGAAGTTATGCCATACGAATTTTGCCGGGGGGACGGGCAAGCGACTTCTGGCGCAATCTCCGGCGCGCCCGTTGCCGGAGGAGATTATCACCCGGCCGAAGTCGGGGTTCGCAGTGCCGATGACACAGTGGCTGGCCGCGGCCACGGAGCGGCGCGAGTGGAGCAGCATGGCCCTGCTGGCAGATCGCGGGACCCCCTGGACACGCCGCTGGGCCAAGGTGGTGATGGATGAGGGATTCAAGGACGGCCAATGAGAATCCTGCATTTCATCCCATCGATCGATGCTGCCACGGGAGGTCCTGTCGAGGGACTCAAGCAACGCTGCGCGATCTATCGCAACAGCGGGCATGAGGTCGAGGTGGCTTCGCTGGACTCGCCTGAGTTTGTGCGGCAGTACGATTTTCCGGCCAAGGTGGTTGGGCTGGGGCCGGGCTGGGGAACTTACCGCTACTCGCGCCATGCGATGCCGTGGCTGAAGGCCAACCTGCCGCGCTTCGACGTGGTGATGGTCAATGGCGTGTGGAACTACAACACGATTGCCGCCCATCGCTCGCTTGCCGGCACCCAGATCCCGTGGGCCGTCTTCCCTCATGGAATGCTCGATCCGTACTTCAAGATGCGCTATCCGTTCAAGCATCTGAAGAAAGTGGTCTACTGGCATTGCCTGCTGCGGCGGGCGCTGCGCGATGCAACCGCGGTGCTGTTTACCTGCGAGGAAGAGAAGCTGCAGGCGCGGCAGTCGTTCAGCAGGTACGACGTGCGCGAAATGGTGGTGCCTTATGGCACATTCGGTCCCGACTGCGACACCGGGGCGGCCAGCCGGGAGTTTCTGGCGCGATGGCCGGAGCTACGCGGCAAACGGCTGGCGATCTCCCTGGGGCGAATCCATCCCAAGAAAGGGACGGACGTTCTGATCGAGGCGTATGCCGAGACGCTGGGCAAGGACGCGGCGTGGCAGTTGGTGATCGTGGGCCCCGACCAACTGGGATGGCGGAAGGAACTGGAACCGATGGCGGCGCGGCTCAGCATCGCCGGCCGGATTACCTGGACGGGAAGCCTGGAGGGCACGCTGAAATGGGGGGCCTTCTCGTCGTCGGAGGTCTTTGTGCTTCCCTCTCACCAGGAGAACTTCGGGATCGTTGTGGCGGAGGCGCTGGCGTGCGGCCTGCCGGTGATTGTCTCCGACAAGGTGAACATCTGGCGGGAGGTTGTGAGCGGCGGGGCAGGGTTTGTGGGAAAAGATACAATCGGTGGGACCGAGAGCAACCTGCGCGGCTGGGCTGCGCTGAGCGCGAAAGAGATTGCGGAACTTCGCATCCGCGCCAGGAAATGCTTTCATGACGGGTTCGACTATCACCTGACCAGCAGGCGGGCGATGGAGAGTGTCGAGAGTCTGGCCCGGGCCACGCCAAGATATAAGCCGATCGAGAAGAAGAGTTGATGGTTGATGGTTGATGGTTGATGGTTGATGGTTGATGGTTGATGGTTGCTGGTTGCGGAGCGCGAGGCCGAGGCGGGGATGGCAAAGCAGGTGCATTACAACGCGGCGGAGCACATCCCGGCGGAGACGGCGGCAGACCCGTATCTGCGACCGGCGTTTGCAGCGAGCGACCGGGCGCGGCGGCTGCTATGGAACGTGTGCCGGATGGTGTTGTATCGTCCATCGCCGCGGCCGATGTTCGCGTGGCGGGCGTTCCTGCTGCGGCGCTTTGGCGCGAGGATGGGGCCAAACTGCAAATTTTATCCAGGCTGCAAGGTCTGGGCGCCATGGAACCTGATCTGCGCCGACACGGTGGCGGTGGCCGACGGTGCGGCGATCTATAACCCCGCGCGGGTGCGCCTGGGCTCGCACGCCATCCTGTCGCAGGATGCGTACCTGTGCGGCGCGACCCACGACTACGACGATGCGCGCTTCCCGCTGCTGGCCTACGAGATGGAGGTGGGTGCGTATGCGTGGGTGTGCGCGCGGGCCTCGGTCTGCCCCGGCGTGAGCGTGGGCGAGGGCGCGGTGCTGGGACTGGGTTCGGTGGCAACCCGCGACCTTGAGCCGTGGGGCGTCTACGCGGGGGTTCCCGCGGTGAAGGTGAAGGAACGCAAGAGGCCGGCGGCTTCAAAGGAATGATGCGGAACTTCAGTCCCACATCTCAAAATCGAGATGTGGGGCACCCGGCATTTTCGGTAATGGTGTAGACCAATGTTGAGCAAGCAAAGCAGATTCCTCCGCTTCGCTACGGAATGACAAACAAAATGGGTCTATAGCAATTCCGAAAATGCTCTAAAAGCTGCGGGTTCTATTCGCTCAGCCGCGCAGTTTGGCGAGCAGGTCGTTGGGGTGGACGGGCTTGGCGAGGACCTCGAACTCGTGGCCCTCGTGGCGCGCCTTCTCCAACAGATCGGCGGTGGCGGCCTGGCCGCTGAAGAGCAGGACCTTGCAGTTGGGTCTCTTGCGGCGTGCGGCGATGGCGGTCTCGATGCCGTTCATGCCGGTCATGATGACGTCCGAGATGAGCATGTCGGGCTGGAAGCTGTCGAGGGCCTCGATGGCAGCTTCGCCGCTAAAGACGGCGCGCGCATCGAAGCCGGCCTGGTTCAGGATGATGGCCAGCGTGTTGGCGATGACCTGTTCGTCATCGGCCACGAGGACCTTGCGTTTGGACGGTGTTGCAGCGGGCGCTTCAGTCATGCGGAGTGTCCCCAGGTTGGATGGAGTGAGAAAAATTTGCGCATTGCTTCTCCTCGCGCCCCAACAAACAATTCTTTGTGTACCTTTGTGTACATGTCCAATCATACGCCGCGTCGAGCAAGGGAGCCGGGCGACGTCGTCCATACTGTTCCCGAAGGGTGAGCGGCGCAGGCGCAGGCGGCCTTCGCGATGCGGCTGTATGTCCAACCCTGAGGGTTGTTTACAGCATCTCACGAAGGAAAGCGCGCAGTGCTTGATTTGTTCAGGCCGCTCGCGTCGATCCACATAAAATGAGATGGGAGAACGACAGATGGCAGTGATGATGCAGGCCTTCTACTGGGACGCGCCGAAGCAGGAGAAGAAAGAGCACGAGTGGTGGAACTTCGTCGCCGAGAAGGTGGAGGAACTGGGGCACGCGGGATTCAACGCGCTGTGGCTGCCGCCGGTGAACAAGGCAGCGAGCAACACTTCGATGGGCTACGACCCGTACGACTACTTCGACCTGGGCGACTTCGACCAGAAGGGTGGCAAGAAGACATGGTATGGCAATCGTGCCGAGCTGGAGGCGCTGATCGCCAAGGCGCATAAGAACGGCGTGGGGCTCTACGCCGACATGGTGATCAACCACAACGGGGGTGGGGACGAGGAAGAGGTGAATCCTCTGGACGGGCAGAAGCGTTGGACGAAGTTCAACCCGAAGAGCGGGATATTCGCCCGCAACTACAACCACTTTCATCCCAGCCGCTACGAGCAGGTGATTCTGGAAGGCGAGAACTTCGCGGGCTACCCGCATCTGTGCCATCGCAACCCGGAGGTGTATGCGGCGATGTACCGCTACGCGCGGATGCTGATCGAGGAGCTTGGCTTCGACGGCTTCCGCTTCGACTACGCCAAGGGATTTGGCGCGTGGATGATCGGGCTGCTGGCGAAGTATCTCTACGTCAAGGATGGCAAGGACTTTGTGCCATATGTGGTGGGCGAGTACTGGTCCGGAACGGATGACATCGAGGGCTGGCTGAGCCGCGTCGAAGAGTTTACCGACAATCAGGTCGCGGCGTTCGACTTTCCCCTGCGCTACAAGCTGAAGGACGTCTGCGACAAGCCGAACTACGACTTGCGTAACCTGACCGACGGCGGCTCGGTGGTGATGAAGCGACCGCGCCACGCGGCCACCTTCGTGGACAACCACGACATGGGCACGAACGCCATCGTCAACGACAAGCTGATGGCCTACTCGTTCATCATGGTGCATGAGGGCTATCCGTGCGTCTTCTGGTACGACTACTACAACAACGGGCTGGCGCGGACGGGGACGCCGAACGGCATCGACGCGCTGATCGAGGCGCACCACAAGCACGCGGGCGGCGATTCGCAGATCCTGCACGCCGATCCCGACTTGTACATCATGCAGCGCGTCGGCTGGAAGGACGAGAGCGTCGACCAGCCGGGGCTGATCTATGTGCTGAACAATCTGGGAGACAAGTGGAGTGGCACCTCGGTGAAGACCAAGTGGGTCAACCAGAAGTTTGTGCCGATTGCGTGGGACGGGCACGATGAGGCATGGCCGGACGCGCGCACCACCGACGGCGAGGGCAACGCCGAGTTCCCTGCCCCGCCGCGCGGCTACGCCATCTACGTGCCGGCGTAGAGCGCGATGCGAATTATTTCAGTCAATACACCAGAGCCGCCATCGCCAGGGTCGATGGGAGCGGAATGCTAATCTAGACTTATGAAATTCGGCGTTCTGGTCTTTCCCGGTTCCAACTGCGATCAAGATACGCACCACGCACTGGGCGCGGTGATGGGCGCTCCGGTGACTTATCTGTGGCACGCATCGCACGACCTGGAAGGCTGCGACGCGATCCTCGTCCCCGGCGGATTTGCGTATGGCGACTACCTGCGCACCGGAGCGATCGCTCGATTTTCGCCGATCATGCAGAGCGTGCGGCGATTTGCCGACGCGGGCGGCCTGGTGATGGGCATCTGCAACGGCTTCCAGATCCTGTGCGAGGCCGGGCTGCTGCCCGGCGCGCTGATGCGCAACGCAGGCCAGCGATACGTCTGCCGCCACCTGCATCTGCGGGTGGAGACGACGAACTCGGCGTTCACCGGTGGACTGGCGCTGGGACAGGTGCTGCAGATGCCCATCGGGCACATGGAGGGCAACTACTTCTGCGACGCGGAAACGCTGGCGACGCTGAAGCGCGACGACCGCATTGCGTTTCGCTATGCCACGCCGGCGGGCGAGCTGACCGCGGAGGCGAACCCCAACGGATCGCTGGAGAACATCGCGGGCATCCTGAGCGAGGGACGCAACGTGCTGGGGATGATGCCGCATCCGGACCGCTCCAGCGAGGCGCTGCTTGGCTCGGCCGACGGGCTGCTGCTCTTCCAGTCGATGGCGCGCAGCCTGGCCACGGCGTAGGGCGTTAGTTTCCGCTCTTCACGGGAGGAGAGTACGAGATGGCAAAGGCGAAGCGGTAGGT
Source organism: Granulicella sp. (assembly GCA_003132145.1). Lineage (GTDB taxonomy): Bacteria > Acidobacteriota > Terriglobia > Terriglobales > Acidobacteriaceae > Edaphobacter. Next base: position 34,309 of record PKWU01000018.1, read on the forward strand.
CGCCCGGTAGTTGACCGGTGGGGTGACACCGGAGGGGATGACCTCGCCCAGCGAGAACCCGCCGCCGAGGTAGGAGGCACGGGCAATGTACAGCCCCGGCGCGAAGTAGATCCCATGCATGGTAAGCGCCGGACCGAAGAAGTACTCCACCGCGGTCTTGCTTCCGTTCGGGTTGATGCCCAGGCCGGCCTGCAGGTCCAGGTGAAGCCGGTTCGTGCCGGAGATGTATGTGTTGAGAAAGCCGATCGGCACCAATTGGACGTTGGACGTGGTCAGCGTGGTTGTGTTCTGAGTGGTGGCAACACCGGTGGAGCTGACGCCGGTCTGTGATGTGGTGAAGCCGTAGACATGCTTGCCGTAGAGCGAGACAAGCGTGCCAGCGGAGGCGGAGAACTGGGGCGGGTTCTTGTAGTGAATGACGACCGTGCGGGGCTGTGGTCCGGGAGTACTGTTGCAAACAATGGGGACCGTCATGGTTCCGTTAGCGGCCGGAGGTATAGCGATGCGCTGTTCGGTCGCCGTTCCCTCTGTCGGCGTGGCTTCGTACTCCTTCACACCAAAAATCAGGGTGGGCTTCAGGAACGAAGTGATTGTTGACAGATAATCGGGCTTTGGATCGGACTTGAAGGTGGGCGTTGCCGTGCAGGTATCCCCTGGCTTGGTCTGAAGTTGAATCCCAACCTTGTGGCCGTTTGGCACCGTGGCTTCCAATTGAGTGATGGTGCATTCACTGACCATATCGACGACGCCCAGCACAAGATCATCGTTCTTCATCCTCCCGCCACGGGTGCGAAGACCCTGCATGAGACCGACCTCTCCATGCGTTCGCAGGCGGGTACAGGAGGCTTCGCCCGATATCGGGCTTTTTATTGCGACGGCCGTAATTTTATAGGCTTTGGGGATACTGTCCGGGGCGGGGGTGGTTTGTGCGTTGGTACGCACGCAGAACAACAGGGCGATGACGACGGAGAGGAACGCGAGACTTCTCATCGGCGGTAATCCTCGAAGCAGAGATCGAAAGCAGAGTGAAAAGTAAATGGATGAAACGATGCAGATTATCCACTAAAGACTGCTTCAGACGCAAGATATATTTGGACCACGCGAGCAACCGGCCCGAACGAGATTCACGGCTGTGCTACTCGGATGCACACGAGCGGCGCGGCGGTGGTACTCTTGCGTTGCGATGATCGACATTCATCATCATCTACTGCCCGGATTGGACGATGGCTCCGACAGCATGGAGACCTCGGTCGAGATGGCGCGGCTGGCTGTGGCCGAGGGCATCACGCATGTGGTGTGCACGCCGCACGCAAACAGCTACCACGACTTCGATCCGAGCGTGAACGCGGCCAAAGCCGACGAGCTGCGCGCGCGGCTGGCCGAGGAGAAGATCCCGCTGACGCTGGGCCTGGGATGCGACTTCCACATGTCGTTCGACAACGTGAAGCTGGCGAAGGCCGATCCGGCGCGGTTCAGCATCAACGGGCTGGGCTACCTGCTGGTGGAGATCCCGGACTACGGGCTTCCGCCGGGGTTGACCGAGACCTTCTTCCAACTGCACCTGGCCGGGCTGACGCCGATCCTGACCCATCCGGAGCGCAACCCCACGCTGCAGAACGAGCCTGAGCGGCTGATTGAATGGCTGCGCGCGGGCGTGCTGGTGCAGGTGACGGCGGACGCGCTGACCGGGCACAAGGGCCGGCGCGCCGAGCAGATGGCGTTCGACCTGCTGGAGAAGCGCTGGGTGCATTTCCTGGCCACGGACGCGCACAACACCACCACGCGCCCGCCGCGAATGCGCGAGGCACACGATCTGGTGGCAAAGAAATATGGCGCAGACTACGCACGCAGTTTGTGCGTTGCCAATCCGATGGCGGTGTTTGAGGGCCGTGAGTTCGAGGTGGAAGAGGAGCCGCGCGGGCTGGAGGAAGAGATCAAGATTCCCAACTGGTGGCAGCGCATGACGGAGCGGCTGAAGCGGCGCTGAGGTTCTGTATGGGCATCATTGAATCCTTGCTAAGAGACCAAGGCAAGTGATTGTTATTTGGGGCGAATGCGAGATAGCGGGATCCTATTTGACTCGCCTCTTTGATCGGCAATGCAAGCGCTAATCACGACGGGGCTTCCGCCAGCTGACTGGTAGGCAACAAAGCAGCCACCTGAACTACCTAATATCGTAACCCCAGACAGCCACGACGTGAAGTCTGGTGGGAGAGGTAGCGTTGTCAACAGCTTTCTCGTCTCGACGCTCCAAACTGAAAGTGAACTCGAAACCGATTCTATTGGTGTGTCGGAGAAAAGCTTTGGCCTATTGATACCTGTAGCAGCGACCAAGTAAATGTTATTGACTATGGCAACCGAGGAATGGACTCCTGTATTCGGCGAACAGAAATTTTTGTCGCTTTTGAATGTTTGGAGGTCAACACTAAGAATGCATTTCTGTTTCTTGTAGCCAGCATAGCCTGGAGCAGCAAGCAATTTTGAACCGAAGAACACTAGCCCGTCTATGCGAGGAAGGTCAGATACACGCTTAACAACTTCTAGCGTTGATCCGTCATAAAAGACTAGATCGGTCTTCTCAGCAAAGCCTCCTGTTCTTGCGAACGCCACTACTAGGAGACTGCCTTCGGAACGATAGGCTAGTGGACTATACGCCAACATCGGTTCAGTCAGGGTTACTTCATTGATCCTAGCCCCTGTGCTTATCGTCAATTCCTCTAGAGTCGAAGCTCCATTAACGTGCTCCGCCAACAGGTAAAGTCGATCACGCGACTCATCAATTGCAAAGTCACGAATCGCACCTTCTGAATAGGTTTGTACGGTCCTTAGCGTCGTCAAAGCTCTGCCGTCTAAAATACGAATATAAGCCCTGTCGCTACAGACATAAAGATGTCCTGAAGTTGCGCCGAGGAGTGTCCGCCTGCAAGGCATCGTCTGGGTGTGCTGAGCTTCAGAAAATGTCTTGCTCGCGAGCATGACTTTGCCACTGATATTCCACGACGAGAGCTTTACAAGGTGCTGGTTATCCCCTCCAATACTATCGTCAGATAGATATTGCTGAGCATAGAAGACGGATCCATCATGTGATAAAGCTGCACCGAAGATGATGCCCCCGGGGACTTCGAAGTCAGCTCGGCTTATATCAGGTGCCTGTCCTACACACCTGATCGATAAAAGTGCAAAGAGAAGATACCAACGCAGAAGCATAGTTAACACCCCGGGTCCAAGAAGTTGTGCAAGCCTGGAATCCATCCCAGAAACAAAAGCTGGAATCCTTTGGGAGAAAGGTTCGGAAGGTTGTGGTTGATTGTAGATCGTCGGGGTCCTTCGACTCGCTGCGCTCAGAATGACAATACAAGTGGTATTCCGCTCAGAATGAAAATTTTCCCTCAGGCGATAGAAAAAATGCGCTAGAGGCCGAGGCCGCCGTCGACGGCGAGCAGTTGGCCGGTGATGAAGTGGGGGCAGGTGGCGAAGAAGAGGACCGCGGCGGCGACGTCCTCGGGGGTACCGTTGCGGCGCATTGGGGTCTTCTCGGCGAAGTGCGCGTAGGCTGGGTCGATCCCGCCCTGTGCGTCTATTCCCTGCACGATCATTCCCGGCACAACGCAGTTGACGCTGACCTCCGGCGCCCAGGTCTTGGCCATCGTCTGCGAGAGCATGTGCAGCGCCGCCTTGGAGGCGCAGTAGTGGGCGTGCGTGGCCCAGGGGTGCGAGCCGCCCAGCGAGCCGATGTTGACAATCCGCCCGCCGCGCCCGCGGGTGGCGCGAAGATATGGGACCGCGGCCTGTGCCATGAGAAACGGCGCGCGCGTGTTGCTGGCAAACATGCGGTCCCACTGCTCGGGGGTGATCTCTTCCAGCGCGGCAGCCTCGAAGAGGCCGGCGTTGTTGACCAGAATGTCGAGCCGGCCGAACTCTTCGATTACCGCGGAGACGGACTGGCGGATGCTCTCGGCATCGGTGAGGTCGGTGCGGACGGCGAAGGCATCGACGTCAAACGCGGCGAGCGCGCGGACCGTCTCTTCGGCCTCGGGCTGCGAGTTGCGATAGGTGATGGCGACATTCGCCCCGCTGGCCGCAAGCTGGAGCGCGATGGCGCGGCCGATGCGCCTGGCCCCGCCGGTGACCAGAGCGGTGCTGCCCGCCAGCGGGCCGGATGCGTCGCGGAGTTCCCTGCTCTCAGGCTCAGGCATCGCGCGACCTCTAAGGATTTGGCGTTGTGGTGGAGGGGGTGGGTGCGGGGGTGGGCGCGGGGGTGGTGCCGGGCACCGTGGATGAGGGCGCGGTGGATGAGGGCGCGGGGGGGGTTGCGGGCGAGGCCGGTTTGGTCGGTCGAATCGGGTCCTGCACACCGGGCTTCAGCTCCGCCGGCTTGCCGCTGTTGTCGATGTAGGCGGAGACCTGCGCCTTCGGGCGAATCATGGTGATGAGGACCTGCCGGCTGGCCTCGTTGACCTGATAGTCCTCGGCGAAGGTGGCAAAGCCGTCGGCGATGACCTGGATGGTCACCTTGCTGCCGGTGGGGATGACGTCGATCACGGCCTTGCCTTCGGGGTCGGTCTTCATCTCCAGATTGCCCTCGTCGATGCCATCCCTGGTGGGGTGAAAGATGACGGCGGCGTTCATGATGGGCTTCTTGTTGAAGCCCTTGAGCACGGTGACCTCGATGCGCGAGGTGTCGGGCGGGGCCTTGTACTTGCGGCCATGCTTCTCCGGCGTGGTGGTGCCGTCCTGGGCGCGGGCGTGCATGGGCGCGAATGAGACGAGCAGCGCGAAGAGGCAGAGAGCCATGGCGAAGGAGCTAATTGCGAAGGCGCGGCGGGAGGGGGTGCAAAGAGGATTGCGCAGCAGCATCCGCTCATTTTACGCTAGAGCGGGGTGGCTTGGATGGGAATCGCAGATGGGGGATTGGGGGTGCAACTCCTCTGCAATCAGTCTTGCAGAAATATGAGCGACTTTCACTCAGATTTAACCCGGAACGGCTTGACAGGCGGAGTAAGGTGGCCTATCGTTAGCAATCGAGGGGTCTGAGTGCTAACGAGCACTATAGGCCGCTCGAACCCGGAACGGACGCCTGGCGGATGTGCCGAGGCTCCCGTTGTCCGGACTGGTTTCTGCATCCAACCAATCAGACATCAACTATCAACATTTATTGCAACTAGGAGAGATTCGCAATGGCAAAAACAAAGTTTACCCCCCTGCACGACCGGATTCTGGTCCGTCGCATGGAAGAGGGCGAGAGCGTTCGCGGCGGCATCATTATTCCGGATAGCGCCAAAGAGAAGCCGCAGCAGGGCGAGGTGATCGCCGTGGGCAAGGGCAAGTCCAACGACGAGGGCAAGGTCTTCCCGCTGGATGTGAAGGCGGGCGACACCATCCTGTTCGGCAAGTACTCGGGCACCGAGATCAAGCTGGACGGCGAAGAGTTCCTCATTATGCGCGAAGAGGAAGTCCTGGGCATCGTCAAGAAGTAGGTGCTTCGGTGCTTCGCACGGTTCTCGACCGCGCTCGCGCGCGGTGAAAGACAACCAAGCCGATATTTCGGCGACGCAACATAAAAATTTTCGACCGGACATAAGCCGGGTACAGGAGCAGCACAATGGCAAAACAGATTCTGCATGGAGAAGACTCGCGGCAGGCAATCCTGCGCGGAGTGAACATTCTGGCTGATGCGGTGAAGGCCACGCTCGGCCCCAAGGGACGCAACGTCGTTATCGAGAAGAAGTTCGGATCGCCGACCATCACCAAGGACGGCGTGACAGTGGCCAAGGAGATCGAGCTGGCGAACGCGACGGAGAACGTGGGCGCGCAGTTGGTGAAGGAAGTGGCCCAGAAGACCTCGGACATCGCGGGCGATGGCACTACGACCGCGACCGTACTGGCCCAGGCGATCTACCGCGAGGGCGTCAAGACTGTGGCGGCGGGCGCGAACCCGATGGCGCTGAAACGCGGCATCGACAAGGCTGTGGAGGCCATCATCGGCAAGCGCGACGACAACGGCGTGGTGCATGGCGGCGCGCTGAACAAGCTGTCGAAGCCTGTGACCGGCGACATGATCGCGCAGGTTGGCACGATTTCGGCCAACTCCGACGCGCAGATCGGCACCATCATCGCCGAGGCGATGAACAAGGTGGGCAAGGACGGCGTCATCACGGTGGAAGAGTCGCGCACCATGGAGACACAGCTCGAAGTGGTCGAGGGAATGCAGTTCGACCGCGGCTACCTGTCGCCCTACTTTGTGACCGACGCGGAGCGCATGGAGGCCGCGCTGGAGGACCCCTACATCCTGATCTATGAGAAGAAGATCTCGTCGATGAAGGATCTTCTGCCGCTGCTCGAAGCCATTGCGCGCACCGCGAAGCCGCTTCTGATTATCGCCGAGGACGTGGACGGCGAGGCGCTGGCAACGCTGGTGGTCAACAAGCTGCGTGGCACGCTGAACGTCGCGGCCGTCAAGGCCCCCGGCTTCGGCGACCGCCGCAAGGCCATGTTGCAGGACATCGCAATCCTGACCGGTGGCAAGGCGATCACAGAAGACCTCGGCATCAAGCTCGAGGGCGTGAAGATCGAGGACCTGGGCACCGCCAAGCGCGTGACCATCGACAAGGACAACACCACCATCATCGACGGCGGCGGCAAGTCCGGCGAGGTCGAAGGCCGCGTGAAGGAGATTCGCGCGCAGGTGGAGAAGACCACCTCCGACTACGACCGCGAGAAGCTGCAGGAGCGGCTGGCCAAGCTGGTTGGCGGCGTTGCCGTCATCAAGGTCGGAGCGGCAACCGAGACCGAGATGAAGGAGAAGAAGGCGCGCGTCGAGGATGCAATGCACGCAACGCGCGCGGCGGTCGAAGAAGGCATCGTCCCCGGAGGCGGCGTGGCTCTGGTTCGCTGCGTCCCTGCTGTCGACACGCTGATCAAGACGCTGGAAGGCGACGAGAAGATCGGAGCAACCATCATTCGCCGCGCACTGGAGGAGCCGCTTCGGCTGATCGTCTCCAACGCGGGCGAGGAGGGCGCGGTGGTGATCGGCAAGATCCGCGACTCGAAGGACGTGAACTTCGGCTACAACGCAAGCACGGACGTGTACGAGGACCTGGTGAAGGCCGGCGTCATCGACCCGACCAAGGTGACGCGGACGGCACTGCAGAACGCGGCGTCGATCTCCGGCCTGCTGCTGACCACCGAAGCCATGATCTCCGAGATTCCGGAGAAGAAGGAAGCACCGGCCGGCGGACACGGCGGCGGCATGGAAGGCATGTACTAAGCCTTCCCTGCTGCATCAACAGCGAGAGCAATAAAAAACTCCCCGGAGCGAGATGGATCGCTCCGGGGAGTTTTTTGTTTGGGTGGTGATGATTTTGCGGGTGCGAAGGATTACTCCACATTGCCGGGGCGGACTGCTTCCGGGGCGTGGAGTTTGGTGTTTGCGGCGGCGAACTTGACGCGCACAAGGTCGTGTTGCGGATTGTTGATCGCAGGCGCGTTGAAGGTGGCGATGTAGGTCTGTGCGATGGAGCGCTGAAACTGTTGCAGGAACGGCGCGGTGGTCATGGGGTTTCCCGAACTCCCGTCCCAAAAGCTGGTGCCGCCGGTCGCCTGCGTAATCTGGCTGAGATACGTCAACCCGTTATTGCGCCCACTATTGCTGTAGTAGAGCTCGTTGATCGAGACGCCAGCGCGCTGCGCATCCTCGATCGCCGCCTTGACGAAAGGGCTGTCTTGAACGCCGTCGTAGCTCGGATCGACGCCGTCGGTCAGCATCAGGACGAGGCGCGCCTTGCCCGGCGAGGATGTGGCGGGGGTGGTGCTCGGGGGGGCAGCGGCTAAGCCGGCCCAGTTCTTGACGAGAAACGAGATGCTTACGTAAGGATTCGAGTCCAGGCCAGCCATAGCCTGCGGAAGACGAAGCTTGGAGGCGGCAAGCTCGTGGTCAGCAGTCAAAGGGTATGCTGAAACCTTGTTGTTATGCATGTATCCGACTGTTATCTGAACGCCGGCGGGTAGAGATCGCACGAAGGAGCGCAGGTTGTCCAATTCCTTACCAATAGTGGTCGTGGACAGGCCATCGTCGATCAGCAGCACGACCTGCGCGTTGGCCGGAGTTACGGGCTCCCACGCGGTCAGCGGCTCTTTCTTGTCGTTCACCGAGACCGTCAGGGCGGAGGCGCTGGCCGGAGGCGTGGACTTGGCATCGACGTTGACCAGCGCCTGCGTCGGGACAGGGCCTGCCTGCTGCGCGTGTGCGGCGAGGCCGAGCGGCAGTGCAAAGGCAAAGAGGAGGGCGAAAATCAGTGGACTTTTCATAGACCTATATTAGACGCCAACGCGGCCCAGCCGTTGCCTCCACAACAAATCGGGCCGCAGCCCACGTCGAACCGCAACCCTCTTCGCGCTCAAATCCCCGCCGAGTCGCACCTTCAACCCCGCGCGCACGGTGAACGGCAACTCTGGATAGCCGATCAGACCGGTGTAATGCTGACTGCGAAAGGCGCTGTCGGCGCAAAAGCCAAAGCAAGAACAAAAACTCCCCGGAGCGAGATGGATTCGCTACGGGGAGTTTTTTGTCTGGTGGCTTAATGATTTGTGCGGCTGCTAAAGATTACTCCACGTTGCCGGGGCGGACCTGCTCGGCGGCGTGGAGCTTGGTCTTTGCGGCGGTGAACTTGACGCGCACCATGTCGCGCTTGGGATTGTTGCCGAGGGGCGCGTTGAAGGTGGCGATGTAGGTTTCGGCGATGGCGCTCTGGAACTTGCTGAGAAACGGCGCGGTTGAGACAGGGTTTCCTGTCCCCTCCCATAAGTCGATTCCGCCCGTTCCATCTGTGATCTGGTTGAGGTACTCCTGGCCACTGTTGTTGACCGATCCGCCTGTCATGCCCGCGTCGCCGAAGTAGATGGCATAGACGGCGACCCCGGCGCGCTGCGCATCGGCGACCGCGTTGTCAACGTAGGGGCTGCCCTGGTTCATGATGCTAGTGCTGCCGTTATAGGGATCGACTCCGTTGGTGAGCATGAGGATGAAGCGCGCCTTGGGGCGCAGGGATGGGCCGGGAGAGCTGCTGGAGGAGGATGGGCCGGAGCCGGGCCAGTTTCTGACGAAGTCCGAGAGGCATATGTAGGGGCTTGCGCTCACGCCAGGTTGGCCCACCGGCAGATGAACCGTGGAGGCGGCGAGCGCGTGGTCTGCGGTGAAGCCCTGATCCGCGACGACGTGGCCGTACTGCATGTAGCCGACCAAAACCTCGACGCCGGGGGGCAGGGACCGCACAAAGGAGCGCAGGCTGTCCAACTCGCGGCCGACGCTCTCGCGCAGGCCGTCGTCGATCAGCAGCGCGACCTGCGCGTTGGCCGGGGCCACCGGCTCCCACGCGGTGAGCGGCTGCTTGCGGTCGTTGACCGCGACCGTGAGAACGGAGGCGCCGGCCGGAGGCGTGGATTTGGCATCGACGTTGACCAGCGCCTGCGTGGGGACAAGGCCTTCCTGCTGGGCGTGCGCGGCGAGGGCGAGCGTGAGGGCAAAGGCTAGAAGAAGGGCGGAGGTGAGTGGTCTGGTCATGGCGTTAGATTAGACCCGAACTCACCCCCGATAGTTGCCTTTCTGTTTGCAATTCCCGCAAGGAACTGCTCCTGTTTGCCTTAATTGCTTCGCAATCAAGGCAAACAGGGGATAAAAGCTCTTCGGCACGGCTAAAGCCGTGCCCTTCCGATCAGAATGTTCTGACGGCATCAGTCTCCGCCGATGCGCACCTTCAGGCCCGCGCGCACAGTGAACGGCAGGCCGGGATAGCCGATGGGCCCGATGTGCTGCTGGCCGAGCAGGTTGTCCAGTTCGGTGAAGGCGGTCACGCGTCGATTGACGGCGTAGGTGAGGTTGGCGTCGAGCTTGGCGTAGCCGAAGTCGAGGTCGCGGTTGGGCAGCACGAGGGTATTGCCGCCGGTGATGTCGAATCCATCCAGAAAGGTGGAGTCGTCCGAGCGGCTGGCCAGCGCGCCCTTGAATGCCGCGCCCAGTCGATTGCCCGTGTACTGCACACTGAAGAATCCGGTGTGTGGAGGACGGCGGAAGGGACGCGCGCCGATCAGCGGGCCTTCCGCGCCGATGGCGATGCCGGGCAGATTGGGATTGGGATTGTAGGTGCCGTTGTAGTAGGCGTCGCTGGAGAACGACTGGGTGACAACGGCGTCGAGGTAGGTGTAGCCGCCACGCATCAAGAGACGGGCGAACGGGCGGTATTGCAGTTCGCTCTCGAAGCCCTGCGCGCGGAAGGCGAGCGAGTTGAGGTACGGCGAGTATAGGTATTGCGCGACGCTGGCCGGGATGTTGAAGAACTGCTCCAGCGCGCCGGTGTCGACTCCCTCGACCTGATGGTTGTATGAGTTATGGTAGTAGCCGAGCTTGAGGATGAACTTCTCGCCGCGGATGTTCTGGTCGACGCCGAGGTCGTAGGTGCGGGAGTCCTGCGGGCCGATCGGCATGACGTGATACTTTGCGATGTCGGACGTCAAGCCATCTTCTTGCAGAACCGTGTAGAGGCTGGCGAACTGCACGGCGAGCGAAGGCTCCTGCACTCCGGTGGCGACGTTGGCGCGCACCAGCGTTCCGTGGAACCACTTTGCGCCTGAGCGAACCGGAGCGTAGGAGAGGCCGAGACGCGGCGCTCCGGTGATGCCGTAGAGGTGGTTCTTCTCGATGCTTCCGCCAGCGGAGTAGAAGAGGCGATTCTTGATCTCGCCCTGAATCTGAGCGGTGTACTCGAAGTTGGTGCGCTGGACGGTTTCATCCTCTGCGTAAGGAGGAGGCTCGACGAAGCTGCCGCGCTCGCGCTCGTAGTGGAAGCCGAAGAGCGCGCTCAGGTAGTGGCTAAAGCTGTAGTCCGTCTGGTAGTAGAGCTCGTCGCGGTTGGAGTCCTCGTCGTCGGTTGGAACGAAGAACTCGGCCCGACCGGCGGCGGTGGTTCCGTTGGCTCCGCGAATGGTGACGGTGTTGCCGAAGTACTCGGTAAAGCAGTCTGAGCCCGATTGGCTACAGGGAACACTTCCATAGTTGAAGGTGATCGGTGTGCCAACGTTGGAGAACTGCTTCTCCTGAACGCGCTTGCGACTGATGCCGTAGCGGACGAGGTTGTGCCATCCGTCTTCCAGGCGATTCTCCACAGTGAGACCGGAGTAGAGGTCCTGATCTCCCTCCTTGGCGTTGGCGGAGATGCCATAGAAGTCGTGCGCGTCGGGCAGCCCTGTGGCCGAATCCGCATTGAGGAGGGTGAAGCGCGCCAGCGTGTTGGCGGTGATGCTGTAGCCGAGATTAGCGACCGAAGTGACCGTGTGGTCCTCATCGAGAGGCAGCGCGTTCGAGGTCTGGAAGCGCGAGAATGCGGTGTAGTAATCGAACTTCTGGTGCGTTCCGCTGAGCGCGACCTCGTTGCGGTAGCTGTGGAAGTTGCCCGCGTCGCCGGAGTAGTTGACCACCGGTCTGGTGGCGCTGCCGCGCGGCGTCTCGAAGTTCAACACGGATGCCCCGGCATCGGTCCCGTACAGCGCGGAGTTGGAGCCACGATAGAGTTCGATGCCCGCCAGTCCGGTGGTGGAGAGAGTGCCGAAGTCGAAGGTTCCGCCGACATCGACCATCGGAATGCCGTCGAGCAGGACCTGATTGGCCGTGGAGTTGCCGCCGCGCACGAAGAGCGATGTGACACCGCCGGCCTGTCCGGTCTGGACGACATCGACGCCGGGAGACTGGCGCAGCGCATCGACCACGCCGATGGATGTGGCAAGATCGCTCTCGGGAATCAGCGTCACCGCCGAGCTGGACTGCTCGAGCGGCGTGGGCAGGCCGGTGGCCGTGACTGTGACCTGCTGTTGCACCGAAGAGGTCTCCAGCACCACGTTCTGCGCGACCTGGTCGGTGAATCCGCCGTAGAAGTCCTGGCCGACGCCGGGATAGAAGGCCGGGGCCGAGGTGAGCAGAACGAAGCGGCCGGCGAGCGTGGAACGGATCTCGAAGGAGCCGTCCGCGCCGGCGATGGCGATGGCAACCGGCCTCGGCCCCTGAATGAGCTGGACGCGAGCGCCGGGGACAGGCTTGCCCAGCGCGTCGGTGACCACGCCATGCACCACCACCGCGCGCGCTGGCGTGGAGAAGATCAAAAACGTTGTAAAAATCAGCGAGAGTTGTGCGAAACGGACAAAAAACAACTGTGCGGGCAAGAGGAAGGCGGCGAGCACGGAAGAGGCTCGCAGGATGAGACGGGCCGAGGAGCGGCCGGAGACTGAGGACATGGGTGAACTCCTACGCTCCCCCCCGGGAGCGCGGTTAACTGTACGCGGCGAAACCGGTCTCCTGACTTACGCGGGCTAATGCGGACCAAAGACTGGACGCTTCCCTTCCCGTCGCCTGGCGGCTTCAGTGGGAGGTTCCTGGCTGGCATTCACGCTTCACTCCGAATGGCCTGGAGCGGCGTGCGCGATCACAGTTGCGGGGCAGTGGCGGAGTTTCACCGCGCTTCCCGAACATTCCGTTGCGGGCAATGGTTGTGGGTGGCGCGACCGCCAAACTGCAAGGCCAGCCGCAGGACAAAGTGCGTGACTCAAGTTGTAAGCGATCGCGCCCTCGATGTCAAAATAATGCGCCCGTGCAACTGTCAAACAGCATCGAGGCGTCGCCTGTCCGGCCACATCGAAGCGGATTCAGCGCAAGGCGCTCTCCTGCTGCGGCGCTATGGTTCCGCGCAAAGGTGGCCTGCGAGCCGCAACGCAAACGCCACGGCCAGCAGCGTGGAGTTGGCCTGCCCGGTGGTGGGAAATACGCTGGACGAGGCCACAAAAAGATTCTCGACCCCATGCACCTTCAGGTCCGCGTCCACCACGCTGTGCGCGGGATCGTCGCCCATGCGCGTGGTCCCCACCTGATGGAACCCATCCGAGGCCTGCGCGTAGACACGCTCCGGCATCTGCTGTGCCGGATGCCAGTACTCGAGCCGTCCAATCCCATTCGCCCGCAGAGCATGGTCCAGAAGCGCGTGCGAATCGATCACGCTCTGCACGTCTTGTCCGTTAAAGCGCAGATCGATGACGGCGCGCGGCACGCCGAACGAGTCCTGGTGGCTGCCCAGGGTGATGCGGCTCTGCGGCTGCGGGACCTGTTCCGCGTGATAGTGCAGCGCATACTTGCCGCCTCGGTTATGGACAAGAAACCCAGGCTTCCTGGGCTTGCCGACGAACCGGCCAGCGAGGATGCCGAGGATGTCCCCCGCCCCGCGCGGCAGCCCCAGCACGGCATTGCGCAGGTGCGCCGCCAGCCGGTATGGCCGCGGTCCGGTGTGGACCAAGCGAATCGCCTCGGGAAGCAGAAACCTGCCCGTCGGCCCAAACGCCAGCGCCAGAAAGACCGCGGAGAGCACGCCGCTGCCATGCGACGGATCGTAGAACGGAGGGTTGTCCGGCCAGAAGGCCGTGTTCAACACGCAGTGTTCGATCTGCGCCTCCGCCGTCAGCATGAAGCGCCTGCGGTGGTACGCCCCGCTCGCATCCAGCTTGAAGTCCAGATCGTCGATCGCGCGCGGATCGTTCAACTGGATGCTGGCGATCTTGCCCGAGATGTGCCCCATGTAGTAGCGGCCCAGCGGCCCATCCACCCCGCCGAAGTGCCGTGGCCAGCGACGCTGCGCATACAGCAGAAGGCGTGTCGTCTCGACGCCTCCCATGGCCAGCACGATGCGCCGCGCCTTCACCGTGCGGGCGCCATGCACGGTGGCCACCGACAGGCCCTCAACCCGCGAGCCGTCCGCGCTAAGATTCAGGCCGGTGACCGTGCTGTTCAGAGCGAGCCGGATGCGCTCGGAGGCCAGGATCCGCGCGCGATGCTGCAGAATCACCTTCGGCTCACTCGACCATCGCTCCACGGAATCCAGCGTCAATCCGTCCGTCAGCCTGCGCTTGTACGGCAGAGTAAACGCGTCGTTGCCGCAGAGAAGGACCTCGCTCGCGCGTTTGTAGAAGGGGCGAATCTCGCGGTGCTTCACCGGCCAGTGCGCATCGGCCACAAACGCGCGATCCATCCAGTCGATGTCGTCAAACGCGACGCAGCGACCGCCCCACGTCCACGATGTGCCGCCGAACGCGCGCACGACCGCAAGCTCCATCGCGGCGTGACGGTCCGGGTCCACGATCTCAGCCCGCGAAGCCTCTGCGCTGGCAGGACCGACCGCGCTGCCTCCAGACTCAAGCAGCAACACCTCTCGACCCGACTGCTCGAACTCCAGCGCCAGCGCCAGCCCTACGGGGCCAGTGCCAACAACACAGATGTCCCAGATCCGGTCCTGCAAAGAGAGCTGTTCGATCACAATCGGCCTGCGTCCTGCCTGTCCCATCTATTAGAGCATTTCACTCAACCGGGATTCGTCAGGTCCGTTTTGCACCCGGATGGAATTTTGGCGAGACACAGCATTATCCCATGTCTCAGAATCGAGACCTGGGCCCCCGGCTATGGTCCGGTTAGATGCACATGCGATTCAATCGACTTTAACTTCGAATCGCTGTCGAATCGGAAAGTCAACCCGAGCGATTTGATCACAATACTACTTCCCTTAAGGCACGGCGCGTTCGCCAGAATTGCGTTCATCGACGGATCGTAGTTAAATTTCATTCCCTCGCCAGTAAGAAAGCCTTCAACGAACCCACGTGAGCTCTCCAGCGGAACTCGACTGCGCACATCTTGCTCAAGTTGTTCGGCGGTAAACTGGTGAAAATCCCTGATTGCTCCATTCCCTGTTGCGGCACGGCACGCAGCTCTCGAAAGAAACACTGACCCAACACTTGCAGCGGCCGCGGAAAGGGCTAGGATGACAACCGTCCATATTACCCATCGACTCATCTTTTCCTCTCAGTCTCAATGTGATGTTCAGTGTGTATAAGCCCCAGTAACAGAGCAAGGCGGCGGCGGCGGCGGTGGCGGTGGTGGTGATGGAGGCGATGCGGCATGGTGCGCGTCCGCCCGCGACCGCGCCGCAGCCAGGTTGCGATGCACAGACTGCTTGGGAAGTGGGCGCCGGCACAGACGGCGCACGTCCACGCCGCCGGGACGGCTTGCGTCGAGAGTTGGCTTCGCCTAGGCGGGCTCGTCCATCTTGTGCAGGTCTTTGCCGGGCTTGAAGCGTACGGCCTTGCCGGGCGCGATGCTGACTTCGGCCCCGGTGCGCGGGTTGCGTCCGATGCCGGTCTTGCGGGGCTTGACGGTGAAGACGCCGAAGCCGCGCAGCTCAATGCGGTCGCCCGCAATCAGCGCTTGTTTCATGCTGGCGAAGATGGTGTCGACCGCGCGCTCCGCCTTCGTTCTGGGAAGTCCGGTTCGCTCAACCACCCTCTGGATCAGGTCTTGTTTAATCAACTTAGGCCGCCTCTCTCACGCTAAATGCAGACAGGGGGCAATTAAGGGCCACCCTGCGCTTCTAAGTGTGATGGTAGGAACTAAGCCCAGGATTGTCAACGCGCGATTGCTGCCGTAAGATTTGGCTATCCGAAACCAAGCGGACCCAACCCAACTGCCCGGGTGCCGGCAAGGCGCCGCGGAAGCAGGACGGAGAGGACCGCCAAGAGGCAAAACGACAGAAATGGCCATCAAGAGCGACCGCTGGATCCGCCAGCAGGCAACCGAACACCAGATGATTGTGCCCTTCAGCGAGAAACAGGTCAGCGCGGGCGTCATCTCCTATGGACTCTCGTCGTACGGGTACGACCTGCGCGTCAGCGACGAGTTCAAGATCTTCACCAACGTGAACTCGGCGATCATCGACCCCAAGGCCTTCGACGAGCGGTCGTTTGTCAGCGTGCAGGCGGCCAGCGTCATCATCCCGCCCAACTCGTTCGCTCTGGCGCGCTCGATCGAGTACTTCAAGATCCCGCGCGATGTGCTGACGATCTGCGTTGGCAAGTCCACCTACGCGCGCTGCGGGATTATCGTCAACGTCACGCCGTTCGAGCCGGAGTGGGAGGGCTTTGTGACGCTCGAGATATCGAACACCACTCCCCTGCCCGCGCGCATCTACGCCAACGAGGGCCTGTGCCAGATCCTCTTCTTCCAGTCCGACGAGGTCTGCGAGACCAGCTACGCGGACCGCAAGGGAAAGTACCAGAAGCAGCAGGGCATCGTCCTGCCCAAGTTGTAGCGCAACACGCGCCGTCCGGTACAAACATGGAGTACCGCAGACGTGTCGCACGCCGGAACGAACCGCGTCGCAGGCCAACAGAGCAACCGGGCCAGGCAAGGATTTGAGGCTTGAGTTCTATGGAGGAAGCTGCATCAGCGCGCGTGGACCGGATTGGCGTGGTCGCCACCGACACGCTGCGTGTGCTCGGGCTGCAGTCCATCCTGCCGCAGTTTGAGGTCGTCCACCTGACGGCGCCCGGCGCGCTGGACGATGTCAACCTGGCGCTGGTGCTGATCGACGCCGAATGCACCAGCCACCTGTTCGAGCTGCTCGCCACCTTCCACCACATTCGCCCCCAGTTGAAGCTGATCGTGCTGGGCAGCGAGACCGGACCGGAGTACATCCAGCGCATCATCGGCACCGGGGCCAAGGGATACCTGACATTGACGTCCAATGAGTCCGAGCTGGCGATGGCCATCGAGATGGTGCGCGACGGCTCGGTGTGGGCGCCGCGCAAGGTGCTCTCGCGGCTGCTGGACCGGCAGCCCGGCTTCACCGGTTCCGCGAGCGCGCCGCCCAAATTCACCCCGCGCGAACTGCAGGTCCTCCAACTGCTCCGCGCCGGACGGTCCAACCGCGAGATCGGCCTCGCGCTCGGGATCGACATAAGCACGGTCAAGGCGCACATCGGCCGCCTGCTGCGCAAGGTGGGCGTCAACAACCGGATCGCGCTGACCATCCACCCCTTCACCCAGTTCGGATAGTCCGTCTCGTCGCAGAGGGGGACCGGGCCCCAGCGTGCCCGCGGCAATCCTATTTGCGTGGATTTACTGGGATTTTCTATTGTTTTACGGGTTGAGCGGCTGAACTATTCTATTGACTAAATAATAAACAAAATAGGTACTAAAGTATCTAGACCTTCGTACTATTGTTCGGTCGTCACAGATGGGTCACTATCAGATTGCAACACAGACCTGGGAGAGGGGCTACAAGGTTGGACAGCGCAAGCTGTTCGGCTCTTGCAGCCCCCCATTTTTTGCTCTTCCCAGTTTCCCTCCCGATCTCCCAGTCCCCGCGGCATTCCGCGATCCAGCCTTCATGCAAACTTTCTCCCAATCTGGCACTGAACTTCCCAATCTGGCACCGAGATTCGGCTCCCCGTCATGGAGTACGGACGCGCGCATGCCGTGACCGTCTCGCGAAATCTCCGGCACTTCTTCTTCTCCCCATGCAACTCCGCGCACCCTCCCCCTCATCGTATGAGTTGATGCAGAATCCGTCGTTGCGGTTTAATCGATCGAGAGCACGGGCAACATGGACCAAGCAGATCCATTCAAGAAACAGATGCATTCAAGAAAACAAAGGGGTATCCACCGATGAAACGAATCTCCGGAATTCTATGTGGTTTGACACTGCTGACCACCACCATGATCGCAGCCGTTGCGCAGGACCACGCAAAACTCGATGAGCGCCTCAACAGCGCGCAGGCCGTCATCCAGGAGGTAATGGCCACGCCCGACAAGGGCATCCCGCAAAGCATTCTCGCCGGCGCCTCCTGCGTCGTCGTCATCCCCAAATACAAAAAGGGTGCGTTCGTCATTGGCGCGCAGTACGGCCAGGGCGTCGCTACCTGCCGCACGCCCAATGGTTGGAGCGCTCCGGTCTTTGTTCGTCTGGAGGGTGGCAGCTTTGGCTGGCAGATCGGCGGTCAGTCCACCGATCTCATACTGATCGCCATGAACCAGCACGGCCTGCAGCACATGCTCAGCAGCAAGTTCAAGCTGGGCGCGGACGCAGCCGCCTCGGCCGGACCGGTGGGTCGCAACGCGCAAGCCTCGACGGACGCATCCATGCGCGCCGAGTTCCTGACCTACTCGCGCAGCCAGGGCCTCTTTGCAGGGCTTGACCTGGACGGCACAGTCCTCTCGCAGAACGCCGACGACACCCGAGCCGAGTATGGCGCCGACGTACCCTTCGACGTTGTGCTCCACGGCAACAAACCGGTTCCGGAGAACGCACGCGCCTTCGTCCGCACCGTTGCCCACTTCTTTGTCGTATCGAAGAACAACCAATAGCAGGGAACGATTACCATAAGCGCCATCGCGTCGCAGTCGCTGGACGCCGTAACGCAATAGACCAAGGCCGCCAGCCGGAAGCACTCCGCTGGCGGCTTCTCTGCGTATGGAGTCCAGCGGCCTTTCTGCGTGGAAGCCGGCGCAACCGGGATGTAAGCCTGCGCAATCCATCTGCGTCTAAGTGGCGACATTCTCAATTCCGGAAATAGCGAAATCACTTCGACCGCTCTGTTGTTCCCTGT
The DNA here is from genome assembly GCA_003132145.1 of Granulicella sp. Classification (GTDB taxonomy): domain Bacteria; phylum Acidobacteriota; class Terriglobia; order Terriglobales; family Acidobacteriaceae; genus Edaphobacter. The sequence goes on from PKWU01000018.1 coordinate 52,771, forward strand.
TCCCTGAACCCTGTTCCCGATAGACTGGAACCTTGACCCGCGAAGCCCAATCCAACTGCGAGCCGGCGAGCCGGCCCACCCTCCGCCAGGCCCTTGAATTCGGCCTTGCGTGGCTCTTCATCCATCTGCTGCGCGCTCTGCCGCGGCGCATGGCACGCGCCGCCGGAGCAGCCATTGCAGCCATTGCGTTTGTATCGATGGGCCGCCTGCGCCGCGTGGGCCGGCGCAACCTGGAGATGGCCTTCCCCGCGCTGCCCGCCGCCGAGCGCGAGGCGATTCTGCGCCAGGAGTATCGCCACCTGGGCTGGCTGCTCGGCGAGTTCTGCCAGATGTCCACCTACACGCAGGAGTATGCCAGCCGCTTCATCCGTTACCAGGGCCTGGAGCATTATCTGGGGGCGCGCGACCGCGGCAAAGGCGTATTTGTGCTCACCGGCCACCTGGGCGCGTGGGAGCTGTCCAGTTTCTACCACTCGCTGGCCGGCTACCCCATGGGGATGGTGATCCGCCGCCTGGACAATCCTCTGGTGGACCGCCTGGTCAACCGCATCCGCTGCCAGCACGGCAACCGCGTGCTGCACAAGGACGACTTCGCGCGCGGGCTGATCGGGGCCATGCGAGCGGGCGAGACGGTGGGAATCCTGATGGACACCAACATGACGCCGCCGCAGGGACTCTTCGTGCCCTTCTTCGGCGTCGAGGCCTGCACGGCCTCCGGACTGGCGCGGGTCGCACTCAAGACCGGCGCGGCGGTCCTTCCCGGCTTTCTGCTGTGGGAGGAGCAGGAGCGCCAGTACGTCCTGCGCTTCGGCCCGGAGTTGGAGCTGGCCGACAGCGGCGACTCCGAGGCCGACGCAGCCAGCAACACCGCGCTGTTCACCGCCGTCATCGAAGAGACCATCCGGGAATACCCCTCGCAGTGGCTGTGGATGCACCGCCGCTGGAAGACGCGCCCGCCGGGCCAGCCACCGCTCTACTACTGAGCTGGATGCGGCCTGCGCCGCTACTCAACCCCTCCACCTGAAGCGCCGATCGAGAGACTGTGCCGCGACGTCTGCACTCGGCGACTGCGCGCGCGGCGCATAGAATTGAAGTAGCGCCCTGCGGAGCATTCTCGGCGCTCGGGGAGTGCGATGAGGAGTTTCAAAGAGGTCACGCAGGGCAATCCGATCATGTTTTACGAGTACCTTGCCAAGTGCCTGGTGGGCGTGACCGTCGGATACTTGTTGATGCAGACATTTCCCCGTCAAAGCGGCCAGTACTACTGGCTTCTGATCTCCATCCTGCTCTCCATCACGCACGACAATAACAGCAAGGTGGCCCTCGACCGGATGCGGGGCAATGTGGTCGGCTCGCTGGTGGGGCTGGTCATGTATCTGCTGCACAGTCCGCCGAACCTGCTGACGATCTGCCTCGGCGTGGCGGTGACGATCCTGCTCTGCTTCAATATGGATTTGGTCGGGGTCTGCCGCACCGCACTGGTCGGGTTCATCATCGTGATGATCTACGAGGAGACGCACAGCAGTTGGACGGGGGCGATCTACCGCATGGTGGGGGTGGTTCTGGGCTGTCTGATCGGGCTCGCCATCAACTACATCTTCCGCAAGATCACCGCTCCGCTGTTTCAGACGACGGGCCCCATCGACGACGAAGACACCGTGGACAATGGCGGAGAGTAGCGGTTCTGGCAGCCCACCTCCAAATTCCAGGTTTGCATCGTCATGGATTCCGGCATCTCACTTCAGGGAGGCCGGCATTGGATGCCGGGCCTCGGAGAATGCCATGTCCTTTGGGATTTATGCAGTCGGTTATCTGATCTTCATCGTTGGTGTGGCGTACCTCGCGCACCTGTTGCATGTCCGGGAGACTTACATCGTGGCTATGGCCATCATTCTGTTTGGCGCTGGGATTGTAACCGGCGTCCAGAAGACGCGCAGCAAGGACCCCAGCTAGAAGCGCCGCCGGCCCGCGGACCCGCAAGCGCGCCGTGGGTGCGCGCGATTGACGGCGGAAGGCCGCAGAGGTAATACTCAGGAGCCGGGCCCATCGACCATCCGCATCTCTCGGCGGAGTTCATGGGCCTCGACTTGTTGGCGGCTCTCACCGCCGGACAAACCAACGCGATGACTTTTCTGAGACGGTTTCAGCCCCGAGGTGCAGCATGAGCGAAATGACGACGACCGTGGACGCAATCCTGAGGCATAAGACGAGCGGGATCTTGTCGATCTCGCCGGACGACTCCGTCTATCGCGCCATCGAGATCATGGCGGAGAAGGGCGTGGGCGCGCTGCTGGTGATGAAGGGTGCGGAACTGGTGGGGATCCTCAGCGAGCGCGACTACGCGCGCAAGGTGGTGCTGCAGGGCCACTCGTCGAAGGAGATGAGGGTTGCCGAGATCATGAGCAGCCCGGTCATCTCCGTCTCGCGCAAGCATACCGTGGGCGAGTGCCTGCGCATCATTACGGACAGCCACATCCGCCACCTGCCGGTGACGGAAGCGGGCGCCGTGGTGGGCGTGCTCTCCATCGGCGACCTGGTGAACTTCGTCATCACCGAGCAGCAGGAGACAATCCGCCACCTGCAGGCTTACATCTCGGGATAGCGAACCAAGCCGGTTTGCAGGATGCCGCCGTCCTTCGCGTTCTTTGCGAAATGGGTGGGCTACGACTTTGCCAAATGGGTGGAATGCGACTTGCCGGAATCGAGGAATCAATCATGAAACAGTATGGACGGACTGGTCTATTGCTCCTCTTGGGCATACCTTATCTGATCGGATGCTCAGGCCCAAGAGGAGTTGAGAAGCAGATCGGCGCTTATATCGAGAAGAACTGTGCCGGGCACTCGCCATGTGTAATTGATCTTCGAGGAGCGGCACCGTTCGTGTGGGACAAAATGTATGTTTTTGACTACACAGCAAGCCGCGCCGAAATAGAGCTTGCAGTCGGTAGAAAGCTTGGAAGCTACCGCGAATTATCTCGGTATTTTGTTTTCACAAAAAGTGGAGACATCGTTCGGTATGAGTATGAGACCACGAATATCGAACATCCATTTAAGGATCAGGTTGTGTTCGCTATGCCCGACTCGGTTAAATATCAGGAATACGGCGCAGACTCCTCATTCAACGTCTCTCAACAGAGCAGCGAAGCGGGGTCGTACTACCTCCTACAGCCTGTGAAATGAACGAGCGTCCTCCGGGGCGGATTGTTGGCTGTTGGGTCTCCGTGGGGGGCTGGCCCACACACCGTTTTCTTCAACCTTACGAAGCGTCCGTACCCCATTCATCGCGCATTTGTCTTATGCGATGATGGCTATGGCGCGTCGTCGCTTGAGTCGTTCTCTTCGACCAACGAGGCTGTGCCGACGACGTCGAAGGTCATTGCGTCGCCGCCGGTGGGCTGGAGGGTGACGCGCATGGGTTCGCGCTGCCAGACGGCCGGCTTGCAGACGGGCGAGGCGTGCGCGGGCTGGGGCCATTTGCCGATCTGCTTCTGGACGACGGCGCGGCGCGCTCCGAGCTGCGCGACGATGGCAAACAGTCCTCCCCGAGCGGTCTCGGCGGTGCCGCAGTAGGCCGCATAGTCGCGGAACCAGACCGCGTCGGAGACCTCGGTGTCGAAGTCGGGCAGGTGCAGCGCGGTGACGTGGCCGGTGGTGCGATCGACCAGCAGCCATGGGCCGGGCTGCCAGCTCCAGCGCGGGGCCGCGTCGCCGGGCAGCGCGTCGTTCAGGCGCAGCGCGCGGCGAATGGTGAAGCTGCGGTCGGTAACGTCGTGGGCATCGCCGGTGGTCCACTCCTTCTGGCGGCCGTCGACGGTGAGCGGGCGGACCTTCAGCGTGACTGTGTCCGCGGGCTTGCCGGTTGCGGGCGCGGTCTCGGGCGACGTGTAGGGGACCTTGCGCACCGCGCCCAGCGCCACGACGTGGGCCTTGGCGGGAGCGGCGAAGGCAATGGGTTGCGATAGGGGCAGGAGGCCCATCGACAGAAGACCGAGCGGCAGTAGACCGAGCGTCCAACCCGGCAGGCGCACAACAGCGGAGCGAAAGATCTGCATGCGCGGCAGAGTATCGCGGTTGGCCCGCGGAAGCAAGCAGAGTTTTTCAACGGCGGCTTCGGCGCGGAGATTTGCAGAGGCCCCGCGTTTCCGTCGAGCGGCGCGGAGTAGTATCGTTGTGTCAGGACGCGTGCGGCCAACCGCGCGCGCGTTGCGGATGTCGCTGGTCCGCATAGGCCCGTTGAGGCTTGACCGCCAACCGCACCAACCATTTTTCAGGCAACCAGGAAAGGAAACATACGAACCATGTGGAAACCGAACCAGGCTGGACCGATCTCACCCTCTACCCCTGAGCCCACGCGTCCGGGGACGGCCCCGGCGCCGACCATCTACGAGTCCAGCACCCCAAAACCGGCGGCAGCGACCGCCGGTAGCCCGGTTCTGCCAAGCGGCGAACAGGCCACCATCGGCAAGTCGCTCTTCGTCAAGGGCGAGGTCTCCGGCTCGGAGTCGCTGTACATCGACGGCAAGGTGGAAGGCACCATCAACCTGCCCGGCAACCGCGTCACGGTGGGCCGCAATGGACAGGTGGCGGCCAACATCCTGGCCCGCGAGGTGGTGGTGCTGGGCAAGGTGCGCGGCAACGTGACTGCCAGCGACCGCGTGGACATCCGCAGCGAAGGATCGCTGACCGGGGACGTGGCCGCCGCGCGCATCTCCATCGAGGACGGCGCGTACTTCAAGGGCGGCATCGACATCCGCAAGCCGGGCGACGGGAAGAATGGCCATGGCGCCGTGGCCGCCGCAGAGCCCGCCGCAGTCATCCCTAGCGCAAATTTACCCTTGAAGTAGAGCGGCGCGCAGAATGCGTGCGCTGCTTTTTCTCACCGCGAAAGCACAAATGGCCCTGGCGAGTTCGCCGGGGCCGCTTTGCGTTGGAGACCAGACAGAATCCCATCGCTCAACATGGCTCGCACTCGCTCCCGTTGACTCAGCCTGCACAATGGCTATGGAATCAGCAGAACCTTGCCGGTGGTCTTGCGGCTCTCCAGATCGCGGTGGGCCTGGGCTGCATCGGCCAGTGCGTAGCTGTGTTCGATGCGCAGCTTGAGGCTTCCGTCGGCGACCCAGCCGAGCATATCGCCGGCGCGCTGCACCATCTCCTCGCGGCTTGCAATGTAGTCCTTCAGCCCGGGCCGCGTCACGTACAGCGAGCCGCGCGTCGAGAGTTGGATCAGGTCGATGGGCGCCACCGCGCCGCTCGATGCGCCGAAGAGAACCAGAAGTCCGCGCGGAGCCAGCGAGGACAGACTGCCTTCAAACGTCGTCTTGCCGACCGAGTCGTAGACCACGCGAACGCCTGCGCCAGCGGTCAGCTCGCGCACGCGGGCGGCGAAGTCCTCGCGTGTGTAGATGATGGCCTCGTCGGCCCCGGCTGCACGCGCCAGCGCGGCCTTCTCTTCAGTCGATACGGTTGCGAAGACACGCGCGCCCTGCCGCTTCGCCATCTGGATGAGCAGCAGCCCGACGCCGCCCGCGCCCGCGTGGACCAGCACCGCGTCTCCCTTCTGAATGGCATAGGTCGAGTGCGCAAGGTAGTGCGCCGTCATTCCTTGCAGCATCGCCGCGGCGGCCTGGCGCGTGGTGATGCCGTCGGGAACTGCAATCAGGCGAGCCACCGGCGCGACCGCGAACTGTGCGTAGGTTGCGGGAACGCCGCACCACGCAACGCGGTCGCCGACTTTGAACGAGGCCGCATCGGTCGAGTCCGTACCTGGCCCAAGAGCCAGCACGACGCCCGCCGCCTCCTGCCCGGGAATGAACGGCAGCGGCGAGGCGTAGCGTCCCTCGCGCAGGTAGACATCGATGAAGTTGACGCCGCAGGCCTCGATCTGGACGAGAGCCTCGCCGGGGCCGGGCGTGGGGGTGGGCAGCTCGCGAAGCCGAAGAACCTCGGCCCCGCCGGTTTCGGTGATCTGGATGGCTCGCATAATGATTCGATGCTACCGCGTGCGCGGCGATGCAGGAAGCGAAACCGCATCCCTGCCAGTCGCCGCGATTCGTTCGCAGCCACACTCGCCGCGGACTCGACGCAACCCGCCGTGCGCTCGCCCCCGCTTTCTGAGACAATGGACTCCGCATGCAACCCGACAATCTGATCTCCCTCAAAGACGATATGGTGGCCTTCATCGCCGGCCACGGCCTCCGCCGCTTCAATGGATACATCACCGACGAAGTTCCCACCGTCATCTTCGAGGACGAAGACGCGGACTCGTGGAAGGACTTCGTGGAGCACGCCAAGGCCGCCAGCGCCAGCTTTGTCACCATGAGCGAGGTGACGCTGGAGAAGTCCGACGTTGCCATCCTGCTGGAGCAGTTGCGCGACCAGACCTACCCCGACGCCGACGCCATCGAGATCGAAGACGCCGAGAGCCTGGTGAAACACGTCGGCCAGATCGGCTACCTGCAACTTGGCTTCGCCCACCAGGGCGTGATGTTCCTCTTCGAGACCTCGACCGACTGGTACGAGCAGTTCCAGGAGCTGATCGAGACGGTCACCGACCTGGGCGGCATCGTGGTCGACGACCACGATCACGACCACGACGAGGACTGACGCAAGTGCCGTCGAAGTTGCCGGACCGGGATTCGCCAGCGGTGCAAGAACAATCCAATTCAGCGCCGTCGCCCGCGTGGATATTGAGAGCGGGCGCGGAAGCGCAGACGGTCCAGACCTTGGCAGCGCATCTCGTCTGCCCGGCAGCCATCGCGCGGATTCTGGTTACGCGCGGCATCGACACGCCCTCGGCGGCCGAGGCTTTTCTCAACCCCACGCTGGAAGCGCTGCTTGACGACCCGGCGAACGATCCGGCGCAACTGCTTGGCATGGACGCCGCCGTCGAGCGAATTCTGCGCGCAATTCGCAACGCCGAACCGGTCCTGATCTACGGCGACTACGACGTGGACGGCACCACGGCGACCGCATTGCTGAAGACCACCATCGAGCGCATCGCCCTCGCGATCGATCCGCAAAAACCCGCACAGGTCACCTATCACCTTCCCCACCGCATCCGCGAGGGATACGGGATGCAGAACGCAATCCTCGGCGAAGCGGCTGCGTCCGGCGTGCGGCTGGTGATCAGCGTGGACACGGGAATCCGCGCCATCGCCGAGGCGGTGGAGGCGCGCGCACTCGCGCTCGACCTCATCGTCACCGACCACCACCTGCCCGACGACTCCGCGCTCCCCGACGCGCTCGCCGTCATCAACCCCACGCAGCACGGATGCCCCTATCCCAACAAGAACCTCTGCGGGGCCGCTGTCGCATTCAAGCTGGCGCAGGCGCTGCTCGCGGCCGCAGCAGTGCTCACGCCGGACGCCGCCGCCTTCCGCGCGCGCACTCGCGACGTGCTTCTGCCCTCGTTCCTCAAGCTGGTGGCCATTGCCACGATTGCAGACTCCGTGCCGCTCACGGGCGAGAACCGGGCGATTGCGGCTCTGGGCCTTGCCGCGCTTGCCAACCCCGTTCAGCCCGGCCTGCGCGCGTTGATGCAGCTGGCGAAGATTCCCCTGGACCGCGCGCCCACCGCGACCGAGATCGGCTTCCGCCTCGCGCCGCGCATCAACGCCGCCGGACGGATGGACATCGCGGACGATGTGGTCGAGCTGCTGCTCACCCGCGACGCGGCCCGCGCGCGCGAGCTGGCCGGGAAGCTCGACCGCCTCAATCAGGACCGCCGCGCCTCCGAGGCACGCGCGCTGGAGGCCATCGACCGCGAGCTGCTTACGCTGGTCGATTGCGATGGCGAGTACCCGCGCGAGTGCCTCATCCTCGACAATCCCGACTGGCATCGCGGCGTGCTGGGCATTCTGGCCTCGCGCGTGGTGGAGCGCACGGGGCGGCCCGCGCTCATTGTCACCCACGCCGACGGCGACGCGCACGGATCGGGCCGCTCCGTCCCCGGCTTCCATCTGCTCGACGCCATCACATTCGCCGATAAAGCGGGTGCCCCAGGTCTCGATTCTGAGACCTGGGAAGGACCGCTCTTCCATCGCTTCGGAGGCCACGCCCACGCGGTCGGCTTCTCGCTTGCCTCCGAGCGGCTTCCCCTGCTGCGCGCGCGCATGAAGTCCTACGCCGCCGCTCATCTCACCGACTCGCTCCTCATCCCGCAGCTCGACTACGACGCCGAGCTCTCGCTGGCCGAGATCACGCCCAGTCTGATGGCCTGGGTCGCGCGCCTCGCCCCCTTCGGCATGGGCAACCCCGAGCCGGTCTTTCTCACGCGCGACGTTACGCTCGCCGCGCCCATTCGCCTGATTCAGGACAAACACATCGCCCTGCAACTGATGCAGTGCGGCCCACGGCAGCAATCCGATCCTGCCGCAATCCCGGCCCTCGGCTGGAGCCGCGACCCGCTCGGCTGGCCCGCTCGCTGCACTCGGCTGGCGCTGGCCAAAGGCTCCGTCGTCGACGTTCTCTACCGCCTGCGGCACAACACCGGCCGCTACGCCAGCCCTCACTTCGGCGGCCTCGAACTGGAGCTTGCCGACCTGCGACCGGCCAGCGCGCCGCTGTAGTCCTCGTCCAGAGCGGTTTCACCGCAACCGT
>PKWU01000073.1:0-324 GCA_003132145.1 Granulicella sp.
TGCTGGATCGCGATCCGGTTACGGGACTGGATCTGGCCTCGCAGCCTACGCTGTCGCGCTTTGAGAACGCAGTCGGAGCGAAGCAACTCTACCGTATGGGCGAGGCCCTGGTGGGAAGCGTGATTGAGCGCCATGCCAAGCGGCTGCACGGACACGCGCGTCGCGTCACCATCGACCTCGATCCGACCGACGACCCCACCCATGGTGCCAGCAGTTGTCCTTCTTCAACACGCACTACGACAGCTGGTGCTACCTGCCGGTGACGCTGCGCGAACGGCTGCTGAAGCTGGGGGCACGCGTGGTGGTCTCGGTGCGCCGCATGGT
>PKWU01000073.1:427-15042 GCA_003132145.1 Granulicella sp.
GCTTCACGAATAATGCAGGCTAACGGAATCTTCGTGGAGCAGCAGCACCGCTTCTACCGTGTGCCCGCGACGGACTGGGATGAACTAATCCGCAGTACTAACCTGCATAGCCGGGTCGAGGCCGCGGCGATCGGCACGTCGATCGAGAGGCTTGAGGCTGGCAGTATCCTTGCCCCGATCGTGAGCCAGGAGGTCTGGGCCGCTGGCGTTACCTACTTCCGCAGTAGGAGCGCTCGAATCGAAGAGAGCAAAGATGCGGGAGGCGGCGACTTTTACGATCGCGCGTACTCCGCCGAAAGGCCGGAGCTCTTTTTTAAGGCGACAGGGCGGCGAGTAGTTGGCCCGATGAGCCCAGTCCGGATTCGGTCAGACGCCAAGTGGTCTGTGCCTGAACCCGAGCTGAACCTTCTCATTAATCCTGCCGGCGCGATTGTCGGCTACACCATCGGCAACGATATGAGTTCCCGTGATATTGAAGGGGAGAACCCTGTCTACCTGCCGCAGGCGAAGGTCTACGACGGCAGTTGCGCGCTCGGTCCTTGCATCCTGCTCTCGACCGAGCCACTTGGTAAGTCGACCACCATCAAGTTGGAGATAGAACGGTCCGGCAAGACGGTCTTCGCCGGAAGTACCACGCTCGCGGAACTCAAACGTGAACCGAGGCAGTTGGCGGAGTTTCTCTTCCGTGACAGCAGCTTTCCGGACGGGGTCTTTCTGATGACCGGGACGGGCATCGTCCCGGGAGATGAGTTTTCGCTGGCCAGCGCCGATGTAATCCGCATTGAGATCGACGGGATCGGCGAGTTGCAGAACTTTGTCGCCTAGCTGGCCTTGAATAGCCGCAACCGCCTCGGCTTCATGCAGCGTGGTGCTTGTTAGCAGAAAACACGCTGGCCAGTTGTGGCGGCTGCGACGCTTGTGGCCGTGCTCACGTGGTGCCCGAACCCTCCGAGTACGGAGCCAATTGCGCTCGCGGTCTTCGCCCGCCGTATTCCATAAGCCAGACTCGATTATCGGTTTGTTCAGCAGTCTCCATCGTGCTCTGACGGGTTCGAGCTGCTGCTGTCGAGTTCCGTTCCACGGGCACCCTCACGGACGCTTCGGGGAGTACTTGTTTGGCGCACCGGGCGTGGGCACGTTATCCGAAATCCGTGCTCCGCTGGCATGCTCGCGGGTTAGTGGGGCGGTTAGAGTGATGCCAGTGCCGGAGACCTGCGCACCGGCCGCGTGGGTAAACTTGAGCGGTGCGGCAACGGTGATAGTGGCAGTGCCTCTGGCGGCAGGGCCGAAACCGCCTCTGGTCATGGAGGCGATAACCGTTGTCTCCTGGTCCGAGCCACTGCCAACGGTGATGGTCTGGCCAGCGGTGAAGCCTGCCCCGCCGGCGATTGGGATGACGGTCGCTCCCGCGGCGGAGGCGGTGCCCACCGTGGTGGCGCCGGCCGAGCCAACTGTCGCAATGACGGCCGTCTCGGGATTCGCGCCGGTATCGACCATGATGGTCTGTCCGGCGTCGAAGTTTGCCACGCTGGCGACCTTGATGTTGGTTGCGCCGGCTGCAGAAGCGGCCGACAGGGTGGTGGCAGTCTGCGTCAGGAAATCGGTGCAGTTGCTGTCGGTGTCGGCGCCATCCGGGAAGCGGCCAGCGCTCCTGTTCGGCCCGGCGGCGGTCGCCGCGGCTGGCCCGAAGCCCCCGGCAGCGGCCAGCGCAGGTACGCGGCAGCCACTCTGCGAGGATCCCGATGCGGCCTGGTAACCCTCAGCGGCCCATGGGTCGACGACCAGGCCGTAGTTGAGGCTGTCGACGACCAAGCCAGCGGCGTCACGCAGTACCATGTTGCCGGCGCTGGGAGAGAGAGCCGGGCCGCCGAACCACTGGTTGGGTGCCGGTGTCCCCTGGTAGCCCGCGGTCGTGACTGCGGCATCCTGCACCACCGCGTCGATCGCGTGAGCGTTGGCCAGTGGCTTGTCCAGCGTGATGCCGGTGCCAAGCGCTTGGACGGGCTCGTTGCTTGAGTGGACGAAGGCTGTTGCGGGCTCGAAAGTGATCCCCGTTCCCCGAACGCTGAACGGGATATTAGCCGCATGGTTGAACCGCAACGGGGTGGCAAGGTCGAGGCCTGTGCTTGGAGCGACTACCGCCTCGCCGTTGGCGTGCGCCTTGGCAAGGGCCGGAGTAAAGTCCACGCCCGTACCGGCCGGACCTGCGGTGCCGACAGTGGTAATGGTCACCGTTTCTTTGTTCGCCGGCGTGCCTACGATCATCTTGTCGCCCGCGGCGAAACCGTTCACGTTGCGGACCTTGATATTGGTCGCGCCAGCGCTCACGCCGACCAAAAGCGACGCGCGGCTCGCCTGTGTGCCGACATTCGTGACCGTGACTGTCTCGATTCCATGGCCGACGCTGTCGATGTCCAGCCTGATCTTGTCCCCGGCCGAGATGTTGGCGACGGACGTTACCTTGATGTTGGTCGAGCCGGCGGCTGCGTCCGCTCCCAGCAGGGCTTGCGTACCTGGTTTGCCGACCGCGGTGACCGTGCCCACTTCATACCGCTCTGTGTCCCTGGCGACGGCGGGATAGGTGGCGCCGTAACCGAGGGCAATCTTCTCGCCCACCGCAAAGCCGGCCACGCTAGTGACGGGCACGTTCGTCGAGCCGGCCGGGACCGTGATGATCGGGCCATCGGGGAGGGGCTGCCACAGTGTTGTACTATTGCTGGCCGCCGTCCCGACGCTCACGACCTTGCGGGTCTCCACGCCTGAGCCAGTGTCGATGCTGATAGTATCGCCGGCCGTCATGCCGATCGTGCTCCTCACGTGGATGGTGGTATCGCCCTTGCGCGCAGGAGTCGTAAGCCCGGAGTTGGAGAGCCCGAGCAGGTAGAAGCCGCCGGTCGCGAGCTTCGTCCCGACCGGGATCTTCACGTTCGAGAAGATGGCCTGCTGTGTCGGGTGCTCGGTGAGGGTCCAGTTGGAGATGTCGACGTTATGGGACCCGGCGTTGTATAGCTCGATGAACGAGTTCGTCGAGTTGGCCGGAGAACCGGCGCTGGCGCGGAACTCGTTGATCTTGATCGGGCTGACGTTCCGGACTTTTTCGGCCGTCGTCTCGAATTGCGCCCCGCTGCGAGTTGGGTTGGTCCACCCGGCGTTGGCGACCAGGTCGCCGTTGAAGGCCGCTGGTCCCGAAGTGACCTTGAAAGTAGCGCTCACGCTCGTACCCGGTGCGACCGGCCCAGCGAAGGTCTTTGAGGTTTCGGTTGTTCCAGAGGCCAGCGCTGTCCATCCCTTAGGCGCGGAGATGCTCAGCTTGACGCCCGTTGCGGGCGCGCCAGTGGTATTCGTGAACGTCACGGTGGTCTCCTGCGAGGACCCCGGTGTGAACGTCTGGAGTCCTGGCGGAGTGGCCGTGGCCGACGCCGGAGCAAGGCTTAGCCGCGGCACATCGTACCCGGCAGCCACCACGTTCGCCTGCACCAACTGGTCGGTAGCGTCCGTCGGGAAGGTGCCTGCGGCCGTCATCGCGCCTTCATAGAAGGTGCCCTGCGAGCCATTGCTGTTGTCGCCGCCGTTGCCCAGCAGGATGGCTCCCTGCTTGCGCATCGGGTCGTATGTGGGGTCAACGCGCGGTCCATCGAATATCACCGACAGCGGGCCCTGCCGAGAGTCACCTCCCATGGAAGTCCAGTGGTGCGGTTCGCCCTTGGCCATCGCGGTCACGAATCGCCACGGAATGTTCGGCAGGTTTGCGCAGAGTTTGGTCCCATCCGAGTTGACGCAACCGACCAGGTTGTTCTCCTGGTCCGTCATCACCCATGGGCCGGGAGGGTTCCCGTGGTACCAGGGGGTGGCGTCGCCGAAGTAGGTGGTTTCCATGGTGCCGCTGTCGTCGTCGCGGCTGTCCGTCTCGGCGTTGCCGTAGTCGAAGCAGCAGCCGGCGTTGAAGTGCTTGCCGTTGACCACCCAATACTGTCCTTCCGCCTGGTCGTCGACCGCGGTGCCCTTCGCGTCGTCGTCGCGGAGGCCCATGCCTGGCTCTATAAAGACGCCATAAGCCTTGTGGCCCATGATTGTAATCGGCGCCATATCGGCGAGAGGGAGGTTGTTGAACCCACCCATGGCCGGACCGCTAAATGCGCCGCGGGGTGCCTGGGTCAGATTGTTGTGCTTTGGCGACTGGTCGTAGAGGGTGGTGATCCAGCAGTACGTTTTGGCGCAGAAGGCGTCCTGCGCGGCCGCGTCGGCGTATCCGCCCGCATCCGATCCGCTGGGTTGGACCACACCGATGTCCAAGGTCTTCCCATCCGACTGGCGCAGGACCTGGTAGAGCGGGCCGTTGTAGGCGGCGTACAGCGCGCGCGCGGAGCTGTGCGCAGCCACACAGGGATCGCCCACGGCGGCGTAGATGTCGCATGGGCCCTGCGGTCTGGGCGGAGCAACATTCGATCCCCGGCCAGCCTGTGCCATTATCGTCAACGTAGCGCCGAGCAGCGTGAGCGCCAGCGCGAGCATACGTACAAGGTTGATTCTCGTTTTCATGTTTTATCCTATTGCCCTGCAGGGTTTAGTTCGGCATCTATTTGCCGCATGAGGATTTTTGGTAAACGATTACTGGGAAGGCCAAGTTCAATCCTACGAGCTTCTCAAGACAACCGCACCACTCGAGGAACGGATGGGGACTCATTCAGTTTTCAGGGAATCCGCATCCTACATAGGAGCGTGGTTCCCAAACACAAATGGCAGGATGCTTAGGGGGCCACACTACTTCTGTGGCGGAGCTCGGTTCATGAATCTGTCTGCCCAGGCGATGAAATACCTCACATTGGGCGCGTCGGTGTGACCGCCGTCATGCTGCCTCCACGCCAGTTGGCCATCCAGCAGGCCGACGTTTACCAGAGGCATCTTCACTGCGTGGTAGTCGGGGGAGACGCCGAGCGTTTTCGCGCCGAGCAATTGAAAGACGGGCTGTGTGGCCACCGTTGCCATGTAGCTTCCCTGATGGTCCAGCCACCTCGCATCGCCGAGAGATTTAGCGGCAATTCGCCTGGAAGCACAGGTTCTGATCGAAGAATTTCATCACGTGATTCTGAAACCGATCAGCTACTGCGCTGGTGTGGGTTCCCGGGTAGATTTCAAAGCTGTTGACGATCCCGTAGCTATCGAGGATGTCGTGCAGCTTGCCGGCGTCGATGCGGAAGCCATCCTTATCGCCGACATCCATCGCAATTGCGCGATACTGCTTGAGATTTCCGATGTACTGGTCGACGAAGGCCAGAGGAGCGTTGGCGGCCATCTTCGCGAGGACGTCCTGCTGGGTGACGCCATCTTTTGTGGGCAGATCTAGATAGAAAGGCGGATTCTTCGGATCAGGTGACCACGCGGCTGCGGAGGCCAGCTGAGCCTGAACGCCAAACGGCAGGCTTGCCATGTCAGCCGGTGTCTTTACCGCGGCAAGGGTCTTCTCCAGCGAGGAATTACCCGGGCCGCCGCCGCCCATGCGGGCAGACATGCAGCAAGGGCTCATGATGTACAGGCTTCCGAAGACGTCCGGATGCTTCATTCCGATTCTGCTGGCGCCGTACCCCCCCATGGAGTGGCCCACCAATCCGCGGCTCATTCGATCTGGAATGGTCCGGTAGTGCGCGTCGATGTATGCGACCACATCATGCGCAATGAACTTCTCGAAGTCTCCGGTGGTCACGGAGCTTGAATACATCGATCCGTTATGCACTGTCTTCGAATCGGGCAGCACGACGATCATCTCTTTCGCGCCCAGCGCGAAGGCGCCTTCGATGGTCTGTGGCACCTGGATCTCGTGGGTCCATTGCTCAGCTCCGATCGAATAGCCGTGCAACGCGTATAGCACCGGGTAGCGCCGCGATTTCGACTTCGCATAACTTGGCGGCAGAAAGACGATGACGTCGCGATCCACCGCGTTTCCCTCCAGATTCCCTTCAAGAGCAGTGCCATGCACCTTGATGTGTTCGACGGTGACCGGCTTCGCGCCAGCCACAACCGGGGGCACTTCCGTCTTCACCTGTCCGCCAGCCCCGGCGCCAGATGCGATCGTCAGCCCTAGCACTACAACACCCAACCAATATGCCTTTTTCATGGGACCTTTTGTGCTCCAGTTTATGGGAATAAAACCTTCGCATCCCTTATACTTCAGAAAACGTTTGCTTGGCAATGTTTTTCTCGGCCCAACACGGGAGGATTTCAGCCAAAATTCGTTGACTTTCGTTCCTGTGGGAAACGTATACTCACATCCTGATGAAAATCATCCGGCATAACGCTATGTGCGACCAGTGGACTCGGCGACAGGTATTGAAAACAGCAGGGGCAGTTGTCCTTGGAACGCTGGTTCCCTCGGCCATGCGCGCGCAACAGGGACAAAAGGGGAGCAACCTGCTGCTCGGTGGGCCACTGGCTGCGTTTCCCATGGCCTCGGTGCGGCTGCTGGACGGCGAATTCAAGAGCGCCGCGGACATCAACGAGCGATACCTCGATTCACTCTCCGTGGACCGGCTTCTCCATAGCTTTCGCCTGACCGCGGGGATTGCTTCGACGGCCACTCCGTACGGTGGCTGGGAACTACCCACCTCCGAATTGAGAGGGCATTTTGTGGGCGGTCATTTTCTGTCCGCGGTTGCCTTCGCATACGCCGGTTCCGGCAACGTGACGTTGCGGGACAAGGGAAACGATGTAGTCTCCGGTCTTGCGGCCTGCCAAAAGGCGAACGGCAATGGATATTTAAGCGCCTATCCCACGGATTTCTTTGAGCGCCTCGCCCGTGGACAACAGGTGTGGGCTCCTTTTTACACCTATCACAAGATTATGGCGGGCATGATCGACATGTACTTGCAAACGGGCAACGAGGATGCGTTGCGCGTTGCCGAAGGCATGGCTGGGTGGGTGTCGACGTTCTTTGCCGGGATCGGCGACGATCAACGCCAACGCATGCTGCGCGTCGAATACGGGGGAATGAATGAGGCGCTGGTAAACCTGTATTCCATTACCGGCAAAGAGCGCTACCTGGCGATCTCGCACATGTTTGAACAGCCTTCGTTTCTGGATCCGCTGGCCGCCCGGCGCGACGAACTCCAGGGTCTTCATGCAAACACCCACGTTCCCAAAATTATCGGCGCTGCGCGCATGTATGAGGTCACCGGAGACACGCGGTACCGCCGGATCTCGGAGTATTTCCTTGAAGAAGTTCTTACCGCGCGCAGCTATGCGATCGGCAATACCAGCGACGACGAGCATTGGCGGACTCCGGCGGGAAATCTGTCCGGAACTCTAAGCCTGAAGAACGCAGAGTGCTGCGTCGCCTACAACCTGATGAAACTCGATCGGCATGTATTTACCTGGACCGGCGACGCGCGCTGGCTGGACGCATACGAGCGAACGCTCTTCAACGCCCGTCTCGGAACGCAGAATGGGGAAGGCCTCAAACAATATTTCTTCCCCCTGGCGGCAGGATATTGGCGTGTCTACGGTTCTGCCGAAGACTCCTTCTGGTGCTGTGCGGGAACAGGTGCGGAGGATTTTGCAAAATTCGGGGACACCATCTACTTCCATAAAGGAGGCGATGTTTATGTCAACTTGTTTCTGGCTTCCGTGCTGACATGGAAAGAGCAGAACTTTACCTTGAGACAAGAGACCCGGTTTCCGCTGGAATCGGGAACCGAGCTGACCATTGGTGTCAGCAGTCCACAGGAACACACCATTGCGGTGCGCATACCCGGCTGGACGGCGCCAGACGGCCAGATCGCCATCAACGGCAAACCGTTGGAGACGTTTGCCGAGCCGGGCTCCTATTTATCCATCACCAGGGTGTGGCGCGATGGCGACAAGGTCTCGATCAAGCTGCCGATGTCTGTGCGCGAAGAGATGTTGCCTGGCGATCCGCAAACGGTCGCCGCCCTTTACGGACCATTGGTGCTGGCAGCGAACCTTGGAGCAGGGCCGACGGACGAGTCGCTGCGAGTGCTCAAAGGGAGAGGCACTGCTCCTGCAGGGGCCGGGGCGCCGATGTCTCTACCGATTGCGAAAGCCGGCAAAGGTTCTGCCGACTGGTTGGAGCAGACTGCTGGCAAAGATTTGAGTTTTCGCGCACAACAAGCGGCCGGCACAGTGGATGTCATCCCCATGTGCCGGATCGGCGATCAGCGCTATTCTGTGTATTGGCAGAGAAGCACCTAGTCACTGAAGCCGAAGGCGGCGCCTGGTGCAGCCGTTTGCGCTCAGACCTACGGCGACAGGTTTCGATTTCGAGCTCGGCTTTCACACGGGAAGATCTGCAAAATGACGTTTTGAAGAAGCCGGAGATGTTTTTCCCGGAAACAAGTCGCAATGGAGGGTACAGTTTTGAACCGGATTTCAGGACCCAAAGCAGTTCGTTTGAGTGCGCTAGTGATATGGATGGTAGTGCTGCTGTTGGTGCCATTCCGTATCAGCCTCGCGCAGACGAAATCGACAATAGGGGCCGGCTACCAAAACCCGGTGCTATGGGAAGACCTCGCAGATATCGATGTCTTTCGCGTCGGCGATGCGTATTACTATTCCGCCTCGAACATGGCATATTCTCCAGGCGCGCCCATTCTCCGGTCCTACGATCTGGTCAACTGGGAGTATGTAGGGCATGCCATCCCCGTCCTAGACTTTTCTCCGGCATATAACCTGGACGGCGGACGAGCCTATGTGAAGGGAAGCTGGGCGTCCTTTCTGGGATACCGCAAAAGCAATAAGACCTTTTATTGGGGAGGGTGCATCGAGTTTGCCAAGACCCACATCTACACCGCACCTTCGGCGGAAGGGCCCTGGCAAAAAAAAGCGGTGATCGACAATTGCTATTACGATGCCGGCTTGCTGATCGATGACGACGACACCATGTATGTCGCGTACGGCAACAAGACGATCAGCGTCGCCCAACTCTCCCCCGACGGCACGCAACAGGTGAAGACGCAGGTCGTCTTTCAAACTCCACCCGACATCGGAGTCCTGGAGGGGTCACGTTTCTACAAGGTGAACGGCAACTATTACATCTTCAACACGCGTCCCGCCAACGCCGAGTATGTGCTGCGATCCACTCATGGTCCCTTCGGTCCGTATGAGATCAAGATGTTGCTCAAGGATACGAAGATCGATATTCCTGGAGCCGGCGTCCCGCATCAGGGAGGGATTGTGCAGACCCAGAAGGGCGACTGGTATTACATGGCATTCATCGACGCCTTTCCCGGCGGCCGCGTCCCTGTGCTTGCTCCCCTTACTTGGGGTGCGGACGGATGGCCCACGGTGCAGTTGACGGACAACACATGGTCCATGTCGTATCCGCGGCCCGATATTCCCCCTTCGACTCACCGTCTGCCATCTCTTACCGGAACGGATGCTTTCAAAACATCCACACTGAGTCCTGAATGGGAGTGGAATCATAACCCCGACAACTCCAAATGGTCGGCAGGCCACGGGTTGACCTTGCAGACGGCGACCCTGACGGATGATCTCTACGCGGCGCGAAACACCCTAACCCATCGCATCCTTGGGCCGACCTCGACCGCAACCATCGTTCTCGACGACTCCAGGATGAAAGATGGGGATGAGGCGGGGCTGGCCATGTTCCGCGATTCGTCCGCCTGGGTTGGCGTTACCCGCGACGAAGGAAACTATCAGGTGATCATGCGACAAAACATCACTATGGACCGCCGCTGGAATACTGCAAACAAGGGAGAGGATGTGGCTCGCGTTCCGATCCGCGCCGGAGAGATTTGGCTTCGCGTGGCCGCCGATATCCATCCTGGAGCAGACCGTATGGCCGTATTCTCGTACAGCACGGATGGCAAAGCCTTCCAGACGCTTGGCCAGCCATTCGTTCTGAACAATCGGTGGCAGTTCTTTATGGGCTACCGCTACGGAATCTTCAACTACGCGACCCGATCACTTGGCGGAGAGGTCAAGGTCTCCTCTTTCTCGATGACGACTCCTTAGCTCAGCTCAGTAGAAGCGGAAAATTCTGGCACTGGTCAAGTTTGAATCTTGAGGCATGCGCCTGAGTGCTGAGGAGCTTATGGTGCGACGCAGCTGTAGCTGCTGGCCGCGAGCGCCGGGCCGCTACCCGTGTAGCGTGGGTAGTTCGGGTAACGGCACATCAACCGCGACCCAGTGGGCTGGTAGGTGCTTCGGTCGAAGCTGGTCAACGTGATTGCCGACGGAGGCGCGGCGCCCTTTTCGACCCAATCAGTCAGCGCCTTCTCCGGGTCCCAGCTTGCAGGCAGTTGCTCGCCGCTTGCGCTGTTGCCGGAGAGACCGTGGCCCGAGTTCGGCATCACGTAATATCGCACCGACTTATCCACTGCGGACTGGCCCTGGCGAGCCACGACTCTTTCGTAGAGCCTCATCTGCGCCCTGGGGTTCGAAATATAGTCCGAAGCGCCGGTCACGATGATGACCTTCCCGCCCTTCTTCAAGAACGCCGACCAGTCCTCACTCACGTCGAGCTGGTTGGAGAGGTCCTGCATCTGCTTCTGATATTTGTTCAGGTCCAGGGTAAGCAGGTTGAAGTCCTGACTGCCTCCGAAGCGTCCCTTCTGCGCCGCGGCACCGATGCCGCCATTGAACGCCGATGGGTTGTTGACGTCGGGCTGGGTTGGCGTCGTCAGCCATCCGCGGCCTTCCATGCCGGCTCCCCAGCCGGGCCAATCCGTCCGACCGTTCGCCAGCTTATAGCTATAGTGGATGGGCGCGTAGAACGACCCCAGAGTCGCCAGTTGCAAATCGGACAGGCAATTGTCGCCGGTATCCGCGCCTCCCGCACAGCGCAGCCTGGCGAAGGGGTCCTTGGTCACGCTCGGGTCCACCAGCTTCTGGCAGCCGACGTAGTCGTTGATGACTCCGTCCGCAGCGCCATCCAGCGCGTCGCATTGACGCAAAATCTCGTCATGGATCGCTGCCGACTTGGCCGGTGGTAACCATGAGCCTGGAGCAAGC
This sequence comes from Granulicella sp., assembly GCA_003132145.1. Classification (GTDB taxonomy): domain Bacteria; phylum Acidobacteriota; class Terriglobia; order Terriglobales; family Acidobacteriaceae; genus Edaphobacter. Next base: position 11,411 of record PKWU01000073.1, read on the forward strand.
TGGCTCACGCCCTTGACCGTCGGATCAATCAGCAACGAGGAAAAATAGGCGAGCGGAACTGCAACGTAAACTCCGTCGTAGTCGGCCGGGTAGCGGGTCACTACTTCCAGTCCTTCACGGCCTCCCTGCGACGCGCCGGCAAAGTAAGAGACCTTTGCTTTGGAGCCATACATCATCAGCAGCGCCTGCATCGCCGTATCGTGGGTTTTCTTCAACTGCTCATACGCGAAGTTCATCCATGCTTCCTGGTTCACGATCCAGTCATTGCCCGAACCAGCGGCTGGGCCGCGGCCAGCGGCGGGCATCGGAGGCGCGCTGCCGGGCCCGCCGCTTCGAGGTCCAGGTCCGCCGAAACCGCCCCCCTGATGCCCCGAATCGCTGCCAAAGACGGCGTATCCTTGCGCCACCAGGCTAGGGGACGTAGGCAAAGAGGATTGCACCCGCAGGTTGGCCGTCATCGGCACTATTCCGTTTATGCCCCCGCCGCCCACGTGCCAGGATTCCTGGTTCCACATGGTTGGGATGGAGATGCGGAACAGGATGCTGGGCGCCGTGGGGTCGACCGGAGCAATGCTTCCGGTGAGGTCGCAGGTTTCAGGGTTGCCCGTCCAGGGCTTTTCGGGAGCCGGCGCAACCGCGGGAGCAAGCGTCGCCGAGGTAATCACCGCGCCCTTGGTAGGCAGACCGATCGCCGCCGCCGGTATCGTCTTATCCTTCATGTCGGCGCATTGGATCTTCGGTGCAATGTTTGCCGATGGTGCAGCCCAGGCTGCGCCGCCTGCTGGCGCGAAAATGGCGGCAATCCCTAAAACAGTGGCCGCGCGGGCTAACCGGTTAATCGCTTTCATACGAAACCTCCGCCTGCTGATTCACAATCTCGTGTATCGCTTGCCCGGAAAATCGCACCACCGCAAAGAAGAAAGGGAAACGAATTCTGCCCCGTTTCCTCCTCAAAGTTATCGACTTATTTATCTGTCGAACTCACGGCTTTTTGAAATTCCAGCGCCCTTTGTCGCTCTTGGGGTCAAACTTGGCCAGCGTGGGTGTACTGGCGCCCACCGCAACCAGGGCGACTGGTTCACTGGAATCGGGCATCGCCTTGGGCATGATGCGATACGTGCCATCGGTCAACTGATCGATGCGCCAAAGCTGTTCGGGACCGCCGGTATAGGCAGGAAGCGCCACAACCTGACCGTCAGCAGTTGCAGCCAACGTGCGCTCCGTGCCGGCAATTTGAATCTTGAAATAGGGTGAGCCGGGATAGCCGCCAACGCCGTCGACGGGGGTGATCTTCCACTCCTGATTGGGGCGAACCATGTAGTCGCTGAGATTGACGTTGACCGTGCCGGTCGGCCAGGTTCCCTCCACCTGCGAGAGTTGCTGATTCGGAACCGGGACTACGGGGCCGGCAGGGGCGCGATTGAAGCCACCACCACCACCCGGCGCACCAGCAGGACGAGGAGCTCCATTTCCAGCCTGGGCGCCGGCGGGAGGGCCGCCAGCGGCTGGACCGCCGCCACCGGGTCCCCTGCCTCGGCCATTATCCATGCGCACGAAGTCCACATCCAGCTGCAGCCCAAAGCCGCTGCGCTGGGACTGAATCTCATACATGCCTTCCTGGAAGTTGTCGCCGCCAACCGGCCATCCATCCACCCAAAGCAAGGGGCGAATGTCCAAGATGCTGCGTCCGCTGCGGTCCAGGTCGGCCTCGTAATGGCAGGAGAACTTCTCTACATCGTCTCCCAGATCCAGCAGACCGAAGTGGCCGAGTCCGATATGGCGGCCGCTGGCGGATGCCACGAGCTTGCCGCCCCCTTTGAGCAACGGGATGCCTTCATTGTCGACAAAGGGCCCGGTCGGCTTCCTGGAACGGCCAACCCGAAGGTTATAGGTGGAGTTGGCGCCGTCGCAGCAGGTGCCATGCGTGCCCAGCAGGTAATACCAGCCATCGCGATACATCATGTCGCTGGCTTCCATATCGATCGCGACGTCGACCGGCTTGTTGCCGGGAATCCGTTTGGCCGTCTTGGGGTCAAGCTCGACGACACGGATGAACCCGAAGTAGGTCCCATAGCTCAGCCACAGATGGCCCTGAGTGTAGAGGAATGCGGGATCGATGGCATCGGCATCCTCGACACCGTTGCTGGAAGCGACCACGCTGTCGTCGTGATACCCGAAGTCGGGGGACTTGGGATCGAGCGTCTTGGTCCACATGGTCTTGACGTTGCTGGCGTGACCGCCCGACATTCCGCCGCCGCCCACGGCATACGCCACGAAGAATTTGTCGCCGATCTTGATGATGTCCGGCGCCACTCCGCCGCCGGTGCGCACGGCGCCGCTGTGCCAGGTCCAGCCGCCGTCGTCGGAGATCAATCCTCCGCCGCCGGTGCCGAAGGTGTAATACTTGCCGTTGTCGTAAACGACCGTCGAGGGATCGTGGATGTACGGCTCGCCATTCAACTGCGCCAGGGCCGTGCCAGATGCACAAAGAGAGAGCAGGGTGAGAACTGCGGCACCCAGGACGTTGGATTTCATATTAGCTCCGAGAACAATACGGTAAAGGCCAAAACTAGACGAATCATTCATGCCAGTGTTACTTCAGGCTTAGGGTGATATCTTTGATCGGTTCGCCATTCTCATCGATAAAGCGCACGCAGAAATCACTCAACCCCGGGCCGTTGATGACGGCGCCACGAATGACGTTCTTGCCCTTATTGAGCGTAAGCCGGTTGGAGACGACGTCGTCCATCACCATGCGCCGGTCGTCGAAGAGGTCGACGACATCCTTCCCGTTGAGCCACCACATCGATGCCGAATTGGAACCCACGGCCATGCGGACGTTTTTTTTCTCACGCGGGCTGTTGACGATGGTAACGGCCCAGAAGATGACGCCGTACGTCGGCTTGTTCAGGCCATAGGCGAAGCGAAAAAGCTTGACGTCGAAGTTGGCGGAATCCAGAGCATGCCAGGCAAGTTCCTGGTTGGCCACCGTCACCTTGTCGCCGTTCTGCGGGATGACGGTGAACTGGTCCGGAAAATATTCGGTATTGAAGGCTTTCCGCACGTAGGCGCCGACAAAGACGTCGTTGCTACGGTTCGGTTTATTGATCGGCTCCAGCAGCAGCCACCGCTGGAGGAAGCCATCAGCATCCGGGGCCTTGGGAACCGCTGTGGCTGGCGTGAAGTAAGGCGCAATGGTGCGGGGGACATTCGCGGCCTTAGGGTCCGGTGGTAGCCGCCCCATACCGCCCCCGCCACCAAGCCCGGAAGGCTGAGGCGTAGTTGTTGGCGCGCCACTAGGAGCTTGAGCGCTGGCGGGAACGGCGAAAGAAATTTGAACTGCCAATAGAGCCAGGACGCCCATTCCCAGCCGCACAGTCTTGCGGAGCGTGTTCATTAAGTAGACCTTTACCAAATTCCTAATTTGCGTTCGCGAACAAGAACAAAGTCTTCCTCGCCGTTGCGTTACAGTAAACAGTTTCTATAGCCGCTGTCAATACATCAATTCGGACGGTCCAGGGGAATTGCATTTGGAATTAGGTGCCAAGTGAGGAACCTTTTGCAGGGTTTGGCAAGAGACATATTTCCCCGAGGGAATCACATTTGGAACTTATTAGCCCCCAGATGGCTGG
>PKWU01000041.1 GCA_003132145.1 Granulicella sp.
AACGGCTTGGCCGCATTCGGCCCGTTGTTGTGGATCGAGCGCGCCACCATCTCCTTGCCCGTGCCGCTCTCGCCCAATATCAGCACCGGATGGGTCGAGTGCGCCACCTTCGACAGGATCCGGTAGACCTTCTCCATCTCCGGCGAGCTGCCGATCAGGCCTCCCATGTCCTGCTGCGCGCGCAACCGCTCGCGCAGGCGCCGGCTCTCCATGTCGAAGTGCAGCCGCCGGCTCGACCGGCCCAGCACGCCGGTCAGCTCCTCCAGCGCGAAGGGCTTGGTCAGATAGTCGCCGGCCCCGATGCGCATCGCCTCCACCGCGGAGGCGACGGTGGCAAACGCCGTCATCACCACGACGCCCACCTCCGGATAGAGGGTCTTCACCTCGCCGAGCAGCTTCAGCCCGCCGCCGCCGGGCAGCTTCAGGTCGAGCAGAAGCATTTCCACCGGCTGCTGCCGCAGCACCGTCAGGGCCTCCTGCACACTGCCCGCCGCCAGCGGCACAAAGCCCATTCCGGCGGCGATCTCGCAACATGCCTTGCGCAGCGAAGCGTCGTCGTCCACCACCAGGATGCGAAACGCAGGCACCCCCTCCGGCAGGCGTTCCAGACGGTGCGCCCCCTCCAGGTCCGTCAGCCCAACAAGGACCCCCGACGGCATGGACGCAGCAGCCCCGGCTTGTTCCGGCCCACGCGCCCATCTCCCATCCGGCGCAGCGGCCGCCGGGACCGTCTGTCCAGCCCTTCGCGCCGGGTCCGATTTCGTCGAAGGTGCCATAGGATAATCCGTTCCCGATGTCAGCATATCGTCCATCTCCCGTCGCCTTCCGCGGAGTCTACACCGGCCCCAGGAACCCTATCCGCCGCAACCGCACACGGACCCTGCGCCGCACGCCGTTCCCGCCCCGGCCCCGGCAACTCGCAGGTTGATCCATGCCGGCGCGAAGCCGTTGCCCTGTTGGATTCAGCGCTTCTCTCTGCGGCGTCCCCCCGCGAGACCGCCGTCACCGGCCATTCAATCTGCACCCGCGTGCCGATTCCCGGCGCGCTCATCACTCTCAGGTCTCCAGCAGAAGCGGCAACCAGCTCCCGCACCACGCGAAAGCCGATCCCATGTCTGCCCCGCGACGGCGCCCTGTATCCGCTCAATATTCGCTCCAACTGCTCCGCTGACATTCCACACCCGGAGTCCTCCACCGTCAACCTCACCCGGCGCAGAGGCCACGGCCGGGGGTCGTCCATGCGATTGACCAGCACTCCCACCCCAATGCGGATCGACCCCGGAGTATCATCCGCCGTGCCATCCGCAACTCTCTCCACGACCGTGCCCCGCGCCGCACTCTTCGCCGCATCGCCAGCCGTGCCATCCGTTGGTTCTAGTCCGCGAATCGCCGCCGCCGAGTTGCGAACCAGATTCACCAGAATCCGCTCCACTGCCTCCTCGCCGACCGGCACCCGGACCGAAGCCGCCGCCCCGTAGCTCACCTTGATCGCACTGCCGTCCGCCACCTGGCTGAGCAGGCCCGAGCAGCGCTCGATGATGGCGCGCAGGCTCACCGGCGCGGACGAAGCGACCGGCCCACTCTCAGCCGCCCGCACCTTCTCCAGGCCCAGGGAGCGGAGGGCCCCCGCCTCCCAGGCAGCGCCCGTACCCGGCCCCTCCGGCGCAGGCGCGGACTGCTTCTGATGCTCCATCAAGCGCTGGATCAACGCCCCGCTGCGCGTTCCCAGAAGCCGCAACTCCTCCGCATAATGGCGGTGCTCCGGCTTGAGCACATCCGGCACCGACAGCAGATCGCAGTAGAGCCCGATGGCGCCCATCAGGTTGCGCGCATCGTGCAGCAGACCTTCGTCCTGGGCCGTCTCCGCGCCAGCGTTCGGGCAACCGCGCTCGGCTGGCGTGGAGGTCTGGCCGCGAAGAAACGGTTCTGCGCAGATCGGTATGGGAATCGTGAGTGGTCCAGAACGGCGATACATCCCCGAGGCGATGGAACTCTGCTTTGCCCGCATGGTCCGTACTCCATTTATCGTCAGCACTTACAGGTATAGCCTGTTTCGCTCCTGGTTCGAGGATGCAGGCACCAACTCTATAATCAGGTTGAGTGCCAAACTGGAACAGTAGTTGTAAGTTGCAGACAATAAACAATTAACCAACAGCGCCGCCGGGTTCCGTTCTGGCACACCATTCCCAATTTGGAATCGGGAAATCACTCGGTCGCGCGTAAATGCAACAAAACAAATATAACCTCACAATTCCCAGATTGGCACGCATTCCCGTTTTGGGAATCTATCGTAGGCACACGCCGAGCTCCAGCCTTCGCCGAAAATCAATCCCGCCAACCTCCGCTCCCCTTTCTCTACGGATTTCAGCCAGACAATCGCGACTCGGCTGCGGCAGACGAACCTCCTGCCGTCTGCCCTGCGCCTGACTCTCCCGCTTCGGTTTTGTTCTCTCCGGGAAGGCCGGCTGCAATCCGCGCAACTGGAGCGAAACCAGAGTAGGTATATCCCGGGGGCAATCTCTCCGAGTGGCTTTTTCCTCAAGAAAAAGCCACCTTCGATGCTCTTCGCTTGGGCACCGTTACTCTGGTTCCGCTCTATAATCGCGCCATGACCCCTATCTCCCTCGCAACCTCCCTTCCCACCCCTGCGCAAGCCTCCGCCGCGTCCTCGGCGCCCTCCTCCAGCCCGATCTTCCGTCCCGACGGCCGCGCCGCCGACGCTCTGCGCCCCGTCCGCTTTACCCCGGGGTTTGTCGCCACCGCCGAGGGCTCGGTGCTCATCGAGACCGGCAACACTCGCGTTCTGTGCAACGCCTCGGTCGAGACCGGCGTTCCCGGCTGGATGCGCAACTCCGGCCGCGGCTGGGTCACCGCCGAGTACGGAATGCTTCCCCGCGCCACCCTCACCCGCACTCCGCGCGAATCTGAACGGGGCAAGGTCGGCGGCCGCACGCACGAGATCCAGCGGCTGATCGGGCGCAGCCTGCGCGCCGTCGTCGACATGAAGGCCCTAGGCGAGCGCACCATCATCCTCGACTGCGACGTCCTGCAGGCCGATGGAGGAACGCGCACCGCCGCCATCACCGGAGCATCCGTCGCGCTGGCCATCGCGCTGAACAAACTGGTCGCAGCCGGAACATTGAAGTCCTCGCCGCTGCGTCAGATGCTGGCCGCCACCTCGGTCGGCATCGTCGACGGCAACATTCTGCTCGACCTCGCGTATGAGGAGGACTCGCGCGCCGATGTGGACATGAACGTGGTCATGCTGGCCGATGGCGGCCTGGTCGAGACGCAGGCCACCGCCGAGCGCGTCTCCTACACGCGCGCCCAGCTCACCGCCATGCTGGACTACGCCGAAAATGGCATTCACGAACTGCTCGCCGCACAACAGGCCGCGCTGGCCTCCGCGGGCTAGACATTCCTAAGGAGTCGAGGCCGCTGGCGGGTCGGCTGGTTTCTCGGGCGACAGGCCGGAAGTCGAGCGGCGAGCAGACTCCATCGATGGGAACCAAAGGCCATCGCAGGCACCTCGTGGTGAGGAAATCTTGCGCCTTCTGTTCCTGTTTTACAAGCGAAGGTTGACGACGCGTCCTCACCCCACCACGATGAGATGCGATCGGATGCGGATGAGTTGGAGTCTGCCTATTCAGACGGAGTGCGTACGCCGGGGCCCTGCGGCGTGGCGGGAAGAATCTGCACCAGCGTGGCGGGGTTGACGGGCTGGGCGGACTCCGCAGCCTGCTCCATCGCAACATGCGCGGCGGGCGGCGCAATCGTAACGTCGTAGCCACCGGGGACCAGCGGCGGATGAGTGTAGCTCCATGCGTAGTCACTGGTGGCACGAATCAGAATCGGAATGGCGGCGAGCAGGAAGAGAATCGAGAGCAACGCCGCCGCCGGACCGAAAGAACCGCCGGTGAGCCAGGCGTGCCCGACGGCGCGCGCGTCGACGATGGAGCTGAAGCTGTTGTCGCCGCCCAGCGGCAGGCCGAAGAGCACGGCGATGGAGGCGGCCCACGCGAAGCTCAGTCCCCACAGCAGCCACAGTCCGTGGGTGCGCAGCCAGCAGAGCGAGAGCAGCAGGGTCATCAGCATTGCAACCAGAATGCGCGTTCCATCGGGTATGCCGTACGCGGTCGGAGTGACTGCGGCATGGAGCGCCGTCAGCGCAACAAGAATTAAAGTAGCGCGCACCGGCCCAGTCGCCTCGATCAGCCGCTGAAATCCGTAGCCGTAGATCGCCATCGCATGCGCCAGCGTTGCGGTCCCCAGCGTCAGAAGGCTGAGTCCGAGCAGCAGAAATGCGCGCGAATCGGTCCATAGCTGCACGTTGAGCGTACGCGCCAACGCCATCGGCAGAACGGCAGCGACTGCGAGTCCCCACCCGATGGCCGCTCCCGTGGCCCATTCCGCCCGCGACGTAGCACGTCTCGGCAGGCCGAGCGTCAGCCACAGCGGCGCGCGTCTGCGTTCGATGGCGCGCAGCAGCGCAAGGCCGCAGACCAGAAAAAACAGCAGGAGTGTCACCTGGACGAGCGGCAGCGCGCAACCCAGATCGAAGCGAAGTTCAAGAACGAAGGCCGCGTCTCGAGAGAGGGCCTGCGCGCATAGATACCAGAAGATCGCAGCGCAGAAGAGAGCGAGTTGCAATGAGCGCGGGCGTGGTTCGGGCAGCGGCGGCGGTTGATCGGCGATGGTGGACGTGGTCAGCATAGCGGCATTTGCGAACTGGAAGCGCGGTCGACAACTTCAACATTACAGATAAAATTTGGGAACTCAGGTTTGCCGGAATGAAGTCGTTCACGGGCTGAACTCCCGTTGGATGGAACGCTCACTCGGCGGTGGTATAGAACTGCGCGATGTTGCGGAACTTCTGGTAGCGCTCTTCCAGCATCTGCTCCAGCGGTTTGGCGTCGAGTTCGGCCAGATGGAAGCTCAGCCGCTCGTCCACCAGCGCCATGGCCAGCGCGGGGTCGTTGTGCGTGCCGCCTTCGGGCTCGCCCAGCACGTCGTCGACGCAGCCCAGCGACTTCACGCTGTAGGCCGTGTACTTCAGTGCGTCGGCGGCCTGCTGTTTCTTGGTCGCGTCCTTCCACATGATCGACGCGCATCCCTCCGGCGAGATCACCGAGTAGATGGCGTTCTCCAGCATCAGCACGCGGTCGGCCACGGCCAGCGCCAGCGCGCCTCCCGAGCCGCCCTCGCCGGTAATGGTTGCGATGGTCGGCACCCGCAGGCGCGACATATCCCGCAGGTTGCGCGCGATGGCCTCGCCCTGTCCGCGCTCCTCCGCGCCGATGCCGGGGTTGGCGCCCGCCACGTCCAGGAAGCTGAAGATGGCGTGGCCAAACTTCTCCGCGATCTTCATCGCCCGCAGCGCCTTGCGATAGCCCTCCGGGTCGGGCGAGCCGAACTTGCGCGCCACGCGCTCCTTCACCGTCCGGCCCTTCAGGTTCGCCACCACCATCACCGGCCGCCCGTGGAAGCGAGCCATCCCGCAGGCCATCGCCGAGTCGTCGCCGAAGGCGCGGTCGCCGTGGATCTCGCTGAAGTCGGTGAACAGTGCTGCGATGAAGTCCATCGGGTAGGGGCGCTCCGGATGCCGCGCGAGTTCCGTCCTGCGCCAGGCCTCCGGCACAGCCGTTGCTGCCGCCTGCGCGTGCGCGAGCTTGCCTGGTTCCTGTTCTGCCATCCCCTCCATTGTATCGGAGCAGCGAGGTTCGAGGTACATGGTTCGAGGTTCAAGGTTCAAGGTTCGAGGCAGGCAATCGCATGAAACGAAAAATCTTTCTGCCTTTCCCAGTAAATCCGCGGTCCTTCAATTGTCCATGCACTTGCCTGTTTCTGTTCGTCATTCTCACGCAGCCCTCAAGAATCGTCATTCTGGCGCAGCCCCACGAGTCGTCATTCTGGCGAAGCCAGAATCTCCGTCGTTGCCTTTGCCCTGTATTGTTTGCGTCGGTAATTATCCCCTTACATCAGGTACAACGAAATGACCGTGACAGAGCAGCAAAGGTTTACTACTTCGTCAACAGAACTGGTTACCATAATTTTCTCCGTTGCAACGGCTGTCGATGTATCCTTATGGAACTATGGCTATCGACAAACAAGAGCCCAAGAAGTTCGAAATGAATTTGAACGAGGTCCCACTGGTGAATCCAACCGGCGTGGTTCCGGTCTATTCGAACAATGCTTCCGTGATGCAAGCCCCCCACGAATTTCGGCTGGTCTTTTCGGAGGTGCTGTCCGACGGCCCAGCGAGTCAGCCACGAGTGGAACTTCGGGCGAGCATAGGTCTCGCTCCTACCATGCTGAAGGCTCTTTCGCAGGCTTTGGCAAAAACAGTCGAGGGCTACGAGTTGCAGAATGGCGAGATCACATGGCCACCAAAGCCGCCCAAGATAAACTAAGAAAGCCGCTTATTTTTACAACAAGCGAGCCTCGCGGGAACCAGGTCATCTGTGCCCAGAGTACATGGGAGACTCATGTACTAAAGGGGCATCCGCAGATGCATGGGAGATTGGCGGACGTTCAAAAGGCAATATCCGATCCCGACAAAATACGAGAGAGTACCATTCGAAACGACGCCCAGATTTTCGAATATGTTTGTGACGATTCCATCCAAATTAGAGTTGTCGCAACTTTTGACGATATAAGCCTTGTGGAAGTAGGGAAGACTATCGGCAAGATGAACTCCGTGTTCCCTGTAATGCCGGAGGAATTCGACAAGCCAAACGTTGGCAATACGCTCTATGTCCGTCCTGTGGCATCTAAAACTACAGGAGGTGAAAAATGACCTTCTCCTATGATGAAGACGATGATGTTTTGTATGTCACTTTCGCGCAGCCTAAGAACGGCGTCCGCTATGTTGAGACGGATCGTGGAGACGTGTTACGCTTCTGTGAATCCACTAATCAGATAGTGGGAGTGACCATCATGTTCTTCGCAGATCGAACCCGGCGCGGCGAAGTAATTGATGTACCAGAAGTCGGTATTGTTGCGTTCTCGGCTGGGATGCATACGCTGATTGGACACGGAAAACCTCATGCCAAACAAGCTTAGAGTGAGGAGACGTTATGCCAATCACAAAATATGAAGGACAGACGCTGGTAAAGAAGACGCTGGTTCTCGAAGAGTGCTGGCTTGTCAACTGCGTCTTGAGGGAGTGCGTAATCTTTTACTCAGGCGGCCCGTATGAACTTGCGAACGCGACTTTCGACCAGTGCCAATGGAAGTTTCAGGGCGCTGCTTCCCTGACATTCCAACTGTTAGCGATGATTGGCCTGTTACCGAAGTCGCAGATACCCGTTCAAATGAAACCGCCGAGTGGACCGCTGAATTAGTCGTCATTCCGGGAACCTCATAGGAATTCCTATTGTCTCATAGTCCAAATCCAAGGTACGGAAACTTATTGTCTCACAGGCTCCGCGTGGTATTCTACCACCATGCGGAAACCGTGGCAGCTAACGGATGAAGAGAAGCAAAACGCCGGGTGCCTGTAGATGGT
>PKWU01000001.1 GCA_003132145.1 Granulicella sp.
GTCAATAATATATTTCTATGTCTGCGACGACTGACTGGAAATTGCTAGATGAATCGCCTGATCCAAGTCGCCGATCAGATCCTCTTCATCCTCGATTCCAACCGAGATGCGCACCAGATCCGGCGGCAGACGGCGCTCTGCCTGCAGTTCGGGTGGAACACTGGCATGAGACATAGTTCCCGGCATACTGATTGAAGAGTTGACGCTGCCGAAACTGACCGTGATGTGGAAGAACTTCGCGTGTTCGGCAATGGCCTTCGAGACCTCGACGGAACCCGTGGTGAAGCTCAGCACCGATCCAGCTCCGTGTGCCTGGAAACGCTGTAACTCATAGCCGCTGTCTTCATTCAATCCAGGGTAGTAAACCTGTTTGATTTCTTTGCGGTTGGCAAGAAACCTCGCTATCGCCAGCGCGTTTCGCTGCTGGCAATCCAGCCTGAGCTTCAGTGTCTTGATGCCGCGCAGCAGCAGAAAGCAATCGAACGGCCCGAGTGCGCTGCCCTCGGCATTCTGTAAAAAGTAGATCTGCCCGGCCAGCGCTTCGTCCTTCACTATAATCACTCCGGCGGTCACATCATGGTGGCCGCAGAGAAACTTTGTTGCTGAGTGCAGAACAATATCCGCGCCGAGATCGAGAGGGTTCTGCAGGTAGGGAGACATCGTACTGTTATCCACGCACAACAGCGCTCCATGCGCATGTGCGATGGCGGCCATGCGGCGGAGATCGATCACATGCAACAGCGGATTGGTTGGCGACTCTACAAAGACCAGCTTGGTGCGCGGAGTGATCTGCTGTTCACATTGCTCTGGAGCACGAGCATCGACGTAGTGCACAATAATGCCGTTGCGGTCGATCACCTTGGAAAATAACCGGCAGGTGCCTCCATAGAGATCGCTATCGGCAAGGATCTCGTCGCCGGTCCTTAGCAGCCCAGTAACGGTACGGATGGCTGCCATGCCGCTGGAAAAGCAGAAGCCGCGAGTTCCGTTTTCCAGCGTGGCCAGATGCTTTTCAAGGACTGAGCGAGTCGGATTGCCGCTGCGCGAATAGTCGTATTCGCCAAACGAGTCGGCGTGCTGCTGCTCAAACGTTGCGGTCTGATAGATCGGTGTGGAGATTGGGCGGAAGCGGTCGCCCGGCGCGGGATCGAAGCTGACAAGACGGCTAGCGAATTTCATGAGTAACCTCTTCCGATGCGTTGCTGGAAGCAGCGGCTGCAAAGGCCTGTTCCAGATCAGCGATGATGTCTTCGGGAGCTTCGAGCCCAACCGAGAGCCGGATGAGGCCGTCGGAAATGCCCAGTCCGCGCCGCAATTTGGGGTCGAGATCCGCGTGGGTTGTCGAAGGTGGGTGAGTGATCAGCGTCTCCAGGCCACCCAGGCTCTCGGCGCGCGAACAGAGCTTTACGCTATTCAACGCGCGAACGGCCGTTTCCACTCCGGCTTTCAATTCGAATGCAATGATCCCACCGGGCGCGCGCTGTTGCTTTTCGGCCAAAGCCTTCTGTGGGAACGAGTCCAGTCCCGGATAGTAGACGCGCTCGACGTCCGGATGATTTTCAAGCCACCGAGCGATGACTGCCGCGCCCTCGCAATGGAGCCGGAGACGTGCCGGCAACGTCTTTATTCCTTGCAGCGTGAGCCATGCTTCGAAGGGAGCCTGCGTAGTGCCGATGGTCTTGCGGACCAGGCGAATGCGCTCCAACAGCTTATCATCGTGCGTCGCGATCGATCCGCCGACGGTTGCATTGTGGCCGTCGATGTATTTGGTTGTAGAAAGCACCGAAATGTCCGCACCGAGTTCCAATGGCTTCTGCAGAATCGGCGTAAGAAACGTATTATCGACGGCGAGAAGGATCGAATGACGCTTTGCAATCCGCGCTACCGCTTCAATGTCGGTCAGCTTCAACGTCGGATTGCCGGGAGTCTCGATGAAGAGGATGCGGGTTGCCGGAGTGATCGCAGCTTCGACGTTGGTGGCATCGGAAGTATCGACAAACGACGCAGTGATCCCCAGATCGTCGAGAACTTCGCGAAAGAGGCGCATGGTCCCGCCATAGACCACGTCAGAGAGAACCGCGTGATCGCCGGACTTGAGCACCGAAAGCAAGAGCGTAGTAATTGCTGCCATGCCCGTGCGGAAACAGACAGCCGGGGGCGTCCCTTCCAGCGTGCCAATTACCTTTTCCAGCGCGTCTACGGTTGGGTTGGAAACCCGCGAGTAGCTGAACCCTTTATCGACTCCGACTGCATCGTGAACGAAGGTGCTGGTCTGATAGAGCGGAAAGAGAATCGAACTGGCGTGACAGTCCAGTGATCGTCCGCCATGAATTGCGACAGTAGAATCCTGCGGGTCGTATGTGCTCAACACAATCTCCTTTTGGCTGCTCAATAAACATTCAGAAACAACTAAGCCGTCGGGGAAACCCCAGGCGGCTGCCAGAAAGGAAATTGAGTCGACGAACTCAGACTTCCGAAACTGGCCTGCGACCGCCTGGGGGGCGCATGGCCATCGACATTCGAAATGTAAAGATCATCGTCACTTGAAGAGTCCAGCTTTGCTTGTATTTGAGATTGGAGCGCCGGGCGGGAATTGAACCCGCGAATACAGGTTTTGCAGACCTTTGATTATCCGGCCTAAGCCTCTATTTTTCAGCGGCATATCGGAAGGCGTGGCTCATTTCGTCCGGCTTTTGTCCGACCCCCCGGAAGGGAGATCAGATGCGATTGACTCCAAAGTATCTTGAATGACTTCGGGGAGGAGTGAGCTCCCTGGCCTTACACTGTAAGGGCGGCGATATGGCGGCAGCGAAACAAAACGCCGCCGTCGCGAGGCGCTGATCGAGCTTTGGGTCTGTTTGCGGCTGACAGGTAATACGGCCAGCAGCGGAATAGGCTCCGCCGATGGCGACGGCAGCCAACGGCTCTATACTGAACTCCGATTCAACAAATCCTCTCCCTGCATCGCGTGGCGCACCAAACCCCAATGTTCGGAGTTGGGTGGCGGGATATCGATTAATCAACCCCGAAACCCTGCTTTACCTCTCCTCGGACGCGAGTAGCGTGGTACACCGGACGAAGCAGAAGCCGGGTTCCGCAATCACGTCGCACAGATCACATGGGACGGGACACTCGCGGCCAGCGACATCCTCTCTGAAGCACAGCAGGGCGAGTTTCGGTGGTGCTTGCATTCCAGTTCCGCTACAAGTACGCTCACGAGACACTCGGAATGAAAGACGGCAACGCCCACCAGTACGCTCGCGACAGCCGCAATCCATACGACCCTGTGGACCGCCCCGCGCCCGCCTGATACCGCATATTTGAGTCCAACCTCGATTTCGCAAACATGTGACGCAGGAATGCAGTTTTGAACTGCTCATAGACAAAATTCGCGAAGTTATGCCATCCCACGAAAGTTGTAGAATGTGCACAAAACTTTCATGGAATCGACATGATAAACATGTCTACTAGCTACAGTAGACGACGGCCTACGGGACCGGCGTTATCTGAAGCAAACACTGCAATAACCCCATGTTGCATTTAGCTCGGGCCGCAATGGCGTGGGCAATCCTGTCTGTGTGCATTTCAGCGAAAGAACAGCTCAATTGAGCCGTATTGCTGCGCCTGTACCCAACGATCGGTGTCTGCACCTGACAGTATGAGGGCCCTTTGAATATCTCCCGTTCCGCTCAAACAGCGATTCTGTGCCTTGCCGCATCTTTCCTTCCCATCAACAGCTTTGTAGCCCAGGCCGCTACGGTTCCCGCGGGAGCATGTTTGTATGCGCTGGACGCGACGGCAGACCGCGCCTTCCAGATCGCAGGGGCGCAGTCTGTCTATACCGCGTGCGGAGCTGTGTCTGAATCCAGCGCAAGCGACGGCTTCGAGATGGAAGGCGCCGAGACGCTTTATCTCCAGAACCACTCCCAGGTGAGCGTTGTCGGAGGCGCGCAACTGAACGGCCAAACCAAGCTCTGGGACACAATCAGCAATAAACAAGTGCAGCCGGTGAAGGTTACGAGTCCCGGAGACCCGCTGGCGTCGATTGCCGCGCCTACCAGCGGGACCATTGTGAGCAAGAGCCACGCGTCGTTCGACATGAATAACAAACCGGCGAATAACACGCTCTCTCCGGGCGTATATTGCGGCGGTTTCACGATCGGAAATACCAATGGCGCCTCCTTCACCATGAGTCCGGGTGTATACATCATGGCCGGCGGCGGACTGACCCTGAACTCACAGGCGGTGGTAAAGGGCACGGGCGTCACGGTGTACAACACGTCAAGCGCCGGGTGGGGTTGCTCGAAAAGTTATAGCTATACCCCTGTGACCATCAGTGGGCAGGTGACGGCTACGCTGTCGGCGCCTACGTCCGGGGCGTTCAATGGAATCCTGTTCTTCGGAAACCGTACCGGCTGCGCGACGGCGGGTTCCTGCCAGGACCAGATCAACGGCGGCTCCACGGTCGTTTTTAACGGCGCGCTGTACTTCAAGAGCGACCAAATCACGATCACGGGAGGGAGCAGCGCCAGCGGCTACCTGATGCTGGTGGCGGACAAGATTGACATCAACGGGAACTCGACGTTCGGCATCAACGGAGACCCATACGACAATATAACGGTCAGCGTTTCACCTTCGACAAGTTTGCTGTATGCAGGCCAAACGCAGCAGTTTACCGCGACCACTAACAGCGCCGACACGGCAGTGACGTGGACGATCAGTCCGGCGGGCGCGGGAACGGTCAACGCCTCAGGCCTATACACGGCCCCGGCCAGCATCACGACGGCCCAGACGGTGACGGTAACAGCAACCAGCCAAGTGGATACAAGCAAATCTTCCACGGCTACAGTCACTCTGGCGGTACACAAGACGACGCCAACCATTACCTGGGCGACTCCTGCGGCCATCA
>PKWU01000036.1 GCA_003132145.1 Granulicella sp.
CCTTGCCGGCGGCGCCGATGTCCGGGACTTCGTAGATTTTGACCCAGTAGACGCGGCCTGTGTTGGTGAAGCAGAGCAGGTAGGCGTGGGTGGAGTCGATGATGAGCTGGGCGACGAAGTCCTCTTCGCGGGTCTTCATGCCGAGGCGTCCGGTTCCTCCGCGACGCTGCTGGCGGTAGATGGAGATGGGCGTGCGCTTGAGGTAGCCGGTGTTGGTGACGGTGACGGCGACCTGCTCGTCGGCGATGAGGTCTTCGAGGCCGAGCTCGGCGGTTTCGTCGAGGATGATGGTGCGGCGGGCGTCGCCGTACTTGTCGCGAATCTCGGTGAGCTCCTTGACGATGACGCGGCGGAGCTTGGCCTGGGAGGCGAGGATGGATTCGAATTCGGCGATGTTGTCGCGGACGGCGCGGAGCTCGTTGAGGAGCTCGTCGATGGAGAGCTGGGTGAGGCGGTAGAGCTGCAGTTCGAGGATGGCGTCGATCTGCTTGTAGGAGAGGATGAGGGTGGCGGTGGCGGAGAAGGTCATGTCGACGCCGTACTTGGCTGGGTCGAGGGTGACGCCGGCTAGCTCCGTGCCGCGAAGGTTGATGCGCTTGCCGGAGAAATACTGGAAGAGATTTTCGCGAGCGTCGGCGCGGGATGAAGATTGGCGAATGATCTTGATGACGTTGTCGAGGTGGTCGAGCGCGATCTGGTAGCCGAGGAGGACGTGTTCACGGTCGCGGGCCTTGGAGAGGAGGAAGGCGGTGCGGCGGCGGACGACTTCCATGCGGTGATCGAGGAAGGCGCGGATGGCGTGGTCGAGCGGGAGCTCCTTGGGCTGGCCGTTGTGGACGGCCAGGAAGATCATGCTGAAGGATTCCTGCATCTGGGTGTGCTTGTGGAGCTGATTGAGGACGATCTGGTGCTCGGCTCCGCGCTTGAGGCCGATGACGATGCGCATGCCGTCGCGGTCGGACTCGTCGCGGAATTCATCGCGGGCGATGTCGGTGATGACGCCTTCGTTGACGAGGTCGGCGATGCGCTCGATGAGCTTGGCCTTGTTGACCTGGTAGGGGATCTCGGTGACGATGATGGCCTGGCGACCGCCGGAGATGTTCTCGATGGAGCACTTGGCGCGCATGAGGAAGCGGCCGCGGCCGGTCTTGTAGGCGCCGGGGATGTTGGTCTTGCCGAAGAGGAATCCGCCGGTGGGGAAGTCGGGGCCTTTGACGTGCTCGAGGACTAGTTCGAGGTCGGAGCGGGTCTCGGGCTGGTCTGATTTGCCGCGGGCGCTGTCCTTCTCGATGAGGGCGATGCAGGCGTTGACGACTTCGGTGAGGTTGTGCGGCGGGATGTTGGTGGCCATGCCGACGGCGATGCCAGAGCTGCCGTTGACGATGAGGTTGGGGATGCGCGCGGGCAGGACAGTGGGCTCGACGGAGGACTCGTCGTAGTTGGGGGCGAAGTCTACGGTGTCGGAGTCGATGTCGGCGAGCATTTCGCCGGCGATGCGGGTGAGGCGGGACTCGGTGTAACGCATGGCGGCGGGTGGGTCGCCGTCGACGGAGCCGAAGTTGCCCTGGCCGTCGACCATGGGGTAGCGGAGGGAGAAAGGCTGCGCGAGGCGGACCATGGTGTCGTAGATGGCGGAGTCGCCGTGGGGATGGTAGTTGCCCATGACGTGGCCGACGACCTTGGCGGACTTGGTGTACTTCTTGTTGAACTGGAGGCCCATCTCCTGCATGCCGTAGAGGATGCGGCGGTGGACGGGCTTGAGGCCGTCGCGGACGTCGGGCAGGGCTCGGCCGATGATGACCGACATGGAGTAGTCGAGGTACGACCGACGCATCTCGTCTTCAATGTTGACGGGGATCATGAACGCGGCGCCGCGACCATGCACGGTACTGGCCGGAGGGTCGTCGGGGGGGGGGCCGGCAGGCGGTGGATTGTTGGAGTTAGCGTCCTGCGGGGAGGGGTTTTTAGGGTCTTCTGGGAAGAGATCGTCAGCCATGATTTATGTACTGATTATAGGCTTTTTTGAGGTGGATTTGGGGGTGCGGGAAGAGGCGGGAAATAGGGGCTGAATGGATCTCCACTGCGTCATTTTATCAGGCGATGAAACTCTGCCGGCGCCAGGATCGGAATCCCGCGCCAGGGATGGAGTACCAGCAGGTCTTCATCGCTACTGACCAGGGTATCGGCTTCGGATGCCAGCGCCAACGCCAGGAATTTGCTGTCCCCGGGATCGCGGCAGGGCGGATCGACAGCCGCCAGGTCTGCTTGTTGCACGGCGAACAGACGCAGGTGGCGGCGCATGAGCGCGACAAATGCGCGGCGCGGCTCCTTATCCAGATAGCGGTCGAACTTTTTGCGATCCAGCACCTGCGCCAATTCGTCGAGTGTCTCTGCGCTGGCGCAGACTTCGCAAGTGCGCAAGGCCTTCACCAGGACTTGATCGGGGACGGAGCCTGTGCGAATCGCGGCACTGACCAACGTACTTGTGTCCAGAATGACGCGCCGAATTCGGCTCATCGAGCCGCATGCACCATGCGGTTCACATCCTGGTCGGTCAACACGGCTGCTGCTGCGGACTGCTTTGCGGAGGTATGCTTTACGGTCTGCGCACGCCACGCTTCCAGATCGGCTACCGCCCGGCTGCGTTTGCGCCGCGCATCCAGCAGCTCCTCCATGTCTTGCGGGGAGACGACAAAGGCCGTGGGACGTCCATGCCGGGTAATCGTGACCGCCTCGCGCTGTACCGTATCGAGCAGCTTTCCGAAGTTGTTTTGAGCTGCTGCAGAAGTCATGGAGACCATGGTTTCACCTCACGTCGGATAAACTAGCTAATGTCGATAATATAGCTAAGATTGCTATTTTGCAAAGAGAGCGGCGGGTGGGATGAATTCTGGCTGGAAGCTGGTCGAACCCCCACTCATCGCGAAAGGCCGCGATGAATGGGGCACCCGGCCGGTAGTGGTGCTGTTGAATTTAGGTTGGATTATTTCTTGCCTGGGAATAGACACCAGACGATCCGATGCACCGATGCCGCCAGTAAACCGTCAATAATCCCAAATGCCCATCTCATTGACGGTCCAGCGGTAGGGGAGAACGCAGCAACAATTAGAGCTGCCAGCACCACAACAAAGCAGACGAGCACGACATAAAGCGTTACCCAAGCCATCCGGTTTCTTTGGATGACCTCATAGATTCTAAGCTGCGCGGGAGTAAGGGATGGAAGATTGGCTGTCATTGAGTCGGTAGAAGACCGTTTTTGCGGTAGCCTCGATTTGAGGCTAGAGCGAAATAAGCCTCTTACGGGTATCAGGAGTTGGTGTAGGATGGCGCGATTGGGGCGTGAACCAAATGAAGTCAAAGCCTACGCCGACACCAGAGACGCCCTGGGAGAAGCTCTCACCGGAGCAGATAACATCCGGGATAGAGTGGCTGGAGAGAACGAAAGCGGACCTGCGGCCGGTAAGTCAGGAGCAGCGGACGCGCAGGGTGATTAAGGCGTATCTGGAAGCTCCAATCGAGACGCGGCACCTGGCAGCCAGGAAAGCGGCGGCGGATTACGAGAGTGAGCGCCGGGAAACGGACATGGATAGTAGGCGCAGGTACAACAGCGGAGTGGCGGCTTTTTGCGGCTTGCTTGGGTTGTTTGTTCTCCCTATCTTGGCTATTAGGGTGGGGTTTCGAGACGATCGATTGCGGTCCATCCTTCTCATTGTCGGCCTGTGGGGTGGGTGGACATTAGGTGCCACTTACGCTTACTTCCTCTTCTTCGATGAAAACGGCACCGCAAAGCCCCTAACAGTGCGAATCCGCAGAATAGTGGGGATGCGAGGCGAAAGATTATGCGCCAAAGGGCGACATGATTGGGAGGGGTTGCCGTCCATGTGTAAACGGTGCGGGAAACGTCAGCGCGATCGGGAAGGGGGAAACATGGCCGTTGCGCAGCGTGACGAAATTGCACGAAACATGCAGCGAAAGACAACGGAAGAACTGCTGGACATCTTGGTGTGCAATGACCGAGGCCAATGGTCAGATATGGCGTTCGATGTGGTTCGGGATGTCCTCAAAGAGCGCCCTTTTATGGACAAACTGGCAACAAGCATCAAGTATCGGGAAGATCACCTCCTTGGAAGATTAGCGACGGACAACATTCCAGCGCAGATGGAAGACAGTCCCCCACAGAAATTAGAGGTGGACAATACCTCGCCCAGAGCCTCAGTAGGTGCAATTATCGAGAAAATCAAGCATTATCCGCTGGTCGGATTATCCCTCGCTATCGCGGGCGGCTACGTGCTGGCGCATCTGATCATCAAGACCGGTGACAACCTCTACGAAGATAACCCCGACCTGTTGGCGAACTTAGCCATTGCGGCCGTCGCAGCCGCGTTCCTTGCCCTGGTCGTCTGGCAGAGACGGAGCATACTCAACTGGCTTAGAAATCACAAACGAGCGGCGCAAAAACCAAAAAGCGGAGAATGAATCCCACTAGTGACGAGCCGACCGCATCCCAGGCGTTCGGGTTTTCCACGTTTCCCTTCTGCACCTGATTCATATACCTGAGCGGCTTCATGGCCAGCGTCGTTCCCGGCACCCCCGCGAGTTCGCCGGGTGCCCCATTCATGACGGTCCGATCGTCATGAGTGGGTTCCAATTCCGACAACCTTCCAACTCTCGCCCTTGACACCCCGCGTATAATTAACTCAGGTCGAAACAGAATCCACCAGCCGCAGGCTTGTGTCTCCCAAAGCTTCAAAGAGGCCATAACTCCATTGTTTTGAAGATCTTGAAAATTATCTCCTTTGTTTTCAAGATCTTGCAAAATCAATAGTCAGTAAGTGGTTTGTTTGGAAGATTATGCAGAAATCGATAGGGGGAGGGGGTCGGGTCGACACAGTGGTCGGCCATCATGCGATGTGATTGCGGAGCTCGCGCCCAAGAGCCATGTGGCTGGGAAGGGTCCGTCTAAATCTCTACGTGTCGACCCTCGCGAGCATCTTGTCGAGGATGTTGTGGTCGATTTCGCAGCCCAGGCCGGGCTTGGTGGAGGCGTGGATGGTGCCGTCGGGTTGGACGCGGTAGGTGTCCTTGACGTAGGGGAGGTCGGCGGCGCCTTGCAGGTCGGGCGTGCCGGCTGCGGGTAGCGTCTTCTCGAACCAGGGCGCGTTGGGCATGGCGAGCTCGCACTGGAAGTGGACGGAGTGATCGAACATGTTGCCCCAGTTGTGGGGGACGCAGGGCATGCCGAAGCACTCGGCGAGGTGGCCGACCTTCATGCCGGCGGTGATGCCGCCGATGTTGTCGACGACGAAGCGGACGGCGTCGACGGCGCCGCGGCGGATGTACTCGGGGTAGTTGTAGATGGAGAAGAGGAACTCGCCGATGTGGACGGGGACGTCGACCTTGGCGCAGAGCTCGACGAGGCCTTCGATGTCGGTGGTGGGGAGCGGGTCCTCGAAGGCGAGGTAGCCGAGCTTGTCGAGGTGGCGGCCGACTTCGAGGGCCTGGTAGCGGTCGTAGACTCCGACGGGGTCGAGCATGAGGGTGAAGTCGTCGCCTACGGCCTGGCGGACGGCGGTGCAAATCTCCATGTCGAGTTTGTAGTTGTCGGCGTTGGGCGCGGTTCCTCCGGGCGGGTGGATCTTGTAGGCCTTGAAGCCGGCTTCTTTGCAGCGCTTGGCCTCGGTGACGAAGTCTTCGCCGGCCTTGTGATGCTGCGAGCTTCCGTAGGCCATGACGCGGTCGCGATAGGCTCCGAGGATGCGGTAGACGGGCAGGTTGACGGCCTTGCCGAGGATGTCCCAGCAGCAGTTGTCGATGGCGGAGGCGTAGGAGAGCTGGCCCTGGCGGCGGAGGTCGGGCTCCCACTGCGAGGTGAGCTTGGGAAGGTCGAGGACGCTCTTGCCGGGGAGGGTGCGCTTGGCGTACTCGAGCCAGCCGAGGTTGCTCCAATTGGGGTGGAAGTAGCGGGCGTCGAGAGAGTAGTTGCCCTCGATACCGCTGTTGGTGACGATGGCGGCGATCTGCTCGGTGGCGGGGCCGCGCGGTGGAGCGGCGGGTGCGGCTGCTGCGGCCGGGCGCGTGGGAGTGCGGTTGATGACGTAGACCTTGACCTCCTTGATGGTGAGGTCGGGGAGATCGGCGCGCTTGACGCCTGCCATTTGGGCTGCCGCTTCGGCGGGATGGGTGAGCGCGGATGCTGCGGTCGCCAGAGTCATGGCGGAGGCGTTGAGGAAGCTGCGGCGCGATACTTCAGAGGGTGGCATTGGTGTCTCCTGGACTTTCCGGTGTGGAACAGGGCCCCGCCGAACAGGCGCAGCAGGAAGCGGGGCGAAAGTAGCAGCTTGAAAATTGGACTGTCAAACTCGCGGGTGCCGCCCGACTACGGAGTGATGGTGAGGGTGAGTTGGGCGGTGTGGGTGAGGTTGGTGGTGGTGCCGGTTGCGGTGATGGGGATGGTGTAGGTGCCGGGCGCTACGGAGGGTGGGATGTCGATGGGGAAGATGAGGGTGCCGCAGCCGGTGAGGGCCATGGAGATGGGGATTGCGGCTAGGAAAAGTACTAGCAGGCGAAGGCGGTAGTGGTGTTGAGAGTTGCGTGCAGCGAAGGCGGCGAAGAGGGTGAAGGGGGAGAGTAGCAGGGCCAGGTTGATGGGTGATGCGGGCGGGTTGCCGAGGGGTGGTGGGGCGTTCATGCGGGCGTAGCCGAGGACCGAGTCGGTGTCGAGATAGAGGGAGGCGGTGGTGGTTCCGTTGGGGGTGAGGGTCGCGGTTGTGGGAGTGACGCGGCAGGTGAGGTAGGCGGGGAGGTTGGCGCAGGTGAGGGCTAGCGAGTCTGCGAAGCCGTTGACGCTGGTGAGGGTGACGGTGGTGGTGAGGCGCTGCTGGGTCTGGATGGTGAGGGTGGGGTTGGCGAGGGTGATGGTGAAGTCCGGCGCGTAAGGCAGGATTACCTCTGAGATCGTAGACGAGGCGCTGAGGGAATACGTGGCGCTGCCAGTGTAGGTCGCGGTGAGGGGATGAGTGCCGGGCAGGAAGTTGAATGGAACCGTGGCCTGGCCGGCGGCGTTCAAGACGACCGTAGCAAGTAGGTTGGAACCGTCGCTGAAGATGACGGTGCCGGTTGGGGTGGTCGCAGATCCGGTGACGGTGGCCGTGAGTACGACAGGCAGGCCTGTGAGTTGGGGATTGGGGGATGCGGTGAGGGTGGTGAGGCTAGCCAGGGCGTTGATGACCTCGGTTAGGTTCGCTGATTCAGAACAACATCATTCGCAACAGATCGGCGGGGATGTGGATGGTCTTCTGCGCGAGCGACGTGGGAATGAGGCAGAGAAGGATCAACACGAGACGCAGAGCTGCGATGCTCGCGCTGTTATGGGGCTGCGACGGGGACAGCTTGCGCGGTGACGTGGAGAGCCCGTGACGTCGGTTCAGAGCAGATGATCGTCGGAGACGCATGAACGTGCCGGGGTAGATCGGGGCAAGAATAGCACCTGGATACGGGGGGCAGCATCACACTTCTGCGGTATGGCGCGGCGGGTTTTCCTGGGGATGCGTTGCGGGAGGCGCAGGGGCGGCGCGGCTTTCGGGCGGATTTTGACTTAGACTTTGGGGATGGATATGGCGAACAGACTTGTGGCGGCGGCGGCGGTGCTTGGGGCGCTTATGGGTGTGCCTGGGGCGCGGGCGCAGAAGCTTTCAGCGGATGGAGCTATGCAGACATTTGGCTATGTGTCGGATCAATTCTTCTCGGATGTTTATTTCAAATTTTCTCCGACGAGCGGGACAGCGGCAGGGCTGCACCAGTACGACACGCAGTTGGAGGACTACTCGGCTGCGGGGGTGGAGCGGGAGGTTGCGGCGCTGCATGAGTATGAGAAGAAGGTGGCGGCGATCGATGGGAGCGCGCTGGATGCGCCGATGGCAGCGGACCGGGATATTCTGCTGAACAATATTCGGTCGGAGCTGCTTTCGCTGGAGGTGATTCGCGGGTGGGAGAAGAATCCGGATAGTTATTCGTCGGGGATTACGGGTTCGGCGTTCGTGATTATGGAGCGGCCGTATGCGTCGGCGAATGTGCGGCTGCGGGCGCTGGTGGAGCGCGAGAAGCTGATGCCGCAGGCGTTGCTGGAGGCGCGGAAGAATCTGAAAAATCCTCCGAAGATCTTTACCGAGATTGCGCTGGAACAGATTGACGACGATGTGAGTTTTTTTGAGAACGATGTACCGAGCGCGTTCTTCAGTGGGGCGGATGGCGCGGAGGTCGCGACCGACGCGGGGACGAAGGCGGAGTTTGCGAAGTCGAATGCGGCGGTGATTGCGGCGCTGAAGAGCTATGCGGCGTGGATGAAGACGGACCTGCTGCCGCGCTCGAATGGCGACTACAGGCTCGGCGCGGATACGTTCCAGAAGAAGCTTGCGTACGACGAGATGGTGGATATTCCGCTGGATCGGCTGCTGGCGATTGCGATGGACGATCTGCATAAGAACCAGGCGGAGTTTGCGCGGGTAGCGAAGGAAGTTGATCCGACGAAGACGCCGCAGGAGGTGCTGGCGGAGTTGGCGACGATTCATCCGGCGCCGGGTGATTTGCTGAACTCGTTTCATGGGACGTTCGACTCGCTGATTACTTTTATTCGCGAGAAGAAGATCATTACGATTCCGAGCGATGTGCAGCCGACGCTAGAAGAGACGCCGCCATTTATGCGCGCGACGACGTTTGCTTCGATGGACTCGCCGGGGCCATTTGAGACGCACTCGAAGAAGGCGTACTTCAACGTGACGCTGCCGGGGAGGGATTGGACGGCGGAGCACGTGGCCGAGCATATGGCGAGCTTCAACGTGGGGACGATTATTTCGACCAGCGTGCATGAGGCGTATCCGGGGCACTATGTTCAGTTTTTGTGGACGCCGAGGATATCGAGCAAGGTACGGAAGGTGCTGGGGGCGAACACGAACATCGAGGGGTGGGCGCACTACTGCGAGCAGATGATGCTGGATGAGGGCTATGCGGCGGCTCCGGCGGGCGCGACGGCCGAGCAGGTGCGGCAGGCGAGGCTGATTCGGCTGGGGCAGTTGCAGGATGCGCTGCTGCGCGATGCGCGGTTCGTTAATTCGATCAAGCTGCACACGGGGCAGGGCGAGCCGGGAGGGACGTGGACTACTGATCAGGCGGCCAACTTCTTTGTGAAGGAGGGCTACCAGTCGCACGCGGTGGGGCTGGTGGAGACGAAGCGCGGGACGGGCGATCCGACTTATCTGTACTACACGCTGGGCAAGCTGGAGANNGATCATGAAGCTGCGCGAGGATATGAAGAAGAAGCAGGGCGCGGCGTTCGATTTGCAACGCTTCCACGATGATTTTATGCGGCAGGGGTTCGCGCCGGTGAAGGTGATTCGGAAGGCGATGCTGGGGGATGGGTCGCCGGTGCTGTAGAGCGGGCCAGCTTACTTTGCCCGGAGCGAGGCGGGCAGGTGCTCTCTTTTTATCAAGGCCAAGTTGACGTCTCTGAAGATGTCTTCGTTGACTTTTGCATCGAGGAAGTTTGTGTCCTGATCGACGGTCGCTCCCCCGAGGCTGACGCCCAGAAGATCTGCACATCTGAAATCAGTTCCGGCAAGGATGGCACCGCGCAAATCAGCGCCGCTCAGGATTGCTCCGCGGAGTTTTGCATTGGTCATGTTCACGCCGCGAAGCTCGGCGCCCATCAAGTCGGCCCCTTCTAGGTTCACTTCGACAAGACTTGCGTCGCGCAGATCGGCAAACCTGAGATATGCGCCCTGCAGAATGGCGTCGTCGAGCTTTGCCCCGCGAAACTGCGCGCCCTTCATGCTGGCTGCAGAAAAGTCTGCTCCCTCCAACTCCGCGTCGCGAAAATCCGTTCCTCTGAGGTCCGATCCAGTGAAGTCCGCCTCCATGAGATCTGCATGCCTGAGATCTGCGTCGGTCAACCTGGCTCCCACGAGGACAGCGTCATGCACGTGGACGCCTCGGACCGACTGCCCGCTCAGATCCAGACGCACACCCTCGTCTCCGAAGCTCTTGAGCCAGAGCTCGTGCAGTTCAAGCTTCTTTGAGAGCGGTAGATCTCCCATAGCGCACCCGTCCTTCGCGCAGAGAAGTATAGCCCTTTTTTGTTCACGCGGCTGCAGACGGATGAGCTGCGGGCCCTTGCTGAATCAGCTCAATATCTGCAGATCCAACGCGGACGGAGGTTGATGCCTTTAGCCGGCTTTGAACATTTGCTTGATGCCGCGGAGGGCCTGGCGGGTGCGTTCTTCGTTTTCGATGAGGGCGAAGCGGACGAAGTTGTCGCCGTGTTCGCCGAAGCCGACGCCTGGGCTGACGGCGGTCTTGGCGTCGATCAGGAGTTTTTTGGAGAAATCCAGCGAGCCCATGGCGCGGAACTGCTCGGGAATCTTTGCCCAGACGAACATGGTGGCTTTGGGGAGTTCGACGGGCCAGCCCAGCTTGTTCATCCCGTGGACGAGGACGTCGCGACGGGATTTGTAATTTGCAACGATTTCGGCTACACACTCCTGCGGGCCGTCGAGGGCGGCGATGGAGGCGACCTGGATGGGGGTGAAGGTGCCGTAGTCGAAGTAGCTCTTGATGCGGCCTAGCGCGTCGACCAGCTTCTTGTTGCCGACCATGAAGCCGACGCGCCAGCCGGGCATGTTGTAGCTCTTGGACAGGGTGAAAAACTCGACGGCGATGTCCTTTGCGCCGGGGACTTCGAGGATGCTGGGGGCGCGGTAGCCATCGAAGACGAGGTCGGCGTAGGCGAGGTCGTGGATGATGTAGATGCCGAGTTCTTTGCAGAGCGGTACGAGGCGCTCGAAGAAGGAGAGGTCGACACACTGGGTGGTGGGGTTGGCGGGGAAGTTGAGGATGAGGAGCTTGGGGCGCGGATTCATGCGCGGGAGTTCGTACTCGAGGGTGGCGAGCAGGGTGGCCTCGTCGGTGTCTTCGAGCGCGATGCTCTGGATCTTTGAGCCGGCGATGACGGGGCCGAAGATGTGGATGGGGTAGCTGGGGTTGGGTACGGCGACGGTGTCCTCGGCATCGAGCATGGCCAGGCAGAGGTGGGCGATGCCTTCCTTGGAGCCGATGGTGACGATGGCTTCGGTTTCGGGGTCGAGGTCGACCGAGTATCTGCGCTTGTACCAGTCGCAGATGGATTTGCGCAGGCGGGGCAGGCCGCGGGAGAGCGAGTAGCGATGGGTTGCTGTCTTCTGCGCGGCCTCGATCAGCTTGTCGACGATGTGCTTCGGCGTGGCGCCGTCGGGGTTGCCCATGCCGAAGTCGATGATGTCCTCGCCTCGCTTGCGGGCGGCGGCTTTCAATTCACTGGTGATGTTGAATACATACGCGGGCAGCCGCGTCAGCCTTCTGAACTCTTCCATGCTTGTCCCGTCAGTCCCTTTTTGAATCTCTAAAGTTTATTGAAACAGCGCAGAGGTACGCCCGGACGGGCAATGCGCTCGCGCGGTACATGGTACGCCAACCCACCCCTGCTACTTCGCGGTAAATACGACCTGCACCGGCAGCGTTCTTGGCGGATAGCACGAAGCGTGGTCGCAGGCCTGATACCTCAACGCGCCATCCACGGTGTGGGCCCCGGCCGTGGCGACGACGGGCAGCTTGATGGTGAAGTCTCCTGCGTAGACGTCGAGCTTGTCGGTCGGATCGAAGCTGAAGCTGAAGGGCTGTCCCGCCGGATACTCGAGCGGACCGGCCTTGACGCCGTCGGCGGGCTGGAGGGTCAGCGCGGTGGGAATAAGGAGGTCGGATTTTGGCGTGTGCGAGTTCACGTGGTAGCCCTGGACCAGGTGGAAACGAAGCTCGAGGACGCCGCGCTTGCCGGCCGGGACGGACTGCTGTTCGGCTGCGTAGAGGACGTAGGATTTGGCCTTGGCGGGCGCGTCCATGCTTCCGAGTTGGGCGAGTGCCGGGTTGGCACCGGCTCCTGCGAGCGAGGCAAATAGGGCGAACGATGCGAGTGCGCGCCTCATCGATTTGCCCCCGCTGCAATAGTCTCTTTCACCATGGCTTCGAGATCATCTTTTGGACCGAGGCCCGCGGTGACCTCGATGACCTTGCCGGTTTTATCCACATAGAACGACATGGGCAGGACTTCGGAGTCGCTGAGGTAGTCTT
The DNA here is from genome assembly GCA_003132145.1 of Granulicella sp. GTDB lineage: Bacteria > Acidobacteriota > Terriglobia > Terriglobales > Acidobacteriaceae > Edaphobacter. Next base: position 12,154 of record PKWU01000036.1, read on the forward strand.
TCTCTGCCTTCGGGTCGGAGAGCAGGATCGGATAGGTGACGCCGAGTTTCTGTGCGTCTTTGGAGATGGTGTCCTTGCCTACCTCGGCGTCGTAGGTGACGCCGACGACCTCGAAGCCATCAGCGGCGTACTTGTGGCTGAACTCTTCGAGCCAGGGCATCTCCAACTTGCAGGGCGCGCAGTAGGTGCCCCAGAAGTTGACGACCAGGGGGTGGCCTTTGAAGTCGCTGAGCGAGACCTTCTTGCCGGCGAGATCCATGAGGGTGAACGCGGGCGCGGGCTTGCCGCGGAGGGGCGACTGGGCGGCGGGCGAATCGGCTGCGGTGTTGGATGTGTCGGGGATCAGCGTAACGCGGGCCTCCTGCTGCATCTGCATGGCCCTGCGGCGCTCGCGGAGGTTGTGCCATCCGGACCAGAGGACGAGCGAGATTCCGGCGACCATCATGAACAGCAAGAGCACTCTTCGCATCACTTAGAGGACATCCTTCCGGGCGAGCGTCTTTCGCTTGCCTCGCGTCCTTCCAGTTTATCGCGTTCCGGGCGAATGCTCCTGTTCCTGCAAATTCCTCGAGGCTTCGGGCAGAATGTCGCCGTAATCGAGGCAAGGTGAGAATTGCGTGATGCAGGAGAACCGGAAGTCCATCAGCAAGACCTGCTCGGAGCTGTCTTCCTGCGGCAGGAACTGAACGGTGATGCCGTAGGCTCCTTTCCAGTTGCGTACTTGTCGATATGGATGTAACTGAGGCCCCGCTTCGGACCCGGGGAAGCCGAGAAATTCTCCGGACGAGATGGCCAGGTCCGGCACATACGCGCCTCCGCGCAGATTCCACTCCCGCACTGGCAGAGCCACCTGCTCGGCGAACCATTTCGAAGTGATGATGCCGTGCTCCACGGTGAATCCAGCACGTGCGGCAACGCTGCGCAGGCCGGTATGGTCGACGATCCGCGGGAGCCAGTTTTTGACGCCTACGTCCGGGTAGCCGATGAGCGTCTGCGGGAGCACCTGGAGAAGGTCGACCCGGTAGGTGCAAGCGTCAGCGGTGCAGGGGCCCGCGGGTACCGCATAACTGTTCCACTTGTTCATCACTCTCTGCGCGTCGGACCATCCGCTGCGATTCAGGTCGAGCGAGCGCACGTCGGTGAGCAGGTGTTCGGCGCGCCAACGGAGGAACCATTGAGACACCTCCGCCTGAATCCATACGACGCCGAGCAGGAACAGGATGGCGAGAAGGATTTGGCGGAAGCGCTTTAGGGCAAGATTCATCGAGAGCATTAAAACACTTCTGAGTTACGGGGGGCGGCGGGGTCGATGGGAGGGGCTGGCTCTGCTAGCATCGGAAGGGTTCATAAGCGTATGGCGATCTCTGCTCAAACTGAACGCACGCGTCCGTCGGAGTTGGTCCGCACGGAGGCGCGCGCATTGCTGGAGTTGGCGATACGGCTGGACGGGCCGATGCTGGCGCCGTTCGCGCGGGCGACGGAGTTGGTAGTGGAAGCCGCGGGGCGCGGGAATCGCGTGATTGTGCTGGGCATGGGAAAGAGCGGTCTGATCGCGCGCAAGATTGCGGCAACGCTCTGCTCCACAGGGACACCGGCTTGCTTCCTGCATCCGGCGGAGGCGCTGCACGGCGATATGGGAGTGGTTGCGGCGGGCGATGTGGTGGTGGCGCTGTCGGCGAGCGGGGAGACGGATGAGGTGCTGGCGTTGATGCCCGCGCTGGCTCGGCTGGGCTGTTCGCTCATCAGCTTGTGTGGGGATGGCAGCTCGACGCTGGCGCAGGCCAGCGAAGTGTGGCTCGACGCGAGCGTTTCGGCGGAGGCCGGCGAACTGAACCTGGCGCCGACGGCTTCGACCACCGTGATGCTGGCGCTGGGCGATGCGCTGGCTCTGGAGGTGAGCCGGAGCAGGGGATTCGCGGCGGAGGATTTTGCCGAGCTGCACGCGGGCGGACGGCTGGGACGGCGGCTGGCGCGGGTGAGCGAGATGATGCACACCGGCGACGCGCTGCCGCGGGTGGCGGCGGATACGCCGATGGCGCAGGTCATCCACGAGATGTCGCACAAGAAGCTGGGAATGACGACGGTGCTGGGCGCGGGGAACGCGCTGCTGGGGATGATCTCCGACGGCGACCTGCGGCGGCTGCTGGAACGCGACGGCCCGAACGCGCTGGCGCATTCGGCGGGCGAGATCATGAATGCGCATCCAGTGACGATTGCCCCGGAGGCCTTTGCGGGCGAGGCGCTGGCGCTGATGGAGGCGCGCAAGATTACTTCGCTGATTGTGGTTGCGCCGAGTGGCGAGGCGCTGGGGGTGGTGCATCTGCACGATCTGTGGACCACGGCGCGGGCATAATTCGTCCGCCAGAGCGTGCGCAGGTGTTCAATAGCGAAATACGGGGATTCTTCCCCTTCGCAAGCTCAGGGTCAGAATGACAATTTTAAAGAGGTCTGCGCTGAGACCTACTTGCTGGCGGCACGGCCCCATTGGGTGTCGAGGAAGAGGTCGCGCGGGCGGAGCGCGTCGGGCAGCGAGGCGGGCGCGGCGTTGAGGTGCATCACCTGCCAGCCGTCGGCGGCGTTGTAGGAGAGCCAGCGGGGAAGGCCGGGGCCGTTGGGATCGCCGGTGCGGGCAAAGTTCGTCCAGTACTGCATCATCTGATCGGAGAGCGCGCGGTCGATGGGGCGGATGGCCATCTCGGGCCGCGAGTCGAGCGCGCCGAAGATGTACTCGATGTCGTCGGAGTGGAATGCGCCCTGGGCGACGGAGTGGTTGCGGTCGCCGGGCGAGCCGAGGTCGAGGAAGTAGCGGTAGACGGGCGCGCCGCCGGTGCCGACCTGCGCTTCGAGCCAGGCCCAGGTGGAGAATGCGATGAAGCGGTCGCCCGCGTAGTCGTTGGCGGATTGCAGCGCCTCGGCGTCGGTGGTGGCGGGATAGACAGCGAGGAAGGCGTCCGCATTTGCGCCGAACTCTTTTTGCGCCTGAGCGGTAAAACTGGCGGCGGTGGTGCTGGCTGGTGCGCGGCCCTCGTTGGCGTTCCATCCGCCGAGCACGGGGATGTGGGCCTGCTGGCCCGCGGCGTAGATGTGGGGGAGGGAGTCGGGCAGGAAGAGGCCGTCGATGACAGGCTGGAAGCGCGGGGGTTGAGTGGCGCGCGCGGTTGCCTTCTGCAGCAGCTCGTCTGCGGTGAGGGTGCGCAGATAGAAGAGGCGGCTGGAGCCGAAGGCGCGCTCGGCCCATGCGGCGTCTTCGCGCTCAGCCTGTTCGCGCGGCTGGAAGCCGAGGCCACCGCTGTAGAAGGCCGCGCCGCTCTCGCCTATGGCTTTACTGATGAGGCCTTTGGCGAGAGGGGATGCGATCTGCGCGCTGACCGAGAAGGAGCCCGCGGACTCGCCGAAGAGGGTGATGTTGTTGGGGTCGCCACCGAAGGCCGCGATGTTGCGCCGCACCCAGGCGATGGCCGCGGTCTGGTCCATCAGGCCGTAGTTGCCGGAGGCGTTGTTGGAGGATTCGGCGGCGAGCTCGGGGTGGGCGAAGAAGCCGAAGACACCCAGGCGGTAGTTCATGCTCACGACGATGACTCCGCGATGGGCGAGGAATTCGCCGTCCTGACGGTTCTCGGATGTGCCTCCGGTGGTGAAGCCGCCGCCATAGATCCAGACCATGACGGGCAGTGGCGCGGGGTGCTTGGGCGCGGGCTTGGCGGTGGTGGGGACTGGCGCCCAGACGTTGAGCGTGAGGCAGTCTTCGCTGGGGCCGGGGTCGTGGAAGACCATGTCGGGATAGCTGCCGGACTGGATGCAGTGCGGGCCGAAGTCGCGGGCGAAGAGGATGTGTTTCCACTTTGCCACGGGCTGCGGCGGACGCCAGCGCAGATCGCTCACCGGCGGCGCGGCGTAGGGAACGCCCTTGTAGGCGATGACCTTGAAGTCGGCGGTGAGAACGCCCTGTAGCTTGCCGTTTTCAATCTGGACGGGACGGACCTGTGGCGGCTTCTCGGCGGTGGCTGTGGCTGCGGCGCAGAGGAGAAAGACCAGAGTGTGGATGGCGGGGCTGATCTTGAAGCGGCGCGGATGCATGGCGAGTCTCCGATGGCAAAGTTACCACAGGGGGGAGTGGGCCGGTTTGCGGCGGCAAAATGACCCACTCCCTTTTTCTCCGGAACTTGCCACGGGAGAGCGGGATTCCTATAATCAGCATGAAGTGGGTCGCAACTGTCTCTGCGGCAAAGGGGCAGGCTGGTTCCACGAACGAAGCTGAGAACCACCTTGACCTCCGGGACCACCGGGCGGCAGGCAACTATAAAAATGACTGAGGAGTCTTGAATGAAGAAGGTCGTCTTAACCTCTCTCCTGGCGTGTGCCGTACTTGCATTGGGTTTGACTACGGCGTTCGCGCAGACCAACGCCTCCCCTGGTTCCCAGGCCGCCCCACCCGCCGCCGCACCGGCTGCAGTGCCCGCCGCCGCACCGGCTGCAGTGCCCGCCGCACCGGCTGCAGTGCCCGCCGCACCGGCTGTAGTGCCCGCCGCACCGGCTGTAGTGCCCGCCGCACCGGCTGCCCAACCTGCCGCCGCACCGGCTGCCCAACCTGCCGCACAGCCCGTTCAACTGGGAGCGCAAGCGGCCCCTGTGCAGATGCCCGATGCCGAATATACGGTCTACAACAATGCTATCAGCCAGAGCAATCCGCAGGTCAAGGCCGCGGCCATTGAGGATTACCTCACCCGGTACCCGAACTCCAGCGTCAAGCATGACGTGCTGGTGATCCTGATGATGACGTACAGTGGATTCGACGCTGTCAAGACACAAGATGCCGCCGACCGCGTGCTGTCGCTCGATCCCACGAACTTGCAGGCGCTCACCTATGAGGTGTATTTCCGCAAGAGCAGCGCCGACTCGCTGACCGATCCGGCAGCCAAGCAGGCCGCGCTGGACGCGGCAGCCGGGTACGCGCAGAGGGGGCTGGCCGCGGCTAAGCCGGCTGCCATGCCCGTCGCCGACTTCAAGAAGCTTCAGGACATTGCGTTCCCCATCTTCTACAACGCGATCGGCGACGCGGCCTTCAACAAGAAGGACAACGCGACCGCCATTGACGTCTTCAAGAAGGAACTCGTCACCGTGCCCTTGGCCGCCACGCAACAGAAAGGCCCCTATCTTCAGGACACCTACTTTCTTGGCGTGGCATATTACCAGTCCACTCCCCCCGACTATCTCAACTGCACTTTTTACGCCAGCCGCGCCGTGGCCTACGCACCGGCAGACGTAAAGACCGACTGGTCTCCCTTCGCCAAGTATTGCTACAAGAAGTACCACGACGGGGACGATGGCTATGACGCGATCATGGCCGCCGCCACAGCCAATCTGAACCCGCCCGCGGGGCTGTTTGCATCGATCAAGCCTGGTTTGACCCCGGCGGAAAAGATCCATAACTCGATCACTGGCACGTCCGATCTGGCTACGCTTGCCACCTCCGACAAGGAGATGGTCTTCCAGTTTGGCTCCGCGGACGACGCAGCGAAGGTGTGGGACACGATCAAGGGCAAATCGGTGCAGATCCCCGGTGCGCTGGTCGTCACTTCCTCGCCGACGGTGATCACAGTTGCCGTGACCGACGACGCCGTGCACGCCAAGAGCGCCGACTTCACCTTCAATATGGCGCCGCCGGAGGATATCCCAGAGCTCAAAGCGAATGCGACCGTTGCCCAGAAGGCCGCCTACAACAAGGCAGTGGATGCAGCCAAAACGAAGACGGATGCAATCGCCGCGGCCACCGCCGTCGGCAAGACCGTCACCCTCACCGGGACCTACGACTCATTCACCGCAAACCCCATCCAGATCATCATGAAGGATGGCAATGTGATTCTGGCCAAGCCGGCCAAGCCCGCGGCTCCGGCGCACCACGCCGCACCGGCCGCCCACAAGCACAAGTAGACTGAGACGGAAGACGCAGCAACAGAAGAGGCAGCCATTGATGGCTGCCTCTTCTGCGTTGGTGCGTTGGCCGGGAGCGATTAGAGCAATTCCGAAAATGCTCTAAGCCCTTCGGCACACATGAATGCGTGTCCTTTCGACTTTGAATTATTCGCCGAGCATGATGCGGCTGATTGCGGTTGCGCGTCCAGTCCCGCCGTTGCACTCTACGAGCGTGGCGCACATCTTGGGGTTGGCCTTGGCGGCCTCGAACTTGCCGGGCATTCCGGTGAGGAAGCGATGCAGCACCATCTCCCGCTCCACGCCGATCACGGAATCAAACGACCCGCACATGCCAACGTCGGTCTGGTAGGCGGTGCCGTTGTGCAGCAGGCGCTCATCGGCGGTGGGGATGTGGGTGTGCGTGCCCAGGACGGCGGTGACGCGGCCATCGAGATACCAGCCCAGGGCGACCTTTTCCGAGGTGGCCTCGCCGTGGAAGTCGAGCAGGATCACCTTGGCCTTGATCTTCGATAGCAAATCGTCGGCCGTGCGGAATGGGTCGTCGCAACTGGACATAAAGACGCGCCCTTGCAGGTTCATCACCGCGTACTCCTGTCCGGTGGGCAGCTCGCCCTCATACACGCCGAAGCCGGGCGTGCCGACGACGTAGTTCGCAGGCCGCAGCACGCGCCGTCCGCGCACATGCGAGTCGGCGGGGACGGCCATGTACTCGAAGATCTCTTTCTTGTCCCAGATGTGGTTGCCGGTGGTGATGACGTGCGCGCCGAGGTCGAAGATCTCTTCGGCGATGGAGGGCGTAATGCCGAAGCCACCGGCGGCGTTCTCGCCGTTGATGACGAGCAGATCGACCTCGTTGGTCTCCATGACGTGCGGCAGATGTTCGCGGACAATGTGGCGTCCGGCCGAGCCAAAGACGTCCCCTACAAAGAGAATATTCACATCTGAAGGCTAGCACGTTGGGGGAACGGTTCGTAGCTGGCGGGCGTGGGGCGCGCAGACGCGGGATGCGGCCCGACTGCGCTTGAATCTTTGTGATTGCGCGTGGCGTCGATTTCGCCGGTAGAGCGGTTTCACCGTAGGTCTTTACAGGAGCGAAGAACGTTTGCGTGGTTTTTCCTCAAGAAAAACCACTTTAATAATTCTCGCGCGATAACAGTTGCGGTGAAACCGCTCTAGTCGGGTTGACCCTGGGTGTGTTAGTTTGCTGTGCATGGCAAAGAACGGTCGTTTCGGGCTCAGTCTACGCATTTTGATGGTGCTGGCTGCCGCGGAAGAGGGTACGATGCAGACCTCGGCTGAGATTGCGAAACAGCTTGCGGAGAGCGCGGTGATGGTGCGCCGCTGTTTTCTGCAACTGCACAAGAGGGGACTGATCGAGCAGCGCAAGGGGCCGAACGGCGGAGCGAAGCTGAAGCTGCCGGCCAAACAAATTGGATTGGGCGAGATTTACGCCGCCAGCGAGGGCGAGTGGCTGGCAGCCGATGTGCCGGCCATCGCGGGGCTGCTGAGACGGGCCAGCGCGGACGGCGTGCAGGCGATGAACGAGACCACGCTGGCGCAGGTGCTGAAGCGCATCCGGAAGAATACGACCAATGCGAAGGCTGCGGACGGCGCGGGCGTCAATAAGAAAACAACCGCGTAGAGCAAACGATCATCCAATACCAGACAACTGAGCAGAGATCGAGTGACAGGAATCTGCGGCAGATGGAACGGAGGGTTGCATGGAGATTCCTGGGCACCTTTGGACGGGCTGGGCCAGAGTACTTATTTGCGGTGTATGCCTTGTTGTTCTTTGCGGCGCGACTGGACGCCTTGTGGCGCAGAGCGGCGTGCAACCGGCGATCGCGCAGCAGGCAAGCGGGCAGCAGGGAACCGAGGTGGCAGCGGCGAAGGCGGATGCGCTGGCGTTGCCCGATGCTCCGGTACCGGCGGCCGCGGCGGGATCGGCGCTAGACCGCAGCGAGCCGATATCGAGCAGCAGCTCATTTCAGGCTTCCTCGCTGAACCAGCCACCGCCCAGCGGGCCGTCGCTGAGCGACCTCGGGCTGACACCGGCCCAGACCGAGGGAAGCGCCGAGCGGCAGGCGCTGATGGACCGGCGGACACACATGCTAAAGATCCATCAGAAGCTGGGGCTGATCACGGTGATCCCGGTTGCGGCAGCGTGCATCAGCTCAGTCGGCGCGCCGCCGGAGAAGGGGGACTACAGCAACACTGCGTCGCGCGACCTGCACATTGCGCTGGGCGCGACCGCGGTGGCAATGTATGCGGCGACGGCGTCGTATGCGATTCGCGCCCCGAGGGTCTCTGGCGAGCCCGCGCGCGGCGGCGTGAAGTGGCACAAGTACCTGATCTACATTCACGCTCCGGGAATGGTGCTGACGCCCATCCTGGGCGCGATGGCCTACAACCAGATCAACAGCGGACAGAAGGTCCACGGCATTGCCTCGGCGCATAGCGGAGTCGCTGTAGCCACGGCGGCAAGCTATGGCGCGGCGATTATCGCTGTCTCCTGGCCGATTCATCTGAAGTTCTGAGGACCCATGAAAAAACTTTCTCTGCTCGCAATTCTGCTGCTTACTCTGCCTGCGTACACGCTTCTCAACTCGCAGACGCCTGTGCCCGACCAGACGTGGAAGCTCGATCAATCTTCCCTGACCTACCACATGTCGCATCCCATGCATGAGGTAGATGCGACCAGCCACGCCGCACTGGGCAAGGGCGTATGCCACGCGGGGCAGTGCGATTTTCTGGTTGCGGCGGCGGTGAAGTCGTTCGACTCCGGCGACAGCAACCGCGACCTGCACATGATTCAGACGACGCGCGGCGCGCAGTTTCCCATTGTCCAGGTGCGGTTCCGACTGGCGCAGGCGACCCTGAACTCGCCGACGCTGGACTGCGATCTTGAAGTGCAGTTTGCGGGCAACTCCGCGCACTACTCGCATGTGATCTTCCAGCAGTCGATCGATGGCGCGGCGCACCACATCACCGGCGTTGTTCCTGCGACGTTGAACGACTTCAAGATCGATCCGCCCTCATTCCTTACCATTCCCATCAAGAATGCGATTCCCGTGCGCGTGGACATGGTGTGGCACGCAATGTAATCCGCGCGACTACTTCACCAGCAGCTTGCGAATTGCCTGTAGTTCGAGGCGGCGCTTTGTCGTGGTGCGGGGATAGGACATTCTGAGGCCACCGAGCGCGTCGAGGACGATCTGCGAGACGATGAGGCGGGCGTTGTCCTTGTCGTCGGCGGGGACGGCGTACCAGGGCGCGCGGCGCGTGCTGGTGGTGCGCAGGCAGTCCTCGTAGACCTCCATGTAACGCTTCCAGAACTTGCGCTCGTGAATGTCGGCTAGGCTGAACTTCCAGTTCTTCTCCGGCTCGTCGATGCGCTCCAGAAACCGCCTTTTCTGCTCCTCCGCGGAGAGGTGGAGAAAGATCTTGACGATGCGCGTGCCGTTGCGATGGAGGTGGTTCTCCATCTCGACGATGGAGCGGTAGCGCTGCTTCCAGATGTTCTTGTCGTCGCGCAACTGTTCGCCGAGTCCCTCGTTGCGCAGCAGCTCGGGATGCACACGGACGGCCAGCACCTCCTCGTAGTACGAGCGATTGAAGATGCCGATCCGCCCGCGTCCGGGCAGGCGTAGCGTGGAGCGCCACAGAAAATCGTGCTCCAGCTCATCCGCGCTCGGCTGCTTGAAGCTGGTAACGTCGCAGCCCTCCGGATTGATTCCGGACAGCACATGACGGATCGCGCCGTCCTTGCCCGCCGCGTCCATCCCTTGAAAGACCAGCACCAGTGCATAGCGGTTGGCGGCGTAGAGAAGCTGCTGCAACGCGCTCAAGTGCTCGACATGCTTCTCCAGGAGTTGTTTGTATTCCTCCTTTGAGGCGCAGATTGGCTTGCCGATCGTCGGCCATTTTTTGAGATTGACCCTCTCGCCGGGGCGTACACGGTAGTCATTGCTGTCGATCTTCATCGTTCTCCCTTCCGTCTCTGGAACCGGTGGACCTGGGGCAGTGGATCGCGCCTGACATCCTGGCCCTGTCATTATATGGATGCATCTTTCTCCCCTCGCGCAGAGTGGCAAGAGAGATTGTAAGCGCGGTGCCCGGCCGCGTTGGAATCAGCCGGACACTTTTGTCGATCATGCAACCTGGGACCGAAGTCGATGTTCAAATCCCTGGCACTGGAGTTGCGCGCCCGATGTGCGCGGCTATTGCACAATGAGGGTCAGATTTATGCTGCGCGTAAGGCCCACGCTGGTCCCGGAGACCACCAGGTTATAGGTTCCGCTCGGCGTTGGAGTCGCGGTTGTTCCGCCGCTGCTTGAACTGCTCGGCGGAATCAGACGCGAAACTGTGCATCCCGCAATCAGCAGGACGCAGCAGAGCATTGCCAGCGCGCTCAGACGCCGCGCGCGACGCCGTCCCAGGCCGAGCAGCCCCAGAGGAAGCAGAGTTGCAAGCCAGGCAAGATGCTGTTTGCCCGGCAGCAGCGGCCAGTGCAGCTCCACGCCGGCCACGCTGGTTGCAACCGTGACGGTGACCGTCGACGTCGCTCCCAAAGCTGCCGTTGATGGGTTCACCAGGCACGTTGCATGGGCCGGTATCGACGTACAGGTAAACGCGACTGTTCCCGGCACGCCTGCCGCCGAGGAGAGAAGCAGCGGGTACACCGCCTCGGAGCCGGCGGAGATTGTCTGCGTGGTGCTGCCGTTCGCGTTCAGCGTGAAGTCAACTCCCGTGCCCGTCAACTGCAGGCCCTGCGGCGAAGACGCGGCGTTGTCGGTGACGGTGAATGTGCCCGTGCGCGCAGCGGACGAGGTCGGCGCAAAGACGAGTTGCAGCGTACATTGCGCGCCCACGGCAAGACTTGAGCTGCAGGTATTGCTGCCCGCAACGATTGCAAAATCGCCGGTGACTGCGATGCTCTGGATGGTGAGCGGAAGCCCGCCATTGTTGGTAAGCGTCACGCTCTGCGGCGTTGCGGTAAGGCCCACGCCGGTGGCCGCGAAGGCGATCGTCGAGTACGGCGACAGCGAGACGCCGGGAGGCGCTACGCCTGTCCCGCTTAACGCAACGGTCTGGCTGCGGTACTGGTCGGAGACGGTCAGCACGCCGGCTTCCGCGCCGACGCTCTTGGGCACATAGGCGACCAGCAGAGAGCACGACGAGTTGCCGGCGAGCGAGTTGCCGCAGCTATTGACGACGGTGAAGTCGCCGCTGGCGATCTGCGCCGCGATCAGCAGCAGCGAGGAGTCGCCGGAGTTGGTGAGCGTCACCCGCTGGGTTGCGCTGGTTGTGTTCATCTGCTGCGCGCCGAAGGCGAGCGCGAGCGGCGTCAGCGAATCCGTCGCCGGAAGAACGCCCACTCCCGTGAGCGATGCGGTCTGCGTGCCCACGCTGTCGGTGATGCTGAAGCTGCCGGACACGGTGCCGGAGGCCGTTGGCTGGAACTTGATGCCGACGGTGCATCCGACGCTGGACGCCAGCGATGAGGTGCATGTGTTTGCCGAAAGGATGAAGCCGGGCGTGACTGTCGGAGTTCCCAGCGTGGCCGTTATGCCGCCGGTGTTGGAGACCGTAATAAACTGTTGCGCGCTGGTAGCGCCGACGTTGGTGGAAGTGAAGCTCAGCGTGATCGGGTCGAGAAGGATCGTCGCCGCGGTTGTGCCGATGCCGCTGAGTGCTGCGGTCGCCTGTCCGCCCGCGACGTTGCCGTAGATGGTCAGCACGCCCGTGCGCGTGCCGGTCAGCGTGGGCAGGAACTCGACCTGAATGGTGCAGGTTGATCCAACGGCGATCGGCGATCCGACGCAAGTGTCGGTCTCGTTGAAGTCTCCGGTTGGTGCGATATGCGTGATGGTCAGCGGCGCGTTCCCCGAATTTGTAACCGTGATGCTCTGTGCAGTGCTCGCTGTCGCAATCGCCTGCGCAGTGAAGGTCAGGCTGGTTGGGTTGAGCGTCATTGTGGGTGCGGCGGGATACGCGGCGGTGAGCAACGGAATCTGCCAGATGCCGCGCCCGTAGGTTGCGGCGCGCAGCTCGCCGAAGCGGCCATCGCCGGTGGCAATGCCCGCGGAGGCCTGCAGCGCGACCACCGGCGCGTTGGGCAGGCCGGTGCCGTAGACGCTCCAGCAGCTTGATGAAACGGTTGCGCAGCTCGTCACCTGCGTGGTGGCGTAGATGCCGGTGTCCATGGCAACGTAGACTGTGTTGGCGTCGTTGGGATCGACCAGCAGGCTGTTTGCGGGAGCGTTGGGCAGGTTGTTGCTGATGTTGGTCCAGCTCGCGCCGCCGTTTGTCGAGCGGTAGACGTGCGCCGCGTTGACGCCGTTGCCGGCAAAGCCCATCACGGTTGCGTAGACCGTCTCGCCGGTGGCGTCGTGCGGATCGGCGACGACTGATGAGATGTCGAAGCCGCCGGGATTGAAGGCTGTGCCTGAAGCGTTGCTGACCGTGGACTTGGCGATGTCCGTCCAGACGCTGCTGCTGCTCGCGCTGCCTGCGGCGTAGTTGGCGAAGATGTGGCCGCCGAAGCTCGCACCGCCATCGAGCGATCCCGCCATCCCGGCGTAGAGCACGGTCGAGCCGGCGTTCTGTGCAGCCGTCGCATTGCTCCCCGGGCCGCCCGCGGCAAGCGATCGCACCATTGCGTTGGTCGCGCCGCAGGCGATGTTATGCGATCCGTCGAACGCGGGGCTGATGTTGTTCGAGCCAGGCCATGCTGCGGTGCTATCGGCCAGCCCGCGCCACACGCGGCATGTGCCGATCAGAACATCGCTGGGCTGCGCTGGATCGAGCAGGAAGGGCGGGGCGATCAGCGACGCGTCGTTCGCCACCTGCGTGGTGCCGATGGTTGGCGAGCCGGTATAGTTCGCCGCCGCGCATGTATTTCCATTGCCGCAGTAGTGAATGCTTACGCCCGCCTCGGTGGAGACGTACCAGTTCTGCGGATTGGTCTGGTCGATGGCGACCGTTCCACCCTCGCCGGTGGCGATCTGCGGCCAGGCTGCGGTGGTAGTTGCGGCTGATGTCCCGGCTGTTCCGTTTGCGCCTGCTGCCGCCAGCAGCGTTGACGGATCGGTGGGATTCTCGGCGAAGCTGACGACTTCGGCCAGCGAGCCGAGGCCGGAGTTGAGATTCTGAAAGTGGGTTGCGTCGTCCGTTGAGCAGGGAGTCTGCTGCTGGTTGACGCCATCGAGCGATCGCCAGAAACCGCCGTCGTTGCCCACATAAATCAGTGGCAGCGTGCCACCTGTTCCCGCGCCGGCCAGCGTGGCGATCGCGTGCTGCGCCGGGGAGACCATCGCCGGGGCCGCGCATCCATTGGTTGCGTTGGTTGTGTTGCGCAGCGTGCATCCGGCTGCAATCGAGCAGCGATAGAGGTCCACCGTGCCGGCGAAGAGCAGCGTGTCGAGGCTTGCGCCGGTGCCAGTTGCCACGGCTGAGAGCGAGAGGTTGTAGTCCGCCTGCGCGATTGCCGTCGATCCGCTGCCAACCTCCAGCGGAGTCGAGATCAGCTTATTGGCGAATGCGACTGAAGTGGTTTTGCAGCTCGATCCCGTGAGCGCGCACACATCCTGATAGAGGCCCTGACCGAGATTGTTACTGTCCACGGTGAGGGAGAATGTGTCTCCGGTGGTTGGCTGCACCGCAAGCGTGCCGCGAAAGATGGGACAAGAGGTACTGCCGACTCCATTCGGATTTGTCGGGCAGGCCGTCATCGTCAAAGTTGTGCCGGGCTGGTTGGTCAGGCGCGTCCAGACGATGCCGTCGGGCGACTGGTAGTAGCCGTGATAGCGCACCGCCGCGTAGAACATCTGGCGCACCGGGTTCCACACCACGGCGGTCGCGGCGTTGCCGGGATAGATTGCCGTCGCGGCTCGCTGCACGTACTGGCCGGTGCCGTCTTCGATGATCGCCATCTGCCAGGAAACGCCCGCGTCGATTGAGTAGTAGAGTCCCATAACGCTGTAGGTTGTGTCTGGCGCGTTCACCAGTGTGCCTTCGGCGGACTGCGAGAGCGCAGCAACCACCGTCGTCGGCGTACTGCTGCTCCACGCGAATCCTGCCACGCTGAGGCCGACGAACGAGTGATTTGCAGCCGGGGAATCCATCGACTGCTGAATCAGTGTCCATGTGTTGCCTCCGTCGGCCGAGCGCAGAATCCCTTCGCCGTAGTACGAGTCCAACGCATCGTTGGGGTCGCCCGTTCCGGCCAGCAGTACGTCGGTCCCGCTTGCCTTGCTTATGCTCACTGCGCCGATGCTCAACGACGGAATCGCCGCCGTTCCCGCATTCGCGCTGAAGACGGAAAGCGTGTCGGTGAGTGGAGAGAAGGTGACGCTGGCGGGCGCGCCGGCCGCGTTGATGGACTTCCACACGCCGCCGCCGGTCGTGCCGAGATAGACCGTGTTGCCAGTGGCATCCGCCGGGTCGATTGCCACCGACGTCACGCGTCCCGTCACATTGCCGTAGCTCTGGCTGGCGATCTGGGCCGGACCGACGGCCTGCCACGCGGCATTCAAGGAAGTCTGGGAATGTGCAATGGCCACCGGACTGACGTGCGGCCCTGCCGCTGCTTCGTTGTTGCCCACACCAGTCTGCTGTGCGAATGCAGGGAGCCACAGGATTGCCAGGCAGATTCCCAGCCAGCACCACGCAGCCCAGCGCGTAGCTCGCGGCATCTGCGTCCCTCGACAAATCTCTGCTGGACCGCGTTCGTGCATGGCATGGGCCCTGGGTCTGGCCGCATCCTGCCTGGATGCAGCCGGTCAGCCGGGTAAGTCAATGCAGAGAAGGGGTGGATTTCTGCCGGTCCAGAAGAAAAATCAGGAACTTCCAGGGTGTTCTCTGCGGTTGCCCTGGGAGGCCTCTGGTGACTTCATCAGCAGCGTGTCGTTGCCGCAATAGCAGGCAGCGGACGGTCTTGCGGCGTAACCGGAACTGCGAGGGGCCGGTTGCGCGCGCCGCGATTCCAATCTACCACCAGACGCGACAGCGCGGTATTCTCGATCGGTCCAGAAAGATGAGGAAGGCCCTACTCGATGGGATGGGCGATAAGGCCGAGGTCGGCCAGTCCGTTGACGAAGTACTGCGCGGCCAGCGCCACCAGAAGCAGGCCCATGACGCGGACCAGGATGCGGATTCCGGTGTCGCCCAGCAGGCGGACGACTTTGTTCGAGTGGCCCAGGATGAGATAGCAGGCCATCGCGGTGATGGCGATGGAGATCAGGATGGCGGCCATCTGCCAGCGCGTCTGCGCCTGTCCGACCAGCACCATCACGGAGGTGATGGCCCCGGGGCCGGCCAGCATGGGGACTCCGAGGGGGACGATTCCGGCGTCCTCCTTCTGCGCGGCGGCTTCGGTGTCGCCGACCACCTCCTGCGTGGCCGAGCGACGGGCCTGCAGCATGTCCAGGCCGATCAACATCAGAATGACTCCGCCTGCAATCTCGAAAGCTGGCAGTGTGATGCCCAGGACGCGGAAGATGGCCTCGCCGGCAAATGCAAAGGCCGCCAGCACAATCAGCGTTGTCAGCGCGCCCTTGCGCGCGATGCGGCGTCGGCGCACTGCGTCCGAGCCTTCGGTGATGGCTAGAAACGTGGGCAGCGCGGCGAACGGATCCACCAGAAAAAAAATGGAGCTGAGCGCCAGCACACTGAATCGCACATACACCGAGTGCTGTAGACCGTAGAGGCTGACAAAATGTGGATCGAACGTCACAGAACTATTGTCGCACCGTTGATTTTATTCGAGGCAGGAATGCAGCCCGTATAATGGTTAATTCATCGGTGATGGACGGCTGACATACTGGACTTGCGAGGCGAAGGAGAAGAGATGGCGTTTGAGACGACGAAGAACATCTGGCACAACGGGCAGCTCATTGCCTGGGAGAAGGCGCAGGTCCATGTGATGTCGCATGTGATCCACTATGGGTCTTCGGTGTTTGAGGGGATGCGCTGTTATGCGCAGCCGAATGGCGCGGCCATCTTCCGCCTGCAGGACCACATGCGGCGGATGCTGGACTCGGCCAAGATCTACCGCATGCCGCTTGGATATACGCACGAGGAGCTTTGTTCCGCGGCGGTGGACGTTGTCGAGGCCAACGGCGTCGCGCCGTGTTACATCCGGCCCATCGCGTTCCGCGGCTACGGCGAGGTTGGCGTGAACCCGCTGAACTCTCCCATGGAGGTGTATATCGCGAACTATCCCTGGGGCAAGTACGTCTCCGGCAACGATGGCGCGGATGTCTGCATATCGAGCTGGAACCGGATGGCGCCCAACACCATGCCGTCGCTGGCCAAGGCGGGCGCAAACTATATGAACTCGCAGTTGATCCGCATGGAGGCGGAGATCAACGGCTACTCCGAGGGCATCGCGCTGGATGTGAACGGCTATCTCTCGGAGGGCTCGGGCGAGAACCTCTTCCTGGTGCGCGATGGCATTCTCTACACCACGCCGCTGGCCAACTCCGTGCTGTGCGGGATTACGCGCACCTCCGTGCTGACCATCGCCAAGGCGCTGGGCATTCCCGTCGTCGAGCTGCCGCTGCCGCGCGAGATGGTGTACATCTGCGACGAGGCGTTCTTCAGCGGCACCGCCGCCGAGGTGACCCACCTGCGCTCGGTGGACAAGATCCTGATCGGCGATGGCACGATGGGCCCGGTGACCACGGCCATCCACGACGAGTTCTTCGCCATCGTCAACGGCATCAAGCCCGACCGCTACGGATGGCTGACCCCAGTGCGCGTCCCGGTGGCAGAGCCAGTTGAAGCCTAAGAACAGGGGTAAGGAATCAGTGGTAAGGGATAAGTGAAAGACAAAAGCGGGACACTGTGGTCGTTATCAAGGAACTTGGGAAGGAATAATCATGCGTCTCGGTGGCTGGCAGCGGATCGGCGTCGTCGTATCGCTGGCTTGGATGATCTATGGCGGAATTCATGGCAACAACCTTGGCATCCACCAAGGCGATAGCGTGCTCACCGCCTATAGCGATTGTCTTAACGCTCCCAATGCTAATGATGCTACCTGCTCATCAGAATTCGATGCTGATTATCCAATTGCCATTGCCGGTCACGGGGAACTTGCCGCGTGTTGGGCCTTTCTTCCGCCAGTATTAGTCTTCTGCTTCCTATGGATCTTTCGGCGCATTGGGCGCTGGGTCTGGCATGGCTTCAATCCGACTAAATCTACAATTCCTCGCGTGGATCGCTGAGTATTTGGCGCAACGGCATCGAACTTCTCAAATTCCGAGCGTGATGTTTTCATCTCGTTTCTCGTTCATAACTACATCTAAATTAAATGGTTGCTCGGGTTCGTGCGTGGCCACAATATGCAGCAGTTGCTCTTTAGTGACAAGCGTTATAAGCGACATTGCTCCGGCGGCATCCAGTTGTTTGAATTGATCTCTTAGATGGCCTTTCCATTGATGGAGGTTGAGATTTAATGCTCGACGTACCTCAAATACTGCAGCATCGGCAGCCTGGAGTGGTTCGCATCCTTTGTCATCTCCGAAGCTGAAAGTAGCCATATGAGACGCTGCATTTGGGTTCTTCTTTTTGAGTTTTCGGTACGCTTCGTTAGCTAGGGCGCTGTATTGTTCATTCTTATCGCAGACAAAAGAAACGCAGTCGCCATGACCAACTTGCTTTACAGCCCACGCACACTGGATCATGGCGAAGTCATACGCTAAGCGGTATGGGTCGTCGCCAAGAACAGAACGAGCCTTGGGGTCGCTTTTAACAACATCATAGAATTCTCCCTGCACTATCCCGACGCCGAAGATGAAAAGGTAGGGATTGGAATCGAACGGCACAGGTTTGACGATAATCTCTATAAACTCCCGGCTAATTGAATCGAGTTTTTCTCGCTCTGCTGGGGTGATGTTGTCCGAATCAATAACGAACTTTGCAAATTCTCCTTTACCGCGTTCGCACTCGGACGCCTTGAAATACTGAATATTAATATCCGGACGATTCCGGAGCTTCTCCCACCTACGCTCCAGTTCAAAGAAGGGTCCGCCAGCGCCCATCAATCCCCCAACAGCGAAGACACCTAGTGCGCCCGCTCGCCGTACAGGATCAAAGCTTTCGTCCATATACGAACCGACCATTCCCCCAAACATGGCGTACACGCTCTCCCTAAAAGTCCGTCCAAGAATGAACGTAGCTACATCGGCAAGGGCTCACCCCCGTCACCGTCATAATCCTCCAAGTGCGTGGGTGAGTCAAAGAAATTATTGCCCTCATTTGGCAGGACTTGGTAGTTGTGAGTTGTGAGTTGTGAGTGAAGACAGGAGAGGCGGCCTTGCGGTTGCCTCTATTTTGTGCGCGCGATTTGCGTTCCAACGATTCCCCTTATCGAACGATGCGAAGCGTGCGCTCCCAGCGGGCAAGGTTCGTGAGCGAGACGGCTGGTTCTTTCAACGAAAAGTAGACGAGGAATGGCTTGCCGACGATGGCCGCGCGCGGCACCAGCCCCCAGTAGCGGCTGTCCTCGCTGTTGTTGCGGTTGTCGCCCAGGACGAAGTAGCTGTCGGGCGGAATGGTGAGTTCGCCGTTTGCGACCAGCGAGTGCATCTGAATCCACCAACGCGAATCGACCGCGGGATCGGCGCGATCCATGCGCGGGAAGTCGTCGCGGTAGCTGTCCGCGGCCGATGGGCGATAGACGGCGTAGGGTTCGCTGAGCGGGTGGCCGTCGATCAGCACGCGCCCGTCGCGCAGGCGCAGCCGGTCGCCCGGCAGACCAATGACGCGCTTGACCAGATGCAGCGCGGGATCAACCGGGTAATGGAAGACGATGAGATCGCCGCGGCGGATGAGATTCGTCGGCGCCAGAGCAGGGAAGCGGCCGGTGGAGATTTCCTTGTTGACCAGAAGAAAGTCGCCAACCAGCAGCGTTGGCTCCATCGACGCGGAGGGAATGCGAAAGGGCTGCGCGGTGAACGTCATAATAAACAGCGCGACCACCAGGATATAGAGCAGCGATTGGAAGGCATGGAGCAGGCTGTGGTGGTGAGTTGTGGCTTCGCCGTGTCCGGGCGCGAGACTCATCGCGCAGCCTTCGGTTGCGCAGTCTCGCCGGCGGGCGCGGGAGTCGCTTTCGCCTTCGGTCTCTCGCCGGATTGCGCCCTCGGTCTCTCATTCGGCTGCGCGGCGGAGGTGAGGCTGGCGAATGCGAGGCGCGCGGCCTCCTGCTGGGCCTGCTTCTTGGTGGTGCCGTCGGCGCTGGCCAGGGTGAGAGGCACGCCATCGGCCCCAGCGACGCGCACCTCGATGCGGAAGCGCTTCTGATGGTCGGGGCCGGACTGCGCGGCCAGCACATACTGCGGTTGGTCGTGGCCCGCAGCCTGCAGCCGCTCCTGCAGGGCGGACTTGTAGTCGCCAACCGCACCCGAAAATGGTTCGCTGGAGTGCAGCACGCCGACGAGGCTGTCTTCCGCCGGCTCGATGATGTGGCGATGGATGAACTCACGCGCGGCGGCGAGGCCTCCGTCGAGATACAGCGCTGCGATGACTGCCTCCAGCGCGTTGGCCAGCAATGCGGGCTTTCGCTGGCCGCCGCTATGCGCCTCTCCGCGGCCCAGCAGAAGCATGGGCCCGAGCTGGATGCGTTGCGCTACCTGCGCCAGATGGCGGCTGCTGACCAGCGAGGCGCGCAACCGCGTCAGATCGCCCTCGCGCAGCGCGGGAAGCCTGCGATATAAAGCCTCGGCGACCACCAGCCCCAGCACCGCGTCGCCCAGGAACTCCAGTCGCTCGTTGTCGCTTCCAGGGTCGGGTGTGCCTTCGGGATTGCTCTCGTAGGCCAGCGAGCTGTGCGTCAGCGCGAGCGTGAGCAGGCCGCGGTCCTTGAACGTGTAGCCGAAGAAGCGATCGTCCTGCGTGACGATGGGAATGGATGGCGCCGAAGTCTCAGGCGCGGATTCTTCCGCGGGGCCGTTGGCACCGACTGCGGCGGCTGCGCTCTGCCGCCCCTGCGATCTGCGCGAGCGTTCGGCGGTTGATTGGCGCGTCGTCAATGGCCCCCCTGACGTTGCATTCTCACCTTCCAATCTTCAGTTTACCGGAAGTTGTCTGTCGGATAGGCGACGTTCCGGCGTGGCTTACTTGGATGGCGAGGGCCGGTAGGCTTCCTTTTCCGCCTTGCCCGTGGGGTCGAGCGGCGCCTCGTCCGCGGGTGCCGCATTCTCCTGCTGGTCGGAGGAGGTTGCCGCGCGTTTGGGCAGCGCGAACGGCTGCTGGATGCCTCGTTCGGCGGCGGCCTTGGTGTCAGGCTGGCTATCGCGGTTGGCCAGGGCGGCGCGATACTCGGCCAGCGCCTTGTCGCGCTGCGGCGTCTGCGCAATGTCGTACATCCGCCCCAGGTAGATGTGCGCCCACGCGACGGTGCGCGGGTCGTGCGACAGCTTGACGGTCTGCGTCAGGTGGTCGAGCGCGCCGTCCGGGTCGCCCTGCATCAGGTCGATGCGCCCCAGCAGGTAGAGTGCCTGCGGATTGGCGGGATTGGCCTTCAGCGCGGCATCGGCAAGCTCGCCTGCGCCGTCCAGGTCGCCCTTCATCAGCTTGCTCTCGGCCAGGTCCAGGCCGCTGAGCGGGCGAGGCGTGTGGCGAATGACGTCTCCGCCGGAGCCTGTGGGCAGGAAGTCGATCTTCTGGTCGTGGCCGCGTTCGCGTTCCACGTCCATGCCGTAGACCATCTGGCCCATATCGTCCTTGATGCTGGTGCCTTCCTTCTGCATCTGGCCGAGCGCGCCGTAGAAGTAATCCACCAGCACCCATCCCTGTCGCATGTCCAGATCGACCCTGCGGCGGCGCACCTCCTCGGCCTGGCGGTCGTAGGCGGACATCTCTGCCACGTAACGCTCCTGGTCGACGCGCTCCCTCAGCGATCCGGGCTTCACCGGCAACGGAATGCCCACGTCCATGGTCTGCGCCTCCACCGCCTTGATCAGGCACTCGGTCACCAGCGCCACGATGTCGCTCTTGTAGATGAACTCCAGCGGCGCCTTCTGCACCGGCTTCAGCAGCGGTAGCAGGCGGTTGATGGAGCTGGTGCGCGTGTAGATCAGCGGCTCGATCAGGAAGTGCAGGTAGGCGTGGCGGATCAGGTCCATCGGCACGGTGTCCGGCGTGCCCGCGCGCGGCGAGACGACCACCACCGAGTCCGCGCCGTTGTAGCGCGCGTTGGTCTCCTCCGGCGCAAGCATCGGCTCCAGCAGCACCAGGAAGCGGCGTCCGTCGTAGGTGCTCACCGGCAGGCGCAGGAAGATGTTGGTGTCCAGCACCACCTTGGTCAGCGGGTCATGGATGCCCTCGATCAGCGCCTCGTACTCCGGCCGGTCCGCAATCCAGATGGCGTGCAGATGAACCGCATCGGCGAAGGCGCGCAGCAGGGGAAGAATCTCCACCACCGGCGCGGCCTCCGGCGGCAGATCGAGGATGTCGACCGACGGCGCAAGCTCCGGCGCGGGCGTCAGGTACAGCGCAAGCGAGATGTACTGCGCCACCTCGCGCCCCGTGTCCGTCAGCGCGTGCTGGCGGATGAAGACGCACACCGCATCGCGTGCGTCGCGCGCGGCTGCGGATGCGGCCAGCTCCTGGTTCATCTGCTCGCGCACCTTCAGCCGTACGGGGTCGGATTCATTCAGCCCCGCGTCGTAGCCGCAGGCGTTCAGCGCGGCGGCCAGCGTAAACAGCGGCTCGCTGGTCTCCAGCGTGAAGGCCGAGCCGCCCGCCTCCGGCTGCGCAATGCGCGGCACCGGCGTCGTGTCCACACCCTGCGATTCCGGCGTGCTGGAGGAGCTGGAACTGGCAGGAGCCTGCGCCACCAGCGCTGGCGCAACCACAAGTCCGCCAACCAGCAACGCAACCGCAGCAGCGGCGATTGAGAATCGTCGCGCCGCAAACAGCAAGCGGCACGGAGTCAGCAGCAGACGTTGCGACGCAATCAAAATGCGTCGCGTGACGAGCAGTAGGCCAAGTGGGGCGACCGGGATGCGGCGCTGATCCATCGGCAGCCGTCGCGGGGCGATTGGGACGGTTCGGTATCGGGAGAAAAGCTTCAGGCTAGACACAATAAGGTTTCGACGCTCCCACCGAGTTTAAGAGAGCCGCACCGCGATAGCAAGCTGGGGGAGGCTATATATGGGGGCGGTCTGCTCGAAGGAAGCCGATGCAGATGAAAGAACTCATCGCGGGGGCTTGACAGAAGGGTATATCGGGTTTGAAATGAGTGAACGCGGAGGGCGGGAGATTCGAACTCCATTCCGCCACGGAATCCGGGGATATTATGACCCGCTCTATCACCCGGTAGTCGCCCTTCACATCTCCTCCATACTGGATTATAACGCACGCGTTATGCTAAATTCAAGTCCCAAATATAACGCGAATGTGATAACCTTGAAGAAGTGGACAGTCTATTGCTTTATCTCTGCTCGTGGCTATAACGTCATCCGCGAATGGCTCGACGAAGAGAAGGTCAATCCAGCCCAGCGAGGCGATTTCCAGTTGAAGATTCGACTCTTGGAGGGAGGCGGCCCAGAGGCGGTCCCCGGCTTCATCACAGGGACCCCGGTGGCGAAAGATATATACAAAGCCAAGATTAGGGGGAACAAAGGCTGGGTGCAATTGCGTCCGATGCTTTGCAAGGGACCAATCATGCTGGAGCGAGAGTTCACGTTCTTATGTGGTGCGGTTGAAAAAGATGGGAAGTTAATTCCTAAGGACTGGAAGAAGAGAGCACAGGATAATCGGGAGATCGTGATTGCAGACCCGAAACGGAGACGCCATGAGGGAGTCGTTGGAAAGCCTTAGGGGACAATTTAGTGATGAGGATTATCGGTATGGATTCGCCGAAGCCTTTCTAAATTCTTACATCGCAGCCCAAATCAAAATTATCCGCGAGCAACAGGAAATGACCCAAGCGCAACTCGCGGAGAAGATCGGCACGAAGCAAGCAGGCATCTCCCGGCTGGAGAATGTGAACTATAGAGCATGGAGGGTGGAAACATTGACTCGGCTGGCGCGCGCTTTCAGACTTCGGCTTCGAATCAGCTTTGAGGAGTTTGGGACGCTGCCCGACGAGGTTGATAATTTTGGCAAGGAATCGCTAGAACGGGCACCATTTGACGAAGATCCCATCTTCGGAACTGTAAGCGACCGGGCGCAAGAATCGGTTCCATTAACCGATAACGAACGCCAAGCTCTGGCAGCAATGCGTGACGCACCTGCAACCGGAACCCTTGGACTCGACGCAACAAGAATGTCGAATTTGCGTCAATTTGAAAAAAATCAAACTGTTTTCGCACTGAATGGAGAAACAAATGCGCGTGATGTCGATTCTTACGGCAAGAACTCTGGCTTTCATGGAACTGGCGGAGTTGAACCTTGGAAGCAAGGTTTTTCTGCCAGACCTAGTGACGAAATTGAACGAGCGTTATCAGTTCAGCAGCAACAACAGTACGGATAAGGCTGACCTCAAGGAAAAAGGTCTTCTCTTTGAGGCGGGCTATTCGCAGGCGCACTCGATCAAAAAGCTATCTTTCAATCCATCCTTAACGTATGTGGAGGGCGAGGAATCAACTGACATTTCTCAACAGATACTTATTGATCTCTTGGAATGGGCGCAGAAAGAACTCGGTGCCAACTTTACGCCACAGTCGATACAGAGATGGGCATTCGTGAGCAATATAGTCTTTCAATCTGATTTTCCTTTGCTATTTGGACAGAACAATGTACTCAATTCTGTGGCTGAGAAGGTGGCCCACGCTGTTCAGGAAAACTTGCGGGAAAAACTTGATTTTCAGCCAGCACATCTCTCGTTGGGACATGATCCACAGAAGAGAAGCACGACAATCGCGCCATTTTCTATTCAGCATCGCGCAAATACACTATTCGAAGACAATATCTTCTTTGCCGAAGCGCCCATCCCTACCTCATTGCACCTAGAGTTGCTGGAAGAGATTGAAACTGAATTTCGAAAGGGATATGAAAGTCGATAGAGCCGGGTGCCCCATCCATCGCAGCCGGTTCGCGATGGGAGGGGTGGGCTAACCTCGGCCTAGCAGCAGGCATGTCTCCTCATCTTCCTCGATGAACGCCCGCACGGTCTCGTGCGCGGACCGCAACTGCGCTTCAACCTCCCTCATCGAACAGGAGCTTCACGCCGCAAGGGTCTCCGACTTGCGTTCCCGGTCAGCCGCGAACGCGAGGCACGCGCGGATGTCCTCTTCCGTCAGGTAGGGAAAATCGCGCAGTATCTCCGCGTGGGACATTCCCGACGCCAGGTATCCGAGCACATCCCCCACGGTCATGCGCAAACCGCGAATGCACGGCTTGCCGCTCCGCTTGCCCGGCTCCATCGTGATGATCTGCGAA
>PKWU01000038.1 GCA_003132145.1 Granulicella sp.
GGCGTCTCCCACTCCTGATCGCGCCCGGATCGCGAGCAATGTGGCCCGGGTCCTTCGGCTAAGAACTGCCCTACTAACAGAGCGGTTCTTGGCAAGGTATCGGTGACGATATGCGCGACTTTGAATGTCACTGCCACGTTTCTGGGTTATGTGTTTTCGTCTCTTGGGCCCTGACTGTTTATGTGGTGAGCGATGGTCTGACATTGATACATCGCAAACAGCGCAATTAGCTGCATCTAACGTCGTTGAGCCATCACCCGATCCTCAGCAAGGGGTAAAGTCTGTGCCAAACATTGAGAGCAAAGAGACATCGATGAGTCACACCCCTCTTTATCCGCTTCGATTCGAGCCGATCTATCAGTACCGGCTCTGGGGTGGCCGTCGCTTGTCCGGTCTGCTTCGCTCGCCGC
The DNA here is from genome assembly GCA_003132145.1 of Granulicella sp. Taxonomy (GTDB): domain Bacteria; phylum Acidobacteriota; class Terriglobia; order Terriglobales; family Acidobacteriaceae; genus Edaphobacter. Next base: position 411 of record PKWU01000038.1, read on the forward strand.
TGCCGAACAAAGGCCCTATCGGGGAAGCCTGGGTACTCAGTGATCGCGAGGACCATCCGAGCCAAGTCGCCAATGGACCGCTCAAAGGGCGGACGATCGGTACGGTGATGCAGCAGTTTCAGGACCAATTGATGGGAAAGCTGGCGAAGCGTTTCCTTCGTTTTCCATTGCTGCTTAAGTTCCTCGACGCGCGCGAGATGCTCTCCGTCCAGGTGCATCCTGGATATCCGCCGGCTAAACCTCTGCCAGAGGGCGAGACTGCAAAGACCGAAGCCTGGGTTGTACTGCAGGCGGAGAAAGAAAGCCGCATCTATGCGGGTCTCAAGCCAGGGACCACCGCGGACGTTCTCCGGCAATCGCTCATGCACAAGACGTTAGCAGATCACCTTTCATCGATCACCCCAAAGCCCGGCAATGGCGTCTTCATCCCGGCTGGGACGGTTCACTCCCTGGGCGGGGACGTCGTGGTGTTCGAGGTGCAGCAGAACAGCGACACAACGTTTCGCCTGTATGACTGGGGCCACATCGATGATAAGACAGGCAGGCTGCGGGAACTCCAGGTCGATCAGGCGCTTGCCTGCATCGACTTCGTAGATGGTGCAGCCGGACTGGTAACGCCTGTAGTGGAGACAAAGACGCCGGTGGAGCGCGAGAGGTTCTTCGATTGCGACGCGTTCCGGCTTTGGCGCTTGTGCGGAGAATCACCCTTCACCATTGCCACTCAAGGAGTGCCGCGTGTGCTGGTTTGCACCGGGGGCCGTGGGCAGATCGAGCACGGCGGCGACACGTATACCGTCGGAAGAGGCGAAGTATGGCTCTTGCCGGCTGTGATTGAATCGTGCGTGTTTCGGCCCGCCAATGCAGTGAGTTTGTTGGAAATAGAAGTACCGGCATAGATCCAGCCGGGCAACCGCGAAATGGTTCGCAGAGTTGGAAGGGCTGGCTGAAACAGCAAGTATTCAGGGATGGAGAGTGAATGAAGAAGCTGATTGTTTTTGATCTGGACGGTACACTCGCGAAAAGTAAATCGGCTCTCGATCCCGAAATGGCGACGCTGCTGCACGATCTTCTCGACGTTGTCAAAGTGGCCGTCATCTCGGGAGGCGATTGGCCGCAGTTTGAGAAACAACTCCTCTCCCATCTCCCCCACGACCAAAGCTTGACCAATCTATCGGTACTTCCTACTTGTGGAACTAAGTTCTTTCGGTACTCGGGAAACTGGACAAAGATCTATTCCGAGGATTTCACCGCGGACGAAAAGAAGAAGATCATCGATTCTCTGAACAAAGCGTTCCAGGCAGCAGGCTTCAAGATCAAAAAAGTCTGGGGAGCGGTGATTGAAGATCGGGGCAGCCAGATCACGCTGTCCGCGTTAGGTCAGCAGGCGCCTCTCGCGGAAAAGGAAAAATGGGACCCCAATTTCGCCAAGCGGAAGAAGATTAAAGCCATCCTTGACCCTCTGATTCCCGGATTCTCGGTTCGGCTGGGCGGAACGACGTCGATTGATGTGACCAAACCAGGCATCGACAAGGCATACGGCATTCGAAAGCTGCGAGACATCCTCGGCGTTTCCTTGAAGGAGATGATCTACATCGGTGATGCCTTGTTCCCAGGAGGGAATGACTATCCGGTCGAGCAGGCAGGAGTGATTTCCATCCCAGTGCGAGGACCTGAGGACACAAAGCGGGTAATCGAAGCAATCATCGCTTGCTTAGGTGGCGATCGGCAGGCTGACTTTAAGGCGGGATTGAATGACTGAATTTAAGCTAAAACGCATCGGTGTGATGATGGAAGCTGTGGCAAAGAAGTTAACGACGGTTTGTGGCACATGTGCCGAGCACAAGTGTCTCGATTGCACCTGTCGGCGAAGCCAACTGTAAGACTGTATCTGGTCATGCGTCAGCAAAAGTACAGGAACGAGGAGGCAATATGTGCTGCTGCTCTGAACCGAACAAGGACGCGAAAGATTCCACTACTGCGACGACGGTTGTGCCGACGAAACCGCTCGCAACCGACCCGGTCTGCGGCATGATGGTTGATCCTGCGAAGGCAGCTTCCGTGGAGCACGAGGGGGCGAAGTTCTATTTCTGTTGCCAGGGATGCGCTGCGAAGTTTCGCGCGGATCCGGCCAAGTATCTCTTGCCGAAACAGGCTGTCCCCTTAATCCAGCTGACTACCAAGAACGACGCGAAGGCCGATTACACCTGCCCCATGCACCCCGAGGTGCATAAGGCAGGACCGGGCAGTTGTCCAAAATGCGGCATGGCGCTTGAGCCAGCGACCATTGAGGTACCCGCGTCGCGCACGGAGTACACCTGTCCAATGCATTCCGAGATTGTGCGCGATGCGCCGGGCACCTGCCCTATCTGCGGAATGGCGCTTGAGCCCCGCACTGTCTCTGTTGACGACGAAAATCCCGAACTGGTTTCCATGACCCGGCGCTTCTGGGTGGGGGTGGCACTCACGCTTCCACTGCTCGCGGTCATGGTCTCGGATATCTTGCCCAATCATTCGATTCAACATCTGCTGTCGGGAGGCCTGCTCGGCTGGATTGAATTTGCGCTTGCAACACCCGTAGTCCTCTGGGCAGGCTGGCCATTCTTCGAGCGGGGCTGGCAGTCGGTCGTACATCGCAGCCCCAACATGTTCACGCTGATTGCGATCGGTTCCGGCTCCGCTTATCTCTACAGTGTCGCCGCCGTCGTTGCGCCGGGGATCTTTCCCACCGCCTTTCGCGATATGTCGGGCAATCTTGGCCTCTACTTTGAGGCGGCGGCAGTCATCACAGTCCTGGTTCTCCTCGGTCAGGTACTGGAGCTGAAGGCCCGGAGCCAGACGAGCGGCGCGATCAAGGCGCTGCTGGGACTGGCTCCCAAGACCGCGCGGCATATCGCCGCAGATGGAACCGAGAGCGATGTCGATCTAAGCGCTATTCAGGTAGGCGACAAGCTTCGTGTCCGTCCAGGCGAAAAGATTCCGACAGATGGAGTTGTGACCGAAGGGCGCAGTTCCGTGGACGAGTCCATGGTCAGCGGCGAACCTATTCCGGTTGAGAAGGCGGTCGATGCCAAGGTAGTAGGCGGCACCATCAATGGAACCGGAAGCTTCGTCATGAAAGCGGAGAGAGTCGGTGCAGATACGTTGTTGGCTCAGATTGTGAAGATGGTGAGCGAAGCCCAACGATCTCGTGCACCGATCCAACGGCTGGCTGATAAGGTCGCTTCTTACTTCGTTCCAGCGGTGCTGGCGTCCTCTGTCATCACATTTGTTGTCTGGGCCATCTTCGGCCCTCCGCCTGCCTATGCGCACGCTCTGGTAAACGCCGTCGCGGTGCTCATCATCGCCTGCCCGTGCGCCCTGGGGCTGGCAACGCCCATGGCGATTATGGTGGGAACGGGACGCGGTGCTACTGAAGGAATTCTGATCCGAAACGCCGAGGCGTTGGAGACGTTCGAGAAGGTGAACACCCTGGTCGTGGACAAGACCGGCACGCTTACCGAAGGCAAGCCACGTCTCACGTCGGTAATTCCTGCGGAAGGTTTCGACGAGACACAACTCCTCCAGATGGTCGCCAGTCTCGAAAAGGCAAGTGAACATCCGCTTGCGGCGGCCATCCTGGCTCCTGCGAAGGAGAAGAAGATCGAGTTGCTGCCGGTGACAGACTTTCAGTCCATTACGGGGAAAGGCGTCACCGGGCAACTGCAATCGAAGCGTGTCGGCATTGGCAACACCGCCCTGATGGCGGACCTTGGCGCTTCTTCTGACGTGCTGAACGATAGAGCCGGTGCGCTCCAAAAAGAGGGGCAGACCGTAATGTTTGTCGCATCGGACGGGAAGTTCGCCGGGCTGATCGCAGTCGCCGACCCAATCAAAGACACGACCCTCGACGCCATTCAGCAGTTGAAGAAGGAAGGCATTCGCGTACTGATGGTAACCGGGGACAACCACACGACTGCTGCCGCAGTTGCGGCGAAGCTGGGCATCGACTTTGAGGCTGACGTGCTGCCGGAGAAGAAGGCAGAGGTAGTCAAGAAGCTACAGGCAGAGGGCGCGATCGTAGCCATGGCTGGGGACGGCGTGAACGATGCACCGGCGCTCGCCCAAGCCAATGTCGGCATCGCAATGGGAACCGGAACGGACGTGGCGATGAAGACCGGCGGTATCACTCTGGTGAAGGGTGATCTGCGCGGAATCGTCAAAGCACGCCGCCTCAGTCAGCGCACTATGTCCAACATTCGCGAGAACCTGTTCTTCGCGTTCTTCTACAACGCGCTGGGAGTGCCTCTCGCGGCTGGTGTACTCTACCCGTTCTTCGGATTGCTGCTGAATCCGATGATCGCCGCTGCCGCAATGAGCTTCAGCTCAGTATCCGTGATTACGAATGCGCTCAGGCTGCGTGCGACGAAGCTATAGATCCCCGGGGGCCATTGACTCTTGACCACCCGTCCAGCCGCAGTCTCAAGCGGTGAACATCGAGTACATCTCCTTCCGGGAGCAGATCGACACCAGCGGCCCCCTGGGCCGGGCGGTTGTGGTCATCATCGGCGCCATCGCTGAGCTGGAACGCAGTCTCATCGTCGAGCGAGTGCGCGCCGGCATGAGACGAGCCAAGCTCGAAGGCAGGCGTATCGGGCGGAAAGCCTCGGTCCTTGATCGCCCTGCCATCCAGCGGGACCGTCAACGAGGGGACAGTCTAGGAACTTGTTGAAAAACAATTACACGAGGTTGAAAGGGCACTTTGGTTCAGATTAACTTCGCACAGAAATTGCCTACAACGCGCCAATCTGGCATCGGGATACATTGCCGGTCACTCATTTTTGCTCTGGGGTAAGTGCCCACATGAGTTATTCAACAAGTTCCTAGGCCAGCTGGCGAAACGCTACCTGGTCTCCCGAACGACCATCCATCGGGTGCTCGGGGAGCAAATACCGGCTGTTCCAGAAGGCCTGCAAAAAACGGCCACCTAAACCCCACAGAATCAAGGCCGAATCTCACCGATCCGGCTGTTCCGCAAGGTGTGGGTTGGGAAACAGCAACAGGATTTGCTGAGCAGTAGACTATGTGTGGCCGCTGCTTCCGTCAATCCGATAAGCAGTGCATCGCCGAAGCCTGACCCCTCGGCGAGTCCTCAGACGGAGGCACTCTCTGTCGAATATTGCATCAGAGAGAATATGAACTTTTGCAACCTGGCTACCGACTATGACGGCACGCTTGCCGAGGATGGCCGTGTCGCCAAATCTACGATCAAGGCCCTTGAATCTTTTCGTCGTTCCGGCCGCAGCATCATACTTGTAACGGGACGGGAGCTCCCCCAACTGCTTGAGGTATTTGATCGTATCGACCTCTTCGACTGGATAGTGGCTGAGAATGGCGCTCTTCTCTACCATCCGGCCACCACACAGGCGCGTCTCTTGACGGAACCGGTCCCACTTCACTTTGTCGAAGAGATGCGGAAACGAGGTGTTACGCCGATCTCAACAGGGGGTGCCATTGTCGCGACCTTGAGGCCGCACAAGAATACGGTACTTGAGGTGATTCGTGAGCTTGGCATCGAGCGTCAGATCATCTTCAACAAAGATGCGGTGATGGTCCTGCCCATCGGGGTGGACAAAGCCAGCGGTCTGGTGGCTGCCCTGAAGGAAATGAAGCTCTCGTGGAGGGATGTTGCCGGTATCGGAGACGCCGAAAATGACATCGCGTTTCTCCGCAAGTGTCAATGTTCCGTGGCCGTTTCCAATGCCCTCGATTCTGTCAAGGCGGAGGTAGACTTCACGACCCGTGCCGCTTGCGGCGAGGGAGTTGTTGAACTTATCAATGAAATTCTCAAAGACGATTTGCAGTCACGCTGTCTCATCCAGCATCAAGGACCGATAACAATTCTTTCCAATACAAGATCCTAGCCATGCAACACGCCGAGGTGCAATACGATGCGGATCCTAAGCTGGCGATTGATTCTCGCACTTACCATAGGACTCTCGCTCGTATCTCTCGCCTCGTCGTGGTATGAGATACGGGCACAGCGGGATGCCTTGCGTCGCGACCTCGACTCCAAAGCTGAAGTTGTAGGCGAAAGCCTTGCCGGAAGCGCTCAGTTATATCTGGCGACCGGGGACCGTGCCGGCCTTGAGAAGTCGGTCGATTCCTCCGGCAACAGCGAACACCTGGTGGGAGTCGGAATCTATGGACGCGATGACTCTGCGCTCGTCATAACGCCTGGCCTGAATGCTTCGCTCCCTGTTCTCACGCAGTTGTTGAAGAATGCCATGCAGGACAATCGCAACATAAGCGTCTTCACCGATCTGCGATTCAGGCGTGTCCACGTGCTTGCCGCCCCGCTGCACGCAACCGATAAAACAGTCATCGGCGGAATCCTTGTAGTCCACGACAGCGGCTATATCGGCAGCGAGATCTTCCGCATCTGGGGCCGCGTCTTTGTTCGCATGGCCATTCAGGTGATTGTGATCGTGGGCATCACTCTGCTGATAATTCGCTGGAGCCTTACCGGGCCCATCGCGCGTGTGGCTGTGTGGATAAGGGCCTTGCGGACGGGCCAGGATGCGGTCCGGCCTGTTGCGACCGATCTCGATGTTCTCTACTCGCTCGCCGGCGAGGTGGGGCCTTTGGCGGAAAGCATGCAGCGTGCACGCGCAGCCGCAGAGACCGAAGCAGGATTGCGCAATGCCAACGAATCGCAGTGGACGGCTGAGCGGTTGGCTGATTATGTTCGCAACCGGCTGGGCAAAAGCAGCCTCTTCGTAGTTTCGAATCGCGAGCCCTACATTCACTCGCGCCGAGATAACATCGTTACCGTCACCGTTCCCGCCAGCGGCCTCGTCACCGCGATCGGACCAATTCTTTGCGCCTGCAATGGGACCTGGATTGCCCACGGCAGCGGCGACGCAGATGCTGAGATGGTCGACGCCCACGATCGCCTCAAGGTGCCGCCGGAGGAACCGCGCTACACCCTGCGTCGCGTCTGGCTCAGCCGCGAGCAGGAAGAGGGCTACTACTACGGATTCGCCAACGAAGGGCTCTGGCCGCTCTGCCACATCGCCCACACCCGCCCCATCTTTCGCGCGTCGGACTGGGAACACTACTACGCAGTCAACCGAAAATTTGCCGACGCTCTGATCGAGGAGATCGCCGGCGAAGAGAACCCCGTGGTCCTTATTCAGGACTATCATTTTGCCCTGCTGCCGCGAATGTTGAAAGATCGCCTCCCCAACGCGCGCGTCGCAATCTTCTGGCACATTCCCTGGCCCACACCGGAAGCGTTTGAAATCTGCCCGTGGCAACGCGAACTGCTCGATGGCCTGCTTGGCGCGGACCTCATCGGCTTCCATGTGCGCGCTCACTGCAATAATTTTCTCTATACCGTAGACCGCATTCTCGAGTCGCGCGTCGACTGGGAGCACTTCTCCGTCAAGCGCAAGGACCACCTCACGTCCGTCCAGCCGTTCCCGATCAGCGTCGAATTGCCCTGCGACATCCCAGAGGCCCGCAGCAATCTGACCGCTCAAGAGGAACGCAGCGCGCTGTTCGCTGAGTTGGGAATCGAGGCGACGTTCCTCGGCATCGGCGTAGATCGCGTCGATTACACCAAGGGCATCCTGGAGCGATTCCAGGCCGTCGAATGCTTTCTGGAAAGATATCCCAGCTACCAGGGTAAGTTCACCTTCATCCAGATAGGCGCTCCCAGCCGCACCCGCATCAAGCGATACGCCGACTTTCAGTTGGAGGTCGAAGCCGAGGCCAGCCGCATCAATGCGCGCTTCAAACACGGCAGGTGGAGACCGATCGTATTTCTCAATCGCCAGCACAACCGCCATGAGTTGGAGCACTACTACCGCGCTGCCCACGTCTGCATGGTCACCTCCCTGCACGATGGAATGAATCTGGTGGCCAAGGAATACATCGCCGCGAGGCAGGATGAGCGGGGTGTACTCATTCTCAGCCGGTTCACCGGAGCCGCGCGCGAGTTGCACGACGCCATCATCGTCAATCCCTACGACATCAGCGCCACGGGCGAATCAATTGCCCAGGCACTCAAGATGGATTCCGAGGAAATGGTTGAACGCATGCGTCACATGCGCCGATCCGTCAAAGAACACAATATCTACTGGTGGGCCGCCAGCCTCATTGGGGCCCTCTGCGACGTTCGCCTTGAACAAAAAGGCGACGCAAATTCCGCCGCGCCCGACTACGTTTCAGGAGTGAGGTAGAGAGGTTTCACCGTAGGTCTTTGCAGGAGCGAAGAAAGTTTGCGTGGTTTTTCCTCAAGAAAAACCACTTTAATAATTCTCGCGCGATAACCGTTGCGGTGAAACCGCCCGAGTGTACACGCGCCACACAATCCCGGTCGAAAAGCGTAACTTCTGGCGTCACGGGAGAATATGATGACATCGTATTTGAGGACCAAGAGGACTAAAGAGATTGGCAACTGACGCCAAGCCCATACCGGGCATCCAAACAGATTCGGAGATTCGCGTGAAGAAAGCCGGCAGCGCAACCGATCCCCTCTGGTACAAGGACGCCGTCATCTACGAGTTGCACGTCCGCGCCTTCCAGGACTCCAACGGCGACGGCATCGGCGACTTTGCCGGCCTGCTATCCCGCCTCGACTACTTGCAGGACCTCGGCGTCACCTGCCTATGGCTCCTGCCCTTCTTCCCCTCGCCCCTGCGCGATGACGGCTACGACATCTCCAACTACGTCGACGTCAATCCCGTGTACGGCACGCTCGACGACTTCAAACAATTTCTCGCCGCCGCCCACCAGCGCAACATGCAGGTCATGATCGAGCTGGTCATCAACCACACCTCGGACCAGCATCCCTGGTTTCAGCGCGCCCGTCGCGCCCCTACCGGAACGTCCGAGCGCGACTTCTATGTGTGGTCCCCCAGCGACCATCTCTACAAAGAGGCGCGCATCATCTTCTCCGACACGGAAAAATCCAACTGGACCTGGGACGAGCAGGCCAAGGCCTACTACTGGCACCGCTTCTTCTCCCACCAGCCCGACCTTAACTACGACAATCCCGCCGTCCTGGAGGAGATTCTCAAGGCCATGCGCTTCTGGCTCGACATGGGCGTCGACGCCCTGCGCATGGACGCCATCCCGTATCTGGTGGAGCGCGACCACACCTCCTGCGAGAACCTGCCCGAGTCGCATGCCATCGTCAAGAAGATTCGCGCCGCCATCGACGCCGAGTACGCCAACCGCTTCATCCTCGCCGAGGCCAATCAGTGGCCCGCCGACGTCCGCCCCTACTTCGGCGACGGCGATGAGTGCCAGATGGCCTTCCACTTTCCGCTGATGCCACGCATTTACATGGCTCTCCGCCAGGAAGATCGCCTGCCCATCACCGACATCATGGCGCAGACGCCCGCCATCCCAGACACCTGCCAATGGGGCCTCTTCCTGCGCAACCACGACGAACTGACCCTCGAGATGGTCACCAACGACGAGCGCGACTACATGTACCTCGCCTACTCCGCCGACCCGCGCATGAGGATCAACATCGGCATCCGCCGTCGCCTCGCGCCTCTGCTCGACAACAACCGTGGCCGCATCGAACTGCTCAACTCGCTCCTCTTCAGCTTCCCAGGCACGCCCATCCTCTACTACGGCGACGAGATCGGCATGGGCGACAACATCTACCTCGGCGACCGCAACGGCGTCCGCACCCCCATGCAGTGGACCGGCGACCGCAACGCCGGCTTCTCCCGCGCCGTCCCCGCGCGCCTCTACGCGCCGGTCATCATGGACCCCATCTGGGGTTACCAGGCCGTCAACGTCGAGGCGCAACTCTCCGACCAGTCCTCGCTCCTCCACTGGACGCGCAACATGATCGCCCTGCGCAAGCTCTTCAAGGTCTTCGGCCGCGGCACGCAGGAGTTCCTCGCTCCCGATAACCGCAAAGTCCTCGCCTACCTCCGCCAGTACACAAGGGACGATGGCAGCGTTGAAACCGTCCTCTGTGTCGCCAACCTGTCCCGCTTCGCCCAGCCCGCCACCCTCGACCTCTCCCGCTTCGCCGGCATGGTCCCGGTTGAGATGCTCGGCTACGTCACGTTCCCCCCCATCGACGAGACACCCTACGCCATCACGCTCGCGCCCTACTCCTTCCTCTGGCTCGAACTGCAGCCCGCGCCCGAAGTCCCCGAGGCCCCCACCGTCAAGACCGAAGAGACCACACTCGACCTCATCACCAGCTCCTGGCACGACCTTCTCGCCACACCCGGCCTCAGCCTGCTGCAGAAACTGCTTCCCGCATACCTCGTCCGCCAGCGCTGGTTCGGCGCAAAATCCCGCACCATCTCCAGCGTCCGCATCCTCGACTGGGTGGAACTCCCGGCCATCCCCGCAGCCATCGTCTTTATCGAAATCACCTTCTCATCAGACTCGCCGCCCGATACCTACCAACTCCCCTTGGCCCTCACCACCGGCCCCGAAGCCGACGCCATTCGCTCCTCCGCGCCAGCCTCCATCCTCGCGTCGCTCACCACCGCCAACGGCCCGGCTATCCTGCACGATGCCACCGCCCGCGAAGACGTCCGCCAAGCCTTCCTCACTCTGATCGAAACCAACGCCACCCTCGCCATCTCCACCGGCAGCACAACTTCCGCAAACACTTCGTCTTCATCACGCGAAGCGTCATCGGGCGCAGCCCGATCCGGAGGGAGCAAGGGGCTTCAGCCCCCTGAATCAAGCCCCGAAGATGAAGGGGCTTCAGCCCCGGGTTCTTCGCTTGCCGGCCGCAAATCCTCCGCCTTCGACGCTGCCCGCGGCCCCGGCCCGCTCCCCTCCCGCAGCGGCACCGCCGAGCAGTCCAACAGCTCCATCCTCTACGGCCAGAAGCTCATCCTGAAGCTCTTCCGTCGCCTCCAGCCGGGCGAGAACCCCGACACCGAGATCGGGCGCTTCCTCACCGAAGTTGCCCACTTCCCACGCATCGCCCCATTCCTCGGCGACATCCGCGGCCAGAGCACGCCGGAAGCCGAACCAACCACACTCGCCATGCTACAGGGCCTCATCGAAAACGAAGGCGACGGCTGGCAGTTCACGCTCGACGAACTCGCCCGCTACTACGAGGACGTCATCAGCTGCCCTCCGCCAGAAAACGTTGGCGTTCCAGCGACATTTCTACAGGAATTGCGGGCCGGAGCCGCAGCCCTGCAAATCCCCTCCGACGCCCGCGAACACGCTGGCCTCTCCCTCGACGCCGCCGCCCTGCTTGGTCGCCGCACCGCCGAACTGCACCTCGCCCTCGCCACCTCCAGCGATAACCCCGCATTCCAGCCCATCCCATTCACCGCCGAGGCCCTCGCCGCCGATGCAGCCCGCATTGATGCGCAGATCGTTCGCACCCTCGACGCTCTCAAGCGCTCACTGACCACCCTTCCCGACGAACTGACAACAGACGCCGCCGCTCTCGTCCTCTCCCGCCGCATCGAACTCTTCGCCCGCGCCTACGCCATCAGCCAGCCGTTGCCGGAAGCCACGCCCGCACAGCCTCTCGAAGACGAGTCTCTTGCAAGCCAATCCGGCCTGCGCATCCGCATCCACGGCGACTACCACCTCGGCCAGCTCCTCCGCGCCCGCGGCGACTACGTCATCCTCGACTTCGAGGGCGAGCCCGCACGCTCGCTCGCCGAACGCCGCGCCAAACAATCGCCTCTCAAAGACATCGCCGGAATGCTCCGCTCCTTCAGCTACGCCGCCTACACCTCCCTCGACCACTTCATCCAACGCCACCCCGGTACCGCCAAGAGCCTGGAACCCTGGGCCCAGCTCTGGCAAAACGCCGTCTCCACCGAGTTCCTCACCACCTGGCGCAGCACGATAGCGGCGAATTCGCATCTCACTCCACAGCCCCTGCAGGCCCACCGCCTGCTCAACGCCTACCTGCTCGAAAAGGCGCTCTACGAACTTCTCTACGAGCTTAACAACCGTCCCGCGTGGGTGCGCATCCCGCTAGCCGGCATTCTCGCCCTCCCACAGGAATTGGTTTAGACTCAGCACCTGCATTCGCCCCTTGAAAGACCTCGATGGCCGCCCCCTCCACGATCACCGAAGATGCCATTCCGTCGAGTCCCGGCCACGCCCCATCCGGCCTCCTCGTAAGCCTGACCCCACTTTCGGGCGAAGCCCTGGAGGCCACCCTCGCCAATCTCGCACTGGCGTTCGCCGACCGCGATCTCCTTGTAATCACCCCTGACCCCACCCCCACGACACTCCCCACATCGGGCCATATCCGCCTCACCACCTACACGCCCGCCACCATCGCGCCCGGCGGATGGGTGCTCACTCCCGCCGAATTCCTCGAACCCTGCAAGCTCATGCGGGAACACGCCTCCACTGCCTGCCTCTTGCTCGGCCCCGAGGCCCAGTCCCTTGCGCCTGAAGCCCTCCGTGCGCTCGCCGATGCCGCCCTTACCGGCAACGCCGACCTTGTCACTCCCTGCTACGCGCTCGGCCCGCGCGATGGCCTGGTCAACTCCGCCATCCTCTACCCCGTCACCCGATCCCTCTTCGGTACGCGACCGCACTACCCGCTGGCCATCGATCTCGCCTTCTCGATGCGCATGGCCGAACGCCTCGCCGTCTGCGCGCAGAAGTTCACCGCCGCCAACCAGAACGCCGCCTTCATCTGGCCCGTCGCCGAAGCCGCCGCCGCCGGCTTCTCCGTTGCTGAAGTCCCCGCCGGAGCCCGCACCCTGCCACGACCCGACGGCGCAGACCTCAACACCATGCTCGCCCAGGTTGCCGGCTCCTTCTTCGCCGACCTCGACGCCAAGGCCAGCTTCTGGCAGCGCGCCCGCCTCGCCTACTCACCCCGTACCGCCGCATTCGCTCGCGCGGAAACCACGTCTGTCCAGCCCGCCGCCGCTGAAACTCCAGATGTCCAGTCCCTGCTCGACTCCTTCTGCCTCGCCTACACCAACCTGCACGAGATCTGGTCGCTCGTCCTGCCGCCCAACTCCCTGCTCGGCCTCAAGAAGCTCTCGCAGATGCCCGCCGCCAGCTTTCGCATGAGCGACGATCTGTGGGTGCGCATTGTCTACGACTTCATCCTCGCCTACCGTCTGCGCACCATCAATCGCGGCCACCTGCTCGGCGCGCTCACCCCCCTCTACCTCGCCTGGGTCGCATCACACTTATTGCTCACCAGCGGAGCCAGACCGGAAACCACCCCCCCTGAGAAACACATCGAAGCCCTCGCCGCCGCCTTTGAAATTGACAAGCCCTACCTCGTCTCCCGCTGGCGATGGCCCGACCGCTTCAATCCTTAGTCCTCGAACCTCGTACCTTGTCCCTCGTACCTCGAAGGAGAACCTCCATGGGTCAACAAATCGTATTCGCGCTCAGAGACTCGATGCACCGGGTGCTCATCAAGCTCGCCAGCTTCTTGCCCGGCCTGCTCGCGCTGCTCGTCGCCGTCGTCATCCTTACCGCCGTCGGCGCGCTGCTTGCGCTCATCCTGCGCCGCATCCTCACCGCCGTGAAATTCGACGAGCGCTTCGCCCGCAGCCAGACTGTCAACGTCGCCGACTGGTCCCCCCGCCACTCGCCCACCGTGCTGGTCGCGCGCACTGCATTCTGGGCCTGCGTCATCCTCGGCTTCATCATTGGCATCGCCGCGTTCGACGCCTCCTACGCCGGCAACTCGCAGATTGCCGCCATCCTTATCCCCTATCTCACTCACTCCGTCGGCGCGGTGCTCATCCTGCTGGCAGGAACCGTCATCGCGCGCTTCCTCTCCCGCTCCGTCCTGATCGGCGCGGTCAACCTGCAGATGCAGTACGCGCGCCTGCTCTCGCTTGGCGTCAAATGGCTCGTCCTGGTCCTTACCACCGCCATGGTCCTCGACCACCTGGAGATTGGCGGCACCATCGTCGACCTCGCCTTTGGAATCCTCTTCGGAGGCATCGTCCTCACCCTCTCGCTGGCCATCGGCCTCGGTTCGCGCGACCTCGTCAGTCGCTCCCTCGAAAAGAATGCCGGACACAGCGTCGATCCCAGAACCGCCGCGCACACCGCGCCCGAAGACGACCTCGCCGACATACTCCCCCGAACCGCCTCACCCCAGCCCAAACCATCCGAGACCCTGCGCCACTTCTAGAACGGTTTCACCGCAACAATTCTCGCGCGATAACAGTTGCGGTGAAACCGCTCTAATAAGTTCCAAATGTGGATTCCCTCGGGGAAATATGTCTCTTGCCAAACCCTGCAAAAGGTTCCTCACTTGGCACCTAATTCCAAATGCAATTCCCCTGGCAACAACCCAGGCCGCCGGCCATAATGGACGGCGTTTGTCGTACTCTTATAGAGGGTGGGAACGGATGCGAAACATTGAGTCGAGAACTGTGTCTGTAAGTGCAACCGATGAACAATCTAAAAATGAACAAGGGCAACCGATGAGTGCAGCAAGAATCGCGGGCGCGCTGGCTTGCCTCGCGCTCTGTGTCGCAACCGGATGCAACCGTAAGCCAGCCGACGCCAGCAAAGAAGCGCCGCCCGCAGTCTCCGTCCAGCCCGACGCCGATCCCGCGCTGGTCGAGGTCACGAACCCCGCGGCCTTTCCGCTGGTCGCCGCGGCCGGCTACCAGGCGCCTGCCAAGCTCAACGCCACGGGCTCCGTGAACCCCGACGTCTCGCGCACCATCCCCGTCATCTCCATCGCCTCCGGCCGCGTCGTCGCCATCCACGCGCGCCTGGGCGACTTCGTCAAGAAGGGACAGCTCCTGATGGAGGTGCAGAGCAACGACGTTGCGACTGCCTTCAGCACCTACCTCAAGGCCGTAAGCGACGAGCGCCTAACCCAGGTGCAGCTCAACCGCGCCCGGCTGCTGCTGGACAAAGGAGCGATCCCCGCCAGCCAGCTTGAGATCGCGCAGAACTCCGAGGACGACGCCAGGTCCGCGCTCACCGCCGCCGAGCAGCAACTTCATGTGCTGGGCGTCGACAAGGACCACCCCACCGAGAGCGTCAAGGTCTACTCGCCGGCCAGCGGAATCATCGTCGCGCAGAACGTTACCGACGCGGCAGCCGCGGGCGTCACCTACTCCGGCTCGGCCAACGCCTTCACCATCGCCGACCTCTCGCGCGTCTGGGTCGTCTGCGATGTCTACGAGAACGATCTCGCCCAGGTCCACCTCGGGCAGAAGGCGGAGGTCCGCCTCGCCGCCTACCCCGGCAAGGTGCTGCCCGGCGTCATCAGCGACATCGGCGCAGTCCTCGATCCCACCCTGCGCACCGCCAAGGTCCGCATCGAGGTCGCCAATCCCGGCTCGCTATTGCGCGTCGGCATGTTCGCCACCGCAACCTTCTTCGGCAAGGCCACCCAGACCCACGCCAGCGTTCCAGCCACTGCCATCCTGCATCTGCACGACCGCGACTGGGTCTATCTGCCTGTCGATGGCACCGGAAACTTCCGCCGCGTCGCCGTCGAGGCCGGCGACATGCTCCCCAATGGAATGCAGCAGGTCAACTCCGGAATCAACATCGGCCAGCAGGTCGTCTCCAACGCACTCACCCTCCAGAACGCGGTGGACCAATAGATGATTCGCGGCCTCGTCGATTTCGCCCTCAACAATCGTTGGCTCATGATCGGTGCGGCGATTCTGCTCTTCGCCTGGGGCATCGTCTCCTTCCACAGCCTCCCCGTCGAGGCCTATCCCGACGTCGCCAACAACTACGTCCAGATCATCACCCAGTGGCCGGGCCGCGCCGCCGAAGAGGTCGAGCAGCAGGTCACCGTCCCCATCGAGATCCAGATGGCCGGCATCCCCCACCTCGAGCATCTGCGTTCCACATCGCTCGCCGGCCTCTCCAGCGTCATGCTCATCTTCGACGACGACTCCACCGACAAGGACAACCGCCAGGAGGTCTTCCAGCGCCTCGGCCAGGTCACGCTCCCCGCCGGCCTGCAGCCGCAGATGGGCACCGACTGGAGTCCCGTCGGACAGATCTACTGGTACACCCTGCGCTCCACCAATCCCGCCTACGACAGCATGGAGTTGAAGTCGCTGGAAGACTGGAAGCTGGAAAAGGAGTTCAAGTCCGTCCCCGGCGTGGTCGATGTCTCCAGCTTCGGCGGCATCACGCGCGAGTACCAGATTCGCCTCGATCCTGACAAGCTCATCGCCTACGGCCTCTCCATCGCCCAGGTCGAGCAGCAGATCGCCAACAACAACGTCAACGCCGGCGGCAACTTCATCGAGCAGGGCGAGCAGCAGATCAACGTCCGCGAGGTCGGCCTCTTCACCAGCGTCCACGACATCGAGCAGACCGTCCTCAAGACCCAGTCCGGAACCGCGTTGCGTATCAAGGACATCGCAACCGTCGTCCAGGGCCCCAAGATCCGCCTCGGACAGATCGGCAAGACATGCCGCCCCGGCGCAACCCCCATCGACGAATCCGACCCCACCTCCGGTCCCACCGATCCCTGCGTCCAGCATCAGGACAGCCAGGGCCGAACCACCTCCGTCGAGAAGCAGGACGGCAAGCTCATCAATAACGACGATGTGGTCGAGGGCATCGTCCTGCTGCAGAAGGGCGCGAACTCCGATGCCACCCTCGAAGGCATCCACAATAAAGTCGCCGAGCTGAACGGCGACGCGACGCACCCCGGCGTTCTTCCTCCCGGCGTCAAGATCGTTCCCTTCCTCGACCGTAGCGATCTGCTCCACTACACCACGCACACGGTGCTCAACAACCTCAGCGAGGGCATCATCCTCGTCGTCATCATCCTCTTCCTCTTCCTCGGCAACGTGCGCGGCGCCATCATCGTCGCCCTCACCATGCCGTTTGCCCTGCTCTTCGCCGCCATCTGCCTGGACCTGCGCGGCATCCCCGCAAACCTTCTCTCTCTCGGCGCGCTGGACTTCGGAATGGTGGTCGACGGCTCCGTCGTCATGATCGAGAACATCGTCCGCCATCTCAGCCACGGGCGTAGCGAGACCGTCACTCCCAAACAGCAGATCCGCGAGGCCGCGCACGAGGTGCAGCGCCCGGTCTTCTTCGCGCGCGGAATGATCATCGCCGCCTATCTGCCCATCTTCACCCTGCAGGCCGTCGAGGGCCGCCTCTTCAAGCCCATGGCCTGGACTGTCACCTTTGCCTTGCTCGGTGCCCTGGCCTTTGCCATCCTTATCGCTCCGGTCATGGCCAGCTTCGCTTTCCGCAAAGGCGCCAAAGAGTGGGAAAACCCCATCATGGGCTGGCTCACCAACCACTACCGCACAGCCGTGCGGTGGGCAATCCTGCATCGCAACCTCACTGTAGGCGCCTCTGGCGCTCTCTTTGCCGTCGCTCTCTTCCTCACCTTCAGCGGAGTCATCGGCTCCGAGTTCCTGCCTCACCTGGACGAGGGCTCCATCTGGGTGCGCGGCACCCTCGCCGCCTCCACCGGCCCCACCGAGAGCCTGCGCGTCATGAACGAGGCGCGCATCCGCCTCAACTCATTCCCCGAGGTCACCAAGGTGGTCAGCCAGACCGGCCGTCCCGACGACGGCACCGATACCACAGGCTTCTTCAACACCGAGTACTTCGTCGACCTCAAGCCCAAGGACCAGTGGCGTCCCGTCTTCCGCAAAAATAAAGATGAGCTGATCGCCGCCATGAACACCGAGCTTAGCAAGATTCCCGGCGTCGGCTGGAACTTCTCCCAGCCCATCTCCGACAACGTCGAAGAGGCGGTCAGCGGAGTCAAGGGAGAGCTCGCCGTCAAGATCTACGGCGACGACCTGCGCACGCTGGAAGCCAAGGGCGACCAGATCGTCTCCATCATGTCCCAGATCAAAGGCGTCGAGGACCTCGGTCTCTTCCGCGTCATCGGCCAGCCCAACCTCAACTACACCGTCGATCGCGCCGCCACCGCGCGCTACGGCATCAACGTCGCCGACGTGCAGGACGCCATCCAGACCGCCGTCGGCGGCAACGCTGTCACTCAGGTCCTCAAGGGAGAGGCGCGCTACGACGTCGTCCTGCGCTACCAGCCGCAGTTCCGCGACACCCAGGAGGCCATCGACAACATCCGCCTCCTCGCCCCCTCCGGCGAGCGCGTCTCCCTCGCCCAGCTCACCACCGTAAAGACCGAGGACGGCGCCGAAGAGGTCTACCGCGAGGCCGGCCAGCGTTACGTCGCCATCAAGTACAGCGTGCGCGGTCGCGACCTCGGCTCCACCGTCGAAGAGGCCATCCGCAAGGTCAACGCCCAGGTCGCGCTGCCGCCGGGCTACAAGATCGACTGGGCCGGTGAGTATGCCAGCCAGCAGCGCTCCACGCGCCGCCTCATGCTGGTGCTGCCCATTACGCTGATCGTCATCTTCGTCCTGCTCTACATGATGTTCCACTCCGGCAAGTGGGCCTTGCTCATCTTCTTCACCGTCTCCATGGCCCCGGTCGGCGGACTCACCGCGCTGCTGCTCACCCGCACCCACTTCAGCGTCTCCTCCGGCGTCGGATTCCTCGCCCTCTTCGGCGTCTCGGTCGAGGTCGGCGTCATTATGCTGGAGTACATCAACCAGATGCGCGTGCGCGGACACTCCATCGAAGAGGCAGCCATCGAGGGCGCCGTCCTCCGCCTGCGTCCCATCATGATGACCATGCTGGTCGCCACCCTCGGCCTTCTGCCCGCCGCCACATCGCACGGCATCGGCTCCGACTCGCAGCGCCCCTTCGCCATCGTCATCGTCGGCGGCCTCATCGGCGCGCTCATCATCAGCGTCTTCCTTCTGCCCACCCTCTACGTCTGGATCGCACGCCCCGACGACGTACTCCCATCCCCGGAAACGGAGTTCGAGAACTAACTATGAAAACGGCAAGACATTTTGTCCTCCTGAGCACAGCACCACTGAAATCGTCATTCTGGCGAAGCCAGAATCTCCGTATTTCGTCTTTGCCGTTGTCTGTTCTAAAAAGCCCCCTCTGCGCCGCAGCTCTGCTCGCAATCTTCCTCGCCTCCGCATCCGCCTTCGCCCAAACCGCGCCACTCACCATGCAGCAGGCCGTCGATCTCGCCCGCTCCAAAAACCCCACCCTCCTCGCCGCAGAGCAGAATCTCCTCTCCGTCAAGGCGCAGGAGTTGCAGGCCGCCACCCGCCAGAACCCCTACTTCGCCGCCGCCGGCAGCAACCTCACCGAACCCGACAGCAATGGCAATCCCTATGCCATCGGAGTCGGCGTCGGCCGCCTCTTCGAGCGCGGCGAGAAGCGCCGCTGGCGCCTCGACTCCGCCCGCTCCACCACCGTCGAGACAGACGACCAGCTCCAGCTCACCGTGCAGCAGACCATCCTCGCCGTGCGCACCGCCTTCACCAACCTCATCATCGCCAAGGCCGCCAAAAAGCTCGCCGACGACAACCTCACCGACTTCAAAAAAGAGGTCGCCATCGGCAATGATCGTTACAAGGCCGGCGACCTCGCCAAGCTCGACTTCGAGCGTCTCGACCTCCAGCTCGCCCAGTTCGAGAGCGACGAGTCCAGCGCCGTCACCGCCATGCAGCAGGCCAGCCTCCAGCTCCAGGTCCTGCTCGGCATCGACAAGCCCAGCGCGGACTTCGATGTCATCGGCGACGTAGTCCCGCCGCCCGTCGCGCTCACCATGGACGATCTCGAACAGAAAGGCCTCGCCGCGCGCCCAGACCTCAAGGCCGCCGCCGCCGCCGTCGCCGTCGCAGACGCCCAGGTCAAGCTCGCAACCGCCAACGGCACAGCAGACCCCACGCTGGAGGCCGACTACAACCGCAACGGCCTCGACAACTCTGTCGGCTTCAACCTCAACATCCCCATCCGCATCTTCGACCACAACCAGGGCAACAAGGCAACCGCCCGCTTCACCGCCGAGGCCTCCCGCTTCACCGTCATCGCCCTGCACAACCAGGTCGTCAGCGACGTCGATCAGGCCTACTCCGGCTACATCAACTCCAAGCTGCTCTCCGACCGCTACAACGGCCACTACCTCGCCGAATCGAAAGACGTCCTCGACATCGCGCGCTTCAGCTACGAGCACGGCAACCTCGCGCTCATCGACTATCTCGACGTCCTGCGCGACTCGCGCTCCGTCTCCTCCGACGCCCTCAACTCCTACCAGCAGACCTGGATCGCCATCCACCAACTCAGCTTCGTCACCGCCTCCGGCATCGTCCCGTAGCTAGTTGTTGAAGAATCCATAGAGGGTGTCATCCTGAGCGGAGCCTCCCGCAGTTGTATCGCGGGAGGCGGAGTCGAAGAGCCTGTCCTGAGCTTGCCGAAGGAACCCCGATACAACCGGTCGAGCCACAATCCTCGACACATTTTCAATCGATAATTCCGTCTTTTTCGCCCGATTTATATGTCGATACCGGCGCTAGAACGTAAACGACAACCCGCCCTGGATCGTCCGCGGAGTCTGCGCCAGAAACAGCGTCCGTCCATCCGCCGAAAGATACGGCTCGTAGCCTTCGGCCAGCAGGTTGCTCACGTCGATGGTGGCCTCCAGCCCCGGTGGCAGTCTGTCTCCCCAACGCACCGCCTGGCGCAGAGCAAAGCTGAGATACGCCTGCTCGCTGAACGCATCGTACGGCCCCACCGCCGTCGCCAGGCGCCGCGGCTGCCAGCGGTACGCCGCGCGCAGCTTGGTGCCAGTGCGCAGCACTCGTCCCTTCAAGGCCACCGTCGCCGCCTCGGCCGATGTCGCTTGCAGCCCCGCCGGCCCTGGCTCGCTCCCCGTCTCCAGTGCCTCGCCGCTCACAAACTCCAGCGCGGCCCACAGGCCCACGGTCAGCGGCTCGCTCAGCGTAAGGCTCACCCCATTGGCCGTCGTTCCCGCGCCCAGCATGCGGAAGCTCCCCGTCGCCGTGTCCACCACCACTCCGCTCGCACCATTGCTCCCAGCCAGCTCCGCCGCGCCCGTCGCTCCTGTTCCCGCAATAGATGTCCGCGCGATCGCATCGTGGTACACCGCCGCCTGTAGCAACCCGCCTCCGGCCCTCCGGCTCAGCGCAATCTCCTGGTGCGTGCCGCTCTCCGTGCAGAGCCGCGCGCCGCATGCGACAGCTACCGGAAGCTCCGCCGCGATCGAGTCCAGTCCGTCGAAATCCTGCACGTCGCGCGAGGTCGCCAGCCGGTAGCGCACCGCCCACACCTCGCCCGGATGCACCGTCACGTTCAGGAAAGGCTGTGCCGTCAACGCGGTTCCCGCGGTTCGGATCGCGTAGACCGTGCCTCCGGCCTCCACGTCCACGCTGTCGCCCAACTGCATCTTCTCGGCGCTCGCCATGCGCATCGTTTGCATGCCCATGGTCTCACCGCCTGCGCCGCCGGCGCTCATCATCTCCGGATGCGACGCGTAGCTCACCACCAGCCGCGACCCACCCCCCATCGTCCCCCGCCGTTCATATCCCGCATCGATCTCAGTCGCCGGCGCGCGCCCATCGGCCGCCGCCACGTCGGCCCGCATCATCATGTCCGAACCGTCGTTCCCAGCCTGGTCCAGCGCGACCACTGCGTGCGCTCCGCCCCCGCCAAACCCGCCGTCGCCGCTCATCATGGCCGCGCGCGCCTCCATCGGCGCTCCGCGCCGGGCCTCTCTCGCGCCCGATGAAACCAGCACCAAGCTCCCATCGCCCATCATGCGCAGGATCGGCCGGTTCGCCGCCGATCGCAGAGTCCATGTCCAGTCGTCGCCCGCCTCATCCGCCTTTCGCCGCTGGGCCGGAAGCCACGCCACCGGGTCGCTCAACATCCCCAGCGTCAGGTTCACCGTCGCCCGCATCCCCGCACTCAGCCGCAGATTGCCCCGCGTCGCGGGCACAAACAACGCTGCCGTCGCACGCAACCGATACTGCCCCGCTTCCAGGTTGGCGATCCGGTACCGCCCACTCATGTCCGTAAATGCCGTGCCCGCGCTGCCCGGACCGGCGGAGATCGCCTCCACCATCGCGCCCATCTGCGCCACGCCCTCGGTGTCGCGCACTACCCCGGAGACTGTCGCAGCCGAAGCCGCAGCCATCATCCCCGGCGTCAGCCACAACGTCAGCGCGCCAAGTGCAAGACCGTATCGTATCCAGCAACGTTGCACAGTCGGCATCCCCTGTGCGTCGTTGGCCTTCCCCTAAAAGCGGGCCGAAAAAACTGGCCCGTCGGGACGCTTTGCGCAGGCTCCCGATCATCGCAAACCATCCGCGTAATCGTCTCGCCGTATTAACCGCGCATCCGTCCTCAATCTCTTCCGCCCAGCGCTCTTCGATTCCAGCGCTTCGGCCCCGCTCCATGCAGTCCCGTTCTCAGTTCACGGAAAACTTCGCCGACTCCTCGGTCTCCTGCTTGGTCACTCCATCGTTCACCTTGATCTTCACCTGATACTGGCCCGGCTGCAAGCTGGCCAGCGGAAGGCTCTTCTCCAGCGTCAACTGGTCCGCGTTGGGGCTCAGCGCAGAGGCCAGTTCTTGCGTATTCAGTACCAGCTTGTTCGTCCCCAGGTCCATGATCTCGTAGTGGATCGTCGCATTGTTCTGCTTGCTCTTCTCGTCGATCCCGAGGTTATACACCTGCATCCAGAAGTTCAGGTTCTGCGCGCGGTTGAAGCTGACCGGCGACGCCACAGTCCCATTGACCGCCACGCGCGGCCGAATGTGCGTGTTCCCGATCACGAAGTTCCCGCCCCCGATCTCCTTCGACGGTACCCGTTCCATCTGGTCGGCCAGGATCAACGACGAGTGCCCCAGCGTGTCGTCGTCGAACTTCGGCACGTTGATGCTGCGCGTCCATCGCCCAACGTGGTCCGGGTTATTGACGTCCTTGATCACGATATCGATCTTGTACAGCCCCGGCTTCAGCGGCAGCGCCTTCCAGTACAGCCTGTACCCCTTCTGAGTCGCCGCCAGCAACTCGCTCGGCGTGCTCACCTCCACCGTGTCCCCGAACCAGCCCCCGGGTACGACCTTGTGCGTCATGTTGGAGACGCGCCCCTCGATGTCTACCTTCCCCACAGACACCCCGTCCTTGGTCTCGAATGTGACGTCCGAGACCTTCACCTGGACCGTGATCGGAACAATCACCGTGTCATTGGTCACCTTCACATAGTCCGTGCGCACATCGAACAGGAACGGAGGCCCGGTCAGGATCTTGCTGCTCGCCATGAACTGCTCCATGTCCTGGAACTTGATCGGAGGCGGTGCCATGATCTTGGCCGCCATATCCAGCCGGTCGAACTCCTTGCTCTGGCTCTGCTGCGCCATCCCAGTACCACCGCCAAGCTGCTCCAGCCCGCCGCCCGAGAACCGGTCTTGCTTCTTGGACTGTCCGTTCTCCTCCGCCATGGTCAACCCGGCGTTGGGAACGTGCAACAGAGCGTCCTTCTCCGAGCGGTCGATCGTGTAGTGGTAGTCCCCGCACATGCACGTGTCCACAAACTCCAGGTCGATGTTGTCCCCGATGCCCTCCAGATACCGGTAGTGCCACACCTCGAACGGGAACGTCGACGTGCTCCCGCCGCCCTCGTCCATCGGCCGATCGTACGCGCCGGCGCTGGGGTGCTGGTCCTTGTCGTCGGGTGGCCCATACGCAATGTAGATGTGTCCGCGGTCCGTCAGCCAACCGGGCTTCCCCGCCGCGAAGTGCTCGTCCGCGTATGCAATCCGCGCGTAAATCTCGTCGCGGTATTCGTTCTCCGGCGAGTCGGGGCTGGGGTTGCGCCGCTGCCAGAAGTTCTCGATGAACTGGTCCCGCTCCTCGTCGTTCGTCAGTTGCTTGAACGCCTGCGCCTCGGTGTCGGTGATGATCCACCGCACATCCTGGTCCAGCCACGTCTTGTAGACGCCCTTCAGCTCCTCTTTCAGCGCCTTCTGCTGCGTAATCTTTTCCTTGTCCGTCAACCGCCGCTTCAGCGGGTTCGGCTTCTCCACCACCGCAGGCACCTGCGTCACGCCGTCGGGGGCCGTCGCGGCCGGCGTCGCCTGCTGTGCCTGCGCGCTGCCCCAAACAACCCCCATGGAAATAAACATCGCGCCCAGTACCAATCCACCCGTTACTCTCATCGCCTGCAATACTCCTGCTTCGGGATCTTCACCTGCATGATTCCGTCTCACGCCGTGGCGTCTGGCCCCGTAGCCCCTTCGTACAGCGCAGGGACCGAAACCCATTCCCATTGTAGTGCGCCCCCCTCCAGGTATCAAGCCAACCACCCGCCTCTTCCCTGCTATCATCAACTGAAAGAGCGCGATCAATCCGCCGTCGAATCTGGCTTTGTTCTTTCGTCGCTTCTAGGTACGCCAAGGCTGGTAGCCTAAGGCTGGTAGCCCGAGGCTTTAGCCTCGGGTCTCCCCTGGGGTTGGCCTTCGTTGAAGATTGCATCGCACTCTCGTTAGAACGCTTCAGTATCCCTGTATTTCGACGTTGCTTGTTTCATCCTGAACTCAACGGAACCATCGCACCCGCACCCGCGTATCTGTTCCCAGCGCACTCTCTCCGTCAGGAGCATAGAAAAATCGCATGAGCACCAAGAAGATCATCATTATCGTCGTCATCGTCCTTGCCATTGCCGGCATCACCGCCGGCACCATACTGTACAGCCAGACCGGCATTATCAAGGTCGCCACCGGCAAGATCGTCCGCCAGGACCTCGTCTCCACCGTCAGCGGAACCGGCCAGATCAAGCCCAAGACCTACGTCGTTGTCGGCGCCACCTCCTTCGGTCGCATCACCCACCTCTATGTCAAGGAGGGAGACCGCGTCCATAAGGGAGACATCCTGGCCCGCGTCGAGAGCGTCCAGCCCGAGTCCACCGTCGACGCCCAGCAGGCCACCATCGCCAGCTCGCGCACCGACATCACCTCCTACATCGCCGCCGAAAACACCGCCCAGGCCAACATCGCAGAGGCACGCGCCGACCTCGAACAGAAAAAATTCGACTTCGACCGTGCCCAGGCCCTCTACACCGCACAGCTCATCGCCAAGCAGGATTTCGACGCCAAAAAAGCAGCCTACGACGTCTCCGCCGCCACCCTCGACCAGCGAGTCGCCGCCCTCGCCCAGGCCAAGGCCCAGACCGACAGCCAGCGCGCCCACCTCGACCAGGCCGTCGCCAGCCAGCGCGCCAACTACGACGCCCTCGACAAGACCATCAGCCGCGCCCCCTTCGATGGCCTGGTCACCGATGTCCCCGTCCGCGAGGGCGAAACCGTCGTCGTCGGCATTCAGAACTCCGGGGGCTCGACCCTGATGACCCTTGCCGACATGTCCGTCATCACCGCCGAAGTTAAAGTAGACGAGACCGACATCGTCAATCTTCGCCTCGGCCAGTCCGCCGACGTCACCGTCGACGCCCTCCCCGGCCGCACCTTCAAGGGCCACGTCACCGAAGTCGGCGACCAGGCGCTGCTGCGCACCACCGGAATCGCCACCTCGCAGTCCACCACCGGCACCGAGGAGGCAAAGGACTTCAAGGTCGTCGTCACCCTCGACCAGCTCCCCGGAGAAGACCTCGCCGAACTCCGCCCAGGCCTCTCCACCACCGCCAAGATCACCGTCGCCGACAAGCCCAACGCCCTCACCCTCCCCATCCAGGCCCTCGTCCAGCGCGATGCCGCGGTTGAGAAGGACCTCGCCAGCCACGCCGGCAAGCCCGCCTCCACCACCGCCTCCACCGACCCCTCCGGCGCGCCCGTCAAACCCAATCTCGCCCAGGGAGTCTACGTCCTCGCCACCATCAAGGGGAAGCTCCGCGCCAACTTCGTCCCTGTCACTACCGGTGTCACCGGCGCCACAGACATCGAAGTCCTCTCCGGCCTCAAGCAGGGCGACGAGATCGTCACCGGCCGCTATCAGGTCCTGCGCGCCCTCAAGAGCGGTACCCTGGTCAAGCGAGACAACTCCACTCCCACCACCACCGACGACAGCAGCTCATGACACCGTTTAGAGTCGTCATTCTGGCGTAGCCAGAATCTCTGTATTTGTAGTTTGTTCTTTTACCTGAGGCACAACATAGCTCATAGTCGGAATTGGAACTATCCTTGGAACCAGCACCACCCGGAGCGCCTGATGCCCCTTGAAACCGCCCCTGACCCCACCCTCCTCGACGCCGAAGGCCCCGCCACCGGCGAGGTCATCGTCACCAGCAATCTATGGAAGACCTACGAGATGGGTGAGCAGCAGGTCAACGCCCTCTGCGGCATCAACCTGCGCATCCGACACAACGAGTACGTCGCTATCATGGGCCCCTCCGGCTCCGGCAAGTCCACCCTGATGAACCTCATCGGATGCCTCGACTCGCCCACCCAGGGCCGCTACTGGCTCAACGGACACGACGTCAGCTCCCTCAACGACGACGAGCTGGCCCGCATCCGCAACAAGGAGATCGGCTTCGTCTTCCAGACCTTCAACCTCCTCTCCCGCGCCACCGCCCTGCACAACGTCGAACTCCCCCTCATCTACAACGGCACTCCCTCCGCCGAGCGCATCACCCGCGCCACCGCCGTTCTCGAGTCCGTCGGCCTCGCCGCGCGCATGACCCACAAACCCAACGAGCTCTCCGGTGGCCAGCGCCAGCGCGTCGCCATCGCTCGCGCACTCGTCAACCACCCCTCCATCATCCTGGCCGACGAGCCCACCGGAAACCTCGACTCCAAGACCGGCGATGAGATCATGGCTCTCTTCGACCACCTCCACGCCCAGGGCAACACCGTCATCGTCGTCACCCACGAGCCCGACATCGCCGAGTACGCCCACCGCATCGTCACCCTCCACGACGGCGCCATCGCCAGCGACCACCCCTCCCAATGCCACGCCACCGGCGGCTCTAAACACTCCCACGCCGTCTGACCCGCTCTTCCGTCGCCACGCAAGCTACAGCCGTTTCAGATAAGCCTTCGCCGCGTCCAGCTCGGGAAACAGCCGCTCCTCAGCCTGAAACGCCTTGGAGTGAACGCATCGCCGTCCTGCCTTCACCTTCACCGGATGCTTCAGGTGCAGCATCTCGTGGTACAGCAGATACTCGATGGCGCATCGAGGCGTATCGGCCCGGTCGAAGACGCGGCTCACCATGATTGTGTTGTGCGCAGCATCGTAGTGCCCCAGCATCCGCCGCGCATGGTGCGCGCTCCAGGTCAGTTGCGGCCGTCCCAGCAGCCCGTGAAAGAAGCGCGCGTTCAGGCTCTCGAAGACCTCGTCCAGATCGTAGCAACGCCCCTCAGTCGTGAGGATCGTCTTCCGCCCGCGCGTCTGCCGTATCCGCTCGGCCTGACGCGCCACCGCCTCCGAAGTGATATATCGCCGATAGCGGTCCGCGTGGACGCGCATAATCGGCAACTTCTTGTAGAGCTTGGCCAGCAGGATGTGCGCGATGGCGTGGTGTACCGGCTCCGGCGCCGCCTCCAGCAGGTCGGAGAGGTGTACATGCAACCGTCCCTCGCGCAGCCGGATCGTCGTATTCAGCGACGTAAATCGGCGAAAGCGGATGTCCAGCGCAGGCATCGGCGCGCGTGGCCTCAGCTCGCGATACTCCTGCTCAAAGATTTCGTTCAGTGCGGTAGACACGCTACGTTCGAGCTTACTACGACGGGTCCTTCGCCCCAGCGGACGCGCCCGCCCCAGCGCCAACCGCCTCGGACGCAGTGGACGGCTCCTCCACAGGATGAGCAATGTGGCCCACCTGTAGCTTCACCAGCTCCGGCTGCGCGATCCGCGTCGGCCCCAGCACCGCGATCCGCGGCAGTGGGCCGCGCACCATCGCCACCTCGTCGCACGCATACAGCCGCGGACAGGCCTGGCAGTCCTTGTAGATCTTGTCCGGCAGCGTAGTCCGGTCGGCGATTCGGAAGCCGAAGTGGAAGAAGAAATCCGGAATCCGCGTGAACATGCACACCGACAGCACGCCCTGGTCCTCGGCCTCCTTCAGCAGCGCGAGCAGAATCCTCCCGCCCGCGCCCTGTCCCTTGGCCTCCGGTTTCACCACAATCGACCGCACCTCGGCCAGGTGCGGCCCATACAGATGCAGCGCGCCGCAGCCCAGAAAAATTCCGCTCTCCGACTCGGCCACCGCGAAGTCGCGCACGTTCTCGCAGATATCGGCATAGCTGCGGCGCAGCAGCGTGCCGTCGCCCGAGAGGGAGTTGACCAGCTCGAAGATGTTGACCGCGTCCTGCAACTTCGCCTGACGCACCATCGCGCCACCGACGCGGGCGCGTGTCGATGCGGTGGATTCACTGGCGGCCATCAAGGACGAACTGGACAAGTCGATGAAATCTCCTGCATTCATTTTCGCAGACTTACAGCAATTCGTCTGAACTTTACTGCCTGCCGCTGGTTGTTTTTCGCCGTCATCCTGAACGCAGTGAAGGACCCCTGTATTTTGTCGAAAGGACCGCGAAGAGATGCACTCACGAAGTCACCGCAGATTCAGCCAGCCGTCCGCGAGCCTCAGCCAGCGCAGTACGAACCCGCACACGCGCCGTCCCGCCAATCACATCGTGGCAATCCAGCGTAGCCTCCAGCGTAATCGCCGCATAGAAGTCCTCGCCAAACGCCTCACTCAGCCCCTGCAACTCGGCCAGCGAGAGCGCATCCAGCTCGCGCCCGCTCTCCAGCCCAAGCCGCACCGCATTGCCGACGATCTCGTGCGCCTTGCGGAACGGAACGCCATTGTTCGACAGATAAGTCGCCGCCGCCATCGCATTCAGATAGCCGGTGGTCGCGGCGGTCTTCATGCGCACGAAGTTGAATTTCAACGACCGCGTAAACGCAGGCAAGATCGACAGAGTCCCGGCTGCCGTATCCGCTGCATCGAAGACCGGCTCTTGGCCCTCCTGTAGGTCCTTGTTGTACGCCAGCGGCAGACCCTTCATCAGCACAGCCAGCGTCGTCGCCGCGCCGACCAGCCGCGCAGATTTGCCGCGCAGCAGCTCGGTGAAGTCGGGATTCTTCTTCTGCGGCATCGCGCTCGACCCCGTCGAAAACGCCTCCGGCAGATCGAGAAATCCAAACTCCGCCGTGGAATAAATCGTCAGCTCCTCGGCAAACCGCGAGATGTGGACTCCCATCGTAGCCAGACACTGCGTAAACTCCAGCATAAAGTCGCGGTCGCTGGTCGCGTCCATGCTGTTCGGCGTAGGCCCGTCGAAGCCCAGCTCCCGCGCCGCGATTGCGCGATCCAGAGCAAGCGTCGCGCCCGCCACCGCGCCCGATCCCAGAGGACAAAAGTTCATCCGCCGACGCGAGTCCGCCAGCCGCGCGATGTCCCGCTCAATCATCGCAACATACGCCAGCAACCAGTGCGCCACCAACACCGGCTCCGCCCGCTGTAGATGCGTGTACGAAGGCATCACCGCATCGCCTGCCTGCTCCGCAAGCTCGACCAACGCCAGCGCCCACGCCCGCAATCCCTTCGCCGTCACGTCAATCGCATCGCGCACAAACAGCCGCATGTCAGTAGCAATCTGCTCATTGCGGCTGCGCCCGGTGTGCAGCTTCAGCGCCAGCGTCCCAATCGCCTTGGTCAACTGCATCTCGACGAAGTGGTGGATGTCCTCGGCCTCTGGAGCAGACGCAACCGTCGCGTGCCAGTCCGTCCCACTCAACGCGAGAACCTCGTCCAGCCCGCCGACCATCGTAGCCAATTCGGCTTCGGTCAAGATTCCAGCCGCGGCAATCGCCTTGGCATGAGCCTTCGACGCAGCCACCTCCTGCGCCAGCAGCCGCACGTCAAACGGAAACGACCGCTGCCACTGCTCAAACGTCGCATTCAAAGGCTCGCGAAAGCGGCCAGCCCACATCTTTGCGGATTGTTGATTTCCGTTCATTTGTCTCGTTTCAGTGATACGAAAAAACTTATCGAAGAAGTGCTAAGATCTTCGCCCCTTGCTCCCGCTTCCATAATTCCGTGGTCGGCTTTTGATCCTTATATCTGGCCGACGGGTGCATGATTTGAATGGAAGGCAGCGTACACAGAAACGGATATAAACGCTTCGCACGCCGCCATAGAATCGATGCTTCCCCTCCAAGAGTGACTACGGCTATTGGATCGACTATCTGGACCTGTCTTGAGAGAAAATGCTGGCACTGTTCCTTATAGCCTGTGCATGATGGCATCTTTCCGCTTCTATTGTCAGGCTTCAGTCCCATGAGTGCATTAGTGAAAAAGCCTTCGGATGGATCTAGTGGACCCGCATGTTCGAGAAACCCGAGGAGGTTGGTCCAGAGATTCGCAAAGGATGAATGAGCTTCTCCCTTATCTCGAATTGCTTCCTTAAGGGATGCCAAATTCCCAAAGTTATGCGCAATAAACATTACGGGCTTTTCTGGAAAATACATGGGTAAGGGGCCTTCAGGTATTCTTCCCCTCCAAAGCCCCGTTCCCCCAGGAAAGAACGCGGTGCCGGCGATCAGTTCGTCGAGTGTCTTTCCCGTTCGCTCCACCTTCTCGGGATAGGTCACGACCAAGCGTTCCATCTCGTCTAGTAATTGCTGAATCACATCGACGCTAAGTCTTGGCATTGAAAACTACCTCAGGGGCTAGAGCCCAGATCTATCTCAGATAGCAAAAGACAAAAGCAGATCCCCTTCGGGGATGACAAACAGAAAAGGATAACAAATTGCTACTCCTTTGGCTTCTTGCCGCTGTTAAGTTGCGGCATCTCAGAGCCTTTGCTCAGCGTGATGAGACCGCTCTGTGCGTAGGTCATCAGCTTGGCGCGAGAGTCGGTAATGTCCAGATTGCGCATCGTGAGCTGCCCGATGCGGTCGCGCGGGCTGAACGCGGACTCGGTCTTCTCCATGCTCAGCCGCTCCGGCTTGAACGTCAGATTGGGCGAGTCGGTGTTCAGGATCGAGTAGTCGTTGCCGCGGCGCAGCTCCAGCGTAACCTCGCCGGTGATGGGCCGGGCGACCCAGCGCTGTGCGGCTTCGCGCAGCATGATGGCCTGTGAATCGAACCAGCGGCCTTGATACAGCAGGCGGCCCAGCTTGCGACCGTTCTCGCGGTACTGCTCGATGGTGTCCTCATTGTGAATGCCGGTGATCAGCCGTTCGTATGCGATGTAGAGCAGCGCGAGGCCGGGCGACTCGTAGATGCCGCGGCTCTTGGCCTCGATGATGCGGTTCTCGATCTGGTCGCTCATGCCCAGCCCGTGGCGTCCGCCGATCCGATTCACCTCGAGCATCAACTCCACCGGGTCGGGAAACTGCTTGCCATTGAGCGCGACCGGAAAGCCCTCCTCGAAGCGCACGACAACCTCTTCGCGCTGGATCGCAACGTCGTCGCGCCAGAAGGCCGCGCCCATAATCGGCACGACGATCTTCATGCTGCTTGTCAGCAGTTCCAGGTCTTTCGCCTCGTGGGTCGCGCCCAGAATGTTGGAGTCGGTCGAATAGGCTTTTTCAGCCGACATCTTGTATCCAAAGCCAGCCTTCTGCATGTAGGCCGACATCTCGGCCCGTCCGCCCAGCTCGTCGATAAAGGTCGCGTCGAGCCACGGCTTGTAGATCTTCAGCTCCGGGTTCACCAGCAGGCCGTAGCGGTAGAAGCGCTCGATGTCATTGCCCTTGTAGGTCGAGCCGTCGCCCCAGATGTTGACGTCGTCTTCCTTCATCGCCGTCACCAGCATGGTGCCGGTGACCGCGCGGCCAATGGGCGTCGTATTGAAGTAGGTGCTGCCGGCGGTGGTGATGTGGAAGGCGCCGGACTGCAGAGCGGCGATGCCTTCGCGCACGAGCGGGCCGCGACAGTCGATCAGGCGCGCCTTTTCCGCGCCGTACTCCAGCGCCTTGCGCGGAATCTCGTCATAGTCCGCCTCATCCGGCTGACCGAGGTTCGCGGTATACGCGTACGGCAGCGCGCCCTTCTGCTTCATCCAATGCAGCGCGGCGCTAGTATCCAGCCCGCCGGAGAAGGCGATGCCCACCTTCTGGCCTATAGGCAGCGTTTCGAGAATTACTGACATGGCAGTGTAGACCTCAATCTCTTCGCTCTAGAATGGTTAGCCGCGTTTGCGTGCCTGCAGCCCGCGATCGCGCGCGCTTGAAATCCGCTTCGCGCCGCCAAGCAGCATCAGCAGAATCGCCTTCTGCGCGTGCATCCGGTTCTCCGCCTGGTCGAAGACAATCGACTGCGGCCCATCCAGCACCGCGTCCGTCACCTCGGCGTTGCGGTGCGCCGGCAGGCAGTGCATAAACACCGCGTCCTGCCGCGCGTGTGCCATCAGCGCCTCGTTCACCTGGTAAGGCTTGAAGATCGGCGCCCTCCGGGTCGCCTCGTGCTCGAATCCCATGCTTGTGCATACGTCCGTGTACACCGCGTCCGCGCCGGTCACCGCCTTCACCGGGTCCTGCATCAGCGTGATGCTGCCTCCGGTCTGCTCGCTGATCTCGATCGCCTTGTGGATGATCTCCAGCTTGGGCGCGAACCCCTTGGGACTGGCAACCGTGCAATGCACGCCCAGTTGCGCCGCCGTCAGCATCAGCGAATGGCACACATTGTTGCCATCGCCCACGTAGGTGAAGTGCAGTCCCTCCGCCGAGCCGAAGCGCTCCTCCAGCGTGAAGAAGTCCGCAATCGCCTGGCACGGGTGCTCGAAGTCGGAGAGCGCATTGATCACCGGGATGCGCGAACACCCAGCCATCTCCGTGATCGTCTCGTGCGCGTAGGTGCGCAGCACGATCACGCTCATCCAGCGCTCGATGTTGTGCGCCATGTCGGGCAGCGACTCGCGCTCGCCCAGCGGCGACTGCGTCTGGTCGACGAAGACCGCGTTGCCGCCCAGCGTGTTGATCGCGGCTTCGAAGGTCAGCCGCGTGCGCAGCGACGCCTTCTCGAAGAACAGCACCATCTGCCGCCCGTCCAGCGAGTGGCGAAAGTCCTCGGGATTGCTCTTCACCGCGTGCGACAGCTCCATGATCGCCGCCATCTCATCGACCGACAGGTCGGAGACGGAGCACAGGTCGCGCCCGCATAGACGCTTGGACGCCTCGGAAAATGCGCTGTCGGACTGGATGCCGAGCTGCTTGGCGGAATGCGCCGCCTCCGCGTTGGCGTCCGGCTTCGGGTTCATCGTTACGGTTTTGCTACCCATGGGAATCTTCTCCTGCCGGCACTCGGCCGGCCAGTGTTGCACTGTTCAAAGTAAGCGTGGTAAGGATTCCATCGAGCGCCGCGATGGCCCGGTCGACGTGCGCGCGCTCAAGGATGTACGGTGGCAGAAATCGCAGCACCGTCTCGCTGGTGCGATTCACAATAATGTGTTGCTTCATCATCTCCGAGGCCGCATTCTTCGCCAGCTCCTCCGAGTCCAGCTCGATGCCCAGCATCAGCCCCATGCCGCGCACAGCAGTAATGCAATCGTGCCGCAGTCCAAGTCCCTCAAGCTGCTGTTTGAAGTATCCGCCCACGTCGCGAACGTGTGCCAGCAGGTTGGTCTGCTTCATGGTGTCGATCACGGCAATGGCAACCGCGCACACCAGCGGCCCGCCGCCGAACGTCGTCCCATGCATCCCCGGCGCAAAGGCGCGCGCAGCCTCATCCGTGCACAGCATCGCGCCCATCGGCAGGCCATTTGCGATTGGCTTGGCCAGCGTCGTAATGTCCGGCAATATCCCGTAGTGCTGGTACGCGAACCACTCGCCCGTGCGCCCCAGCCCGGACTGGATCTCGTCGGCCAGCAATAGCGCTCCGGTCGAATTGCACAACTCGCGCGCCACCTGAAAAAACTCCCGGCTCACTGGACGCACTCCGCCCTCGCCCTGCACCGCCTCGATGCAGATTCCGCAAACCGGTTCGGCCTGCGCATCGTGGAACTTCGCGCGCAGGTCCGCCACATCGTCGAAACGCACGAACTCCACGCCCCCCATCAGCGGCTCAAACGGCGCGCGGTACTTCTCCTTGTGCGTGGTCGCCAGCGCGCCCATCGTCCGTCCGTGGAAGCTCTGTTCCACAGCCAGAAAGCGCGTCCCTACCCTCTTGCCCTCCGCGCGCAACAGCCCCGCATGGGCCCGCGCCAGCTTCAGCGCAGCCTCCCAAGCCTCCGTGCCGGAGTTGCAGAAGAACACCCGGTCCAGTCCGCTGATCTCGGTCAGCCGCAGCGCCAGCTCCGCAGTGTGCTCGTGATAGAACAAGTTCGACGTATGCAGCAGCTTCTTGCTCTGCGTCGCAATCGCCGCCTCCACCGCGGGATGCGCATAGCCCAGCGCAGAGACGCCAATGCCGCTCAGCAGATCGAGGTAGTCGTCCCCCTGCTCGTCGCGCAGAGTCACGCCACTGCCGTCCACAAACAACACCGGGGTGCGCTGATATGTATTCAACATCAGCTTCTGCTCCGCAGCCTGAATCGATGCCAGCTTCATCGAACCATCCTTCATTGGATCACTCATGCGACCATGACCTCCGTTCCGTCGTTGACCTTGGTCGAGCACAGGTCCGGTAGTAGATGCGCCGCCTCCGCGGGCAGAATCCGCACCCGCTTCACGCCATGGGTCAGCGCGTCGCGGCATGCGTTCAGCTTGGGCAGCATTCCGCCGGTCACAACCCCCTGCCGTTCCAACTCAGGCACATCCTTCAGCGAGAGCCAGCGCATCACCTCGCCGTCCGCTCCCTTCACGCCGGGAACGTCCGTCAGAAACACCAGCGCGTCGGCCTTGGTGCAGATCGCGCACGCCGCGGCCATCTCGTCTGCGTTGATGTTGTAGTACTCGCCGTCAAACCCCAGCGCAATCGAAGAGATCACCGGAACTGCATCCATCTTCCAGATCGCCTCCAGCCACAGCGGATCGGTCGCCGCGATCTCGCCCACAAATCCTAGGTCCGGCACAGTCTTCTTCTTGCGCGCGCGAAAAACATTTCCATCCCCGCCCGCCAATCCCATCGCCGATTGCCCATGTGTGCGCAGCGCGGCCACCAGCGATTTGTTCACGCGCCCCGCCAGAACCATCAGCGCGGCGTCGCGCGTCTCCGCATCGGTCACGCGCAACCCGCTGACGAACTCGCTCTTCTTGCCCATCTGCTCCAACACGCGCGTCAGTTGCTTTCCGCCGCCGTGCACCAATGCCACCTGGTTGCCGTCGCGCACCAGCTCGAAGATCGCTTTGCCGCATGCGTGCAGCAATTCCTTGTTCTCGATGGAGGCGCCGCCCAGCTTGACCACGTATTTCACAGCAGGCCCTCCGATTCATCCCATCCGCACATCACATTCATATTCTGCACCGCCTGGCCCGCCGCGCCCTTCAGCAGGTTGTCCAGGCAAGAGACGATCACCAACCGCTTGCCGTCTTTGTTCAGTTCGAATCCCAGGTCGATGTAATTCGTCCGCACTACATGCTGGATCTGCGGCAACTCCGGCGTCGCATGAACGCGCACCATCGGGCTCGCCGCGTAGAACGCGCGCAGGCAAGCCTCAATCTGCTCCGGCTCCATACGCTGGGCCAGCCGCACATAGATCGTCGAAAGAATCCCGCGCGGAATCGGCAGCAGGTGCGGCGTGAACTGAAGCTGCTCCGCCGTCAGTCCAAGCTGCTCCAGCATCTCGCCCGTGTGGCGATGCCCGAAGATCGCGTACGCCGATAGATTGTCCGCCGTATACATGAAGTGCGTCTTCGCCGTGGCAGCCTTGCCCGCGCCGCTCACACCACTCTTCGCGTCGCACACGATCCCGTGGTCCGCATCCACCAGCCCCGCGCGCACCAGCGGAGCCAGCGCAAGAATAATCGACGTCGCATAACATCCAGGGTTCGCCACCAGCCGAGCCTCGGCAATCGCCTCACGATGCAGCTCCGGAGCACCAAAGACAGCCTCCGCCTGTAGCTTCTCGGCCAGCGCCGCGTCCTTATCGTGCAGCTTGTACACCGCGCGGTTCGCAGCATCGTCCAGCCGCCACGCGCCGCTCAGGTCGATCACACGCACCCCATGCTCCAGCCACTCCGGGGCCCACTCACGCGAGTTCTCATGCGGCAGCGCCATAAACACAATCTCCGTGCCCGCCTCGCGAATCAGCTCCCAACTGAAAGCGCGAATCTCCGGCTGCCGCTTCCCCTCGCCCAGCGCCAACTGCGGATGAATCTGCTCCAGCGGAACGCTCCCGCTCGCAGCGTTATCTGCCACGCGCCCCAGAAACAGCGGCTTCGTCTCCCCCAGCCGCGGATGCGCCAGCAACAACCGCGCCAGCTCCCCGCCCGCGTATCCGCCAACACCGGCCACGGCCGTGCGCACCGTTGTCTTGCTGTGCATCTGCGACGCCCCTTCGAGTTCCGTCTTCACAGCCTGCATATCAACCAATCCTTCGAGCCAGTCCTTTGAAGCGTCATTCTGGCGCAGCCAGAATCTCCGTATTTGTCTTTCAACCCAGCAATACTCCAACGAATTCAGCCGATATATCCTTCAATGCGCACCTTCAACGTGCGCGCCTGCCGCTCGTCCGGGCAAACAATAAAGACCGTGTCGTCGCCGGCGATGGTGCCCACCACCTCCGGCCAGTCCTCGTAGTCGATGCCGGCCGCCACAGGCTGCGCCGCGCTGGTCGTCGTTATCAGCACCAACTGGTTCATCGCCTGTCGGACCTCAATTCCGAAGCTGCTCAGCACCTCGCGAATCCCCGGCAGCGCGTCCTCATCCTCGACCGTCCCATTGCCCGGCAGCGCATAGCCCGCCGGCCCCTTGGAAAGCCGCAGCTCGTGGATGTCCCGCGACAAGGTCGCCTGAGTCACATGAAACCCGCGCCGCGCTATCCTGCGCCGCAACTCGTCCTGGCTCGGCACCGGGGACTGGTTGATCGCTTCGCGAATCGCTGCATGGCGTTGTTGTTTCATCCTGGCCCGTCTCGCTGTTCTCGTCTATGCCGTTGCAATCGAAGCTGACTTCGCATCCGTGGTGGCCCGGAAGCGCGCTCGCGCAACCAGCGTGCGCATAAACATGCACTTAATATGTATAATTATGCATAAGCCCTTGTCAAGTCCAGCACTCCACAATCTGCTCGCCGGCAATAGGTGCTTCTGCCTCCGGCCTCAGAGCTTGTATGCCTTGCGAACCAGGTTGACAGCCAGGTCCTTCACTACCTCGAACGCCTCGGCCTCATCCAGGCGGTGTTCGGCAACCAGCCGCGCCAGGAACGCGCAGTCCACGCGGCGGGCCACGTCGTGCCGCGCCGGGATCGACAGAAATGCGCGCGTGTCATCGTTGAAACCAACCGTGTTGTAGAAGCCTGCGCTCTCGGTCGCAGCCTCGCGGAAGCGCATCATGCCTTCCGGCGAGTCGAGGAACCACCACGGCGGGCCCAGCTTGACCGACGGGAAATGGCCCGCAATCGGGGCCAGCTCACGCGAGAACGCGGTCTCGTCCAGCGTAAACAGGATCAGCGTGAAGTTCGGCTCGTTGCCGTACTTCGACAGCAGCGGCCGCAGAGCGCGCACATACTCCGTCGGCGAGGGAATGTCCGCTCCCTTGTCGCGCCCAAACTTCTCGTACACCGCCGTGTTGTAGTTGCGGATCGACCCCGGATGAAGCTGCATCGTCAGCCCGTCCTCCACGCTCATCCCGGCCATCTCCGTCAGCATCTGCGCCTGGAACAGCTCCACATCGCCCGGCTGCAGGTGCCCGGTAAAGATGCGCTCGTAGAGCCGCTCAGCTTCCTGCAAAGGCAGGTCGGCGGTCAGCGCGGTCAAGTGTCCGTGGTCGGTCGCCTTCGCCCCGTTCTTCTTGAAGAAGGCCCGCCGCGAACGCAGCGCCGCAAGATAGCCCTTCCAGTTCGACACGTCCTCGCCGGAAACTTCGCCCAGCTTCTTCAGGTTCTCCTGGAAGCCCAGGAACTCCGCATCCACCACCGCATCGGGGCGGAACGTCGGCACCACGCGGCCCTTCCAGCCAGAGGCCTTGATCGCCCGGTGGAACTCCAGCGAATCGACCGCGGCGTCCGTGGTCGCCAGCACCTCGATGTTGAACCGCTCGAACAGAGCGCGCGGCAGGAACTCCGGCGTCTGCAGCTTCTTCTCAATCGCCTCATAGAACTCATCCGCGTTGGCCGCCGACAGCCGCTCCGTCAGGCCAAAGACATTCTCCAGCGCGAAGTCCATCCAAAGCCGCGTCGGCGTGCCGCGAAACAGGGTGTAGTTCCTGGCAAAGATGCGCCACACCTCGCGTGGGTCGGCGCTCTGCTTGCCGTCCTCCTGCGGGATTCCCAGCGATTCCAGCGGGATTCCCTGCGAGTAGAGCATCCGGAAGATGTAGTGGTCGGGCTGAATGAACAGCGCCGCCGGATTGGGAAACGGCTTGTTCTCGGCGAACCAGCGCGGATCGGTGTGGCCGTGCGGCGAGATGATCGGCAGGTCGCGAACCGTCTCATACAACTTCACGGCAACGGCGCGGGCGGTGGCTTCGGCAGGAAATAGCCGCTTTGCATCCAGCATGGGTCCTTCACTCCTCTAACTTTGGCGCTATGCTGATGGACGCGGTAGTGGTCTTGGCGAGTCGTGGTCTACCGCACTTCGCGGTCTTCCGCTCTGTGAAAGCCTGTTCCACGGGTTCCGGTCTACGCGCTAACAAAAAATCCGCTCGGCATAAGTATAAGCCAACCTGCACGCAGCGCAGCGCGAAGCGAACCGAACCGCTGACCTGGAGCACTTCTACGCAGTATCGACGTATAGAGTTGCGTAAGTTGTTAACGAATCCTCAGAGGGTGTCATCCTGAGCGGAGCCTCCCGCAGCCGTATCGCGGGAGACGGAGTCGAAGAACCCCGATACAGCCGATCGAGCCACGAACTTTGGACCATTTTCAACCGAGAATTCCGTCTTTTTCGCCCGGTTTAAATGTCGATACCGCCTAATTCGGCGCGTCACCGCTACGGCTTGATCACAATCTTCATCGACCCGGCCTGCGGGTGCGACGCCAGATCGATCGCCGCCGCCGCGTCCTCCAGCGCGAACCGATGCGAGATCAGCCGCGTCAGGTCGAAGCTGCCGTCGCGATACCCCTCGAACACCAGCCGCGCAACCTCGTCGTTGATCGTCACCGACGACGAGTACGACCCCATCAGCGTCTTCTCGTCCATGCACACCGCCGCCGGGTCGAACGGCGTCTCGCCGTGCTGTGTCGACGCAAACAGCATCACCCGTCCGCCCGGCCGCACCGCCGCCATCGCCGTGCGGATCAGCGCGTCCGCGCCCACCGCTACCATCGCTACGTCCACGCCCCGCCCCTCCGTTGCAGCCTTCGCCGCAGCCACCACATCGCCGCGCGCGTCCAGTGGCTGGTGCAGTCCGAACTTCGCCGCAATCGCGTGCCGCTCCGCATAAAAATCGCTGGTCAGCAGCGTCGCACCCGTCCGCCGCGCCAGCGCCGCCAGCAGAATCCCAATCGGCCCCTGTCCAATCACCAGCACCGTCTCATCCGCCTGCAATCCCAGCAGCCTCACCGCCTTGTAGCACGTATTCGTCGGCTCGATAAACGAAGCCTGCTCAAACGGAATGTCGTCGGGAATCCGGATCATCCCCGCCGTCTTCCCCGCCTTGCCGACGATCCACTCCGCAACGCGAATGTACTCTGCAAACCCACCGCCCGCCGCCGCAAATCCCGCC
The DNA here is from genome assembly GCA_003132145.1 of Granulicella sp. Classification (GTDB taxonomy): domain Bacteria; phylum Acidobacteriota; class Terriglobia; order Terriglobales; family Acidobacteriaceae; genus Edaphobacter. Next base: position 39,940 of record PKWU01000038.1, read on the forward strand.
GTGCAACCCACCTTCTTGTACGTTTCGCACTGCGCAAAGGTCTGCTTGCGACAGTAATAACACTCACCGCAGGGAATGTGGTGATAAGCCATCACGCGGTCGCCGAGTACGAAGTGTGTCACGCCAGCGCCAACCATCACAATCGTCCCCGCCATCTCGTGACCGAAGATGCGCGGCGCCGAGTGCGATCCCGAGTGGATCTTCTTCAGGTCCGTCCCGCAGATCCCGCAGGTGTCGATGCGCACCAACACCTCGCCCGCCGAAATCGTCCCATCCGCATCCAGCGGAACAGGCACCGTCTCCACCCGCACATCGTTCACCTCGCGATACACCGCGGCCCGCATCGTCGCCGGAATTCTGTTATTAGCTTCGCTCATCAATCTGGAATAGCCCCTGTCCGATTAATTTCATACACATTGCGTTGCTTGTCATGAATGAGAAAGTGAAGGACTACAGAGGATAAGTAATTCGCCCCGCTCGAACTTGCCCTGCCCATCCGCATTAACGCAGGCCAATAGCCGGGACGCAGAAGCACGTGCCCTATAAATCTCGCCATCTCCATCTGTCCCATCGCATTGATAAACGGATTCAGATTGGGCAGCCTCGCTGTCACGTCATCCGTAACGATCTTCATGCAGCAAACCGGAATACCGCGCATCTGCGCCAGCCGCGCAATCGTCGCGGATTCCATATCCACCAGCATACCTCCGTAGGTCTCCGCCAACCGCCGCTTTTCCGCCTCATTCGCCACCTGCGCCGTCGTCACCAGCACAACCGGGTTCTCGCGCTCGGCCAGCGTAAACCTCTCCCCGGTCTGCGCATTCACCACAATATTCGGAATGTGAAACTCGCCCGGATGTCCGTCTTCTCGCAACGCGCCAGCCCAGCCAATCGACAGCACCATATCCACCGGGCCATCCGTCTCTGCCTGCGCAAAGGCTCGCGTTGCAGCCTCGGCGCCCATCCCGGCGCATACTGCAATCCATCTGTCGCAACCAGAATCCTGCGTCCACTTGGCAACAAATCGCTGCCCTGTCGGCACGCGCTTCCAGCCCTTCACCAGCGGCTTCAACTCACCCTGCATCGCCGCGATGATCGCAATCCTGCTCACGCCCCCACCTTCGCGCCAGCCCCCGCCAGCGGCGGAGCATACCCATTCGCCAGGAACCACTCGATCGCCGCGCGCATCGCCTGATACACCGGCAACACGCGAAATCCCAACTCGCGCTCCGCCTTCGCCGACGACGCAAACATCTGCTTGCGAGCCAGCCGCACCTCTTCAACCGTGGCGCGCGGCTCCTTGCCCAGCAGCCTTCCCGTGATCGTCTCGTCGAAGAACGCGAACGCCAGCGCCACCGCATGCGGCACCTTCATCGTTGGCGAAGGCAGCCCCGTAATCGCCGACATGCGGTCCAGAATCTGCTTCAGTGTCAGGTTCTCCCCGCCCAGGATGTATCGTTCGCCAGGAGTCCCGCGCTCCAGCGCAACCACATGCATCCGCGCCACCTCCACGACATCCACCAGGTTCAGCCCCGTATCCACATACGCCGGAAACCTGCGGTTCAAAAAGTCGACAACGATCCGCCCGGTCGGCGTCGGCTTGGCATCCCCAGCTCCAATCGGCGTCGTCGGGTTCAGGATCATCACATGCTGTCCCGAGCGCGCAGCCTGGATCGCCTCCTTCTCGGCCATGAACTTCGACCGCTTGTACGGCCCGATCATCTCGTCCAGCGAGACCGGCGTAGCCTCATCCACAATGCTACCGTCAGCCTTGAATCCCATCGTAGCCACGCTCGACGTGTACACCACCTTGCCCACGCCCTCTTCGCGCGCCAGCCGCAGCAACTCGCGCGTCCCATCCACATTCGCCTCGTACATCTCCTTGGGATCGCGCACCCACAGCCGGTAGTCCGCCGCAACATGCACCAGCGCATCGCATCCACGCAGTGCCGTGCGCAACCCATCGGGCTCACGCAAATCGCCTACCACAACCTCCGCCGCCAGCCCCTCAATCGCCGCCAGCTTGCTCGTCTTGCGCATCAGCAGCCGCAGCTCCGCCCCCGCCGCCGCATAGGCCCGCGCCACATGACTCCCAACAAACCCCGTAGCCCCAGTAAGAAATACCTTCATGTCGATGCAGTCTATCTTAGCGAATCTCTGAGTAAGTCGCGTTTGAACGCGCGGGACTTTAGTCCCGCCGGTTGTATCGCAATTGCGACACGGCTTTAGCCGCCGAGGGAAAGCTGCGATCGCTCGAACCAACTCCTAGTCCAGCTTTTCCGGTTCGATCTGAATATTCCGCTCGCCCGCCGCCTTCTTTTCCCAGTACTTCTTCACCCAGGCCTCGAAGGTCTTGCCCGCGGCATTATCGCGCCCGGTAAACGCCAGCGCGGCAATCTCCGAGTAAGCAATATTCAACTTGGTTTTTTCATTCGTAGGAATAATTCGCGCAAAAGAATTCGCCAGCGTAGTTCCCGTGCGCCGGTCGAATAGATAGCCCTGCACCTGGCTGCCGTCCTTGCGCGTCACCGTAATGTCGCCGCGGTAGTCAAACGCCTTCTCCAGAGCCTCGCGCAACTCCGCTTCATCGACCAACTCAGGCACCCAGCCCTCAAGCTGCTCGCGCTCGCGCCCCGCTGCAATCTCGCTCTCGTCCGCGCTAACCTGCGCCAACTTCGCCGCCTCTTCGGTCAAACTACTCACGCGAAACCCCCAGCAACTCCGCCGCTTCTTCCTTCGCATCCACAACCGGGGCCGCAATCTGCACCAGTGGCCCACGCTGTGTCTTCGGCCACTCATTCAGCAGCTTCTGCGCCTCTGCATCCTCGTAGAGCGATGGGAAGATGTATCTCTTCGCCGTCTCCCAGAATCCCTTCAGCGAACTGAAGTTATAGTCCACGGCCGAAGCCTCGTGTCCCGAATGGACCATGCAGTTGGCGCACTTCGGGTTCCCGCTCTTCGCGCCGTAGTTCTCCCACTCCACCGAGTCCAGCAACTCCTGGAAGCTGTCCGCGTAGCCATCTTGCAGTAAGTAGCAAGGCTTCTGCCAGCCGAAGATCGAGTAAGTTGGCATTCCCCATGGCGTGCACTCGAAGTTCTGCTTCCCCATTAAATATTCCGAAAATAGTGGATGAGTATTAAATTGCCACGTCTTTTTTCGATTGGAAAGGATCGCGCGAAACAGCCTGCGCGACCGCGCCTTCCCTAGAAAATGGTTCTGGTCCGGCGCCTTTTCGTAGGTATAGCCCGGCGATACCATCATGCTCTCCACACCCGCCGCCATCATCTCGTCGAAGTGCGCGCGCACGCTGTTGGGATCGGCCCCATCGAACAGCGTCGTATTCGTCGTCACGCGGAAACCCGCTGCCACAGCGGCCCGCACGCCCTCCATCGCAATGTCGTATCCACCTTCGCGGCACACGGAGAGGTCGTGGTGCTCGCGCTGACCATCCACATGCACCGAGAACGAGAGGTACTTGCTCGGCTTGAACAGGTGCAGCTTCTGCTTAAGCAGCAGCGCATTGGTACACATGTAGACGTACTTCTTGCGCGCCACCAGCCCGGCCACAATCTCCGGCATCCGCGGGTGCAGCAGCGGCTCGCCGCCGGGAATGGACACCATCGGCGTCCCGCACTCCTCCACTGCGCGGAAGCACTCCTCCGGCGTCAGGTCGGTCTTCAGGATATGCGCGGGATACTGGATCTTGCCGCATCCGGCGCACGCCAGATTGCAGCGAAACAGTGGCTCCAGCATCAGCACCAGAGGGTACCGCTTGCGTCCCTTGAGCTTCTGCTTCAGCACATACGTTGCGACGGTCCACGCTTGTGAGATCGGCACTGCCATTCAGAGTTCTCCTTTTAAATTCCAGCAGCGCAGCCCCGCCACTTACCGCTCACCACTGATTGCTCGCCCCTACGCTGCACCAACCTCCCGCTCCATCACGCGCTTGTAGGTCGTCAGCGCCAGCAGCGGAAAGTATTGTTTGTACAGGTGGTATCCCAGGTAGAAGACCCGTGGGAATCCCGTCCCCGTGTAGTGGCTCTCCCCATTGCGTCCCTCGGCCAGTTCATCCCACGAACCATCCTCATGTTGATGGGCAATCAGCCAACGCACGCCCTTGGCCACCGAGTCCGAGCGTGTGTCGCCGCCGGCCAGGAGTGCCAGCACCGCCCACGCCGTCTGCGATGCCGTGCTTGGTCCCTCGCCGCGCGTGTTGGGATCGTCATACGTCCCACAAGTCTCGCCCCAGCCGCCGTCTGCGTTCTGCACCATGCGGACCCACTCCGTCGCCTGTTGAATCTGAGGCTCGTGGCTCCATATGCCCATCGCCTCCAGTCCGCGCAGCACCAGAAACGTCCCGTACAGATAATTGACGCCCCAGCGCCCGAACCAGCTTCCGTCGGGATCCTGTTGCTTCAGCACGAACTGGATCGCCCGCTCCACTCGCTTGTCGCGCCGCGTGTAGCCATAGCTTGCCAGCATCTCCAGAATGCGTCCGGTAATGTCCACCGTCGGCGGGTCCAGCATCGCGTTGTGGTCCGCAAAGGGAATGTACTGGAAGATCATCTTNNAAGGGGATGTACTGGAAGATCATCTTGGTATTGTCTTTGTCGAAGCTGGCCCAGCCTCCGCCCTTGCACTGCATGGCCATCAGCCAGTTCAGTGCGCGCTCGCACACCTCATGCTGGTAGCGGTCCTGAGGATTCTCCACATTTTTCAGCGCCATCAGAACCTGCGCCGTATCGTCCACGTCGGGATAAAACTCGTTGTTGAACTCGAAGCACCATCCGCCGGGCTCGACGTTCGCCACCTTCACGGCCCAGTCGCCCTTCTGCCGAACCTCTTTGGTCAGCAGCCAGTCGACGGCCTTCAGCATTCGCGGGTCCTTCTTCGCCACGCCGGCCTCGCCCAGCGCGCAGATCGCCTGCGCAGTGTCCCACACTGGAGGTTTGCAGGGCTGCATGCGGAAGGTCGGCGTCGGGTAATTCGGTTCGCCCTCGGGGCAGTCGATCCCCAGCTTCTCGAACTCGTCCATGGCGCGGATAAACTGCGGGTCGTCGTCCGAGTATCCCAGGCATCGCAGCGCGATGATCGAGTTCAGCATGGCCGGATAGATCGCGCCCAGCCCGTCGGATTTCTCGAAGCGCTCCATCATCCACTTCTCGGCGCGCTTCAGCGCCCAGTGCCGCACCGGGCGTATGTGGACGCGTTCGGCCAGATGCGTGATGCGGTCGAGAAAGATAAAGAAGTTCCGCCAGCTGACAATCTTCTTCCGGTCCCACCTCAGGTGGAGATTCGCCTTCTTGCGTCCGCCCACAAACAGCTCGTCGATGCTCTGCTCCGCCGTCAGCTTCTTGAAGGGCTTCTTCGCGTACATGATCGACATTGGCACCAACATGCTGCGCGACCACGACGAAATCTCATAGATGTTGAAGTAAAACCATTTGGGAAACAGGATGATCTCCGGCGGAATCGCGGGCATCGCGTTGTAGTCGTACTGCCCCAGCGTGCACAGATAGATCTTGGTAAACGTATTGCACTTCACCACGCCGCCGTGGGCCAGCACGCTCTCGCGCGCCCGGACCATCACGGGGTGGTCCTTGGACCAGCCCATCAGCTTCAGCGCCAGATACGCCTTCACGCCGTAGTCCACGAACGCTGGCCCGCCGGGATACTGGCTCCATCCGCCGTCTTCGTTCTGGTGGCGCAGAATCTCGTTGACCGCGCGCTCCATCTTGCCGCGATCGCCCGTGCCCAGCATCGTGTGCATGAAGATGTAGTCCGACTCCAGCATCGAATCGGCCTCCAGCTCGCCGCACCAGTAGCCATCCGGATGCTGCACGCCGAGCAGCCAGTCCGTGGCCCGCGCAATGCCCTCCGTGACCTTGTCCAGCCCGATGTCCATCCGTCCATAGCGTGGCCGCGCGGGCATTGCGGGCGCCGCCTTCGGATTCCGTGGAAATGTGCTCATCGATTTTTAAACTCTCTGGACCGCCCGGCCTTCGATCCTTCTCTGCCGATCGTACTCCGCGTGGCCAATCTGGAATTGCAACTCGCAGGCTTCTCTCGAACACGGCCTGCGTAGGATTGCGCTCTAATGCTCGATCGGCGGGGCCGACGCAATCGCCTGTACGATCTCCGGTGGAAGTCCGAAGCGCACATTCTCAGGCATCACCTCAACCTCGTCAAACGACCCATACGCCATGTGCTGCAGATAATCGACTACATGCTGGACCACAACCTCAGGTGCCGAAGCGCCCGCCGTCACCGCAACCGTATTCACGCCCGTAAGCCACTCTGTCTGGATCGCATCCGCCGAATCGATCAGGTAAGAGTGCGTGCCCAGGTTCTTCGATACCTCCACCAGCCGGTTGGAGTTCGAGCTGTTCTTCGACCCCACCACCAGAACCAGGTCCGCGCCATGCGCCACATTCTTCACCGCAACCTGCCGGTTCTCCGTCGCGTAGCAGATGTCCTGCGCATGGGGCCCGGCAATGTTGGGGAACTTCCTCTTCAGCGCGTCGATCATGGTCCGCGCTTCATCCAGCGATAGCGTCGTTTGTGTGAGATATGCAACCTTGTTGGGATCGGGAACCACCAACTCCGCCACCTCCTGGGCCGTCGACACCACCTGCGTCACCGTCGGCGCCTCGCCCTGCGTACCCTCCACCTCTTCGTGGTCGCGATGCCCCACCAGCACCAGCGAATAGCCCTGCTTGGAGAACTTGATCGCCTCCAGATGCACCTTCGTCACCAGCGGGCAGGTCGCGTCGATCACCTTCAGCTTCCGCTCCTTGGCGCGCTCCCGTACCGCCGGCGAAACCCCGTGCGCCGAGTAGATCACCCGCGCCCCCTCCGGCACCTCGTCCAGCTCGTTGACAAAGATCGCGCCCTTCTTCGCCAGGTCGCTCACAACATAGCTGTTGTGCACAATCTCCTTGCGAACGTAGATCGGGGCGCCAAACGTATCCAGCGCGATCTGCACAATGTCGATGGCGCGCACCACCCCCGCGCAGAAGCCCCGAGGCTTCAGCAGCAGTACGCGTTTGGTCGTCTTCGCCGTGTCGCCCTGGCCCAGGCTGGTTGTGTCCAGTGTGGTTGTAGTCACAGCTTCAAGTATACCGTGTCTGGCCCCGTGGCACACCTGTCAGAAGCCCCAGACCTCCCTCGGCGATCCGCTCAACGCTCAAAGCTCACAGCAGATACACAGATCCAACCTCAGCATCGGCAAACGACGCAAAGACTCTACCTGCGAAGTTCAAACCAACGAACGCCTCCGTCGTCCGCCCGCTCCCAATCTATGCCGCCGCAGCCTTCTCATCGCAACCAGGATGGCCGCAATGGCAGGCCAGCGTTGTCAGCTTCTTCGCATCCTCGCAGTGCGTTGAGCAGAACTTCTTGCCCGGGGGCGCCATGCAGGTACAGGCCATATGGGCGCATTTGATGGGTGTGGTGGGTGTCGTCAACATGGAACCTCCTTGAAGTGGTCAAGCTCCGGGCATTCCCGCAGGGGAACCCGAAGTGCCAGAATTGTACTCGCTCTCTCGATCCATGGACATAAATATCTAATTCCTTGGAACAGATGCAAACGGTCCGGACAAAGGATGCCCCCGGTTGCCAGTTTTAAGGTCGGCTGCCGGTTTCGATGCCTCCAGAGACCGCTGCGCCCGCTACCGGCTCGATTTCAACAGGCTCCGCGCGTGCTCCAGACTCGACTCCGTCACTTTCGCCCCCGACAGCATCCGCGCAATCTCCTGCGCCCGCTCGCCCTCCTCCATCCGGCGCACGCTGGTGCGCGTCCGCCCACCCTTGTCCGCCTTCTCGATCAGAAAATGCTGGTCCGCGAACGCAGCAATCTGTGGCAGATGCGTAATGCACACCACCTGCTGCCGCTTCGAGAGCATCTTCAGCTTGCGCCCCACCGCCTCCGCCGCCCGCCCGCCGATCCCAATGTCGATCTCGTCGAAGACCAGCATCCGCGGCGTCGGCAGCGCAGCTCTTCTTCTTGCCATGCCCCGCAGCTCCCGCGGCGAAGCTCTCCTCCACCGTCACCTTCAGCGCCAGCAGAACGCGAGACATCTCCCCGCCCGACGCAATCTCATCCAGCGGCTTCAAGTGGCTCGCCCGCGTTGGTCGCAATCAGGCACTCGATCCGGTCCCACCCATGCGCCGCTCCAGCTCGCCAGTCTCATCGCACCGCCGTCACCTGCCACCTTAAATCGCACCGTCATTGCCAGATCATTAATCTCTTCCGTCGCCAGCTTCTCCAGCCTTGCCGCCGCCGCCGTCCGCGCCGCCGTCAGCCTCTGCCGCCGCCGCGCGGATAGCGCCGCCGCATCCCGCTCCTGCTGGAGCCGCAGCTCCGCCAGTAGCTCGTCGCGGTTCTCCACCTCGGCCAGCCGCCGCGCGGCCTCCTCGCCGAAGCGCATCACCTCCGCCCAGCGTCTGACTCCGCGCCGGCCCCGCCCGTACTTCCGCTTCAGCCGGTCCAGCGCCGCCAGCCGGTCCTCGATCTCCTCCAGCCGCTCCGGCGAAGCGTGCACTTTCTCCGCAAAGTCCCTCACCTCCGCGCTCACGTCCTCCACCGCCGCCTTCGCCGCAGCCAACTGCTGCCGCCGGCTCCGCAAACCGCGCATCATACTTCGCCAGTTCCTCCACATGCTTCAGCGCCGCCGTCAGCGTCGTCTCCGCCGAGCCCTCCTGCTCATACAGCAGCTCATGCGCCGCTCTTCGCCGCCGTGTACAGCTTTTCGGCATTGGCCAGCACCAGCTTCTCAGCCGCCAACTGCGCGTCCTCATCCTCCGCCACCAACTGCGCGTCCGCAATCTCCCGCGTCTGGAACCTCCACAGATCGGCCATTCGCAGCCTGATCCTGCTCCGACGCCTGCAGCTCCTCCAAGCCGCTCGGTCATGACGTCCGCCACGCCGCATAACGCCGCCGCCACATCCTCCGTCGCCAGATCCCGCCAAACCGGTCCAGCAGCCCCCGCTGCTGCGCCTGGTCGAACGAGCCCAGCGTCTCTCCCTGCGTGTGGATCAGCCCCAACTCCGGCGCCAGCTCCCGCAGCACCGCCACCGTCGCCGGCTGGTTGTTGACGAAGACCCTCCCCTTGCCTCCCGCCGCAATCTCCCGCCGCAGCAGGATGTCGTTGCTGAGAACTTCCCCGCGTCAATCCCGTTCGCGTCTAAAATTGCCAGCGGCTCCAGGGGTAGATTCAAAGACGCACCCCAGCACCGCCTTCTCCGCGCCATGCCGCACCACATCCGCGCGAAGCCTTCCCGCCAAGCAGCAGCGCCAGCGCGTCGATCAATATCGACTTGCCAGCGCCCGTCTCGCCCGTCAGCAGGTTCAACCCCGGCCCAAAGCTGGCCACCGCCTGGTCGATCACCGCATAGTTTTCCGCCCGCAACTCCAGCAGCATATCCGCCCCGCGCAATCCTGTACCGCGAGAATAGCAAACGAGCATGGCATTCGTGCACAGCGAACACCTGCGATTGCGTTTGCAGGAATCAGCATAGCTTCCCTACCCGTCCTCGCCGGCATAAACGCCTTACAATAGTCCTAATGATTCTGCATCCTTTGGCCTCGCCCATCGCCCTCGCACTCTGCTTCTTTCAGGATGACGCCTCCGCGCCGCCGGTCGGCGCCTCCAGCAGCGCGCTGGTCGAGATGGTCCGCAACTCCGGAGCCGTCGCCGTCGCCGTCCTCATCATTCTGCTCATCGCCAGCATCTGCTCCTGGGCCATCATGCTCTCCAAGTGGCGCCGCTTCGGCCGCGCGCGCCGCCAGAGCCGGGGCTTTCTGCGCGCCTTCCGCAAGTCCGGCCGCCTCTCCGAGATCGCCGCCATCGCAGGCAACTTCAGGCCCAGCCCGTTGGTCTCCGTCTTCAACGAGATCAACGACGAGTACCAGCGCCAGAGCGGGGGCCGAGGCACGCCGCGCAATCCCCTCGCCATGGAGCGCGCCGCCCAGACCGCATCCTCCGAGGCCCTCACCGCCATGGAGACGCGCATGACCTGGCTGGCAACCATCGCCAACGGGGCCACCTTCGTCGGCCTCTTCGGCACCGTCATGGGAATCATCGACGCCTTCCACGGTCTGGGCACCGCCGGCGCCGCAACCCTGCGCGCCGTCGCCCCCGGCATCTCCGAGGCGCTCATCACCACCGCCGCCGGCCTGGTCGTCGCCATCCCCGCGCTGGTCGGCTACAACCAGCTCACCGCCCAACTCCGCGACTTCGCCTCCCGCATGGACGACTTCGGCCGCGAGCTGCTCAACGCCATCGAGAACGCCGCTCTGCTCACCCCGCAGCCCACGCAGCCCCCGCCTGAAGACCCCGCACAGCCCCGCCGGAGGAACTTCTAGCTTATGGCCTTCTCCACCAGAAGCGGCGGCCAGACGCGCACCCAGACCGCGCTGGCCGACATCAACATCACCCCGCTGGTCGATGTCGTCCTCGTCCTTCTGCTCATCTTCATGCTCACCGCGCCGGTGCTGCAATCCGGTATAAACGTCGCCGTGCCCCACACTCGCTCGGTCAACCAGCTCACCGAAGAGCGCATCGTGGTCACCATCGACAAAGAGCAGAACGTCTTCCTCCAGGCCGGCGGCCCGGACCGCCCAATCAACCTCACCGACCTCACCTCCAGTCTAAGGAGCACGGGCCGCGGCGATCCGGCCAAGCGCATCATCTACCTCCGCGCCGACGAAAAAGTCCCCTTCGGCGCATTCGCCTCCGTCATGGACGCCGTCAAACGCGCAGGCATCACCAACATCAGTATCGTCACCCAGCCGCTCGAATCCACCCCGGCGGCTGACACCGCGGCAAAGTAGTTTGAAGCGTTCAACGACGTCATCAATTCTCAAAGCCGTCATCCTGAACGAAGTGAAGGACCCCTGTATTTTCTTTTGCTTGTTTTGTCATTGATCTTGCACTAACAAGCGCCGCCCCATGGAAACCCGCCTTACAACCCGCGCTCTCAACATCGTCCTCAATGGCGACCGGCTCGGTGGCGGCTTCATGGGCTCCTTCGCTCTGCACGCCGCCTTCATCGCGCTGCTCCTGTCCTGGGCCTGGATCTTCCACTCCGGGCAGAGCTGGGGCAATCTCGGCGCAACCTCCGGGGCCATCCAGGCCACCATGGTCGACGCCCTCCCGCTGCCGCCCCGCCAACCCATGGACCCCAACAACGTCCTCGCCACCGACCAGCCCTCACCCGCGCCCATCACCTCCTCCGCGCACACCGTCGACGTGCCCCAGCCAGACGCCATCGGCCTCCTCACCAAGTCCGCCAAGCCCGTCAAGACCGCCGACCACGCCACGCCCGCCATGCCGCTCCATCCCCAGCCCGGCAAGGTCGATCCCAACAAGGTCCAGACCGGCGAAGCCGGCGGCTTCAACCTCGCCATGAGCACCACCCCGACCCGCGCCGGCACAATGAGTATCGGCACCGATGCCGCCTTCGGCACCAAATACGCCTACTACGTCCAGCAGATCACGAATAAGGTCGCCCAGCAGTGGTACACCAGCATGCTCGACCCGCAGGCCGCCGGCCACCGCGTCTACATCACCTTCCAGGTGGAGCGCGACGGATCGCTCACCCACATCGTGCTCGCCCAGCGCAGCGGAGACTCTACGCTCGACCTCACCGCCCTCAACGCCGTTCGCCACATCGACACCTTCGGCCCCCTGCCCGACGCCTACACTGGAAGCCACATCAACGTCACCTACTACTTCGATCCCCCGCCCCGCCCTTAGTTGGTTTGTCATTCCGCAGCATCTTTGTTTGTCATTCCGCAGAGCTATCCCTTGTCATTCTGAGCGCAGCCAAGAATCCCCGCATTGGCCTTTGCCGTTGCCTGATCTTTGTTTGTCATTCCGCAGCATCGTTGTCTGTCATTCCGCAGCGCATCCGGGGTCCCCGGCGAGCGGTCTTTGCTCGCTGGGGTGGAGCAGCGGAGGAATCTGCTTCTGTTCTGTTCGCTCCTCATTCTGGTGCAGCCCCCTTAAAATCGTCATTCTGGCCTGAGCGAAGTCGAAGGCCAGAATCTCTGTATTGTGTTCGCAGCAACCCACTCCCCCCTTCACTCAGAATGTTCTCCGCCCACCGGTTACAACCAAAGATCCATCCCGACCGTCTACCATAGAGAGCATGGACCGCACGCCCCGCAAACTCCGCACTCACGTCACCCTGTCCCGATCCGCCATCGCCGTCCTGCTGCTGGCGCTGGCCACTCTGTTCGTCCCGCCTGATCGCGCCCAGGACAACATCCTCACCGGGACCAGCTCCGGCGTCACCACCATCCGCATCGCCGTCGCCGACTTCAAGCCGCTGGCCGCCGACCCCCAGACCGCCGCCTTCAGGCAGACCTTCGACGCCACCCTCTACGCCGACCTCGCCAGCGCCGGTATCTTCGACATCGTCTCCAAGAGCCTCATGCCGCCCGGCTCGCCCGGCGCGCCCGCCGAGGTCCAGTTGCAGAGCTACTCCAACGCGCCCGCCAGCGCCGCCATGCTCGTCTTCGGCTCCCTCGGCCAGGCTGGCGGCAAGCTCGTCGCCAACGGCTTCCTCTTCGATGTCAAGAACCTGCAGTACCCCCAGGTCATTGCCAAGAAGTACAGCGAAGTCCCCTCCGAGGACTCCGCCCGTCAGATCGCCCACCGCTTCGCCGACGAGGTCATCTACCGCCTCGGCGGTGGAATCCCCGGCATCGCCGAAACCAAAATCTACTACGTCCAGATGACCGGCAACCTCACCAGCGACGTCAGCAAAGAAATATGGCAGATGGACTACGACGGCGCCAACCAGCGCCCCATCACCCACCTCGGGGCCATCTCCATCTCGCCCCGCGTCTCGCCCGACAACACACGCCTCGCCTTCGCTTCGCTCGGCCGTTACGGCTTCCAGCTCAAGATGTACTCGCTCCTGCTCGACCGTTACGTCGCATTTCCCATCGGCAACGGCAGCACCGAGTCGCCCGCCTGGGCGCCCAGTGGAAACGAGCTGGCCTACGCCTCCGCTCCCAACGGCTCCTTCGAGATCTGGGTCGCGGACTCCAATGGCAACCTCGGTCGCCGCATCACCAGCTTCCGCGGAGGCAACGTCAGCCCCACCTACAACCCCAAGACCGGAGCCCAGATCGCCTTCGTCAGCGACCGCACAGGTCTGCCCCAGCTCTACATCATGAACTCCGACGGCTCCAGCGTGCAGCAGATGACCGACGGTGGCTACGCCTCCTCGCCCTCCTGGTCGCCCAACGGTCAGTTCCTCGCCTTCGCATGGGACCGCAAGTACGGCCCCGGAGCGCCCGGTGGACAGGACATCTACGTCATGGAGGTCGCCACCAGAAAATGGACCCAGCTCACCCACGACGGTGGCCGCTGCGACTTCCCCTCCTGGTCGCCCGACAACCGGCACATCGTCTACGCCAACTCCAGTGATGGACGCGCCAACCACATGCGCATCTGGACCATGCTCACCGACGGGACCCAGCGTCGTCCCCTCACCGGCCCCGGAGCCGATATGCCCAACTGGAGCTGGAAATAATGCTTTCCATCTTCGCAAAACGCTCCATCGCAAAAACTTCCCTGACGGCAATCTTGATTTTCAGTAACATGGAATTGACAAAGCATTGGAATTTGTGCCGGACAAACCATTGCAATTCGTGCCCGACAGCCCCTTGGAATCACCATTGGATGTAGCATTGGCAACGCAGGAGAAACCGATGACCCACTCGCACTCGTCTCAGCCGAAGTCCTTCCTCACCCGGTCGCTTCGCTCCGCCCTCTTTCTGGCGCTCGCGCTCGGGGCCGTCTCCGGCTGCCACAAGAACGCCGCCAACAGCGCGAACCCAGACATCAACGCGCCCACGCCAGCGCCGCTGCCGCCCATGCCCACCGCCTCGCTCTCCGCCGATCCGCTGGCCATCGACCTCGGCCAGTCCGTCGTCCTAAACTGGCGCACCACAGACGCCACCAACGTCAGCATTGAAGGCCTCGGCACGGTCAATCCCAACGGCACACAGACCGTCTCGCCCACCGCCTCCACCAACTTCCACATCGTCGCCAAGGGCGACGGTGGCACCACCGAGGCCAGCATCCGCGTCACCGTCCGCATCCCCATCGCCCCCGTCGCCCCCGCAGACACCACGGCAACCGCCGATATGGGCTCGGAGTCCGTCTTCCACGACAACGTCCAGGATCTCTACTTCGACTACGACAGCTACGAGCTGCGTGCCGACGCGCAGGCCTCCGCTGTCAAGTCCGCCTCCTTCCTCGTCGCCCACCCCGACATCCGCATCGTCGTCGGCGGTTACTGCGACGACCGGGGCTCAGCCGAGTACAACCTGGCCCTCGGTGAGAACCGCGCCAACGCCGCCAAGACCGCGCTGGTCAACGCCGGTATCGCCCCCGCCCGCATCCGCGTCGTCAGCTACGGCAAGGAGAAACAGTTCTGCACCGACGAGTCCGAGTCCTGCTGGCAGCAGAACCGCCGTGCCCAGTTCTCCCTCGACCGCTAGAGCATTTTTCACAAATGCTGCGGGGGCGAAGAAGCCTCGTCATTCTGGCGCAGCCAGAATCTCCGTATTTGTCTTTTGGCCCGGCAATACGCCACTGGGAAACGGCTTTCCCCCTCGCATTTCCGGCCAACAACCCGTGAGGTACGAATCTTATGATTAAAATCCCCGCCCTCAGGAACACTCGATTCGCCTGCGCCCTCCTCGTCCTTGCTCTCGCCGCACCGCCCGCCTTCGCCGTCAACAAGGACATGGTCCAGCTCCAGACCCAGGTCCAGGAGCTGCAGACCGCCGTCGCACGCCTCCAGCAGTCCAACGACGAGCGCATGGGCGTCCTCAAGGACCTCGTCCAGCAGAACTCCGATTCGGTCAACAAGATGTCGGTCGCCGTCGACGCGCTCCAGCAACAGATGCGCGCCCAGCACGACTCGACCAACGCCAAGCTCGACCAGTTCTCCGGCCAGGTGCAGACCCTCAGCGACTCGCTCGACGAGGTCAAGGCACGCCTCAACAACCTGGATAAGGCCCTGCAGTCCATTCAGGACCAGCAGCAGTCCATCAACGCCGCCCTGCAGAATCTCGCCCCCACCCCCGCCGCCGCACCCGATGCCACCGGCGCCGCAATACCCACGGACTCCTCCACGCTCCCGCCACCCATCCAGCCCGCGCCCATCGCTGGCAAGAAGGGCAAGCCGCTTGCAGCAGCTTCTCTGGCCAATACAACCGACGCCTCGGCCTCCTTGCCCGCTCCTGCGCCCAGGCTGGTCGCGCCCGCACCCTCCGCCCTCTACAAGACCGCACTCAGCGACTACATGGCCGCACACTACCCGCTGGCCTCCACCGAGTTCGCCGAGATCATCCGCTCCAGCCCCGCCGACCCCCTGGCCGGAAACTCCTTCTACTACCTCGGCGAGATCGACTTCCGCTCCGGCAAGTACGCCACCGCCATCAAGGACTACGACCACGTCCTGGAGCAGTTCCCCAACAACCCCAAGGCCCCCGTCTCCCACCTGCACAAGGGCATGGCCCTCTTCGAGACCGGCAAGCGCGAGGCCGGCATCAGTGAACTGCGCGCCCTCATCACCCGCTTCCCCAACTCCCCCGAAGCCGCCCAGGCACGCAGCAAGCTCACCGGAATGGGCGCCGCCGTCACCCCCAAGCGCCCCAACTAGTTCGTCAAACCCGCATTCAACGTGCAAAGCAGATACTCGGCGTCTATGCTATTGAGGTCGAGTCGCATCGAAGCCGTAGACTCCAGGCAGGAGAGACAGACGCCCGCGTGAAAGAGCGTATTCGCAAACTGGACAGTCGCCCCAACGCAAGCAGCAAGCCTCTTCGGCTGGTGGTCGCGGCGCTGATCCTGCGCACCGTCCCCGGCGACACCGGCCCCATCACCGAAGTCCTCATCTGCCAGCGCCGCCCGAACCAGCCCATGGGCCTCAAGTGGGAGTTTCCCGGCGGCAAGATCGAGCCCGGCGAGACCCCCGAGCAAGCCCTCGCCCGCGAGCTCGACGAGGAGCTCGGCATCCGCGCCGTCATCGGCCGCCGCATCGCCCAACTCCGCCACCGCTATCGCAACGGCGGCTCCATCGACCTGCAGTTCTTCGTCGTCGACTCCTTCACCGGCGAGCTGGACAACCGCATCTTCAACACCCTCCAGTGGACTCCACTCAGCCAGCTCCCCACCTTCGACTTCCTCGCCGCCGACTTCAACCTCATCCGCGACCTCGCCGAAGGCAAGCTCCTCTAAGCGCACTCGTCGTCATTCTGGCAAAGCTCCTTGGAGTCGTCATTCTGGCGCAGCTCCTTGGAGTCGTCATTCTGGCGCAGCCCCCTGAAGTCGTCATTCTGGCGCAGCCCCCTGAAGTCGTCATTCTGGCGAAGCCAGAATCTCCGTATTTCTCCTTTGCTTGTTCTGGCTTGTCATTCTGACCCTGAGCTTGCCGAAGGGGAAGAATCCCCGCATTTGTCCTTCGGTCCGGCAATACACTTTGGGAAATCGGCCCTACAGCGCTCCCACAATCTCCTCCGTCGCACGCACCCGCCCAATCCGCGGAAAGATCCGCTCCACCGCATTGCCATGGCTCGCACCGCTGCGCCCCGTCATCGCGTCCTCGGCAAACACAATCTCGTAGCCCCGCTCGTACGCATCTCTCGCCGTGCTCTCCACTCCAAACTCCGTCGCAATCCCGCACAGCACAATCGTGGTCAGCCCCCGCCGCCGCAATTGCAGGTCCAGGTCCGTCCCGTAGAACGCGCCCCACTGCCGCTTCAGGATCGCAATGTCGCCCGCCTGACGTCCCAGCTCGGGAATCAATTCGCTCCAGTCCGCCGCCGGCAGCGCAGCTCCGCGCATCGGCGCGTCCACCGTCGTATGCAGCCGGTCCGCCCCATCCGCCGCCCCGCCCACATGCACCAGCACCACATGCGCTCCCTTGCTGCGTGCCGCCTTCAGCAGCCGCACAGTATTCGCAATCACCGTCGCAGTCGAGTGTGGTTCGCCCTCCACCCCCACAATCCCCTTCTGCAGATCGATCACCACAACCACCGTCCGCTTCGCCTCCAACACCAGCTCACTCATCTCGCTCTCCTCATCTCTTCAATTCAGTGGGAATATCACGCCTTTGCTTCCAGGTACGCCAAGTCTTCAGCCTTGGCCCTCTCAAGCTGCACAAACGAAAATAGGATGGTAGCCCGAGGCATTAGCCTCGGGTCTCCCCTGGAGTATGCCCTCATCTAACGTATTCCTGTTCCTATCCGCCCGTCATCTGGTTCCACATCATCACCAGCGAAAGCCCAATCACAATCGCCGCCGTAATCCATGCCACCCAGTTGAACCAGGTCGAGTTGGTGTGCTTCCCCATCAACTCCGTCTTGTTGATCAGCCGCAGCATGAAGATCATGATCACCGGCAGCAACACGCCATTCAGCACCTGCGACAGGATGATCACACGCACCAGCGGAAAGTTTGGCCACAGCACCAAGCCTGCGCCCAGAACGATCAGCGCCGTATAGAACCAGTAGAAGAACGGCGCCTCCTTCAGGCTCTTGTCCAGCCCGCTCTCGAAGCCCATCCCCTCGCACACCGTATACGCCGTCGATAGCGGCAGAATCGACGCCGAGAAGATTGAAGCATTGAACAGCCCCGCCGCGAACAGGATGAACGCAAAGTCTCCCGCCAGCGGCTTCATCGCGCCCGCCGCTTCCGACGCATCCTGAATGTTGCGCATCCCGTGCGTGTACAGTGTCGCCGCACAGGCCACAATGATGAACCACGCCACAATATCGGTGAGGAAGCAACCCACAATCACATCCAGCCTTGAGGCCTTGTACTGCCGGATCGTGATCCCCTTGTCCACCACCGACGATTGCAGATAGAACTGCATCCACGGCGCAATCGTCGTTCCAATCACTCCGATCGTTAGATAGATATAGTTCTTGTCGCTCCACACCGAGAGCGGCGGCAGCATGATGGTCGCTTTCAGCGCCTCATGCCAGTCTGGATGGCTCACCACGCCCGCCCCAATGTACGCAAGGTAGATGACGCTGGCCACCAGAAAGAACTTCTCCACGGTCTTGTAGTCGCCCTTGACCACCAGCACCCACACAATCGCCGCGCAGATTGGCACGCTGATGTACTTGCTCACGTGGAACAGTTGCATCGATCCCGCGACGCCACTGAACTCCGAGACCACGTTGCCGTAGTTCACAATCACCAGCAGAATCATCATCACAAACGTCATGCGCAGTCCGAACTCCTCGCGGATCAGGTCGCTCAGCCCCTTGCCCGTCACCACCCCCATCCGCGCGCTCATCTCCTGCACCACAATCAGCGCCAGCGTCACCGGCAGGATCGTCCACAGCAGCAGCAGTCCGTACTGCGCCCCCGCCTGCGAGTAGGTGAAGATCCCGCCCGTGTCGTTGTCCACATTGGCCGTAATGATTCCCGGCCCCAGCACCGCCAGGAACAGGAGTATGCGCAGCCGCCATTGCCGCCACAGCCTCATCGCCACCCCGTTCCCGCATCCGTCACCTGCCGCGCTCCTGCCGCAACTGGCACGGAGCAAGGTTCTGCGCCCGGCGCGAAGCCCAGTCCCGCAAAGCCCAGTCTCGCGTAGCCCAGTCCCGCGAGACCCAGACCTTTGCCCAACGAATTCGTGACCGACAATTTCATGCCAACCCTGGAGAGTTCTTTGCCAATCCTGTTAGTTCATCGTCCGCAACTGCGCAATCACCTGTTCCGCGTAGATCACGCCCGCAATCTTCTTTTCCTCGTCCACAACCGCCAGCGCGCGCAGGTTGTACTTGTCGAACAGCTCTGCAACCTTCTTCCAGTTGGCATGTACGTCGCACGAGACAATGTGGCCGTACGCCAGGCTGGCCAGTGTGGTTTCTGGCGGCGCCAGCAAGGCCTTCAGCAGCGGAACCACTCCGCACAGCGCCTCTGTCTCGTCCACCAGGAAGATGTGCGTCAACGTCTCCATGTCGTCGCCGAACTCGCGCAGCGCGTCCACCGCGTCGCTGGCCAGCGCCCCCTCGCCCAGCGAGATGTAGTCCGTCGTCATCTGCCCCGCAGCCGAGTCGCCGGAGAACTCCAGCAGCTCCTCCACGTCCTGCCGCTCCTCCGGGGCCATCTCTTCCAGAATCGCCTCCGACCGCTCCTCCGGCAGCTCTGCCAGAAAGTCCGCCGCCGCCGCCGGGTCCATCTCCTCCACAATCCCAGCCACCTGCTCCGAGTCGAGCTCTTCGGTCAACGACTTCTGCATCTTCGGTTCGACCTCTTCCAGAGCCTCGGCCGCCACGCCTTCTTCCAGCGACGTGAACAGCGCCTGCCGCTCCGCCGGCGCAAGGTCCTCCAGAATGTCCGCCAGGTCCGACGGATGCATCTTCGCCAGTTTCTCCTGCTCGATTTTCAGCCGCACCCGCCGCGATGGGTCGCGGTCGATCAGGTCCACAAAGTCCCACGGAATCGCGCTCGTCCCAAATCGCCCCGCAACCCGCTCCACTGTCCCCGCCGAAAGCCCCTTCAGCAGCCGCCGGATCGCGCCTCGCGTCCCCACCTCCACCTCCGCGATGCGCAACTTCAGCCCGTGTCCCTCCAGCGGCCCCTCGGCCCCGTCCGCCTTTGAATCGGAGGCAGCAGCAGCGCCGGCATCCACCACCGGCTCCCACACCAGATCCACGTCGTTCACGCGCACCACCTTGTGCCCGTGCACGTCGATGATCTGCTGGTCCAGCAGGTCGCGCTCCAGCAGCAGGAACGACTCCTCCTTCGGCATCGGCGTGGCCTTCGCCTGCCCGCGCATCCGCAGCCCTCCCGCGGCGGTCAGTTCCAGATCGCCCACCGCCACCATCGACATCCGCTTCCCGCGCCCCGCGCCCACCAGTCGCAACACCAGTCCCTGCACGTGGTTCGCATCCACCGGCGGGCTCACCGCGAACTCCCGCACATGCCCCACCGTCTGCCCGCCGGCATCCGTCACCGGCGAGCCCATCAGCGCGGAGACACTCGTCTTTTTGCTCGCTTGTTTTGTCATAGGCACACTTCGACACGGATCGCTCGCACAATCCCCTACCCGCATCCTACCCCACCCGGCGGTGCAACCGCCTCTCCGCGTCCGATTTGTACCAAACCTTCACACGCCGCCACATCCACCCCTGTCTCGCAATCAACCCGCATCACGCGCCCACCCACGCGCCCACCCTTGACATTCAATAAATCCACAAGCAAACTTCCATCATCGCCGCGGCCCGCATCCAACTCATTACCGGCCCCGGCGCAGGGACCTTCATTGCCCGATTCCACCACAAGCCGCGTCTCCCTCACGCTCGGCTCCACGCTCGAAAGCGTCGACACGGTGGGCCGCACCGCAGAGGACTTCGCCCAGCGAGCAGGATTCGATCCAGACACCGTTCCCAACATCGTCATGGCAGTGCGCGAGGCCGCCATCAACGCCGTCATGCATGGCAACGCATACAACCCCGTAAAGCGCTTCACCGCATCCTTCCAGACCAGCTCCGACTCGCTCACCGTCCGCATCTCGGATCAGGGTCCTGGCCTCGACCCCTCCTCCCTCCCCGACCCGCTCGCTCCGCAGAACCTCCTGCGCGGCTCCGGCCGTGGAATCTTTCTCATCCGCGCCTTCATGGATGAGGTACACTTTCGCCAGTTGCATCCGGGAACAGAACTCACCCTCATCAAGCATCGCGCACCGGCTCAGCCGGCCGCCTAAGCCAGAAGGAGACACATCATAATGAGCATGAAAGTCGCAATCCGCCAGGTAGACGGAGTCACCATCCTCGACCTCAGTGGCCGCATCACCCTTGGCGAAGGAAGCGTCACCCTGCGCGACAGCGTCCACGACACACTCGACAAGGGATCCAAAAACATCCTCCTCAACCTCGCCCAGATCAGCTACATCGACAGCTCCGGCGTCGGCGAGCTGGTCAGCGCATTCACCTCCGTCAAGAACGCCGGCGGCGAGCTCAAGCTGCTCAACCTCACCCAGAAGGTCCACGACCTCCTCCAGATCACCAAGCTCTACACCGTCTTCGACATCTGGGACAACGAGGCCACCGCCGTCGGCGCATTCAACTAACCCATTGCTCCGGATGGTGTAGCGCCGGACGTCTCACGTCGTCATTCTGGCGAAGCCCCGTGAAGTCGTCATTCTGGCGAAGCCAGAATCTCCGTATTTGTCTTTCGCACCAGCGATACACCCAGAAGAACGGCGCATCTCTCTTAAACAAGAAAGGCCGTCGCCCACGCGACGGCCTTCCCTCGTTCCTCAACCTCTACTTCGTGAAGTCCACCTTCGGCGCCGTCTTCGACCCAGCGTCCGCCGAGTAGTACTCCGTCTTCGCATGGAACCCCGCAATCCCCGCCCAAACGCTGTTGGGGAACTGCTGGATGAACACGTTGTAGTCCTTGATCGCCGCGTTATACCGCAGCCGCGACACCGCAATCCGGTTCTCCGTCCCCGCCAGCTCGTCTTCCAGCCGCATGAACTGGTCGTTGCTCTTCAACTGCGGATAGTTCTCCTGCATCCGCATCAGCGGCAGCAGCGCCACGTTCAGCCGGTCGTTGGCCGCCAGCTTCTCGTCCGGCGTCCGTGCCGTCATCAACCCCGCCCGCGCGTTGGCAATCGCCGTCAGGATCGTCTCCTCCACATTGGCATAGCCCTTCACCGACGCCACCAGATTCGGGATCAGGTCCGCCCGCCGCTGCAGGTCCACGTCGATGTTACTGAACGCCGCATCCACGTCCGCGCTCTTCTGCACCATCGTGTTCCGCGCGCCCACATAGCTGCCGCCAACAAACAGCGCCACCACCACAATCAATCCCACTACGCCCAGCACAACCCATAAACCCTTGCTCATAATCCCTCGCCTTTCCGTTTGACCATCATCCGATATACGTCAAATCCCCGTCCCCTGTTCCCTGTTCCCTGTTCCCTGTCTTTAAAAGCTTCCCCCCGCCCCACCGCCGCCGGAGCCTCCTCCGCCAAATCCGCCGAATCCTCCCCCTCCGCCGCCCTCGTTATCGCCTCCGCCAAATCCTCCCCCTCCTCTGCCGCCTCCCAACAGGCTGAAGAGCAGAAAGAACAGCAGCCCAATGTGCCCGGTGCGGATCAGCACCCCAATCACCACCAGCACAATCACCGCGAAGATCAGCGCCGCAATCGGGTTCACCTGCATCTGCGGCTGCGAAGAATACTTCACTCTCGCCGGCGCCTCGCTTCCATCCAGCCCGGCCAGAGTCACCCCTGCATCTGTCGCAATCACTTGCGCAATCTCGCGTACGCCCAGCGCAATCGCCTGGTTGTAGTCGTTCGTGTGTAGATACGGCTGCATCTCCCGGCCGATGTCTCCCACCTTCCCATCGGGCAGAATTCCCTCCAGCCCATATCCCACTTCAATCCAATACTTCCTTGGATCCAGCGATACGATCACCAGCACGCCTCGGTCGGTCCCCTTGGCCCCCACCTTCCACTTCTCTTCCAGCTTGACCGCAAACTCCTGAATCGAAGGCGCGGGCATCTGGTCGGCGCTCATGCCTTTCATTGGATCGGCTTCGAGCTTCTGAACCGTCACCACCGCAATCTGCGCGTGCGCCTTCTGGTCAACCTCCGTGCATAGCTCTTCCAGGCTCTGCTTTGTCTCCGGCGTCAACACCCCGGCAAAATCGTTCACATAGCCGGTCGGCGCGGGCAGCCCAGCCACCGACTCGCCCGGCAGCCCTCGCCCAGCCGCCACCATCAACACAACGATCGTTAACCAGCGCAGCGCCCGCTTCATCGCTCCCATTCTACCCCGTCCCACTCTCCGCCTCGACTGTCGTCATTCTGGCGCAGCCAGAATCTCCGTATTTGCTCTTGCCCTTGCTTGTTCTATGTTTCTCATTCCGCAGCCCCTCTGTTTGTCATTCCGTAACCCCCTTTGTCTGTCATTCCGCAGCGCAGCGGAGGAATCTGTTTCTAGCCCTTGCCGTTGTCTGTTCTTTTGGTCTGTCATTCCGTAGCGCAGCGGAGGAATCTGTTTCTAGCCCTTGCCGTTGTCTGTACTTTTGGTCTGTCATTCCGCAACGAAGCGGAGGAATCTGCTTCTGCCTTTGCCGTTGCCTGTTCTTCGCCGTTGTTTGTTTTACTCTGTCATCCTGAGCGGAGTCTGGCGCGTACTTTGCGCCAGACGCAGTCGAAGGACCCCGATACAGCTCGCGCCCTCTCAACCCTCGACCCCTTTCTCCCACAAAACTCCCACTCAAAGCTCACAGCTCACAGCCGAAGCAAATAAAACGCCGTCGCCCCCCCTCAAAAACCCCAACAAACTCGCATGTCAAGACCCTCGAACCCAGAAAATCCCTATAACCCACTCCCCATCAATCACTTCCCCAAGTAAAATAGTTGGCATAGTAGTTTCCCTCCAATGCGTATAATTAAATCAGTAAGCAAACAAAAGAGACCCGGCCAACCAGCCGGGCCTTCGCATTTAACCCTCAAACGTCGCAACCAAGTCCAGACTTAGTCCAGACCAGTTCCAGACTTAACATGCCTTTTTTTAATACTTTACGCTATTAGCACGGGGGGGTACATACAACAACGAGCCCAATCCGGCCGCCCTTACGGCTTCGCCGCGGGAGGAGGAGGTGGTGGTGGTGGTAGTGGTGGTGGACCCGGAGGAGTCCCACCCGGGCGCGGTGGGTGCGGAGGCAACGCGATCCCATCCTGCTTGGCAACCGCCGCGATCAGCCCCAGATGGTCGTGCATCGTCCTCATGGCCTGCACCACCGCTGCCGCCAGCCCGGGGTCCGCCGCCACCGAGGCCTCCATGTAGAAGTCGTGCAGCTTCTTCCAGTGCGCCTTGGTGATGAAAACGATGTACTCAGTGTCGAAGTCCTTGCCCGTCAGGCCGTTCAGCTTGTCGTACTCCGCCTGGTCGTCCTTGTTCATCTTCTTCGGCAGCAACACGCCCAGCGAGTCGGCAGCTGTCGCCAGCTCCTTGTTGATCGCCTCGTGGTCGGGAACGATCTTCTGCGCGAAGGCCTTCACATCCGGCCCGCCCTTCTCCACCGCAAGCTGCCCCAGCTTCACGTCCGCGATGCCGTCCTCGGTCGCAGTTCGCAGAAACTGCTGGTCCGCCATCTGCTGTCCTCTGACGCCGGGAGCGCCCAGCGTCTCGCGCATAGAGGAGTCCGCAGGCTGCGCTGGCCCGCTCGACGGAGTCGTACCCTGCTGGCTGCCGGGCTGCGAAAGGCCCGGGTACACCTGCGCCACCAACGCCGAAGGCAGCAGCACCACCGCCGCTCCAACCAACGCAATCCAACTAATTTTCTTCATGGCAAAACTCCTCGCTCTGTTTCCCGCTTCCCTGCCGCCTGCGGCACTTCCCGCCTTGGAGCGTTATTCTATCTCCACAAGCTCTGAAGTGGCAACATCCCTCTTCCATCGCGTTCCATCCAATCATTCAGCTTCAATAAAGCACTCGGGAGTCTCACCCAGCAATGTCGAACGCCAGCAACCCCACCGAATCAAATCCGTCTGCTCAGCCGCCCATCGCCCGCCGCGATCCCACATCGACAACGCTGCACGGCGTAACCCTGCACGACGACTTCCGCTGGATGCGCGACAAATCCTCGCCCGAGCTGCTCGCCTACCTCAACGCCGAGAACGACTACACCGCCGCTGTCATGGCCCCCACCGCCGAGCTGCAAGCCAGTCTCTACGCAGAGATGCTCTCCCACATCCAGGAGACCGACGAGAGCGTCCCTTACCGCCTCGGCGACTGGTTCTACTCCACGCGCACCGTCGAGGGCAGCCAGTATCCGATCCACTGCCGCCGCGCCGCAGCCAACCCTGACCTCAACTCCGCCTTCGATCCAACCCAGTCCGAGCAGATCATCCTCGACGTAAACCAGCTCGCCGAGGGCAAGCCATTCATGGACATCGGAGCCATGGCCATCAGCCCCGACGGCAATCTACTCGCCTACTCCACGGATTCCACCGGCTTTCGCCAGTACACGCTCCACATCCGCAGTGTGGATCCAGCCCTGCCAACGCTCACCGATCTCCCAGACACCGCCGAGCGCGTCGGCTCGCTGGCCTGGGCTGCCGACTCGCGCACCCTCTTCTACTCCACAGAGGATGAGACCACCAAGCGCCAGGACCGCATCTTCCGCCACACCCTCGGCGAGCCAGTTGAGCAGGACACGCAGGTCTTCCACGAGGAGGACGAGCGGTTCAACCTCGGCGTTGGCCGCACCCGCGACGGCCTCTACCTCATGATCGAGTCCGGCAGCCACACCACCAACGAGTTCCGCTTTCTGCCAGCCGCCGACCCCACCGCCGGCCTTCGCCTCATCGCCCCACGCCTCGACGAACAGGAGTACTACCCAGACCACCGCTCCTCGCCGGAGACAGGTAGCCTCTTCTACATCCGCACCAACGATGCGGGCAAGAACTTTCGCGTCGTCACCGCGCCGGTCGCCACGCCCGATCGCAACCACTGGGCCGAGATGGTCCCCCTTGATCCCGACCACCCGCTGGAAGACTTCGACCTCTTCCAGAGCTTCGCAGTCGCCACCCGCCGCAAGCTCGGCCTGCCCACCCTGGAGGTCCTCCGCTTCCGTGCGAATCGCTCGCTCGAACCACCCGTCGAGATTGCCTTCCCCGAACCCACCTACTCAGCCGCCGCTCACGTCAACCGCATCTTCTCCACCGGCGTCTTCCGTTACAGCTACCAGTCGCTGGTCTCGCCGCCCTCGGTTTACGAGTACAACGTAGCCCGAGATTCTGATGCCTCGCCCATCGGCCAGTCCACGCTCCTCAAGCAACAAGCAGTCCCCGGCGGTTTCGACCCCGCCCGCTACGCCTCCGAGCGCGTCTGGATCACCGCCCCCGACGGCACAAAGGTTCCCACCTCCATCGTCTACCGCCGCGACAGCTTCCGCCGCGACGCCACCAACCCGCTCTACATCTACGGCTACGGATCATATGGCTATCCACTGCCCGTCGGCTTCGGCCCCACGCGTCTCTCGCTGCTGGACCGCGGCATCGTCATGGCCTACGCCCACATCCGCGGCGGCGGCGAGCTCGGCGACCAATGGCACGACGCTGGCAAGATGCAGCTCAAGCGCAACACCTTCACCGACTTCATCGCCGCCGCCGAGCAACTCACCGCCCAGCACTACGGCGACCCAGCCCGCGTAGCCATCGAAGGAGGCAGCGCCGGAGGTCTGCTGATGGGAGCGGTCGTCAACCTCACCGCCCAAACCGGCAAGCCCAAGCTCTTCCGCGTCGTCCTCTCCCACGTCCCCTTCGTCGATGTGATGAACACCATGCTCGACGCCACCCTTCCCCTCACCATCGCCGAGTACGAGGAGTGGGGCAACCCCAACGAGCCCGAAGCCTTCCGCACCATGCTCGCCTACTCGCCCTACGACAACCTCGACGTATTCAAGCCCACCGCGAACGATTCCCGGCCCACTCCCACCCCCGCGATGCTGGTCAAAACCAGCCTCAACGACTCGCAGGTGATGTTCTGGGAACCCGCCAAGTATGTCGCCAAGCTCCGCACCCTAAAGACCGACGCCACACCGCTCCTGCTCCACGTCAACATGGACGCAGGCCACGGCGGCGCCTCCGGCCGATACGACTACCTCAAGGAGATTGCCTTCGATTACGCCTTCCTGCTCACCCAGCTTGGCATTTCAACCAAGTCGCAGTGAAGATTTCCCGCACTTCAGATGGCACTTCTGGACTGGGCCTCCACTTCTTCACCAATTCGTGAAATGCTATAGTCGGCGAGTCGGAAGGGCGATGAGTCGAACGCTGGCAAGTCAGTTGCACAGTTGGTCAGTAATACAGAGAGCAAGAGGGAGAACAAAATGGGATTGGTACCGATGGTCATCGAGCAGACGAGCCGGGGCGAGCGCGCCTACGACATCTACAGCCGTCTGCTGCGCGACAACATCATCTTTCTGGGCACGCCGATCGACGACAACATAGCCAACGTCATCATCGCGCAGTTGCTGTTCCTGACCAGCGAGGACCCGGAGAAGGACATTCAGCTCTATATCAACTCGCCGGGCGGATCGATTACGGCGGGGCTGGCGATTTACGACACCATGCAGTACATCAAGAACGATGTTCAGACCTTCTGCATCGGTCAGGCCGCATCGATGGGGGCGTTTCTGCTGATGGCGGGCAAGAAGGGCAAGCGGTTCGCGCTGCCCAATGCGCGCATTCTGATCCATCAACCGTCGATGGGCGGACTCAGCGGGCAGGCAACCGACATCGACATCCACGCGCGGGAGATTCTGCGCATCCGCGAAATCACCAACAAGCTGATGAGCAAGTCCACCGGACAGTCGCTGGATCGCATCGAGCGCGACGTGGAGCGCGACTTCATCATGACGGCAGCGCAGTCGAAGGAGTACGGCATCATCGACGACATCATCGACCGGCCGCGAACCTAGCCTCTGGACTGTTGTGTGCTGAGACCCCGGTCGTGCTGGCCGGGGTTTTATTTTGGTTCATGGTTCAAGCGGCAAGGAACGAGGTGTGAGCTTCTAGGCCGTATCGACATATA
>PKWU01000068.1 GCA_003132145.1 Granulicella sp.
CCCTCCCCCGGGTATTCTGGGTGTAAATGGAATGGAATCATGCGATTGCATGGGATACTGGTCGCCAAAGTAGTCATTCCTGATGGGTTACTGCTAGGGTATTGGAAACATTTGGGTTAGGGGTGAAAACTGAGGTTTTGCGGATTGTGCTTGTAAAGCATTCATTCTATTTGGATTCCTTATGATGCGTTGATTCGCAACGGCTTGTTGTCGTGCGTTAAATGCGAAGACCCGGCCGATTGGCCGGGTCTGTTTGTACCCTACTGCTTTAATTATACGCCGTGGAGGGAAACTACTATGCCACTTACGGGGAAGTATTTTCTCTTTTGTTTTCTGATGGTTGGGTCGATTTTGGTGGGTCGAGGGGCTTGACACGCGGATTTACGGGGAAATTCGAGGAAAAAAACTTCGGGGGTGGGAAGTGTTGGTGGTAGACCCACTCAACGCGGCCTCTCCCAGGTGCCCAAATGCGAGGCACCTGGGGCACCCGACAACAACCAAAACAACCACAGGTCCTTCGACTGTGTTTGGCGCGGAGTGCGCGCCAAACTGCGCTCAGGATGACAGTGGAGGTGTGGTAGCACCCACCCATCGCGGAGTGCGCGATGGATGGGGCACCCGGCGATGTTGTACCTGGATCAATGCGCCTTCAGCCGCCACTCCGCAATCTGGCGGTAGGAGTTGGCTTTGTCTTCTCCAGCCAAATCGACGACCTTCTGCCAGTAAGCCTTGGCATTCTCGTCCGTTTTCCCTCCGGCCATGCTCCAGTAGGCCTGCCCGATAAGATAGTTGACCGTGATGGCATAAGGCGAAGTGGGGTCGACCGTCTGTAGGCGATGTAGAACATCCACCATCTTCTGGATGTAAAGCTGCGCCTGGCCTTTGTTGTTCGTGTAATACTGGCAAAACTCGAAGCCGTAGCCTTCGGGTTTGCTGTATTGGCTCCTAGCTTCCCTTCCCCAACCGTAGAGCACTTCCGCTTCCCGGAAGAGTGCGCGCGCAGCTTCGGGTGATTGGGGATATTTCGTGACGATCTGATCGAGCATTTCAATAGCCATGTCCCCTGTCGGCAAATAGCTCGTGTCGATCTTCACTTTGAGCGGATCATCAATGAGAAAGTCGGCATCATTGAAGAAGCCGTTGATCTCGATGTTCTCGCTCTCGTGTGCCTGTTGCTTGGACAGTAGTTGGTATGCAATCTGAATCTGTTGCTTGGCTTTTTCTGCGTAAGGACTCGATGGGTAGTTCTTGGATAGGTCGCTCCAGTGTTTGAGAGCCCTTTCGTAGTTCTGCTCTTTAAAGCTCAGATAACCCAAGTAATACTGGGCCTCGTCATAGGAAGCCTTCTTGGTTGGATCATGCAGGACTTTCAGAAACTCGATCTTCGCTTCGTTTGTTACGCCTTCCTCCGCCAAGTCCTTAGCGAGATCGACGTTTTGGCCCTTCGCGTAGGGCACGAGACTAATGCCAAGCACTAATGTGGCGAAAACCGTGCAGCCGATCTTTCTCATTTGATTCTCCTTACTTATCTTAGGGTAGCTTTCATTCAACTGAGATAATAGACTAGCGCGCGCACAATCGATTTATGCGGATCGGGGATGGTCCACATTTGGTACATGCAAGTGCACCACATCCGACTCGTAGCTGCGGATCAGCTTGTAATGTTTGTTGGATACTCTCGCTTTACTTTTTGCTGAAGACGTTGCCCATGCGGCGGATCTGGGCGCCTACGTTGCGGAGCTTTTCTTCGAAGTGCTCGTAGCCGCGGTCGAGGTGGTAGACGCGGTCGAGGATGGTTTCCCCGTCGGCGACTAATGCGGCGAGGACGAGCGAGGCGCTGGCGCGGAGGTCGGAGCACATGACGGCGGCGGACTCGAGTTTGCTGGGGCCGCGGACGGTGGCGGTGCGGCCCTCGACGGTGATGTTGGCGCCCATGCGGTTGAGTTCCTGGACGTGCATGAAGCGGTTCTCGAAGATGTTTTCGGTGATGGTGGTGGTTCCTTCGGACTGCGTGGCGAGGGCCATGAACTGGGCCTGCATGTCGGTGGGGAAGCCGGGGTACTCCTCGGTGGAGATGTTGGTGGCTTTGAGCGAGCCGCCGGAGCGGACGCGGATGTGGTCGGTGCCGACATCGAGACGGACGCCGCAGGATTCGAGCTTGGCGATGAGTGCGCCGAGGTGGGCGGGATTGCAGCAGTCGACGTCGAGGTCGCCGCCGGTGATGGCACCGGCGAGGAGGAATGTGCCGGCCTCGATGCGGTCGGGATTGATGCGGTGACGCGCGCCGTGGAGCTTGGCTACGCCCTGCACGCGGATGGTGGAGGTGCCCGCGCCCTTGATCTTTGCGCCCATGGCGGTGAGCAGCTCGGCGAGGTCGGTGACTTCGGGCTCGCGGGCACAGTTCTCGAAGACGGTTTCGCCGTCGGCGAGGACTGCGGCCATGAGGAGGTCTTCGGTACCGGTGACGGTGATCTTGTCGAAGACGATGTGCGCGCCCTTGAGCTGGGAGCTGCCGTTGTTCGGCGTGCGCGCTTCGAGGTAGCCGTGGTCCTGCGTGATGGTGGCGCCCATGGCTTCGAGGCCCTTGATGTGCAGGTCGATGGGACGGCCACCGATGGCGCAGCCTCCCGGCATGGCCACGCGCGCGATGCCGGTGCGGGCGATGAGCGGGCCGAGGACGAGCGAGCTGGCACGCATGGTTTTGACGATCTCGTACTTGGCGACCGGGTCGGAGAGGACGGCGCAGCGGATGCTGGTGCGATGCTGGGCGCGGCCGGAGCCGAGATCGACCTCTGCACCCATGGCGGCGAGCAGACGGCGCTCGGTCTCGATGTCGCGGACCTGGGGGATGTTTTCGAGAATGACCTCGTCCTCGGTGAGGATGGCGGCGGCCATGCATGGGAGGGCGGAGTTCTTTGCGCCGGAGACTTTAATGGTGCCGAGGAGGGGATTGCCTCCGCGAACGACGAACTTGTCCATGAGGATAGTTTACGGGAATGGCGGGCGGGGAGATGAGTGGCTGGGTTGGTGCGGGCAGGATGAGAATTAATTGCGGCGGTAGATGTCGTAGTTGGGGAGGGCGCGGACGAGGGTGAAGTCGGGCTGGAGAGTGCGGAGGATGTCGGGCAGATCGGGCGAGGGCGGGGCGGTGAGCTGGAGGTTGCGGCTGACGATGAGCCAGCGGACGTTGCGCGCATGGGATTGGGCGAGGATTTGTTGCGGGGTGTAGGGGTTGGTGGCCGGGTCGAAGAGAAGGACAGGGAAGCGCGGAGTTCGGCCAGTGGCGAAGTAGAACGGGATGTCGCCGGGGAGGAGGAGGATTGCGTCGTTGGAGGGAATGTCGGAGTTGGTGGTGCGGATGAGTTCTTCAAAGGCGGGAAGCCAGGGGCCGGGAGTGGCGAGGCCGCGGAGTTCGGGGAGGGTTGCGCGGGCGAGGGGACCGTCGAGATGAATGTAGCTGAGACGCTCGTGGCTGGTGGCGTAGAGGGCGCCGCAGAGAAGAAAGGTTGCGGAGATGACGACGGCGAGCGGGCGGGCGATGGTGGGAATCTGCGTGAGAAGCGCGGCGATGAGAAGCATGAGGAGAGGCCAAAGAGCGTAGGTCGATCCCCAGAGCTGCTGGGAGAGGAAGGCCCCGTGAATGGTGGCGAGAAGGATGAGAGGAAGGAGCGGGTTGAGGCTCGGGTTCGAGAGCAGGAGGCTGGGGCGGAGATTGTAGACGGCCAGGACGGTGGCGAGGATGAGGAGATGAGGCCAGAGGGAGAGAAGCTGGCCGGCGCGGTCGGAGGGGTCGGTGTTGATGGCGAGAGAGACGACGGTGCAGAGGAAGGGCGCGGCGAGGAGAAGGAAGGCGACCAGGCGGCGTCGCATCCCACCCATGTCGCGGTGAGACTGCGCCATGGATGGGGCACCCGAACCTTGTCGGCGGAGGAGGACGAGGGCGATGAGGGCGGCGGGGAGGGTCCAGAGAAGCGAGGACTGGCGGTAGATGGCGAGGATGAGGGTGATGCCGGGAAGACGGCGCTGGGCTGCGAAGGTGACGGTCCAGGCGATGTAGTTGTGCAGGCCTACGGTTGTGTGGATGAGGAGCAGGTTGGCGGCGAGCGCGGCGGCGGCGCCGGTGAAGAACCAGATCTGCGGGGCGAGACTGGCGCGTTGCAGGCGGCGGGCGATGACGAGGATTACGACGGCGGCGAGCGTGATGAGGAGGAAGGGAAGGCCGATGTTCTGCTTGAAGAAGAGTGGAAGGACGCAGGCTGCCCCGGCGAGTGCGTTGCGGGGCGCGGAGTGGTTGGCGCGCTGGAGGAGGGTGAGGGCGAGAAGGACGGCGAGGATGCAGTCGCTGTCGTAGATGGGGTGGGGGTAGATTCCATAGATGCCGAGGAAGACGAGCGGGGCGGCGAGGAGGGTGGCGATGAGGGAACGGTTTGCGAGTGGCTTGAGTTGGTGGAGGAGGATGCGCCAGGTGAGGAGGGTTGCGAGGCCTGCTTCGAGCGTGGCGCAGAGGATGTGTGGGAGATAGGCGCGGCCGAAGAGCTTAATGAGTGCGGCGTGGAGGAGGAAGGTGAGGGGCGCGTGGGCGAAGGGGAAGTCGCGGTAGGGGAGTTGGCCGAGCGAGATGCGGAAGCTGGTGTCGAGGAGGTAGCTGAGGTCCCAGAGGACGGCGACGCGGGCGTTCTGCCAGAGGGTGAAGGCGGCGGAAAGGAGGAAGAGCGCGGCGGCGATGAGGGCCGAGCGCGCGCGACCTGTCGAAGCTGCACTCATGCGCTGATTTTACTTTGAGTCAGGGGCTAGAGTTCGAGGCGGGAATCGTCGATGGCGAGGCGGACATTGCCGTCGGATTGGGCGAGTCGGCGGACGGCTTCCATCTTGTCGACGTTGGCCTTGAGCATGACGACAGCGATGGGGATGGACTTACCGGCGGACTTGATGGTGCGGATGGCGGAGTCGCGGTCGATGTTGCAGAGGCGCATGAGGACTCGGATGCCGCGCTCGACCAGCTTGGCGTTCTTCATGTGCACGTTGACCATGAGGTTGTCGTAGACGTATCCCAGGCGGGTCATGGCTCCGGTGGTGATCATGTTGCAGACCATCTTTTGCGCGGTCGCGGACTTCATGCGGGTGGAACCGGAGACGACCTCGGGACCAACCTCGACGACGATGGTGGTGTCGGCGACCTCGGAGAGCGGGGTGCTGGTGTTGCAGGTGATGGCGGCGGTGATGGCGCCGCGTGCGCGTGCGTACTCGACTGCACCGACGACGTAGGGCGTGCTGCCGGAGGCGGAGACGCCGAGGATGATGTCTTTGCGCGTGGGGCGGCGGCGGGCGATGTCGCGCTGGCCGAGTTCGGGGGAGTCTTCGTTGACGTCGGATGCGGAGGCGAGGGCTTTGGGGCCTCCGGCCATGATGTACTGCACCTGCGCGGGTAGGGTAGAGTAGCTGGGCGGACACTCGGATGCGTCCATTGCCGCTATGCGGCCCGAGGAACCTGCGCCGACGTATATGAGGCGGCCACCATCGCGCAGCGCGCGGGCGACGATGTCGATGACAATGGCGATCTCGGGCAGGGCCTTGCGGACAGCGGCAGCGACCTTGGCGTCTTCGTGATTGATGATGCGCGCGATCTCGATCGCCGACTTGGTGTCGAAGCCCTCGGACGCGATGTTGGAGGTTTCCGTGGTGATGTCGTGGGGGCCGTCCACGACGTGCATGTGAGGTTTTGCCGTGTCCGTTTGTTCCATCATGGTGAGTGTTGCCATAGGTTACTTCCGCCGAGGTGTGAAGTAGAGTGCTTAGGGGTCGGGTACCAGACGCGAACCGAAATGCGCCGGAGCTTCCATTACCTAGTATACGTTGGTGCGAGGTCATATGCACCGTGGCGAAGAGGAAAGAAGGCGATTTTTTGTGGGGTGCAAAAGCGCTTGGAGCCGCGCGCGGGAGGCTTTGGCGGAGATGGGCTTCGAGGGGTTGAGCAGTTTGCCTGCTCACCATTCTCGCGTTATCTTGATTGTGAAGATGGCGCGGGCGATCGTGGAGGCGTGGTCGCCAGAGGGGATCGACGGGAAGACTCTGGCGCCGGGACTGGGGCTGGCACCGAAGAATGGTGGAACGGTGAGTCCCACGAGCGGGCCTGCTGCGTCTAACTAAGGAGTGCGAGCTGAGACACGGATGCGAGGAGAGAGTGTGATCGACGAAGAACGAGTTGGAGACGAGAGGCCGGTGGAGGCGCAGGCCGGGGAAGGGAACGGCGGCGGTTCGCGCACGGCTGCTGGCTGGCACTCGTGGCTGCGCGACCTTGTGGTGTCGGTTGCGGTGTCTGCGTTCATCATTATCTTTCTGTACCAGCCGGTGCGCGTGGAGGGGACCAGCATGTTGCCGGTGCTGGAAGACCAGGACCGGCTGTTCATCAACAAGATTGCGTATCGCGTGGGCGAGATCCACGCGGGCGACGTGGTGGTCTTCCAGTATC
This sequence comes from Granulicella sp., assembly GCA_003132145.1. GTDB lineage: Bacteria > Acidobacteriota > Terriglobia > Terriglobales > Acidobacteriaceae > Edaphobacter. Next base: position 6,470 of record PKWU01000068.1, read on the forward strand.
CGCGCGACCACGCGAAGAGCTATATCAAGCGGGTGATCGCGCTGCCGGGGGACAGAATCAAGATCGACCAGGGGCAGGTGGTTGTGAACGGCGCGCGCCTGCGGGAGCCGTATCTGCAGAGCCGGTTCACCGACGATCGGTCGCAGCCGGAGATGGTGCTGCCGCCCGGCGAGTACTTCGTGATGGGCGACCACCGGTCGATCTCCAGCGACAGCCGCGACTTTGGGCCGGTGGACCGCAACCTGATCTACGGCAAGGCAGTCTTCGTCTACTGGCCGATGGAGCAGGTTGGGGTGGTGCGGTAGTCCAGGGAATAGGGAACAGGTTGGGGACGCTGTTCACAGGATTTCGGCCCAGCGAAACTTCGGCGTGGCCGCGTGGGTAGGATTCGGCATCTTATGGAGTGCTGGCCTGAGTTGGGCGAAGCAGGATTGGGGATGCAGATGAAGCTTCATATGAGACGGTGGTTGCTTGGATTGGCAATGTTGTTTGTGCTTGCCGGCGTTTATACGCCGCCGCAGGCGGATGCGCAGATTGTGGTGAAGGTGGGACAGGGACATCACCATAGGCACTATCACCACAGGCATTATCGCCGGTAGGGTTGGGCCGAATGCGAGCGCGGAGAGAAACGCCCATGCCGGAAACCGGCATGGGCGTTTTATTTGGTGCGGGCAACAGGCGCGTTTTAAGCGCTCATCGACCTGGGAAAGGGCGTTGCCATCTTAAGCGAGGCGCGCTGCATGACCTCGATTTCTGCTGGTGCAAGTAGCTCGGGCGGCACACCGCCGACCGCGACGAAGCCGGGGTTGTCGCCCAGGACCTGCGAGATCTGGTTCCAGCGCAGGAAGGGCGACGTGGTGGGCAGGACGATGAGGCGGCGTTTTGGCTCAGGCAGGGCGAAGTAGGCGGTCCAGGTGGCGAGAACCACGCAGATGACAACGCCGCTGATGATGTTGTATGTCGAGTACACGCGTACGTGCGTGGCGAGCCATGCAGACTGCACCATATCCGTTGTCGCCAATACGCCGAGGCCGAGGCTGACACCGAAGATGCGGCTGTCGTAGTTGAGGCCCATGGGGCGGATGGCGAAGCAGACGAAGACCAGCAGACAGAGGGTGAGGATGCCCTGGGTGCGCTGCAACTGGGTGCAGGCGGCGATGAGGTACTTTGTGGCCGTTATATTCGGGGCAAGGGCCGAGCCGAGCGTAACCAGAACCGAGATGGATGCGGCCCAGCGGAAGACCAGCATTCCGAGCTGCTGCAGGCCCTTGAGCGGGGCCATGGCAAGCCGGAAGATGCTGTAGACGACGAGGAGCGCAAGGCCCGATTCGACCGCGAAGCTGATCCAATAGACATAGAAGTACGCGACGTACGCGCTGTGCGCGCTCGCCATGTTGTGCCCGTTAAGGAAATTGTCTCTGAGATGAAGGAGAGGAATTAAGGTCACGTCGGAGAGGAGACGGACGGCGAGGAACGCGCCCAGCGACCAGTAGTCCGTCCACTGCTTCTTCAGTGTGATGGCACACAACGCCGCGAGGCAGAAGAGAACCTCAAAGAATACGAGCGAGTTGAGTAGCTGTGTTGTGATCACAGACACATCCCCTGGACAAGTCATGATAACTCATCCAGGGGGAGTCAACAACCTTTTTCCGCACTCTTTGGTAACCGCAGCAGATTACTAGCAGGCGCCGGGGTCGCTGGGATCGCAGCCGGGAGTCGGCATCGCGCTCGTCTTGTGGATGGTGACGGGTGCCTTAGCCGGGGCAGCCTTGGCGAATGAGGTGGCGACGGCGCCGGTGAGGGCGAGGGCGATGACGAGAGAGCGGACGATGATTTTCATGGTAAGATTCCCCTTTTGGTTACTCTAAGTAGGCGGAGCGAAAATTTTTTGCTGGACAAATCCAACAAAACGATCATAGAATGTATACTACTGTAAGTATAGCAAAATCAGTTATATAGCAGCATATCAAACACGTAAGGTTACGAAGGTAACCTTTTCTGTGGATAATGCTCTGGTGCGCGGGGATTCTGCTTCTTTTTGAAGCAGATGCGGCAGTGTGTGATCAGGACATGACTGCGAGCGGCACCGGCGTCGGTGACTATCGACACAACCTTGGTTCCCGCCGATGGATTTTATTGTGGGGCCGGGTGGCTTCGTGGAGGGAATCTGGAGGGTAGTTTGCAGGGTGTGGGTCGGTGGGGGAGACGGGTGATGGCGGGCGGGGTGGAGGTTGACGCACGTCTTCCGCGGACTGCTTGCGGAGACCGTTGAGCGGCGAAGTCGCTAACGCTTGTAGGTGCCCATCCAGTGCGTCTCGGCGAGGAGGTGCGGCTGGATGGCGAGCTCCAGTTGGGCGCGGGTGGCGCCGGGCTTGAGGTCGAGGCGCGCGTCGAGCGCGAAGAGCCGGAAGAAGTAGCGGTGGGGCTTGCCCGGCGGCGGACATGGGCCGCCATAGCCGATGCGCTGGAAATCGTTGATGCCCTGGCGGGCACCGTTGTCGAGGACATCGATCTTGGGCGCGTTCTCCGCCAGGAGCGTGGCGCGGGCAGGGATGTTCCAGAGGAGCCAGTGGGTCCAGGTGCCGGCGGGGGCGTCGGGATCGTCGGCAATGAGGGCGAGGGACTGCGAGGCGGCGGGGACCTCGGACCAGGCGAGGGCGGGCGAGAGGTCGGCGCCATCGCAGGTGTAGCGAGCGGCGATGGGTTCGCCGTTGGGGAATGCGGGTGAGACAAGAGTGAATGACATTGCGGCTCCTTCCTTATAGGTGGTCCGGTTTGCGGGGCGGGGCGCGGCGATGCGGCTGCGCGAGCACATGCGCAGGGCGATGAATGGGACGAGCAGCACGGCGACGATGAGGACCAGCGGTGTGTGTCGAGGCTTCGGCATGGTGCGACTCCGGCGGAGAGAATAGTACCACCGCGCGGTCAGGCGGGAGGCTGAAGGAGGCGGACGATCTCGTCGTCTTCGACCTGGGAGAAGTCGCGGAAGAACTGGCCGACGGCGTGGAAGTCCGGCGGTGCGTGGAGGCAGACGAGGCGGTCGACCGAGCCGCGCAGCCATGCGCAGGTGGACGCGGGGGCGACGGGAGCGGCGAGGACGATTGCGGCGGGCCCGATCTGGCGAAGCGCGAGGATGGCGGCGTAGACGCTGGCCCCGGTGGCGATTCCGTCGTCGACGAGGAGGACGGTTCGGCCGGCGAGCTGGAGCGGCGGGCGACGGCCGCGATAGAGGAGGGCGCGCTGGTGGAGGAGCTGGCGGACCTGGGTGGTGACGCGGTCGATGGCTTCGGGAGAGACGCACATCTCGCGGATGACTTCTTCGTCGAGATAACGGCTTCCGGTGGCGGCGATGGCTCCGAAGGCAAGCTCCTCGTGGCCGGGAACGCCGAGCTTGTGGGCGAGGAAGATGTCGAGCGGCAGTCTCAGGGCCTGGGCGATCTCAAGGGCGACGATAACTCCGCCGCGGGGGATGCCGAGGACGATTGCGTCGGGGCGATCGGCGAACTCGGCCAGGTGGGTGGCGAGCTGGCGTCCGGCGTCTTGACGGTTCTCGAAGATCATGGCGTCACACGGGCATTATCGCTCCGTGGCGGCCCGTGTGCTCGGGAGTGAAGATATACCGCAGAAAAAAATAAAAAAAGCCTAAAATCTTCACAACAAATATGTTAGGTTCGGACTTGTGGGCCAAGATCTTGATTGCATTGGAGTTATTTGTAAAATCTCTGGAATCATGTGTTTAGCTGGTGCTTGCGGTGGTTTGCGTGGATGCGGCCGCAGCAGACAATTTTCCTCCTGCTTCTATTATATGGGTTTGGGTAAAACTACTATGCCAACTATTTTTGACTATTTTTTGCGTGGAAGAGGTTTGGTTTGTGCGGGTTGAGAATTTTTGGGCGGCGCGAGACCCTTGACAAGGTTTAGCTGGCCTTGCGGCGGGACTTGCGCTCCTGCTCGCGTTCCCAGTTTTTGTAGGACTCGGGAATCGCGTCTTCCGGGGCGGGCGGTTGGCCTCCCTCGCGATGCAGCAGCGCGGTGGCTTTGTCGATCCGGCGCTGCGTGGGGGGACGACGGCGGGCTGTCCATACTTCGTTTTCCGCGAGTACGTCTGGCGCGTTGACGAGGAAGGTCATGAGCCCGGTGCCCTTGGCACGGGCGGCACGTTTTTTGAAGAATTTGGCTGCTTTGGTCATTTGCGCACCACAGACAGTATAGGCGGGGTGGGGATGGAGCGGGGCCGGTTTTGAGGGGGGAGATTGGGCGGGAGGGGTTCGCTTCGGGGATGCAGGGAACAGGGATCAGGGATCAGGCAAGGGCGGTGCGGGAGGGGTTCGCGAGGGGTGGTTTCGTCAACTTGATTTGG
>PKWU01000014.1 GCA_003132145.1 Granulicella sp.
ACCTTCTACGCCCCCGGCCCGGAGCGGTGAGAGCTGGGGATATTGCGCGCTCAAGGCGTCATTTCCCGTCCTTCCGCGTTCTGCCGAATACTCGTGAGAATCGAGAGCATCTCCCGAACCTCAGGGTCACTGAAGACTCCGTCAACCCCATGGGGATGAAGATCGATAAATGGTGACTCGTAGAGTTGTGACGCTTCAATCCAGCCACGCCGCGAGAGGTGGTCGATGACCGGATCGACGAACTCGATCTGATTTGCTGTAAGCGTCTTACCCTCTAGGAACGAGGCAAACGACCGTTTCGCCGCCGCCCGATCCAGACCCACCAGTGACCGCACAAAGAGGCCCAGTCCATGACTGACACGCTTTGCCTCCTCGATGCCGGCGGCGCTGGTGCCTTCAGCTGCGAAGATTTGTTCCAGAGCCAGCAGGTCGCCGATACCGTCCGACTCCGTGAAGATCTCAACTTTACCGGCATCCGCTTCGTTGCTGTCAGCCAGGGAATCGACTCCGATGACGAGCAGGCCGACGTCATGATGACGGTGCATGGCTTGGTTGACTCCCTCTACATAAAAGAGTTGGCGAAGAAGACACATAGAGGGTTAGAGGGCCTCGCGTTGAAGGGTTTTCATACCGGCGGCAGCTGTTTCGGATACCGCTCGGAAAAACTGGCTGGTGGGAGCCAACTCCAGATTGTCGAAGAAGAGGCCGCGGTCGTACGTCGCATCTTCCACATGTCCGCTTCCGGTCTTTCACTGAAGTTGATCGCAAAGGAACTCAATGCAGGCGGGATTCCGCCCCCGAGAGGAACAAAGAAAAAGATTCAACCGAGCTGGGTTTACACAGCGATTCGGGAGAGGCTCAGGCGTGACATCTATCGTGGCAGGGTTGTCTGGAACAAGCGAAAGTACAAGAAACGCCCAGGGACAAACAAGAGGATCAGTGTTCCCCGCCCTGAGAGCCAGTGGGTTGTCATGGAGAGACCGGAGTTGAGGATTGTGCCGCAAGACCTATGGGATCGCGTTCAAGCGAACCTCAAGGCCACCGCTGCCAGGTTTCCGGGAATGAAACCTGGACTTCAAAACCGGTCCACCAGTGTCCCGTACCTCTTCAGCGGAATTCTGAAATGTGGAGAATGTGGTGCGAACCTATCGATCCTGACGGGGCGCGGTAAGAGCAATAACGCTGCTGCTTACGGGTGCCCGTATCACGTCAACCGCGGTGTCTGCTCGAACAATCTATATCAGCGTCGCGATGTGCTTGAGCGGCAACTGCTGGCGGGTCTTCGGGACCGTCTCCTCGATAATTCTGCAATCGAAGAGATCGTAGCCCAAGTATCTCGATCGATCAGTTCGACCCGATTGAATCAGCCGGAACAAGTTCGCGGACTAGAGAAGGCCCAGACGCAGGTCGAGGTTGAAATGAACAATCTCGCCGACGCCATCGGGAAGAGTGGCGGCTCAGCATTCCTGTTGAAGGCATTACAGGCGAAGGAAGCCGACCACGACTCAATCTTGGCGAGTTTGGCACGTTGCTCGCCCCGTGCTATGGATTCGGTCGACCCCGACTGGCTCAGAACAACAATCCGAGCCGAGCTTGAGGATCTCGGGAACCTGTTGAACATGGACGCGCCGAGAGCCAAGGCTGAACTGCATAAACACGTGACAGAGATACGGATGACCCCGTCACAGAGCGATGGTGAAAGATTCTATGTCGCAGAAGGTAAATGGGATATCGCCGGTTTAAATGAAAGTGGCCCTCAACTTCAGGATGGGAAGGAGGGCCAGTACTTTCCGATGGTTGCGGGGGAAGGATTTGAACCTCCGACCTTTGGGTTATGAGCCCAACGAGCTACCGGGCTGCTCCACCCCGCAGGATAAGTATACTGGCGTAGAGAGGGCAGGTCAAACCAAGCGCGTGGCAGGTGAGTCGCGCGTGCGTGGCACGCGGGCCGTTCATTCGGCATCTGAGTGCAGGTGCAGAAGATGGTTGCAAACGGCTGCATGAGGATGCAGGTCGAACGTAACTTTTTGCCGATTTTAGCGTCTGCAAGAGTACAGGCTTCGCGGTTCGAGCCGCCGTGCCTGTGGAGTTGAACGTGGAGGACAGTATGCATCGGACATTCTTTCGTCGGTTGAGTTTTGCGGTTCCCGTTGTGCTGGCTGGAGTGCTTGGTTGGAGCGGGGTTGCGCCGGCCCAGAGCACGGAGCAGAACACGGCACAGAGTCCGGACCAGACACAGGTGCAGGCGCCGGCGCAGGCGGCAGAACAGAACCAGGCCCAGGCGCCAGCAACGGGCCAAGCGCAGGGGGCGGCCAAGACGATGCCGGACGCGCAGGTGGAGGCGAACGTTCTGAAGGCTCTGGCCGGTGCGTCGGACCTGGCCAACCAGCAGATTACGACCTCGACGGTGTATGGGGTGGTGACGCTGAGCGGGACGGTGGAGAGCGAGGCTCTGCGGGTTGAGGCGGAGACGCTTGCGTCGACCAGCCGCGGGGTGCGGAAGGTGGTCGACGAGATGACGCTGGGCAGCGAGAACGCGAACGCAGCGGCGCAGCAGAGCAATGGCTCGGCGGTTGCCGATGCGCAGGGCGCGAATCCGAACCCGGCGCAGGACGGAAATATGGCTCCGGCGCAGGTTGCAGCGCAGCCGGCGCCGATCGAGGAGGGGTCGCCGGACTCGGACAACACCGGAAGTGCGAATCAGATTCAAAGTCAGTCTCCAAATCAGGTTCAAAATCAGGCGAACGGGCCGAATTATGGGCCGGGCGCTCCGGAGTATCGACAGCCGTACGGCGGACAGCAAGGGCCGCCTCCCGGTTATGCGCAGCCGGGCTATGCGCAGCCGCAGCCGGGCTATGCGCAGCCGCAGCAGGGCTATGCGCAGCCGCAGCAGGGCTATGCGCAGCCTCAGCCGGGCTACGCGCAGGCGCAGCCGGTGTATGGCGGTCAGCAGGCCGGGGTGGTGGTGACGGTTCCGGCGGGCGCGCTTCTGCGGATGCGGATCAACCAGACGCTGACCAGCGCGAGCGCGAAGCCGGGCGACCGCTTTGACGGCATCGTGGTGAACGATGTGGTGGCGGGTGGGGCGGTGGCGATTCCTCGCGGCGCCTCGGTGCAGGGCAAGGTGGTGGATGCGAAGAAGGCAGGCGCGCTGGCTGGACGCGGCGAGCTTACGCTGCAACTGACGCAGGTGACGCTGGGCGGCGTGAACACGCCGATCGTCTCCGACGTGTGGGGCAGCACGACGGGCGACAAGGCCGCTCAGTCGGTGAACAGCACGGCGACCGGCGGCGTGATCGGCGCGCTGCTGGGCGCGGCGGCGGGCGGTGGACGGGGCGCGGCGATCGGCGCGGGCGTTGGCGGAGCGCTTGGGCTTGGAGCGTCGGCAGCGTCGGGCGGCGGGCAGGTCTTTGTGCCGTCGGAGGGTCTGCTGACCTTCCATCTGGCTCAGTCGGCGACCGTCTCGACCCTGTCGCAGGCGGAGATGGACCGGCTGGCGCAGGGAGTTCCGGGAGGGGCACAGCAGCAGCAACTTCGGCGGCGCTATCCTACCGTCTACTACGGGCCGGGCTACTATCGACCCTATCCTTATGGCTATCCTTATCCTTACTAAAGCGATCTGACTTTTCTTCGGAGATGCGAGGGGCTGCGGGGGAAAGGCCCGGGGCTAAACAGGCTGCGGAGAAACTCTGTATTGGCGCGATGAGGAGAAGGCCCGGGGCTAAAGCCCCTTGATGCGATTGGCCTTATTCAGAGGGTTGAAGCCCTCTGCTCCTTCCGGTAAGGCAAAGACGGGAGTTTTTCCGCAGCCTGTGAAGCCCCACGCTCCCTCCGGAACGACAAAAACTGCACTCATCGCGAAAAGACCGCGATGAATGGGGCACCCGGTGACCCCACCTTAGCCGCGATGAAGCTGCGGCGAAGAGGGGGCACCTGTGATCTTTCAA
>PKWU01000058.1 GCA_003132145.1 Granulicella sp.
TATATGTCGATACGGCCTAGCTCGTCATTCTGGTGCAGCCAGAATCTCCGGATTGGCCCTTGCCTCCATGTTTTTTATTCCGCAGCCCCCTTTGCTTGTCATTCCGCAGCGTAGCGGAGGAATCTGCTTCTGCCTTTGCCCTTGCTCCTGCTCTTCCGGAGGGAGCAGGGGGCTTCAGCCCCCTGAATAAGCCTCGTAGAATCAAGGGGCTTTAGCCCCGGGCCTTTTTTCTCTCCCCCCACCCGCAAAAACCCCAGCAAATCCGCATGTCAAGCCCCTCATCGCCAAAAAATTCCCATAACCAGCACTTCATCAATCATATAGCCCAGAAAAATAGTTGGCATTCTAGTTTTACCCAAACGCGTATAATCAAAGTAGTAAGCAATAGACAGAGAAGCCCGGCCAACCGCCGGGCCTTCGCTTTTAACGGATCACTGGCTCCTGGTCCTCAACCGCAGCCACGAAGTCCAGACTTAGTCCAGACCTGATCCAGACCAAGTCCAGACTTAACATGCCATTTTTGAATACTTTATGACTTTTTCGTATACAAAGGGAGAGCCCGCAGCACCGGCGCATCCGAAACCAGCCGGATCTTCGCCTTTAATACGCCTCACGCGCTTAGCGCGAGCTTAACTCGCATTTTTTGAATACTTTACGCTATTTGCCGGGGGGGGTACACCACCCCTCAGCGCCGGAGGCGTTATTGCTGCGGGAGTGCGGGAGCCGAACTCGAGTTCAGTTTCTCGGCCGCGGCCATGCCGGCAGCGCCCTTGGGGTCCTTGTCCTTCAGGTTCGCGTAGATCGTCCTGGCTGCGTCCGCCTTGCCCTCAGACTGGTAGAGGTCGGCAAGCTGAAGCTGCGCAAGGCCATAGGGAACCGTACCGGTTGGTTTGGCGCTGAGCTTGTTGTAGAGGTCGATGGCCTCGGCATCGCGCCCGGTGTTGTGGTAGAGCTGGGCGAGCGCGAACCTGGCCAGGGAGGCGAGGTTGCTGTCCCATCCGCCGGCCACCTTCTTCAGCGTCTCTTCGGCCTGCTGGTTCTCGCCCGCCTCGATGTAGGTCAGCCCGGCGAAGTAGTGCGCGTTCTGGCCGTCGGGAGTCATGCCGTACTTGTCGACAACGGCCTGGAAGAGTGCGCCCGCGGCCTTGGCCCGCTCCGCGATGGAGGGATAGGTCGTCACGCCGGGCGGCACAGCCTCGCCGGGTTGCGCCAGCGGCGTCTGGTAAGCCTGCATGGCCGCGCCGAAGGCGACGGATGCGGCCTCCGACCGGCTGTTGTAGACCACCGCGCTGACGATGACGATCACAATCACCGCCAACAAAATCCCGCCGTTGACGATCACCGACTGGCGGTTCTCGCTGGCCCACTCCAGGCCGTGCGTGGTGGTGCTGACGAACTTGTCTTTCTTGAGGGCTGCCTTGGTCCGTTGGTCCACTGTGTTTGTTTCCTTTGTGCTCGAGATGGTGCTGCTCTCGGGCTGAACTGGCTCGAGACCTTGCGCCGGTCTCTGCTGCAAGCTGCGAAGAGAACGGACGCGCCGGTCTGCGGCGCAACTCATCAAGTCTATCAGCCCGCCCGCGCCAGATGCTAGACTGCGCGCAGGATTCGACGAACGAGCAAAATGTATTGGAGAAAGAAAGTGCAGCGGATGTTTTCGAGAAAGAACGTGAAGCGGATGTTTTGGAGGATGAAAGTGCAGCGAACGATTCGCCGAGCAGCGTGTCTCCTGACCATGGCAGCCGCGAGTGTAGGCGCTATCGGCCAAACAACAGTTGACGCGACGAAACCCGAGGCTGTCTCTGCCCCGGCGTCTTCGGCACAACAGCCTTTGTCGCAGCAGATTGCCGCGCTGGTCGCCGATCCGGATGTTGCCCGCGCGCACTGGGGCGTCATTGTCACCACGCTCGACGGCAGGCCGATCTACGCACTGAACGAAGCTCAACTCTTCCAGCCCGCATCCAACGCCAAGCTCTTTACGACGGCGCTGGCGATGGCTCTGCTGGGGGAGGACGAGCGTTTTGAGACGCAGGCCGTCGCCTCCGGTGACATCGACAAGCAGGGCGTCCTGCATGGTGACCTGAAACTTGTCGGCGGGGGCGATCCGAGTTTTGGCACGCAGGACCTGCCGTATGTCGCACCCGCCATGCGCCCAATGTCGACGGGTGTCGCTCCGCCAACGCTTGCGGATATCGAAGAGCTGGCGGACAAGGTCTATGCAACCGGGCTCCGCCGGATCGAGGGGAATGTTGTCGGCGACGACTGGAAAATGATATGGGAGCCGTATCCTCCGGGCTGGGATCTGGACGATCTGGTTTATGGATACGGAGCGCCCGTGTCTGCGCTCAGCGTTCATGACAACGAGATCGACGTGAAGGTCACAACCGCCTTGAGAACGACGATCCAGACAGATCCGGAGCTGCCTTATTACTCGATTGAACACGAGGTATTTAATTCGTGGCAGAACGAACCGCGTGACTGCGACAAATACATCCGATACCAGAGGGCGCTGGGCAGCAAGAATCTGGTGGTTTTTGGAGAGCAACAAAGTCAGGCACCATGCACCCAGGCAGTGGCGATCGACGATCCGGCGGAGTATGCGGCGATGGCGTTCAAGGCTGCCCTGGAACGCCGCGGGGTTGTGGTGACGGGTTCGGCCCAGGCCAAACACCTGATCTGGAGGGACACGAATCCGACGACGCGGGTGGATGATTTTGTACACATGATAATGCCGTACCTGCTGAAAGGAGCCTATCAACGCGCTTTCAAGAGGGGGGGAGACTGCATGGCGCAGTCGGCATCGGGTGGCCCCGACCAGTTGGGACAGACGGTACTCGCGACCCACGAATCCCACCGGTTGAGCGAGGAGGTGACGTACACGATGAAGGTGTCGCAGAACCTGCATGCGGAGATTCTTCTGCGCGATGTGGGCGTCGCTTATAGCTGCATGGGATCCCAGGGGGCTGGACTGACGGCGCTTCGCGAGTTCCTGCCGCATACCGGTATCCAGGAGGGCGATTTTGTGTTTTACGATGGCTCGGGGTTGAGTGGGCATGATCTTGTTACGCCGCGCGCCATCGCCAAGTTGCTCTCGTATGTCGCGCATGATCCAAAGACCGGAACGCCGCAGCCGTGGTTTGCGGCCTGGAAAGCGTCGCTGCCGGTTGGCGGAGTGGATGGGACTCTGGCAGATCGGTTCACTGCGGCCCCGCTGAAGGGCCACGTCTTCGCCAAGACCGGAACGATGGGCGAGGCGAATGCGTTGAGCGGTTATCTTGACTGCGCCAGCGGGCAGACCGTGATCTTCTCCATTCTGGTTGGCAATCACCTGCCCGGCGACAGCGCGGACCGCGATGCGATGGACAAGATTGTGGCGGCGATTGCCGCGGCGGAGTAGGCAGAGCAAAGACAACAGCAACTGCAACAGCAACGGCAACGGCAAAGACAAGAACAAAGGCTTAACACCGATCGACGCGGAGGAAGCACCGATCCAGTACAGACGAATGCAGAGGCAGATGCGAGAATGGTGAATATGAGACGGATTGCGGCGGCGATGCTTGGGATTGGCGTGGCGATGGTACTTGCGGCAGCAGTGGGATGCACCAAGCTGCCTCCGCCGACTCCACTGGCGGAGCTGAATGCGCAGCAGACGCGCGGGTATGGCGTCTACCAGGCGCACTGCGCGCAGTGCCACAACGACCGCACCAACGATCCACTGAATGGCCAGTCGCTGCGCGGCATCTTCAAGAAGCAGTATCTGGCCAGCGGCGCTCCGGCCAACGACGAACGCGTGATGGACGCGGTGTTGTACGGGCGGTCCATGATGCCCGCGCTGGGAGCCACCATGACTCCGCAGGAGCGCGACGACCTGATGGCGTATCTGCATACGCTGTGACGGCAGCGGCGGGTGAGTGCGATGGGTGAGACGGACGAGTGCGCAGGCACGAAGGGGCAGATGCTTCCGGGGATCGCCGCCATCTGCCTGTACATGATCTTGATGACCACGGTGAATGTGTATGCGGCGCTGCATGGCGCGTTCGGCACAGGCGCGGCGAAGACCGGGATTCTGACGCTGTGCACACTGCTGGCGGCAGGAATCTTCGGGCTGCTGCGGTTGCGCAAGTGGGGCTGGGCGCTGGTGACGGCAGGTTGCCTGCTGTTCGCGGCGGGCGATTTTTCTACTTCTCGAAGATTCATCAGGCGTTCCTTCTGGTGCGCGGGCTGTTTGTGCTGGCGTTCTTTCTCTACCTGGTGCGGCAGGAGACGCGCGAGCGGCTGCATTAGCGGCTGCGCTAAGGACTGTGCGAGACGATACAATTTAGCCAATGACACCTCCGGTTGCCGATGGACTGAATTCGGAGCTTGTGCAGATCGACCTCTTGCCGCGCCGGCCGGAGCGCAAGCCAGAGTGGCTGAAGGCGCGCGCGCCCGGCGGCGAGACCTTCCACAACCTGAAGAAGCTGGCGCGCGAGCTCAAGCTGCATACAGTGTGCGAGAGCGCGAACTGCCCCAACCTGGGCGAGTGCTGGAACCAGAAGTCCGCCACCTTCATGATGCTGGGCAATCTTTGCACGCGGCGATGCGGCTTCTGCGCGGTGCCCAAGGGCAGGCCGGAACCGATCGACCTGGACGAGCCGCGGCGCGTAGCGTACGCCGTGGCGCAGCTTGGGCTGGCGCACGCGGTGATTACCAGCGTCAACCGCGACGACGACAACCTGGGTGCGGCGCGAGCCTTTGCCGAGGTGATCCGCGAGATTCGCGCGCAGGCCGCGGGCTGCCGCGTGGAGGTGCTGACGCCGGACTTCCAGGGCAACGACGAGTCGCTGCGCATTGTGGTGGAGGCGCGGCCAGAGATTCTGAACCACAACATAGAGACCGTGCCGCGACTCTATCGCATCGCCAAGTCCGGTGGCCGCTACACTCGCTCGCTGGAATTCCTGCGGCGCGCCAAGGAGATTGCGGCGGAGGCCGGACACGCGCAGGTGACCAAGACAGGCATTATCGTCGGCATGGGCGAGGAGATGCACGAGCTGCTTGCGGTCTTCCGCGACCTGGCCGAGCGGAGGGTGGACATCCTGACTATCGGGCAGTATCTGCGGCCCTCGCGTGACCATCTGGTGATGCAGCGGTTCTACACGCCGGACGAGTTCGCGTTCCTGAAGCACGAGGCACTGGCGATGGGCTTCCGCCATGTGGAGAGCGGGCCGCTGGTGCGCTCGAGCTACCACGCGCGGGAGCAGGCGGAATCGACCGGGCTGGCGTAATACTTGTTGATCCCACATCTCAAAATCGAGATGTGGGGCACCCGGCGAAGATGGGAATCATCAAGCGTCCTTTGTGAGTCCGGTGGAAGAGGAAACTACTGGGCTCAGACGGTGAGAACCTCTTTTTCCTTGGCTTTGAAGAGGTCTTCGACGCGGCGGATCTCGGCGTCGGTGAGCTGCTGGACCTCTTCGTTGGCGCGTTTTTCGTCGTCGGCGGAGATGAGCTTGTCCTTGGCGGCTTTCTTGACCTGGTCGTTGCCGTCGCGGCGGATGTTGCGGATGGCGGTCTTGTGGTCCTCAAGAATACCAGCGAGGTGCTTGACGGTCTCCCGGCGGCGCTCCTCGGTCATGGGCGGGACGGGGACGCGGATGACCTTGCCGTCGTGCATGGGGTTGAAGCCGAGGTTGCTGGTGCGGATGGCCTTCTCGACGGCGGGGACGAGGGCGATCTCCCAGGGCGAGACGAGGATGAGCTGCGGCTCGGGAGTGGAGACCTGGGCGACTTGGGAGATGGGCGTGTCGGTGCCGTAGTAGTCCACCTTGACCTGGTCGAGCATGTGGACGCTGGCGCGGCCGGTGCGGGTGGAGAGGAGGTTTGCGCGGAAGTCGTCGACCGATTTTTCCATGCGCGACTTCAACTGCGCGTGAACGTTCTTCAACGCCGGATTGCTTGCCATCGTGGATGCCATAGGGTTGCCTGCCTTTCCGAAGCCGATTGGAAGCCCGCTCGGAGGCGGGCGGATTCGACTTCGCCATTCTACAGAGGTTTTGGGGGAGTGAGTTGGTCTTCGCTGCCGAGGGGGTGGTCATACAGGGATGGTTTGTGGGACGAAACGGTTCCCAGGTTCTGATTCGGGCTGCTACGCAACAAGAATTTAGCATCATATTGTTGACCTGCATATCCCACAAAAGTGTAAGGTGGCCTTGTGAACGTCGAACTGAACTACGAACAGAGCGCGCGGATCGAGCTGCTGTCGCTTTACGCGGGCAAGCCTTCGTCGCAACTTCTTCTGGAAGCGGCGATGCTGCTGCTGGACCGCGATGCGGGATGCTGCGAGCACTGCCGCCCTGCGGGCCCGCAGAGCTTCCTTGGCGAAGAGGAGCTGGAGGCGCGGTTCGCGCAACTGCTGCATCGCTGAGGCGCGGCGGCGGGTGGGGATCAGGTGGGTGGTGGAAGTGCCGGCGAAGTTCTGGCGATGCTGTTTTCTGGCAAAGAAATAGCAGTCTTGCGCGGTTTGCAGGGACGCCTGTTGACACGGACGCCACCGCCGACTCGCGTGGAGCGGCATCGCTCCCATATAATCAAAGTTTCGCCACGGTAGCCTGCGGGGCGCGATTTTTTGAGCGAATGAGGGTGTGCGTATCTTTACCGTAAAGCGAGTGAGCGGAAGTTTCCTGGGCCTCAAGCTAGAGTCTGTGCGTACGCGCTGCGGAGCGATTCCACAGTACCTGTGCCTTGGCGAAGCTGTTGCGATGCGATCTTCCTTGAGGGAAGATCGCGCGAAGGTCATTCTCTTCGGGAAACTCCACCTGTGGAACCGCTCATTCCGCTCCCGCATTGCTTTTGCCATGGTGGCCGCATGGGTACTGGGGGCGATGGTGTTTGTGCCCGCGCGGGCCGTGTGGGCGCAGACGGCAACCGGTGCGCAGAGTGCGGCGGCGGCGGATGCGAGCGGCGGGGCGCAGACGCTGTGCCAGCCGCAAGTGATCAACAACCGGAGGATTCCCAAGGACTCGGTTCTGGCGCGGATCTCGAGCCATCAGGGCGATCCGTACGACGCGGCGACGGTGGAGCGGGACTTCAACTCGCTGTGGAACACAGGCTACTTCACCAAGGTGCAGATTGAGCGGGTGGACACCCCGGCGTGCGTGCAACTGGTGATCTATGTATGGGAAAAGCCGACCATCCGCTCGATCGATTATGTGGGGCTGAACGCGGTGACGCAGTCCGACGTGCAGGAACGGTTCAAGAAGGCCAAGGTTGGATTGACGGTGGAGAGCCAGTACGATCCGACGCGGGTCAAGCGGGCCGAGGACGTTCTGAAAGACCTGCTGAGCGAGCACGGACACCAGTTTGCGACCATCCGGACCGAGGTAAAGACAATTCCTCCAGCGTCGGTGGGGATCACCTTCCGGATCAAGGAGGGGCCGACGGTGAAGGTGGGGAAGATCGCCTTCGACGGCAACTACAACCTGAGCAGCCGCGTGCTGCGCAGCGCGATGGTGAACTCGCGGCCGATCGGGATTCCGCACTCGATCCTGCTGGAGAACCTGTTTGCGCGGACCTTCGACGCGAGCAAGCTGGACGAGGACACGGAGCGGGTGCGCCAGGCGTACCAGGAACGCGGCTACTTCAAGGCGGAGACCGCCGATCCGCAGACGCATGTGCGCGACGAGGGCGGGCTGAACTGGTTTACGCTGCGTCCGTCGACGGGCAAACGCATCGACATCCTGCTGCCGGTGGAAGAGGGGGAACGCTACCGGCTGGGCGGGATCACGTTTACCGGCAATAAAACGTTCAAAAACACCAAGGCGCTGCGGGCGGAGTTCGCGCAGAAGGACGGCGAGTGGTTCTCTGCGACGTCGTTAACGAAGGGCCTCAAGGACCTGCGCAAGGCGTACGGAAGCCAGGGCTACATCAACATGGTTCCGGACCCGAAGCCTCGGATCGATGAGGCGAAGAAGCTGGTGTACCTGGACATCGATATTGACGAGGGCAAGCAGTTCTACGTCTCGCGGATCGAGTTTACGGGCAATACGATCACGCGCGACAAGGTGATCCGGCGCGAGCTGCTGCTGGAAGAGGGCCAGGTGTACAGCAGCCAGCGCTGGGAGATGTCGGTGCTGCGGCTGAACCAGTTGAGCTACTTCGAGACGCTGAAGGTGGAAGACGACACCGAGACGCGGCAGAACGCGGACGACGGGACGGTGGACCTGCTGCTGAAGCTGAAAGAGAAGGGCAAGAACTCGATCGGGGTGAACGGCGGGATCAGCGGGCTGTCGGGAACATTCGTGGGGCTGAACTACGAGACCAACAACTTTCTGGGACTGGGCGAGACGCTGTCTGCGTCGGCGAACATCGGCGACCTTTCGCGCAACGTGAGCCTGGGCTTCAACGAGCCGTATCTGCGCAACAAGCCGATCTCGGTGGGCGCGGAGGTTTTCTCTCGCAAGACGGACTACAACCCAGCCAAGGCGTACTCGATCGACAACGGCACGAGCGCCAATGTATCGACGGCGCAGCAGTCGTTGCTGACCAACTACAACACGGCGACGACGGGGTTCACGGCATCGGTGAGCGAGCCGATGAAACATCTGTGGGTGGGCCGCGGGATGACGCGCGTGGGCGTGACGTACGCGCTCTCTCGCGCGTCAATCACGACGTTCAACGACAATACGCGCAACATCTTCCAGTCGCTGTCGTTCCGATCCGGTGTGGAGGGGCTGAACCAGTTGAACGGCATTGTGACCTCGACCATTGCGCCGAGCTTCAGCTACTCCAGCCTGGACCGCGGGGTTGGGCCGCACTCGGGGCGCGACTTCAACCTGTCGGTACAGATTGCGGGCGCGGGCGGCAATGTGAAGTACATCTCTCCGGTAGCGAGCTTCCGGCAGTACTACCCGATGAGCGGGCTGAGGATCGACCGGGAAGGGCACAACATTCTGGGGATGCGGCTTCTGCTGGCGCACGTCTCGGGCTTTGGCGGCGAGGTTGCACCACCAACCAACCGCATCTATGGCGGAGGCGAGTCGGATGTTCGCGGCTTCGACATACGCGCCAGCTCGCCGTATACGTTCGTGCCGGTGAAGGTGCAGTTCAACCTGACCAACCCGGATGGGAATCTGGTGCCGCGCGACCCGACCAACCCAAGCCTGGGCAATATCCAGATTCCGCTGCCGATCTACCGGCTGGCCTCGGTGGGCGGCGATACGCAACTGACGGCGAACATACAGTACATGATCCCGATCGTCAGCACGCTGAGCTTCAACTTCTTTACCGACTTCGGACTGACGGGCGACCTGCAGAAGGCACAACTGCTGCAGAGCGCGGCGGGCACATCCGTGCTGGCGAGCCCGCTGTATGGCTGCCCGACGTTTGTCAACGGCGCATGCTACGGCGGGCAGTCGGTGCCCGCTCTGGCCGCGCGGCAACTGAACACGGTGCCGGGAACCAACTTTGTGCCGCGCATGTCGAGCGGCGCGGAGTTCCAGATGATCCTGCCCATCGTGAATGCGCCGTTCCGGCTGTACTACGCGTACAACCCGCTTCGTCTGTACAAGGACCTGCCGCAACAACTGGCGGTGGACAATGCGGCGTTCCGCGCGATGTTCCCCAACTCGGGCGCTGGACAGTACAGCTATGGGCAGGCGCTACAGCTCTATGGGCCGTCCTACCAGCTGCGCGAGCCGCGCAAGACGCTGCGGCTGACGGTGAGTACGACGTTCTAAAGACAGGGAAGAGCCAACAGGGAACAGGGAACAGTAGAGAGCGGCTGCCGAAGATGGCAGCCCTCTTTTGCTTAACTGTGCGAGAGCCTCAATTGACGGAAGCGTTTGCCTGCTGTTTCCTGTTGGCTGTTCCCTGTTCCCTGCCTCAATAGGTGCGCTGGTAGGTTCGGGTGAGGCGGTCGTGCCATGCGAGGCGGTCTTCGTCGAAGGCGGCCCAGAGCAGGCCGAGGCCGAGCGGGCAGGCGGAGAGGAGGACGGCGAGGATGCGGCGACGCATGACGCGGCGGGTGGGGTTCTCGTCGTCGAAGGTGCAGAGGGCGATGCGGGCGCAGCGCATTCCAGGGGTGGACTCGGAGAAGGAGAAGAAGAGCGCCTGGTAGAGGAGAACGAGGAGGGCGAGGACGAGGACGCTGGCGGCCAGGGCGAGACTGGGCTGGAGTCCGGTGCGGCCGGCGAACTGGGCGGCCAAGCGAGCCAGGCCAGGGTGGCGATCAAGTGGGAGGGATGCGGCGGCCTGCCAGGGGATGGAGCGGAAGGCGGCGAGCAGGAAGGCGGCGGCGAAGGCCATGAAACCGGCGAGAAGGATGGAGGCGTCGATTGCCGCGGCCGTGAGGCGGCGCGCGATGGAGGCAATCTGAGGCAGTGGGGCGGTGCGGGCGGAGGGAAAAGCAGATCCCTCCGCTTCGCTACGGGATGACAAATAATCATCGCTACGGGATGACAACAAAGAAGACGTGGGGGCGGATTCGGTGGGATCGGGGTTGGGTGCGTCGAGCCAGATCGAGTTCCACTGGGGCACGGGGGCTTCGGCGGGGGCGGGAGTGGTGGAGATCTGGGCGGGATCGACCTCGAAGATGCGGAGCTGACCCGCTCCTGGGGCGGGACCGACAGCGGCGCGCAGCGGGCCTTCGGCGTAGCGCGGACGGGCCTTGCGTGGGGCGACGAGCTGGCGGGGAAACTCGATCAGATTTGCGGGCAGAGGCATGGGCGGGCCTGCGGGCTCCTCGAATACGGGTGATTGGCGGAAGGCGATCTCTTCATCGAGCGCACGGGCTTCGGCGTCGTTGCGATCTTCCTGCTGCCGGTTCCGGTGGCTGTCTCTGGAGGCGGCGAGGGGAAGATGCGCGGCGTCGCGCAGGGGCGTTGCGGCGGCGTCTTCAAAGATGCGGACGGTGAGACCGGAGAGCGCGGGAGCGAAGGGTTGAGCGTTACAGTGCGCGGGGTGCGCGTGGGGGTGAGTGGCGGCGGGCCGGGATGAATCGGCGGAGCGGGTGCGCGTGGCGGGGGCTGTGGCGGGTTCGGGTTGGGCTTCGGGCCAGAGGGTTTGCTCGCGCGGGAGCTGGGCCGAAGATTCGATCTGGGCCGGGTGGTCGTTCTGCGGCTGGTTGAGGAGGGCCTGGTTGTGGGCTTCCTGGTTGTGGGAGTCTTGATCGAGGGAATCTTGGTCGAGAGAGTCGAGGAGCTGTTGCTGGGCTGCTGCGACGGCTTGGGCGTTGAGGGCAGCGATCTGGGCCGCGGCCTGGGCCTGCTGGGTGGCGCGCTTGGCCTCGGCGGCGAGGACTGCGCGATAGCTGGGGGAGTGGGCGTAACGCTGGGCGACGGCGGCTGCGATGCGACTGGCGCGGGATGGGGCGGAGGGTGAGGGAGCGGTGGAGAGCGCGAGCGCGAGCGCGGGCTGCGCGGGAGCTCGGCGGCTGCGATGCGCGGCGAGGCGGTCCGTGACCTGGCGGCGGAGGGCCTCGGTGGAGGCGGGAGACGCGGCAGCGCGGGCCGCGGCGTGGGCTGCCGCAGTGGGGGAATCGCTGGACGCGACGGCGAAGGCCGGGTCGAGCAGGTCGGTGTCAAGCAGTGCGGAGCCCATTTTGCTCAAAACTCAAACTCACTTCCGTGAAATCGACTAATGAGCAATCTCCGGGTTCAATTGCCCTTGGTTAGTGTGTTGCGAGTGACTTTTCCTTGAGGGAAAAGCCACTCCGGATTTGTTGACCCCGGATACAGCAACCCGAGATTGCTATAACCTCAAAGAGTGGCGCGCGCGACAAATGTTGACGGCCGAAACAGCCTTGCGAAGACGCTGAGGAGTGTCTGCTTCTTCATAAGTATCACGGGGGGCGTGGCAAGTTTTACTCATCTTGCGGCGCAAGAGGTGACGAGTGTGGCACCTCTTAGCGAAACGGGCGCGGCGGCGGGCGGCGAGTGCGTGGCGACCACGACGGCCAGGGCGGCGGATGCGCCTGCCGCGCTCGCCGATGCACTGCCCGACGCTCCGGGCGCGCTGGGTGCAGAGGAGTATCCCGAGGCGGCGCCGATTGCGGCAAAGGATGAGGGAGTGCCGGTGCGGCTGGAGGCGGACACCTGTTCGATGTCGGGGAGCGTCACCGTTCTGGACGGCCATGCGGTGGTGACCTATGGCGACCGCACATTGCGGGCGGACCACATTGAATACGACAAAGACACCGGCGAGGTGGACCTGACCGGGCACTTGCAGGTGATGGGCGGAGAGAACGACGAGAGCATCCACGCCAGCCACGGGACGATCAATGTGCAGACGCAGGTAGGGCGGTTCTACGATGTGACGGGTTCGGTGGGGCTGCGGCAGAGGCCGGCGGCGGGCGCAGCGGCTGCGGGTCAGCGCGCGGTGTATAGCAACGGCAATCCGTTTTTGTTCAGCGGCAGGCTGGTGGTGAAGACGGGGCCGCGGGAGTACCAGATCTACGATGGAAGGGTGACATCGTGCCAGTTGGCGCACCCGGACTGGCTGCTGTCCGCCTCGGAGTTCAGCGTGGATGGGGAGAAGGCGCGGGCGCGGGATAGCGTCTTCCATGTGAGGAATATGCCGCTGCTGTGGCTGCCGTATGTGACCCATCCGGTGGATGCCAACGACCGGCAGAGCGGGATTCTGATCCCGGTGCTGGGCGACTCATCGAGCAAGGGGCTGACGGTGGGCGAACAGATCTATTGGTCGATCAACCGCAGCACGGACCTGACGGTGGGGACGATCTACTACTCGGACCGCGGCTGGGAGCAGAGCGCGAGCTTCCATTATCGCGGGCTGGGCGACGATAAAGTGCAGGCGCGCTATAGCGGGCTGCAGGACCGCGGATATACGCCGACCGGCGGGACGTATACCAACCAGAGCGGCGAGGATGCGATGTTCTCGGCGCGGCGCGATTTTTTTAGCGGTTCGGATTCGGCGCAGGGAACGAAGCCGGAGTCTGCCACCGCGCAGATGAGAGCGGCTGCGGACGTGGAGTATCTCAGCTCGTTCCTGTACCGCGAGGCGTTCTCCACCAACTTCAACCAGGCGGTGTCGAGCGACGTGGTGTCGACGGTGTATGGAACGCATGAGTGGGAGGGCATGGCGCTGGCGGCGGAGGGAGACCGCTATCAGGGCGAGAAGCGGGTGGCGACGGCGACGCTGCCCGAGGAGCAGGTGCACATCTTCCATGCGCCGGCGCTGGAGTTTACGACGGCCGACCACGGGCTGGGGGCGACCGGGCTGCAGTGGAACGTGGACAGCTCGGTGGCGATGCTGAAGCGGATCCAGCCGAACTTTGTGACTGGCGGAATGATTGAGCGGCTGGACGTGAGGCCGGAGCTGGCCTACCCGTTTGGCGCGGGGGGATGGCGGGTGCGGCCTTCGGTGGCGGCGCGGGAGACCTTCTACAGCCGCAGTCGGCAGCCCACAGTTGCGGGTTCGACGGGGCCGGAGATTGAGAGCCTGGCTACGCTGAACCGCTCCGACGTGGAGGTGCAGTTGGACCTGCGGCCTCCGGTGCTGGAACGGACCTTCGACGCGGGTTTTGTGCGGCGGTTGCTGCGCCACGATGTGAAGCACACCATCGAGCCGGAGTTGACCTATCGCTATGCGAACGGGGTGAACAATTTTCAGGATGTGTTGCGCTTCGATGCGGTGGATGTTGCGAGCAATACCAATGAGATTGAATATGGAGCGACGCAGCGGCTGTTTCTGCGGCGGACCGGGACGGGATCACGGCCTTGCCGCGCGGCGGGAGCGGCGGCGGATGCGAACGAGATTCTGGGCGGCGGGGGCGGCGCGGCTGACGCGGTGGAAGACCCGGGGCTGGCCACAGGCAGAACGGACGACGCGGAGCCGGTATGCGGAAACCGCGAGTGGATCAGTTGGCGGGTGGCGCAGAAGTACTTCTTCGATCCAAGCTTCGGCGGCGCGGTGGTGGATGGGCGGCGGAACATTCTGGGGACGACGCTGGATTTTTCCGGCATTGCGTTCCTGACCGAGCCGAGGAATATATCGCCGCTGATCTCGCGGCTGCGGGTGCGGACGTCGGAGAAGACGGACGTGGAGTGGGACTTCGATTACGACACGGGTGCGAAGAAATTTACGGCGGACAACATCTACGTGGACGTGCATCAGGGCGACTTCATCGCGGGAGTGAGCTATGCGCGGCTGAATGCGCCGGGGCGCTCGTACGTGGAGGGAGTTGCGTCCAGCGTGGCGGACTTCAGCCAGATGCAGGCGAAGCTGGGATTGGTGCGGCCAACCAAGACAGGGCTGAGCGCGGCGGCCAGCGCGGGGATCGACCTGGACCTGGGGACGGTGCAGTATGGCGCGATCCAGACCTCGTACAACTGGAACTGTTGCGGAGTGAGCGTGGAGTATCGCAAGTACGAGCTGGGGACGGCGCGCAACGAGAACGTCTACCGGTTCAACTTCACGCTGGCGAATATCGGGAGCGCGGGCAATATACGGCACTCGGACCAGGTATTTTGAGGGGCCGGAGACGAGCGCTGCGGGCTGCTCGCACGTGGCCGTCTCGCAGAAAGCAGGGCTTATGCATGAGATAATCGGTGTTGTGCTGAAGGGTGTCAGACCGTTGCGCTGTCTCGCGTTGATCGCTTCGGTGGCGGCGCTGGGCTGCCATGCGCAGACGAGCGTCCCGGCCGGCGGAGCGCAAGCGGTGCAGGTGGGGGTGAAGCTGACGCCGGAGATGGCGCGCCGGGTCGAGGTGATGATCCGCAACAAGGCGCAGGTCTCTTTGGATTATGCGATCTCGATCGGCGAGCCCAGCAAGGGCGAGATCGCGGGCTACGACCAGATCGTGGTGACGTTTACGGCAGACGGCAAAGCGATCAAGTCGGCGGCGTTTCTGTTGTCCGATGACGGCAGGACGCTGGCGCAGTTCACGAAGTTCGATCTGAGCCAGGACCCGAAGGACAAGGTGTCGGCGGCGGGACGGCCGGCGCGTGGCGGGGCCCAGAACGCGCCGGTGCTGATCGTTGGCTACGACGATCTGGAGTGCCCGTTCTGCGCCCGGATGAATGCGGAGATCTTTCCCGCGCTGCTGGACCGCTACAAGAACCAGGTGAGGGTGGTGTATCGCGACTTTCCGCTCTACGAGATCCATCCGTGGGCGATGCACGCGGCGATCGATGCCAACTGCCTGGGCGCATCCAGCACGGCGGGCTACTGGAACTTTATCGACTACGTCCACGCCCATGCCGATGAGCTGGCGGGCGCCGAGAAGACCGCGGCCAAGGCCGATGCGACGCTGGACAAGCTGGCACTCGACGAGGGCGCGCGGCAGAAGGTGAATACGGCGGAGCTGGCGGCCTGCGTCCAGAAGCAGGACGACAGCAAGGTAAAGGCGTCGGTCGAGGAGGCGGAGGGGGAGCCGCTTCGCGTGGATTCCACGCCGGTGCTGTTCATCAACGGGGAGAAGGTGGAGGGCATCGTGCCGATCGAGACGCTCGACCGGATTATCGACGGGGCGTTGATCGCGGCGGGCAAGACGCCGCCACCGCCCGTAAGCCCCCCGCCAGCGGCTCCGGTTACAGCGCCCGTTCCGGTTGCAGCGCCCACACGGCCCGCGGCCAAGCCGGGGAGCTAACAGAACGATGCGGATGGGTGAAGATGAGACGAAGAGAGTGCCGCGATGGGGACAGGACTAGAATCGGGATGGAACTGAATGTGTAGGAGAGCGAGCATGGGTTTGGCGAAGCAGACAGGGACTGGGAATGGTTGGCGCGCGGTTCGCGGGATGGCTGTGGGACTGCTTGCGATGGCGCTTCTTCCGGTTGGCGGATGCAACCGCACGCATGGCGCCGATGTAGTTGCCACGGTGAATGGCCACGCCATTGTGCGCGCCGACATGGACCGGATGTACCAAGCGCAGCTCGCCCAGGCGCAGGACCAGCAGCAATCTCCCGAAGAAGCCGATTCGCTGCGCCTTAACGCGGTTCGCGAACTCATCAACGAAGAAATCTTTGAGCAGCGCGCGGCCAAGATGAACCTGACCGCGACCAGCGAAGAGGTGGACGCGAAGCTGGCCGAGATGAGGGCCCCCTATAGCGAGGAGCAGTTCGCCGAGCGGTTGAAGGAGTCCGGCCGCACACTGGACGATGTGAAGCATGACCTGCGCCGGTCGTTGACCATCGACAAGCTGCTGAACAAGGAGATCAATTCGAAGGTGACGGTGTCGGACGCGGACATTGCCAGCTACTACGGCGCGCACAAGGCGGAGTTCGACCTGATCGAGACGCAGTACCACCTGGCGGCGATCCGCGTGACCAGCGTTCCGTCGCCGCAACCCGGCAACCTGCAGGGAAGCAAGGCGACAACCGACGCCGAGGCCAAGAAGAAGATCGAGGCGCTGAAGAACCGGCTCGACAGCGGCGAAGACTTTGGCGCGATCGCGATGAATTTTTCCGAAGACCCGAGTACGGCGTCGAGCGGAGGCGACATGGGTTTCGTTCCGGAGAGCACGTTGAAGGCCGATCCCACGGTGGGGGCGGCGATCCTGAAGCTGAAACCGGGTGCGATGACGGAAATCTTTCCCCTGATCGACGGGCAGAGCAAGAAGGCCGTGGGCTATACGATCTACAAGCTGCTGGAGCGCGAGCCGGCCGGGCAACGCGAGATCACCGATCCCGTGGTGCAACAGCACATCCGCCAACTGCTGCACGATGGGCGGTCGCAACTGCTGAAGAACGCGTACTTCGAGATGCTGCGCGACCAGGCCAAGGTGGAGAACTTCTTCGCCGAGGAGATATTCAAGAACGACGCGAAGTAGGGACTCGACACTACGCGCTAGCTGAAGCGGCGGATCTTCCAGAGCAACTGGCGGAAGATGCCCATCCAGATGGAGGCATCGTCGGCGTCGGCGGCCATGCGGCGGAGCAGGCGACGCAACTGCGCGGGCTCGCAGTTGGCGGGGTGTCGGCGCAGGTAGCCCGACTTTTCCAGGGTCTCGGCGAGCAGGGTGGTCAGGCGTTCCAGGTCGGCTGCGGTGGTTGGCGATTCGGCTGCTGGCGAGTTGGCGGGATCGCTCGCTGGACTCTGCGGCTGTGGCTCATCGCGTGTTAATTTCTGCGGCTGCGATTCATCGCGGACTAATTCATAGAGGCAGACAGCGACCGCTTGGCCGAGGTTCATCGAGGCGTGGCGGAGGGATTCGTACGGCTGCATGGGGATGGTGAGGAGCCAGTTGCAGTGGCTCATCTCTTCGTTGCTGAGGCCGGTCTTCTCGGAGCCGAAGAGGAGGGTGACGCGGCCTGGGGCGCAGTCGGGGCCTGTGTCGCGGCGCAGTTCGGCGCACAGGCGGGGCACGGCTTCGGCGAGCGGGAGCAGGGGGTGCTGCAGGTCGCGCTCTCCGACGGCGGTGGTGCCGACGACCAGGGTGCAGTCGGCGACGGCCTCGGCGAGCGTGGCGCAGGCGATTGCGTCGGCTAGGACTTCAGAGGCGTCCACGGCGGAGCGGGCGCTCTCGAAGGGGACGGGGTAGTCGTTGACCACGCGCAGATGGCGCAGGCCGAAGTCGTGCATGGCGCGTGCGGCGGCGCCGATGTTGTTAGGGTTGCGCGCGCGGACCAGGACGATGTGGATGCGGTCAAGCTCTTCAGGGGTCAGCATCGAGTTCTATTGTAAGGGCTGTGGCAACCGCGGCGAGCGGAGTGCGCCCCATCGGCCTCGATTCATCTACACTCTTAGATTGCGGCGCTTATGGCGGATGACTTCGCACAACTCGTAAAGCAGCAGGCGGACATCGTGCGCATCATCGGCGAGTACCTGAAGCTGCGCAAGACGGGTGCGCAGAACTACACCGGGCTGTGCCCTTTCCACAAGGAGAAGACGGGGTCGTTCAGCGTGAACGCGACGCATGGGTACTACTACTGCTTCGGGTGCCATGAGAAGGGCGATGTCTTCAACTTCGTGATGAAGATGGAGGGGCTGAGCTTTCCCGAGGCGGTGCGCGCGGTGGCTACGAAGGCTGGGATTGCGCTGCCCAAGCGCGAGTTCAGCACGCCGGAGGAGGCGCGCCAGTATGGGGAGCAGGCGGGACTGCGGCGGCAACTGATCGACCTGCACGAGGCTGCGACGCAGTACTTCGAGGCGCAACTGAAGGCACCCGAGGCGGCGCGGGCACGGGAGTACCTGACCGGGCGTGGCGTCTCGGCGGAGACGATCAAGACATTTCGCATTGGGTATGCGCCGGACGACTTCAACGCCATGCGCGACGCGATGAAGGGGCGCTTTGCCGAGGAGGCGCTGCGGGCCAGCGGGCTGTTCTCGTCCAAAGAGAAGAGCGACGACGGCCTGCCGACCGGCGAGCTGTATGCGCGCTTTCGCAAGCGGATTACGTTTCCGATTGCGAATGAGGCGGGCAAGGTGATTGCGTTCACGGCGCGCGCGCTGGACCCGGACGACAAGAATGCGAAGTACCTGAACTCGCCGGAGACTGTGCTCTATACCAAGGGCAATGTGCTGTTCAACCTGGACAAGGCGAAGGGAGAGATGCGCAAGAGCGACTTCGCCGTTCTGGTGGAGGGGCAGATGGACTGCATCTCGGTGTATATGGCGGGGATTCACAACGTAGTCGCCACGTCTGGGACGGCGTTCACGGAGACGCAGGTGCGGCTGCTGGGACGGTTCACCAAGCGGGTGATCGTGAACTTCGACCCCGATACGGCGGGGGCGACGGCGGCGGAAAAATCCATCGCGCTGCTGACGGAGGACGACTTCGACGTGAAGCTGGTGACGCTGGAGGGCGGGCTCGACCCGGACCGGTTTGTGCGCGAGCAGGGGATTGCGGCGTACGGGGCAGCGTTGCGCGGGGCCAAGCGCCATTCGGATTATTTGATCGATCGCGCGCGGCAGTTGTTTCCCGGGCAGAGCGCGGAGGCCAAGGTGAGCGCGATGAACTTTCTGCTGCCGCACATCCGGCGCATGGCCCACCCGATCCGCAGGAACCAGTTCGCGGAGGACGCGGCCAACAAGTTGGGGATCGATTCGGCTCTAATGCGGCAGGAGCTGAAGCAGGCGGCGGCGCATCGCCTGGCCAGCGTTCCGGCGCAGCGGACGGAGATGCTGACGGAGACGGAACGGATTCTGCTGCGCGCTCTGGTGCTGTCGGAGAGCAACCCGGCGCGGATACTTGCGGCGCGTGGACTGGCGGAGAACTCGGCGTGGATCGCGGACCTGGCTACGGCGGACCTGCTGGACACGCTGGCCAACGCGCCCGCGCCGTCGAACCCGCTGGACGCCGCTTCCAGCGACCCGGCGCGCGCGCTGTTGGCCGAGGCGCTGGAAGACGCGCCGGCGGGCAAGGGGCATTCACTGATTGCGCAGGTGGAAGACGCGCTGCATATGCTGGAAGGGCGGCGGCTGGAACGGCGGCAGCGCGAACTGCGCTCGCAGATCGCCGAAGCCGACCGGCGCGGAGACCAGGCGATGCTGACGCAACTGATCGCGGAAAAGCTGGACATCGACCGCAAGCTGCGCGACCGCTAGTGTGATCTTTAGAATGGATTGGAAAGCCGTAGAGGAGTGCGCCATCGATAGCCACATAAAACGCCGCCTCATGCTCGGCTTCGCATCCAACTGGGTTGGCAAGCTGGCCAACACCATCACCCAGCTCGTCCAGGTCCCCGTCTTCTTCCACTTCTGGGCGACCAGCGTCTATGGCGACTGGCTGATCGTCAGCGCGATTCCCACCTATCTTGCGTTTTCCAGCATCGGCTTCGGCAACGTGGCCTCCAACGAGATGACGATGCGGAACTCGGCCGGCGACCGCGAGGGAGCGCTGCGCGTCTTTCAAAGCTGCTGGTGGCTGATCTCGCTGATCTGCGCGGCGGTGGGACTGCTTCTGGCGCCCGTGCTGTACCTGGTCCCCGTCGCGAGTTTGCTGAACATCCACGCCATCAGCGAGACGGACACCAAGTGGATCATCTTTTATCTCGGTGTCTCCGTGCTGCTGGGCCAACTGGAGCAGTTGATGGGCGCGGCCTATACCTGCGTGGCGCGCTACCCCTACGGCTCGTTCGTGAAGACCATGATCTCGCTGGCCGCCTTCGCGGCGACCATTGCGCCGGTGGTCCTGGGCTACGGCCCACGCACGGCCGCGCTGGTGTTCTTCGTGGCCAACGGCATCGGCACCCTCACCTTCGGGCTGTTCGTGCGCAAGGACATTCCCTGGATCGAGTTCGGATGGAGGCACGCGCGGTTCAGCGAGATACGCCGCCTCGCCCCGCCTGCGTTTGCCTTCATGGGATTCCCCGCCGGCAACGCGCTCAACCTGCAGGGAACGCTGATCGCCGTCGGTTACGCGCTGGGACCGATCGACGTGGCGATCTTCGCGTCGGCTCGGACGGTGTCGCGGGTGGCGCTGCAAATGGTCGAGATGGTCAATAACACCTTCTGGCCGGAGCTCTCGATTGCGTTCGGGGCCAAGGACGAAAGTCTGCTCCGTTCGCTGCACCGTCGCGCCTGCCAGATGGCCCTGATTCTTTCCCTCTTCATTGTGCTGTGCATGATGACGTTTGGCCCCTGGTTTCTCACCCACTGGACCGGAGGGAAGGTGCCGCCCAGCCGGGGATTGCTGAGCATTCTGCTGTTGGTGGTGGTTGTTTACTCGCTGTGGTCGACCAGCTCCACGCTCGCCAAGGCGCTGAATCAGCACCAGCGTCTGGCCGCCTGGTATATCGTGGGCACCGGCGTCACGGTGCTATTCACCTACCTGCTGGCCGTCCGGTACGGGCTGTATGGAGCCGCGGGATCGCTGATGATCTCCGAGGTCATCATGAACCTCTACGTGCTGCCCGTATCGTTGCGTATCGCGCACGACACGTTTCCGGCGTTTGCGGCCAGCATGATGCATTATCCTGCGTCGCTACGGCCTGGAGTGCTGCAGGCGCGGCTGCGGCGGGGGAAGGCGGAACCAGGACCGCCCCCGCTGTGAGTCATTTCTGGCGCGGATTCATCTAAAGGTGTGGTAAGCTAATATCAACTGGGGTCGTGCGCCTTAGAATGCCCTGATCTGCCCCTTGGCGATCGGGCTTGCCACCGCGGTCAATACCGCAACAACCCCCCGGTTAACCCCGAAACAACCAAGGGGATTGTCTGCCTGAACCGCTGACGGCCCCACAAAATTTTCTCCCCAGGAGCGCGCACCGCCGTGGCTGAAGAAATCGACAAAATCGACAAAATCGACACGATCGACAAGATCGTCAAAATTGACAAGTTTGAAGACGAACTGGCGAAACTCATCGACACAGGAAAAGAGAAGGGCTACCTGACCTTTGGCGAGGTCAATGACCTGCTGCCCGGCGAGATCACCTCTCCCGACGAGCTGGACGACCTGATGACGACCATCAATACCCAGGGCATTGACGTGCTTTCGGGCGACGGCCGCATGGGCGCGGACCGCGACAAGTATGAGCCGGAGGCGGGCGAAGAGTCCGACGACGTGGAGCTTGACCTGTCGCCAGGAACGCTGGAGAAGACCAACGACCCGGTGCGCATGTACCTGCGCGAGATGGGGACGGTCCCGCTGCTGACGCGCGAGGGCGAGGTCGAAATTGCGAAAAGAATAGAACGGGGACAGAACCGCGTGATGAAGGCCATCTCGCGCTCGCCGATCGTGATCCACGAGATCGTGGGGCTGGGCGAGGATCTGCGCCGCGGCGTGCGCAATATCAAGGAAGTGGTGACCTTCGACGAAGAGGAGCTGACGGAGGAGATCCTACAGGCTCGGGTGAAGGCCACCGTCAGCCGCATCGACGTGATCGTGAAGCACCAGAAGAAGGCGCAGACGCTGACCGAGAAGGCCGCCGCGCACACCGGCAAGGAGACAAAAGCCAAAGCCCGCGAGCTGCGCAAGACGCGCTGGCTGCTGGGCCGCGAGCACGTCTATATCAACCGCATCATTCGCGAGTTCAAGTACACCAACTCGGAGAAGAAGCGGCTGCTGGACAAGGTCAACAAGACGGTGGACGCGATGCGCACGCTGGAGCGGCAGATCAAGTCGCTCGAGCTAAAGTTCGAGAACTCGAAGTCCGAAGAGTTGCGCAAGGAGTACCGGCGGCAGCAGAAGAACTGCCGCATCGACCTGGAGCGCATCGAGGCCGACGCCGGCACTTCCATCACCGACCTGAAGCGCACCCAGCGGGAGATGATCCAGGGCGACATGGACGCGGAGCGCGCCAAGCGCGAGCTGATCGAGGCCAACCTGCGACTGGTCGTCTCCATCGCCAAGAAGTACACCAACCGCGGCCTACAGTTTCTCGACCTGATCCAGGAGGGAAACATCGGATTGATGAAGGCGGTGGACAAGTTCGAGTACCGCCGCGGATACAAGTTCTCGACCTACGCGACGTGGTGGATCCGGCAGGCGATTACGCGCGCCATTGCCGACCAGGCGCGGACCATCCGCATTCCGGTGCATATGATCGAGACCATCAACAAGCTGATCCGGACATCGCGGCAATTAGTCCAGGAGCTGGGGCGCGAGGCTTCGTCGGAAGAGATCGCCAAGCGCATGGACATTCCGGTGGCCAAGGTGCGCAAGGTGCTGAAGATCGCGCAGGAACCGATCTCGCTGGAGACGCCGATCGGCGAAGAGGAGGACTCGCACCTGGGGGACTTCATCGAAGACCGCATGGCGGTTTCGCCTGCGGACGCGGTGATCGCGGTGAACCTGAAGGAGTACACCAGCCAAGTGCTGCGCACTCTGACTCCGCGCGAGGAGCGTGTGATCAAGATGCGCTTCGGTCTGGAGGACGGAAGCGAGCACACGCTGGAGGAGGTTGGGCAGAGCTTCCAGGTGACGCGCGAGCGCATTCGGCAGATCGAGGCCAAGGCACTGCGCAAGCTGCGCCATCCAAGCAGAAGCCGCAAGCTGAAGGCGTTCGTCGACGGCGTCAAGGACGTCTAAGCCGGTCTCATAAAATCTCGCAACAGCAAACCCATCGGGCGCCCCACATCTTTCCATTGAGATGTGGGGTTTCTCGTTGACCACCCCTTTGATTCATTACCGGCGTCAATACGCCATCCCTCTGCGATAATCATTCCCATGGAAGCAACCGTTCAGGGGAAGCCAGGCGATTTGCAGGAAGATCATCTCGAAGCGTCTGCCATCTCCACTCTCCTCCGCCGCTTCTTTCCGTTCTACTGCGCGCTGGCGGCTTTGGTCACCTTTGGCTACGCGCTCTACGACGGCTATCAGATCGACGGCGACGCGGTCGCCTACATGGACCTGGGCGACCTGCTGCGCGCGCACCACTGGGCGGGAATCGTCAACGGCTACTGGCACCCCATGTACCCGGCGTTCCTCGCGCTGGGACACACGCTCTTCCAGGCAACTCTCTCGACCGAGCTGCGCGCATACTACTTCGTAAACTTCGGGATTTTTTTGCTGGGGATGGTCGCCGTTGTCTGCTTCACCGACTCGATCATGCGGCTGCGCGAGTCAGCCAGTCAGCCAGTCAGCGGGTCAGCAAGTCAGCGAGTGGGCTTCCTGCTGGATCGCACCATGCTGCGCACCCTCGGACTAACGCTGCTTGTCACCGCGAGCCAGCGCGAGCTTTCGCTGGGCAAGATTCGCCCCGACGCGCTGCTACAGGCGTTCCTGCTGTTTGCGATGGCGGCGCTTCTGGCGCATCTCGCCACCAACCGCCTGCGCTACGCCGCGCTGATGGGCGTGGCTCTGGGATGTGCCTATCTCACCAAGTCGTTCGCGTTTGTCTTCGCATTTGTCTGCATCCTTTCGCTCGTGGTCTTCCGCTGGATTTGGTTGAAGCACAGGCCTGCGCGAATCATCTCTGCCGCGCTGGTTGCTCTGCTCTGCTTTGCGGTTGTGGCCGGGCCTTACGTTGCCGCGCTCTCCCATCAGAGGCACCGCTTCGACTTCGGCGACTCCGGCGCGCTCAACTATGCGTGGTACGTCGGCGGCACCGGGAAGATGCACTTGCAGCCCTACCAGACCGCGCAGTTCGGTTCGTCGGAGGTGCAACTGAAACACCCCGAGAAGGAGCTGCTGCATACGCCGCTCATCCTCAGCTACGCCGCGATGCCCTACGGCACCTATCCGGACTGGTTCGACACCACCTACTGGAACGAGCAGATCAAGCCGCACTTCAGCCTGCGCCAGGACCTTCCGCGCGCCACGCGCGACTCGGTTCTGTTTGTCCGCTACCTCTTCAACCACCCCGAGGCGCTGCTGCTGTTGGCGCTGCTGGTTGTGCTGGGGGGGCGCCCCGAGTTGCGCTGGAGGCCCGGCAGGCCCGGCACAAACGCCTTCTGGCTGCCGCCGCTGCTGCTGGGCCTCGCCATCTGGGGCATCTACGCCATCGTCAATACGGAAGAGCGCTACGTCACGGTCGCCTACCTGAGTATTCTTTTGCCGCTGTTTGCCGCGTTGCGCCTGCCGCAGCCGCGGAGCGAGGCGGAGTTGCATGTGGCACAGAACGCGGCGGCAAACCTTCGCTTCACCGCCTCGGCCCTGGTCGTTCTGCTTGCCCTGCTGGCCACCGGCGAGAGCCTGCGCATTGTGCTTGAAGACCGGCGCGAGATTGTCATGATGGGCCATCCCGGCGGCTGGACCTCACCCACCATGATTCATGTCGCCGGCGGTCTCGAATCCCTCGGCGTGCACCCCGGAGAGAATGTTGCCTGCATCGGCCACACGGCTTGCCTCAACGACCCGTACTGGGCGCGGCTGGCCGGCGTGCGCATTCTGACGGAGATCTACGATCCCGAAACGCCCGTTTATTCCTTCCTCGCCGATCTTCCCAACCGCGAGCAGGCCATCGACGTTGTCCGCGCTCAGGGCGCCAAAGTCCTGGTCGGCGACTTCGGCAACTTCCGCGTCAGCGATTCCGACCCCGCCTTCCGCGACTGGCGGCAGCTCGGGGGCACGACCTTCTATGCGCTTCCGCTGAATTAAATGGTTGCCGGTTGCCGGTTGTAGGTTGTTAGTGAAAAGATGATTCACTTGAACCAAGCTCCGGCATCCAACCAGCAACGAACAACCAGCAACTGCCTTTGTTACCATTCTCCCCATGACCGATCTCGACCTGACGATCCTTATGCCGTGTTTGAATGAGGCCGAGACGCTGGCCTTCTGTGTGCGCCAGGCGGCGGCGGCGATTACGGCCAGCGGCGTGAGTGGCGAGGTTGTGGTCGCGGACAACGGGTCCACGGATGGCTCGCAGGAGATCGCCCGCGCCGAGGGCGCGCGCGTGGTCGATGTCGCCACGCGGGGCTATGGAGCAGCGCTGATCACCGGAATCGAGGCCGCACGCGGCAAGTACGTGATGATGGCCGACGCCGACGCCAGCTACCACTTCGAGCATCTGCCGCGCTTTCTTCCACGGCTGGACGAGGGCTACGACCTGGTGATGGGCAACCGTTTCGCCGGAGCCATCGAGCGCGGGGCGATGCCGCCGCTGCACAAATACATTGGGAACCCCGTCCTCTCCACCATCGGGCGCGTCTTCTTCGGCATCCCAGTGCGCGACTTCCACTGCGGGCTGCGCGCGTTTCGCCGCGACTCGATCCTTGGGCTGAATCTGCGCACCACTGGAATGGAGTTTGCATCCGAGATGGTGGTGAGGAGTTCGCTGGCGGGACTGCGCATGGCCGAGGTGCCGACGACCCTCTCGCCGGACGGCCGCTCGCGCCCGCCGCATCTTCGCTCCTGGCGCGACGGCTGGCGACACCTGCGCTTTCTGCTGCTCTACAGCCCGCGCTGGCTCTTCTTCTACCCTGGGCTGGCCGCGCTGCTGGTGGGAGTTGTGCTCTCCGCCGCGCTGCTGCCCGGGCCGCTGGCGATTGGCGCGTACAGCTTCGACGTCGACACGCTGACCTATACGCTTGGCCTGGTGCTGATCGGCGCGCACATCACTGTCTTCGCCGTCTCGGCCAAGGTCTTCGGAACCCAGGAGGGATTTCTTCCCGTGAACCCGCAATTCGAGCGGCTGTTCAAGTTCATCACGCTGGAGACGGGCCTGCTCTTCGGCTGCCTGCTGCTTCTGATTGGCGCGGGAATGCTGGGCTATGCGGTCTTTCTGTGGCACGCAACAGGCTTTGGACACCTGTCGCCCACGCACATGCTGCGGGTGACGCTGCCCTCCGCCACGCTGTTGATGCTGGGCGTGGAGGTGATCTTCGGCAGCTTCTTCCTGAGCCTGCTGGGACTGAACCGGCGCTAAACGCCTCGTAGCGGCGCAGCTTATCCTGCGTTATGCGGCGGCTTGATTTGCCTTGCCGGACCCGTGGCAGTCTGAGAGGATGGACGGCATGGAAGGCGATCCCAAAAACCCTAACGCTTGGTGGGCAGTAAAATTTCCCTCGCTTCGCGAAACGTTCCCGCTTAATTGGAGCAAAATTCCGAAGAAGCGTCTGTATTGGCTTATACCGCTGATGATCTTTATGATGTCTGCGGAACTATTCCTTTTTTATAAGCTTGTGAAGTAGAGGCAATTCAACCCTGCCGTTGCTAGGCTAGCCGCAATGTACACTATTCTCGTGAAGAGAATTACTTTCAGAGCCGACGAAAAGATGATCGAGCAGGCGCACAAGGCCGCGGCTGACCAGAACATCACGCTGAACACTGCCTTCCGCGAGTGGCTCATCACATATACCACACAGAAGAGCACGGCCAGCAGTTCGGCACTGTGACCATCCACAACCCATTTCTATAGCCAGCGCGGTCAGCCGGCGCGGCGGTCTTCGAGGAGGTCGTCGAGCATCTCGGAGAGTGTGTCGGCACGGGAGCGCATGGAGTCCCCGGCGCTGTCCACACTGCTGGCCAGCGAGTCGTAGCGCGTGCGCAGGGCGAGCAACTCGTCGGCGATGTTCAGCGCGGCCAGCACCGCGACGCGCAGCGAATCGGCAGTGCCGCCGCGGGACGCGACCGCGCGCATCTTGGCGTTCACCAGAGCGGCAAGCTGCTGGATATATTCGCCATCGGAGCCGCGCAGGTTGTAGATCTGGTCGTAGATCTCGACGCTGACCGCCTCGGGCGTGGCGGCGGGATTGGGGCCGTCGGAGGCCGGACCCGTCGTAGGTTGGCCGCCCAGGCCAGTCTCATCCTGCTTTCCGTTCCACTCCGTCACTCGCGTCTCCTCTCCCGGTGATTGCTTGCAGAACCGGCGTAGCTTATCGCATTCCAGCGGCCCGGCCTATAGCAGCTCGTCCATCTGGTGCAGCATCCTCTCGACCCGCTGGCGGACCGCGTCGCGCTCCTGGTTGAGCGCGGCGATCTGGCTCTCTGCGGCCTCGCGCTCGCGTTGAGCGGCCTGGGCGTGGCTCTGTGCGGTTGCAATCTGGCCCTCTGCCGCCTGAACCTTGCTCTGCACCTCCTCGGCCTGACTCTGTGCCGACGCAATCTGGCTCTGTGCCTTTGCAATCTGGCTTTCGACAGACTCCGCTTGCGCGGCAAGCTGCTGGCGCAGCGATGCGACCTCGGCCTCGGCCACGGCGCGCGCCTCGCGCTCGCGCTTTACGATCTCGACTGCCCGCAGCACCTTCTGCTCGAGCGCCTGAAACTCATCCACACTCACACCGGAACTCATAATCGCAAGTATAGAGCGGATTGAGGGTCGTTGCGGCGTTGCGGCGATCGTGCAAAACGGGGCTTCTTTGGAATTGAATCCGGCAGTAAGAACCACGCAGGCGAATGGCTAGGTCCGGATTGTGCCGCCCAGCGCGGTGAGGGTTGCGATGAGTTTGGTGGACCACTCGGCGAGTTCGTCCTCGCGCAGGGTTCGCTGGGCGGACTGGAAGACGCAGCGCAGAAGCAGCGCGTACTTTCCTGCCGATGCGGAGCCGGCCTTTGCGTCGCGGAAGATCTCAACCGGAGTAAGTCGCGTGAGTTCAGGGATGGCGAGCGCGTGGATTGCGTCGGCGATGGCGCGCCATTGCACGGCGTCGGCGAAGGTGAAGGAGAAGTCGCGCTCGACGGTCTGGAAGCGTGAAATCTCGCGCGCGGTGGCGCGGCGCAGAGGCAAACGGTAGAGCGCATCGAGGTCGAGCTGGGCGAGGTAGACGGGCTGGCGCAGCTTGCGCGCCTCGCGCTGGTTGGCGGCCAGCTCGCCGAAGCAGGCAATGGGTACGCCGTTGAGCAAAGCCGTTGCGCTGCGGCCCGGCTCAAGCCACGCAGGGGCGTCGGCGGCGAACGTCAGCCGCTGGGTTGCGCTGGTACTCAGCTCGTCGGGGGATGCGGCAAAGAGCGAGAGCAACGACTCGACTACGCCCTTCAACTCGAAGGCTGCGGCGTCTTTGGCGCTGTGCAGGCGCGTTGCGGGAGGGTCGCCGGTGAGTCCGAGAGAGAGGCTGGGCGACTCGGTGACTTCTTCGGCTGAACCGGAGAAGATCGATCCCTGCTCGAAGAGGCGCGCCTCGCGCACATCGCGGTTGAGGTTGTGGGCGAGCATGGCGATCATTCCCGGCGCAAGCGATGGACGCAGCAGGCGGGCCTCGTCGGAGAGCGGATTTTCCAGAGCGATGAGGCCGCGTGGAGTTTGCTGATTCGTGGTGACGAAGGCCGTGCCGTCTGAGTCCGACGCAAACGAACTGGATATCGCCTCCGAGTAGCCCAGCGCCAGCAGACGCGTGCGGACGGCAGACTCTGCCGCGGCGAGCGGGTGCGCGATGACGGGCAGCGCCGTGGGTAGCGTGTTGGCGAAGCGGTTGTATCCGTAGACGCGCGCGACCTCTTCGATGAGGTCAATCTCGCGCTCGAGGTCGAGCCGCCAGGAGGGGAGTTGGACAGAGAAGGTTGTTGGTTGCTGGTTGTTGGTTGCGGCTTCGGTGAGAGTGCATCCGAGGGCGGTGAGGTACTGGCGGACGAGATCGGCGGTGAGCGCGGAGTGATTGGGCTGGTCGTCAAGCGTGGCGCCGAGATGGCGCTGGATTTGACTCAGCGATAGCGCGATGGGCGGGCGGAGCGCGGTGCGCGCAGCGACCGATGGGACGACGACATCGATGAGTTTGCCCTCGGGAGCGCCGCCGGACTGGAGGATGAGCTTTGCGACCAGCGCGTTGGCGGTGGGGCAGCCGTTGAAGTCCGCGCCGCGCTCGAAGCGGTGCGAGGCGTCGGTGTGCAGGCCGTGGCGACGCGCGCTGCGGCGGACGCTGGCGGGATCGAACCACGCGGCCTCGACCAGAATGTTTTTCGTCTCCGCGGTAATCATCGAATCCCAGCCGCCCATCACTCCGGCGATGCTCAGCGCCTTCGTGTGGTCGGCGATAACGAGGTCGTCGGCCTCCAGCGTGCGCTCGGTGCCGTCGAGTAGCCGCAGCCGCTCGCCCTTGTGCGCCAGGCGGATGATGATTCCGCCGTCAATCTTGTCCAGGTCGAAGGTGTGGGTGGGATGGCCCATCCCTTGCAGCACGAAGTTCGACGCATCGACTGCATTCGAGATCGGCTTCTGTCCCAGCAGAGCGAAGAACTCCGCCACCTGGCCCGACGACGGCGCAATGGTGATGCCGCGCAGGACCTGCGCGGTGAAGCGTCCGCAAAGACTCTGGGCCTCGGGAGCGATCTCGACGGAAAACGGCTGCGCGGTTGGCTGCGCGGCAGGCAGTGTGGTGTCGAGCGGCGCTAGCGGAAGGTTGTAGATCGTCGCCGCCTCGCGCGCGATGCCATAGTGGTTCATCGCATCGACGCGGTTGGTGGTGATGTCCATCTCGAAGAGATGCCCATTGGACTTGCCGTCGGCAGAAGTGCCGAGATCATGTACGCCCTCGACGGCAATACCGCGCAGGGTCAGGTCTTCGGCGAGTTGGCGGTCGTCCACGGCGATGCCGGGGACGTAGCTGCGGAGCCATGCTGAGAGTATGTTCATGCGAATTGCTCCAGGAAACGCATGTCGCCTGAGTAGAAGTGACCGATCTCGCTGATGCCGTGCTGGATCATGGCGATGCGCTCGACGCCCATGCCGAAAGCGAATCCGGTGATCTTCTCCGGGTTGTATGCGTCGTCCGCAGGATCGAGCTTGCGGCGGGCTTCGGTGACGCTGGCGAAGACGGCGGGATCGACCATTCCGCAGCCCAGCAGCTCGATCCAGCCCGAGTGCTTGCACCGGCGGCAGCCCGCGCCGGAGCAAAAGATGCAGGAGATCTGCACATCGGCGCTGGGCTCGGTGAAGGGGAAGAAGCTGGGGAAGAAGCGCGTCTTGACGCTGGAACCGAAGAGCGCCTTCATGGCGTGGTCGAGCGTTCCCTTGAGGTCAGAGAAGGTGATGTTGGTGTCCACGCAGAGACCTTCTACCTGATGAAACACGGGCGAGTGCGTGGCGTCGGCGGCGTCGTTGCGATGCACCTTGCCGGGGACGACGATGCGGATGGGCGGGGCCTGCGCGATCATGCTGCGAATCTGCACCGGCGAGGTGTGGGTGCGCATCAGCAGGCGGTCGCGCGATGGCTTTGCCTGCTGTCCGGCGAGCAGGAGCGTGTCCTGGGTATCGCGCGCCGGGTGGTTGGGCGGGAAGTTGAGCGCCTCGAAGTTGTAGAAGTCACTCTCCACCTGCGGGCCGAGCGCGGTGGAGTAGCCAAGATGATGGAAGACGGCGACGATCTCGTTCATCGTCTTCAGCAGTGGATGCGGAATCCCCGGAGCGCGTACCGTTCCCGGCAGCGTGATGTCAATCGGTGAGAGCCCTGCCCTCCTCTTAGCAAAGGTAACAAGGTTGGCCTGCTCCTCGCTAGGCAAACCTTCGGCAATCGGGCCTAGAATAGCCTTCGCTTTCGCGACTTCTATTTCACTGATGAGCATTTTCTTCAGCTCGTTGAATCGAATGCCTAGCGGCTTCATGGACTCTGCCGGGGCCATTCTGCGCCAGGCTTCGCCGATAAGATTTAGCCGCCCTTGCTTTCTGCCAAGCCAGCGGAGATGAAACTGCTCGACAGCTTCTATGGAGCGCAACTCGTTTGACTCGCGGCGCACCTCATCCTGTAGCGCCGCAAATGCTCGCTCAAGATCGGCTTCGTTATAGCTTTCAAGTTCCGGAATCGATTGGTTCATGATGGCCATAATCAGGATATACGACCGGGCCGCTCAAAGTGCCGACAGGACGATGGCCAGGACGACCACTCCGAGCTGGAGACTGCGCCGGTCGGTGATGGCGTAGACGACGGGGTCCTCCTCCAGCTCGCCGCGGGAGGCCTTGAGCCAGAGGCGGCTCAACCAGAGCAGAAGCACCGGGACCAGCAGCCACAGGCGCGCGTGGTGCGGATAGAGGTTCTGCGCCACCTCGTTGCCGATGTAGAGCGCGAAGACGACGACCGAGGCGTATCCGCTGGCCGTGCCGAAGCTGCGCAGTTGTTCCAGGTCGGAGACACGGTAGTTGCGTCCCTTGACTGCGAGCGGCTGTGAAGGATCGCTGTGGAGGCCCATGCTTTCCAATTCGGAGAAGCGCTTGACGAAGGCCAGCGAGAGGAAGAAGAAGATGCTGAAGGCGGCCAGCCACGGCGACACCATCACTCCGGCGGCGGCTGAACCGGCCAGAATGCGGATGGTGTACAGGCAGGCCAGCACAATCACATCCACCAGCACCATCCGCTTCAGGCGCAGCGAGTAGGCGGCGGTGGAGATGGCGTAGAGCACCAGCCATTCGATGAATCTGCCTTGACCGTTCCATTGGAACTGCGGGGACAACGCCGTAAGAACGCGC
This sequence comes from Granulicella sp., assembly GCA_003132145.1. Lineage (GTDB taxonomy): Bacteria > Acidobacteriota > Terriglobia > Terriglobales > Acidobacteriaceae > Edaphobacter. The sequence goes on from PKWU01000058.1 coordinate 31,644, forward strand.
GGCAGCAGCAACGCAAGCGCGAGGGACGAGGCGAGAAAGAGGAGGATGGTGGCCGCGCCGGCGATCGGCGAGAGGTCTCCGGCGGCAAATGGCCGGCTGCGCTTGCGCGGGTGGTGACGGTCGGCCTCCAGGTCCAGCAGATCGTTGAAGATGTAGGTTGCCGAGGCGGCCAGCCCGAAGCTGAGAAAGGCGAGCAGCGAGGCGGCAACCGGCCCCGCGGCACGCACATGGGCAAGCAGAAGAGGCAAAAAAATCAGCGTGTTCTTGGCCCACTGATGCAGGCGGATGGCGCGCAGCCAGGTCTTCAGCGGCGAGGCTTTGTCGGTAAAGGTCCGCATCGGCTGCACTCCCGCCGAACGCAGCCCCGCGCGCAGGCCGCGCCGCGGGTTGGCCACCATGGGATGGACCGAGTGGGTGAGCAGAGGCAGGTCTGGCCGCGCGTTGCCAATGTAGCTGAAGCCCGCCGGGAACCTCTGCTGGAAGGCCGCGAGCTTGGTGCGGCCGGTGAAGTTGATGCTGCCATCGGAGGCGAGCACGCCGGTAAAGAGGCCAAGATGCGCGGCCACGCGCTCGGCCAGCAGCGTGTCCGCGCCGGTTGCGAGGTAGATCTCGCGCCCGGCGGCGTGCTGCTGGCGCAGAACCTCCAGCAGCGGCTGGTTGTAGGGCAGGTGGGCGACATCGAGCGCCACAATGGACGAGACATTGCGCTTGAACGCAGCCTTGCCTTGGGCGATCCACATGGGAAAGTGAAGCAGCAAGCGGGGACTCTGCCGCGTCAGAACGATCACCGAATCCAGCAGCGTGTCGCTCTTGACCAGCGTGCCGTCCAGGTCCACGCAGAGCGGCTCATTCTCTGGCTGCGTGGACGGTGCGGCCTTGACTTCCGCGTCGTCTGGTGCGGAGTCGGAAGCATCCACGGCAGTGTGGCCGAATTGCGAATGCGCGGATTCCAAAGACACGAGTCAGCCCCTTCTGGAGAACGGCCAGACCATCCACTGAGCGTAAACGGCGGCGTACTCCTCTGCATAAACGGCGGCGCATTGCTCCGCATGGACGGAGCTCGCGCGAAAGCTCCCCGCAGGTTCTACGCTATTCTCCCTGATCCATTGTGGACTCTCAGACGAATCTATCTGGTAACGCACAGATAAACCCAGCCTGGGGGCCAGCCCATCCCTAACCTGGAGGCCAGGTCATGGGACGTCCGCCGAGCAGATGTAGATGGAGGTGGTCGACGGTCTGGCCTCCGTCCGCGCCGGTGTTGAGGACGACGCGATAGCCGTGGTCGAGATCGGAGGCGCGCGCAATTTCGGCTGCCTTCACAAATAGGTGGCCCAGAAGCGACGACTGCGCAGGCTCTGCGTCCGCCAGCGACGCGATGTGCTGCCGGGGAACGACCAGCAGATGGGTTGGAGCCTGCGGGCGCAGGTCGGCGAAACAGATACACAGCTCGTCCTCGTAAACGCGCTTGGCCGGGATGCTGCCAGCGACGATCTTGCAGAAGAGACAATCGGAGCTCATACCGATAAACCTCGCATAGAACCTGATGAGGATTCTACAGCCAAGCCCTCTCCGGCCTGTGCGTTGGGCGAACAGACAGCGGGAGGAGCAGCCGTGTAGCATTCCGGTAGACTGGATATTGCAGCTCTCCGAGCAAAGACGAGGCCAATGACCGAGCGCAGAACGAACCTCCGCAGGACCAACCGGATTGCGATTTTGGCCGCTGCGTTTGTGGCGGCGCTGTTTGCCGCAGGGACGCTCGATGCACAGCGCACGGCGACCGGCGATGCGCCTGCGGCGACCAAAGCGGTTGCGGGCGAGACGGTGTTGGTCAACGCGCTGGAGGCGGAGTTGCAGCGGGCGATGTCTTCGCTGGGAACCGACGGAGCCGCCGCGCAACAGCCCAAGCCCTACTTCCTGAGCTATGCGGTGGACGACGCAACATCGGTGAGCATTGCGGCGGAGTACGGCGCGATCACCAACTCCAACCAGGGGCGCGTGCGTTCGGTGGACGTGCAGGTGCGGCTGGGCAGCCCGGCGGAAGACAACACGCACGGCGACCATCGCAACAGTGCGTTGACGACGTTGCCGCTGCCGCTGACCGACGACCGCGCCGCCATCGAGCGCTCGCTGTGGTACGCCACCAATCGTGGATATGCGCGCGCGCTCGACGGCTATCTGAAGGTGAAGACGGAGCAGCAGGTGCGCGCCAAGGAGGAGGACACCTCGGCGGACTTCAGCGTGGAGCAGCCGCGGACGGACCTGCTGCCGCCAGCGCCAGCCCTCGTGGTCGACCGCGCGGCGTGGGAGCAGCGGCTGCGCGAGATTTCCAGTCTGTTTACGCAGTTTCCCGACGTCTTTGCCGACCAGGTCTCGTTTGAAGCGACCAATGAGACCGACTCCTTCGTCTCGTCCGAGGGCGCGCGCGTGGCCACGCCCAGCCAGGTTGCGCGACTGGTGATTATGGCTCGGACGCGCGCCGCCGATGGCATGGACCTGTTCCGCGTGGAGACTTTCGAGGCCGACTCGGCCGCCCGCCTGCCCGACCAGAAGACGGTCACGGAGAAGACGATTGCGATGGCGAAGAACCTGGAGGCGCTGCGCGTGGCACCGGTGACGGAGCCATTCGCCGGGCCGGCGATCCTGAGCGGACGCGCCTCTGCGGTCTTCTTCCACGAGGTGCTGGGGCACCGGCTGGAAGGCCAGCGACAGCGCGGCGACGAGGAGGGGCAGACCTTCACCAAGCTGCTCGGCAAGCCGATTCTGCCCGCGTTTCTCAGCGTAGCCGACGATCCGACGCTGACCGCGTTCCAGGGCACATCGCTGAGCGGCCACTACGACTACGACGACGAGGGCCAGGCCGCGCGGCGGGTGGAGCTGATCAAGAACGGCGTGCTGGAGACCTTTCTGATGTCGCGCGAGCCGATCGCCAGCGTCGCGCAGTCGAACGGCCACGGACGCTCCGAATCGGGCCACATGCCGACGGGACGGCAGGGAAACCTGATTGTGACCTCGTCGAAATCGGTGCCGGAGAGCGAGCTGCGAAGGATGCTGATCGACGAGGCCAAGAAGCAGGGCAAGGCCTACGGGCTCTACTTTGCAGACATCTCCTCCGGCTTCGCGGTGACGACGCGGCGTTCGCCTCAGGCCTTTCAGGTGATTCCGCTCGTTGTCTACCGTGTGTATGTGGATGGGCGCCCGGACGAGCTGGTGCGCGACGTGAGCATCGTGGGTACGCCGCAGGCGGCGTTGAACAGCATTCTGGCGACCGGCGACAAGCAGGAGATCTTCAACGGAATATGCGGAGCGGAGTCGGGCAGCATTCCGGTGAGCGCGGTCGCCCCGGCGATGCTGGTCAGCCAGATCGAAACGCAACGCCAGGCGCAGGGCACGGCGCGACCTCCCATTCTGCCTCCACCGGGCGCGGCGGCGGGCGAATTGAGATCAGAAAAAGGAGCAAATTGATGAAATTGCTTCTTTCATGGTTACAAATTAGACGGGCACTTCCTTTGATTTTCGTCCCTTGCGTCCTATTTGGCACAACCTTGGTTACATATTCGGCCACGCCGCAGGATTCGCCGAAGGACGATCCGGTGCTGCGCGCCATGCAGGCCGAGCTGGACCGCGAGCAGGCCCAGTTGGTGCTGCCCGGAATGCAGCGGCCCTACTTCATCGAGTACCGTCTGGACGACTTCAGGACCTATGAGGCGGTGGCCAACTTCGGCGCGCTGGTGCGCGAGGAGTCCGGCCACCAGAGGATTGTGCGGGTCACGGTGCGGATTGGCAGCTACGCGACGGATTCGAGCAGCAGCCGCGGCGAAGGCTCGGTGGCGCTGGCGTCGACGGACAACAACCCCCAGGCGATCCGCACCTGCCTGTGGAACGCGACCGACGAGGCGTACAAGAACGCACTGCGCGCGTACTCGGCCAAGGTGGCCGCGTTGAAGCGCTTCGAGACTCCGCCAACCGAGAAGGACTTTGCTCCGGCCAAGGCGATCACATCCATCGGCCCGCTGGTCGCGCTCGACATCGATCGCGCGGAGTGGAAGCGGCGCATTGTGGAGGCCAGCGGCCTGTATGCCAACGATCCGGAGGTCCGCGCCGATGCCGCCAATGTGCAGTATTCGTCCGCCAGCCTGCGCGGGCTGGCGGTGAACCACTATCTGGTCAACACCGAAGGAACGGTTGTGCGCGAGGGATACACCGGCTACAGCGCCAACATCAGCGTCGGCGGGCAGGCCCCCGATGGAATGCAACTGGCCCGCGACAACGGGACAACCGCGGTGACGGCGAGTGAGATGGAGACGTGGCCGCAGTTCCGCCAGCGCGTGATCGACGACCTCAGGAGCCTGCAGGCGTTGCGCAATGCGCCGGTCGTCTCGGCCGAGGACTACCACGGCCCGGTGCTGTTCAGCGGCGACGCGGCCGCGGATGTGATGGACCGGCTCTTCATCCCCAATGTGGAGGCGGACCGGCCCGAGATGGGGACCACCGCGCGCACCCAGGGGATCTATACGTCGAGCTTCCATGCGCGCGTGCTGCCCGATTTTCTCAACGCGACGGACGATCCGCTGATGACGAGCTTCGCCGGGCACACTCTACTTGGCGCATACGCGGTGGACGACGAAGGCGTGCCGGCGCAGGCGGTCGATGTTGTGGCGAACGGCAAGCTGGAGAACTATCTGATCGGGCGCACGCCGGTGCGCGACTTCCCTGCTTCGAACGGACACGGCCGCGCGACCGTGGGGCAGGCTGCGCGCTCGCGCCAGGGCGTGATGCTCTTCAAATCGAACGCGCCGTTGAGCGCTGCCGCGATGAATGCGCGTCTGCTTGCGATGGCGAAAGAACAGGGCCGCGATGTGTACGCGGTGGAGACGCTGGGCGCAGAACTTGCCCCGCGGCTGCTCTACCTGGTGCATCCGGACGGCAGCCGCGAGCTGGTGCGCGGTGCGGTCTTCGACGAACTGGACAACCGCAGCCTGAGGTCAGAGATCGTCGCGGCAGGCGATGACGAGTATGTCTCCAACACGCTGGGCGCGGTTCCGGTGACGACCATTGCGCCAAGCCTGCTGTTCGGCGACATCAGCGTGAAGCGCGCCACCGAAGAGCAGCAGAAGCTGCCCTACTACCCTCCACCCGTGCTGGCGACGGAGAGCGTCATACGGGCAGAGCTCGCACCGTAAGCATAAACCCATATCTCAGAAGCGAATAGCCTGTCCTGAGCGAAGCCGAAGGATGGGTCACCCGATTTCGTGACTCATTTCAGGACTGGGTCACCTGTGATCTTTCAAGAGGT
>PKWU01000032.1 GCA_003132145.1 Granulicella sp.
TCGCGTTCGAAAAACCGGCTATTGAGCAATGGAGTTCCAGGGGGTCAGGCTGACAGATGAGAGACTGGCACCCGTCATACGCAATTATACCTCGCCGTGATCGTCTCGCAAAGGGTAAGTTTGGGTACGCATCGCAGACCCGCTAAAGACGCGGGCTTGCGCGTCCCGAAATTCTGTCCCATGAAAGTCTCCCGGACGCGTACCGAGGGCTCTGCTGCACGGATCTGGTGCCAGTCCCCAAACTCTGCCCAAGTGCTGCACCCGATTTTGCGGCCTCGGTTTCGGCCTGCGCGATGGGAGAACTCACTCGGCTGGTTATCGGCACGTCGAACGAGCGACAGCNNTCTTTCAGTTGGATTTTTCTTCAGGAGGAGGAGCTTCGCTGCCGGCTGAGATCTTGGCGGGTCCACGTCGGTGTGCGAAGCCCCCTTTGCGGTTACGATCCTCTTTATCCCAGTCTCCGCGCCGTTGGACAAGCTTGCCACCGACTGGGCGGAAGACTGCGACAAGATCGTATTACGCCTGTGTCCGATTTGTAAACGCGATTCGATTGTTGGCCACGGACGTCGCCGCAAGCAGGCGCACGACGAGCATCACGACTGGATCGGGATCCATCGCGGCCGCTGCGCCGATTGCGGGACGACGTTCACTTTCCTTCCTGTGTTCTCTCTTCCCTACACGCATTTCAGTCTGCTGGCGCGCAGTCAGGCGTTGCAGCAACGCTTTGCGGAGCATTGTTCGTGGGAGAAGGCGTTGCCCAAGCTGAAAGACCCTGATCGGTTGCCCGATCCCTCCACTGTCCGCCGCTGGTCAACCGGTGTGGAGTTTCCTCAACCGGCTCTTTCCTTTCTCAGCCAGACCGTCGCCCGCGTGACTCATTGGCTGGCTCGCGGTCGTCAGGTTCTTGACCAGGCGGGGCCGTTGTCCTGGATAACTCCGGCTCTCGAGGTCCTCTCGCCTTTGCGTTTGTAAGAAAAACCCTTTCCCCCACCATCCTTGCCTGGGATTGCCGGTGTCACCCGCCTACGCTTGGCTCCGGAGGCGAAAAAGCGCTGTGGGCGAAGACGTCGAAGCACTCAAGCGGCGGTTGCCGCTGTTGGACTATCTGCGGCAACAGAACTGGACTGGGCGGTCTGCGGGCCGTTGGGAGTATGTGGGACTCTGTCCGTTGCATGAAGAGACCCGGCCCTCGTTCTATGTCAACACGCGCAAAAATGTCTTCTATTGCCACGGCTGCGGCCGGGGCGGAGACCTGATTCGCTTTGTCCAGTTGTCCCGCCATCTGTCCTTCTGCCAGAGCCTCGTCTGCCTCGATCCGCAGACTACTTCAGAAGACGGCTCTCGAGCGGTACTTGAACAGGCCGCCGCCTCCTATCGCCAGCAACTCGATCACTACCCCGAGGCACTGAGCTATCTCAACCAGCGTGGTCTCGAAGATCCGATCCTGATCAAGGAACTCGAGATCGGTTATGCCCCTGGCGGGTGTTTGCGCCGTCATCTCACGGCACAGGGTCATTCCTTCGATCTGCTGAGGCAAGTCGGACTACTCAACGGAAACGGCTCCGACGCCTTTTACCAGCGCATCGTCTTCCCGCTGCGTCAGGGCCAACACGTCGTCAACCTCTACGGCCGCAGCATCGGCGCCGCCTTCGCCCATCGCTTCCTGCCCGGCAGCAAGGGCGGCCTATATGCCTGGGAGAAGGTCCGGCACTGCCCTGAGGTGATTCTTGTCGAGGGCCTGTTCGACTATGCCGCATTACGGCAGGCCGGCTTCCACAACGTGACCTGCTCGTTGGGAACCCATCTCAACGGCGGCCAGTTCCGCCAACTCTGTAATGGTCCACGCACTGTCTATCTCACCTTCGATGTCGATGCCAACCAGAGCGGGCAACTGGCTGCGGAGTTGTTAGCCCATCGCCTTGATGCGAAGGGTATCGCCGCTCGCCGCGTCCACCTGCCACAGGGCCACGATCCCGACTCGTTCTTCGTTGCGGGTGGAGATGCCCATCAGTTCCAGTCTCTTCTGGAGGCCGCTCAGCCATGAAGTTCCGCGTGATTCGTCTGAAAACTCCATCGGGCGCGCACAGCCCGTATCAAGTGGTCGAGCAACTGACCGGCCGGGGTGTCGGCTGGATCAATCGCTACCTGGACCGCGACTATGTCCGCCGTCTTGCAGACAAGAGCCTGTACAGCTACGCACATAGCCTGCTGCACTTCGTGCGATGGTGGGAGAGCATTCATCACACCGGCGATATCTCCTTGGCGGACCTGACCGAATCGACGCTGCTCGATTACGTGCGGTTCCAGTCCGGTCTGCAAAGGAAGCCCTCTGCCTCCACCATCAACGACCGTGTCGCTGCCTCCGATCGCGCCATCCGCAACGAGTTCCCCGACGCTCCCGGTCAAGTGGCGCACGGATTTCATCAGCCGTTCCTGCATCGCAGACCAATGGGCCTGGGCCGTCCCAGGTTTGAGTTAAGCAGACTGCGCGTGAAGGAGCCCCGGCTTACCATCGTCCCCCTCTCCGTCGATGAAGTGGCGCGTTTCTGGACCAGCTTCCGCACCGCTCGCGACCTGGCCATCGTGGGCTTGATGCTCATGCATGGACTCCGGTCCGCCGAAGTACTGGCTCTTAATCCGCAGGACGTGTTGCTTTCCGAAGGTCAGCTCCGCGTGCGCGGCAAGGGTAGCAAGCTGCGCTTCCTCCCCCTCGCACCGGAGACCACGCAACTGATCGATCACTATCTGCGCCTGGAACGGCCCGATCCATGCTCCGCCGCGCTGTTCGTCGTGCTCAAGGGGCCCGCTCGTGGCCAACGCATGACACCCGCGGGATTACGTTCCCTGTTTCGTCACCACCGCCGCACTACGGGCATCCAGCTTGCGAACCCTCACCGGTTCCGACACACGTTCGCCTCCGACATGGTGCGCGCCGGCATTAGCCTGCCCGCGCTTATGCAGTTGATGGGTCACGCCGACATCCAAACCACTCTGCACTATGTGCAGGTCTCCCCGCAGGACGTCTACCTTCAGTACGCCCGCGCCGCGGCACAGTGCATCCGCCCTCAGCCGAGGATTCCGTCGTGAAGCGCTGGCGCCGCCCTCCACTCCAGCATCCCCTGGCACCGGCCTGCGCGCGTGCCGTCGAATCCCTCTCCACCGCACTCAGTTCTTCCAGCACTCGGCACTACAACACAACGGTGCGTAATTTCCTCGTCTATCTGGCCGCCGAGCATCCCGAGATTATCCGTCTGGAGCAACTGCGCCGCGATCCTCACATCCTCGGCTGGATGTCGCGCTTGCGTGCGCAGATTCCTCCCCTGGCGACCGCGACCTGCATCGGCCGGCTCATCGCTCTCCGCGCCATCTTCAACGAACTGGCCTGGACAAGTAAACTTGCTGAACTCGCTCACCTGTTGCGACGCGAAGACATCCCGCGCACTCCGCAGAGTATGCCGCGACCGCTTACCGCAGAGCAGGATCAGCTCTTACAGCAGGAGTTCCTTCGCCGCAACGATCTGGGAGGAAATGTCTTTCTGTTGCTCCGCCATACGGGCATGCGCATCGGAGAGTGCGTCGACTTATCCACTGACTGCCTGCGTTCCACCGGCCCAGATCAATGGGCCATTCATGTCCCTCTCGGTAAACTCAAAACCGAACGCATGGTACCCGTTGATGCCTTCGTCTCTGAAATCGCTCAACGCCTGCGCTTCTTTCGTTCCCTCGATCCACTGCCTCCCGATGGACGGCTCATCGCACGTCCAGGAAGTAAAGTCGCACTCCTTGTTCAACTCCGCGATTACCTGCATCTGGTCTGTCACTCTCTCGGACTTTCCACTCGCATCGTCCCGCACCAGATGCGCCACACCTACGGAACGGAAATGCTTCGTGCTGGCGTGAACTTTGCCACCGTAATGAAACTACTCGGCCACACAGATCCCGGCATGACCATGCGCTACTTGGATGTGACCTTGATCGATCTCCAAAGGGAGTTTCAACTGGCGCGTTCCAAACCCAGGCATCTGGCTCCTCAGCCCAAAACCTCAGCCACACCCCTGCGCATAGGCATTGATGGCCTCATCGATTCCTTGCTCGCTACGCAATATGTACTGGAGATGTTCCGCCGCTCTCTCCCAAACGCCGATAAGCGCCGTCGCCTCGACCGACTCGCAAATCGTCTCACCAAGATCCTCGCTGAAACACGCGAACTACGTCCTACCTGAATAAAAACGAGCAGAGATTGGCCGGTTAACAGGCCTTTGCACTCGCCGAGCACCGAGGCGATCTAACCGCCAAACGAGAAGTTGGGCCAACAATCGGTGCGCACGTTCAACATGTAGCAGCAACCCCATAAAGCCGTCGGTTTCCGCGCTTCTGGTTAGACTTCTTCCAGGTCAACCGTTGCCCCCGTGCGACCGGACGAACCGATCGCACGAAGGTTGCGGTGAGG
>PKWU01000053.1 GCA_003132145.1 Granulicella sp.
CTTGACCATCTACAGGCACCCGCAGCCCGGGCTGATTGGCGCTGGCTGCGGAAGGCCAGTGAATACAGTGGTTTACGGAGGGGTGCACAGCCTGAGTCGGGGCTGCGCCTCTTTCTTCCTCCGGGGGTGGCAGCCGGAACCGGCGGAGGCGTACTATGCAAGAGCTTGCCTGAAGGCAAGCAAGCGAGAGGATGAATTAAATGCAGAAGATCGAAGCAGTGATCCAGCCATCGAAGCTGGATGCAGTGAAGGACGCGCTGGTGGAGATTGGCGTGCAGGGAATGACGATTCTGGAGGCGCGCGGACACGGGCGGCAGAAGGGACACACCGAGTTCTACCGCGGACGCGAGTACTCCGTCGATCTGCTGCCCAAGGTGAAGCTGGAGATGGTGGTTGCGGACGAGATGGTGGAGAAGGCGATCCAGACGATCCTGACCACGGCGCGCACGGGAACAATCGGGGACGGCAAGATCTTCGTCTCGAAGGTGGACGAGGCGATCCGCATCCGCAACGACGAACGGGGCGAGATCGCGCTGTAGGGGTGGATTGATTCGGTTATACGGCACATCTGCTCCCGGTCTCAATATCGAGGCCAGGAGCAGTTGTGCGGTGCTGGGTTGGCGTTTGCGCGGGCGGGGGATGGCTGTATGCTGTAGTTACTACCTAATACACAGCAATACAGAGAGATTCAATCACAGCCATTCAGGCAGACCGGGACACAACCATGCAGGAAGGCGAGACCACAGGCGAGGGGTTGTGCGAGCAGTACCAGCGGCGGATGCTGGAGATTCGCGGCGCGTTTGCCACGGGCGCGACGGGCGCGGTGACGGTGGCGGCGCGCTCGGCGGCGGTGGATGAGTTGATCGTGGGGCTGTGGAAGCAGGCGGTGGTGGAGACGCCGGTGCTGGGCCACGGGATTGCCGTGCTGGCGGTGGGCGGATACGGGCGCAGGGAGCTGTTTCCCTACTCGGATGTGGACCTGCTGTACCTGCTGGATGGGAAGGTGTCGGAGGCGGAGATCAAGCAGCCGATCCGGCGGATCAGCCAGCAGCTTTGGGACTGCGGGCTACGGCTGTCGCCGACCAGCCGGAAGCGCAGCGAGGCGGAGCGCTTCGACGAAGAGAACGCGGAGTTCACCATCGCGCTGCTGGACCATAGGCTGCTGACGGGCGATGAGGCGGTCTATCGGCGGATGGCGGATGTGGGTTTCCCCAAGATGCTGGAGCGGGAGAACAAGGCGCTGGCCGCCGGACTGGCGCAACTGACCAGCGAGCGTCATGCCAAGTATGGCGATACGCCGTTCCACCTGGAGCCGAGCATCAAGGACTGTCCCGGCGGTCTGCGGGACGTGCATGTGTGCGCGTGGCTGGAGCGGCTGGAGGATATGGGGCGGGGAACCAAGCTGGCGCAGGCGGACGGCGCGAACGGTGGATTGGCGGGCGGCGGATTGGCGCGCGACAGGGAGGAGTTTCGCCGGGCGGTGGGATTTCTATTCACGGTGCGCTGTTTTCTGCACTACCGGCATGAGCGGGACGACAATACGCTGGATTGGCACAGCCAGGACGCGGCGGCGGCGATGGGGATCGGGATGGGTGCGCGGCGGCTGGAACAGTTGGCGGACCCGGCGGCGGAAGGTGTGGAGGCGGCGTACTGGATGCGGCTCTACTTCCGCCACGCGCGCAGCGTGGAGCGCTGCCTGACCCAGATGCTGGAAGAGTCCGCGGTGAAGCCGCGCAAGGTGCGCTGGAGCGCATCGGCCAAGGCTGCGTTTGCCAAGGCGCGGCGCGGAGCGGAGCCTGCGGCGGTGGGCTTCCGAGTGACGGGCGGACGAGCGGTGCTGGATGGAGTGACGGCGGGGGCGGGCGATCCGGCCGAGGACCCGGACGTGGTGCTGCAACTGTTCGCGGCGATGGCGCGGACGGGTTGTGGGCTGGAACGCGGGAGCGAGCAGAGGATCTCGCAGGGGCTGCCGCTGCTTTCGGCGCACCTGGAGGAGGGGCCGTCGCTGTGGCGGCACATGCAGGAGATCCTGCAGAGATTTTTTGCGGGCAAGGCGCTGCGCATGATGCACACGTTGGGAATCCTGGAGCTGCTGCTGCCGGAGTTCCACGGCATCGACGCTCTGGTGATCCGCGACGCGTACCACCGCTATACAGTGGATGAGCACACCCTGGTTGTGATCGACACGCTGCACGGGCTGGAGCAGCCGCAGACCGGGCAGATGAGCGTTTGGGCGGGACGGTTCGGCGGGATCCTGCGCGACGTGCAGCACCCGGAGTTGATGTTTCTGGCGGCGCTGCTGCACGATACGGGCAAGGGACGCAGCGGAGACAACCACGCGCTGGAGAGCGCGCAGATGGCGGAGAACGTGGCCGGGCGGCTGGCGCTGGACGCGTACGAGAGCGAGCTGATGCTGGGGCTGATCCGCAACCATCTGGAGATGTCGGCTGCGCTGCGCAGGGACATCTTCGACCTGGAGACGGTGCGCGCGTTCGCGGGCAAGGTGCAGACGCTGGAGGCGCTGCGCATGTTGACCCTGTTTACCTACGCCGACATTCAGGCGGTGCATCCCGACGCGCTGACGCCGTGGAAGGCGGAGAATTTGTGGCGGCTTTATCTGGCCACGGCGAGCTATCTGGACCGCAGCGTGGACGACGAACGCGTGGGGGAGCGCATCGGCAAGGAGCTGGTGGACCGCGTGGCGGCGCTGCTGCCGGGACGGCGCGCCGAGGTGGAGGCGTTTCTGCATGGGTTTCCCGAGCGGTATCTGCGGACCAGGACTCCGGAACAGGTGCGGCTGCACTTCGAGATGGCGGAACGACTGGCGGACGATCCGGTGCAGATCGAATTTCGCCATGCACCGGGGTCGAGCGCGATCACGCTGCTGGCGCGCGACCGGCCGCTGCTGTTCGCCGATATGGCGGGAGCGCTGGCGGCGTGGGGGATGAACATCGTTACGGCGGACGCGTTCGGCAATCTGCAGGGCGTGGTGGTGGACAACTTTCGGTTTACCGACACCTTCCGCACGCTGGAGATGAATCAGTCGGAGCACGCGACGTTTGTGGCCAGCATTCACGATGTGATGGCGGGCAAGATTGCAGTGGAGAAGCTGCTGAGCGGACGGCGGCGCGGGCGCAGAAAGCTGCCCAAGGTGGTGGTGGAGGCGAGGGTGGACTACGACGACGATGTGTCGTCGCACAGCACGCTGCTGCAGGTGGTGGCGCAGGACATTCCCGGGCTGCTGAGGGCGATCAGCCTTGCGCTGGCTGAGTGCCGGTGCAATATCGACGTGGCGCTGGTGGACACCGAGGGCGAGACGGCCATCGACGTCTTCTACATCACGCGCGACGGGGCGAAGCTGGACGCGGTCGAACAGAAGGAGCTGAAGCATGCCCTGCTGGCGGCGATGAAGACGAACGCGGGGTAGGTTCGGTGGTCAGGGGTCAGTGGTAAGTGCGGTGGGGTGCGGGCGGTGTGTCCGACCGTGGAATGAGCTAGATTGCTCATTAATAAGGAATGGGTTGACGGCGAATAACAGCAACGGGGGGCAACCTTTTTATCGCATGAGTGCATCCCAACGGAAATAGCAGGCAATTTCTTAATTTTCTTTGGAAGTTGCTGCCTGCAAGTGCTGCGCTCCTGGCCGAAGGATGGCCAAGAGTCTATGCATCTGCGTTTCGTACGTCTGTTGGTATTTTGTTTTTTTATCCGCCAAGGTTTTATCCGCCAAGAGAGAGACGATCGACATTGCGCACGCGGTTCGCGGTTTTTTATCTGCTGTAAGAGCACTGGGCCATCCGGCCTAAGTCAGAATGAACGGCCGAACGGCCTACTTTGGAGGTATTGGACCATGAACAAGATTGAGAAGCTAACCCGATTACTGGTACGCGTTGCGCTGGCTGGAGCCTGCGTGATGCCCTTGGCAACTTTGAATCTTCCGGCCCAGAGCGCGCCGGCAGCAAAGACCAGCGGCGTGGTATACAACTCGCGATTCGATTTCGCCACACTCTACTCCTACTTTCAGGCGCATGGCGCGGACACCGATGTGGGCGTCTCCTACAACAATATTCGTCTGGGCGCGTATGCCAGCGGCAGTTACTACTTCAACCGGCACTTTGGCCTGGAAGCGGCCTTTGAAGCGCACCCGGATGGCAACAACGACGGACTCTACGATGTTCAGGCCGGTCCCATTGTTCGCGACAATTTTAAACACTTCAGCCTCTTCGCACACGGACTGATTGGGATGGGCAATTTGGCCGGACCGAATACCAGGGTCGGCTGGTACAACTACGGGTATACCTACCACAATCCCTGGACGTGGGGTGGGCCGTCAGTGACTGCGGGCGGCGGGCTGGACATCAACCTGGCCCGGGTGGTCTCGTTGCGCCTCTTCCAAGTCGACTATACCTACAACAATGTGGATTTCGGACCGTATGTGCCTTACACTTACAAAAATCAAAATCCACTGGGCGGACGCGCGCACCTTCCCGGCCTACAGGCCAGCGCCGGACTGGTGTGGCACGCTGGAAACATCACTCCTCCTCCGCCAGTGACGTATAGCTGCTCGGCGAACCCGACGACTGTATTTCCCGGCGAGCCGGTCACGGTGACGGGCTCGGCGCTGAACCTGAACCCGAAGAGGACGGCGACCTATAGCTGGACCTCCAATGGGGGCGCGGTGAACGGGAGCAGCAGCACGGTGACGGTGAGCAACAAGACAGCCGGAAGTTATACGGTCAATGGCCATGTAACCGAAGGATCGAGGGCTGGACAGTCGGCCGACTGCACGGCATCCTACACGGTGCAGGACTTTGCGCCGCCGACGATCGGCTGCTCGGCGGATCCGTCGACGGTGAATCCGGGCGACAACTCGACGATTACGGCGAGCGCAGTCAGCCCGCAGAACCGTCCCTTGACCTATAGCTACAGCGCAACCGCCGGATCGATCAGCGGCACCACGCCTTCGGCGATTCTGTCGACGACGGGCGCGGCTGCTGGGCCGATCACGGTGACCTGCAATGTGGCGGATGACACCGGCAAGCAGGCAACGGCAACGACGACGGTGAGCGTATTGGCGCCTCCGCCTCCTCCGGCTGCCGCGCTACCAGTGACCAGTTCGCTGTGCACCACCAGCTTCGAGCGCGACAAGGCGCGGCCGGTGCGCGTGGACAACGAGGCCAAGGCCTGCCTGGATGACGTCACGATGAGTCTGCAGCAGAACCCCAATGCCAAGTTGGCTCTAGTTGGTACGGAAGACGCCAAAGAGCAGGCGATTGAGGCTAGGGAAGCGAACAGGAAGCACCACACCGAGGAGCCGAGTGAGGCCGCGCAACGCGCAGCCGATACCAAGGACTACCTGGTAACGGACAAGGGCATCGATCCATCGCGGATCATGCTCTACACCAGCACGGCGGACTCAGAGACGGTCACAACGACCCTGGTTCCGTTGGGCGCAACGCTGGATACCACCGGACTGACGCCGGTGGATGAGAGCAAGGTCAAGGTGCAGGGGCGCAAGCCGATCCAGTAACGGATTGCATCGTTTGATCGAAGAGGCTGGCAGGGGGAACGCTCCTGCCAGCCTTTTCCGTTTGCAGATCGATGGTGGGAGCCGGGCGTTCATCGCTCGCTTCCCGGCCATCGCAAGAGCGAAGGATGGGAGACGCGGCAGGGAACACTGCGCGCGCGAGTCAGGTTTTCTGCCTGGACTGGCTGAGGGTTGACGGACTCATGCGAAGCGGAAGTTGGGAAGCGGTTTATATTATTAAGCAGAGAGATATGACTTCAACCTCAGATCGGAACTTCGGCGAAGGCAGCCCGGCGGCGGTGCCTCAGGCGCGTGACCGGACCTTCTTCGGGGCGCTGGAGAGCTCCGGCGCGAACCGGGAGAAGCTGCGCGAGGTGAACTGGGGGGACGAGCAGCCGGAGGGGATTGTGCTGGCGTCGCTGGACGCGGCGATCAACTGGGTGCGGAAGAACTCGATATGGCCGATGACGTTTGGGCTGGCGTGCTGCGCCATCGAGATGATGTCGATGGGCGGCTCTCGGTATGACATTGCGCGCTTTGGGGCGGAGGTCTTCCGGCCATCGCCGCGGCAGAGCGACCTGATGATCGTGGCCGGAAGGGTCTCGCAGAAGATGGCGCCGGTGGTGCGCCGGCTGTACGAGCAGATGCCGGAGCCGAAGTGGGTGATCTCGATGGGGGCGTGCGCCACCTCGGGCGGCGTTTTCAACAATTATGCGGTGGTGCAGGGAGTCAACCAGATTGTTCCGGTGGACATCTATGTGCCGGGATGCCCTCCGCGGCCGGAGCAGTTGCTGTATGCGATTACGCTGCTGCAGGAGAAGATCCAGGCGGAGCGTGGATCGCTGCGCAAGGTGTTGAACCTGGCCTGAGGGATGCGGCGCCTGGAGAGCTTGCAGAGTGACCCGGGTTTGGGCCGGTTGATTTGCGGGAGGCTGATTTCGAGGTCTGAGAATGGTTGGTTGGCGGTAAATTATACTAATGTATGAACCAGGGCGCATTTTGCACTGGACAGGACGGGCAACTGCGGTAAACTTTGGTTGACCCGATTACAGCAGTATCAAAGCGAAGAATCTCAATTCGCTCTAGAACAAGAGATTTCAGTGGAGGAAGTCGAATGGTATATCACTCGTTTCGCAGTTTTGGCCGGTATGTGCTGGCTGCATGTGCAGTCGGCCTTGTTGCGGCAAGCCTGAGCGCGCAGACAACTGCCGCACCCGCTCCCGTATCGGGGACAAACCCGTCTCGCGTGGATATATTCACGGGCTATTCGTACTTTGGAGCGCATGGCCGGCTTCAGCCCTCGGGGATCCAGTACTCCTCCATCAACCTGGGCGCGATCGGTAGCGGCGCATATTACTTCAACAAGTATTTTGGCGGCGAGGTCATCTATACCAACCACCCGGATGGTGTGAATGATGGTGTATCGGGAGTATCGCTAGGCCCGATCATGCGCTTGCCCACGGAGAACTTCACGTTGTTTGCGCACGGGTTGGTTGGCGGCGCAAGACTGGGCGGCCCGAACAGCGAGGTCCCTGGCATCGTCGAGCACGAACCCTACACCTGGGGTGTCGCGCTGACGGTCGGCGGTGGCATGGACTACGATCTGCCGTTCTGGGACAACCGCTTCAGCCTGCGTCTCTTCGAGGCCGACTATCGCTATATGCACGCCGATTTCGGTCCATATGTGGGAATTCCCACAAGTGGAGCGCTTGGTGGGCGCGCGAATCTGGACGCCGTCGAATTAAGCACAGGTATTGTGACGCACTTTGGCCACATCCTCCCGCCTCCGCCAGTGACTTACAGCTGCTCGGTGGCGCCGGCGAGCGTCTATCCGGGCGACCCGATCACAGTGACGGGCGTGGCGTTAAACCTGAACCCGAAGAAGACGGCGACCTATACCTGGACGACGGATGGTGGGGCGATCTCGGGAACGTCGGCGACGGCGAACGTGGACACCAAGGCTTCGGCGCCGGGGACCTACACGGTGAAGGGCCATGTGGCGGAGGGCGCGAAGCCCGGCCAGATGGCGGACTGCTCGGCGACGTTCACGGTGAAGGCATTCGATCCTCCGACGATCAGCTGCTCGGCGAACCCCTCGTCGGTGAATCCGGGCGACAGCTCGACGATTACGGCGAGCGCGGAAAGCCCGCAGAACCGCCCGCTGACCTACAGCTACAACGCGTCGGCTGGCTCGATCAGCAGCGTCACCCCGACGGCGACGCTTTCGACGGCGGGCGCGGCCCCGGGGCCGATTACGGTGACCTGCGGCGTGGCCGACGACAAGGGACACAACGAGTCGGCGACGACCAGCGTCACGGTGATTGCTCCACCGCCTCCTCCTCCTCCTGCGGCGCCGCTGGCCACTAGCCTGTGCCCGGTGAGCTTCGAGCGCGATGTGACGCGCCCGACGCGCGTGGACAATGAGGCCAAGGCCTGCCTGGACGATGTCGCCCTCAGCATGCAGCACTCCACGGACGCCAAGCTGGCGCTGGTAGGCAACGAAGACGCCAAGGAACAGAAGGCTGACGTCAAGGAAGCAGCCAGGACAGCGAAGATGAAGCACCATGTCGCCAAGCCGAGCGACGCTGCGGCGCGCGCCGTCGACACCAAGGACTACCTGGTGACGGACAAGGGCATCGATGCGTCGCGCATCCTGGTGTATACCGGGACCGACGACGGCAAGACGGTGACAACGACGCTGATTCCGGCGGGCGCGGTCAACCCGGTGGCCAGCGACACGGCCGTGGACGAGAGCGCAGTGAAGGCTGTGCCCCGGACGCCGGTGAAGAAGACAGCAAAGAAGGCGGCAGCAGCGAAGTAGCCTTCGGCAACGGAGTGAAGCAGAAGCACAGAAGGCTGACTGGGTTGGTTCCCAGTCAGCCTTTGTGCTGGGATGGGGTGTGAAGTCCACTCATGGACTCTGTATTCTATAAGGAGCTTGCGAGGGGATGGGACATTAACGTTGAATTGTAGACTGCGCCGGATGGTCACATTTTGGATTGCACTGGTCCTGGGTCTTGTCTGCCCTCCGGTTCGCGCTGTCTCGTGGTTCCCGTTTGGGCCGGACGGCGGAAGCGCGCGCGCCTTCGCGGCGGACCCGGAGGACCATGCGCATCTTTATCTGGGAGCGGCCAACGGCTGGGTCTATGAGTCGCACGACGGCGGCAGGAGCTGGAAGCGGCTGGCGCGCATGGGCAACCGCGACGATCTGGTCATAAAAAAAATACTGGTGGACGCGGCGGACCCCAGGCATCTGCTGACGGCGGCCTATGCGCTGGGCGACCATCCGGACGGCGGGCTGTTTATCAGCAACGACGGCGGAGCGACGTGGGCCAGCCAGCCGGAGATGCGCGGACAGTCGATCCGCGCGCTGACGGTGGCACCTTCGGACGCGAAGATCCTGGTGGCGGGAACGCTGGAGGGGGTCTTCCGTTCGATGGACAGCGGGGCGCACTGGCAGAGGATCAGCCCCGAGGACAGCAAGGAGATCCACGAGATCGAGTCGCTGGCGGTGGACCCGGCGGACCCCGATACCATCTACGCGGGCACATGGCACCTGGCCTGGAAGACCACGGACGGCGGAGCGAACTGGACGAGCATCAAGCAGGGGATCATCGAGGACTCGGACGTCTTCTCGATCCTGGTGGACCCAACGCAACCGCTGGTGGTGTACCTGAGTGCATGCTCCGGGATCTACAAGAGCGTGGATGGAGGAGCGAAGTTTACGGGCGGGGTTGGCGTCAATCGAGCGCAGGGCATTCCGACGACGGCGCGGCGGACCCGCGTGCTGATGCAGGACCCCAACCACCTGGACACGGTGTTCGCGGGAACGACGGAGGGGCTCTATCGCACGGACGATGCAGGAAAGTTCTGGGTGCAGACGACCAGCGCCGACGTGATTGTGAACGACGTGTACGTGGATCCGGCGGACCCGCGGCGAGTGCTGCTGGCGACCGACCGGCAGGGCGTGCTGGCCAGCGACGACGGGGGCAGTAGCTTTCTGCCGTCGAACAGCGGATTTTCGGCGCGGCAGGTGACGGCGTACGTCGCGGACGCGCAGCACGCGGCGACGCTGTATGTGGGTGTGGTGAACGATAAGGAGTCGGGCGGCGTCTTTGTGAGCCATACCGGCGGGCTGAGCTGGTCGCAGGTGAGCGACGGGCTGGATGGACACGATGTATTCAGCCTGGGACAGGCCCCGGACGGGTCGATCCTGGCGGGCACGGAGCACGGAATCTACCGCCTGACGGACGCGGTGTGGCAGCGCGTGGGCGACGACACGCAGATTGCAGCAGCGGTCAAGACCGCGCCTGCGGTGGGCAAGACTGCGCCGGCGGCGAACAAGAGTGCGGCGGCGGGCAAGACTGCGCCGGCGGCGAAGCGGCAGGCGGCGAAGGAGCAGGCTCTGGCGCGGGCCGCGGTTGCGGCGACCGCGGGCAAGCGATTCGACGCGAGCGTCTATGGCTTTGCGATGACCGGCGAGACCCTCTTTGCGGCGACCTCGCAGGGGCTGTTGCGCAGCGTGACGAGCGGAGTGAGCTGGGTGCAGGTGGCTTCAGTCCCGAACGACGAGTGGCGCTTTGTGGCGGCGGCGAAGGCGGTGGTGGCGGTGGCCAGCCTGAATGCGCTGGAGATGTCGGCGGATGGCGGCAAGACGTGGCACGCGGCGGCTATGCCCAGCCGGGGGCGACAGCTATCGGCGCTGGCGGTGGACGGCGAGGGGGAGCTGTGGGTCGCGGACCGGGACGGCATCTACTATTCGGCGAACCGGGGCACGAGCTGGCAGACGGTGAAGGGAATGTTCCTGCGCGACGGCAACAGCATCTTCTATGATGAGTCGGCCAACCGGATGCTGGTGACCTCCAACGGGCCGGCGACGGTGGCCTTCGCGGTGGCGATCCCGTCGATGCAGGTGAGCTGGTGGGACACGGGCTGGAACCTGCGATTTGTGCGTCCGGTGGGCGACTACCTGGTGGGTGCGACGCTGTTCGACGGCATCGTGGTGCAGCCTCGGATGGTGGATTCGGCGGAGCTGGACACGCACTGAGGCGGGACTGGCCGGCGAGGGTGAAGCGGTCCGGCGCACAGGAGCAGCAGATTACTGGATGGTGAGCGAGATGGATGCGGCGGGCGTGGCCGTGGTGGTTCCACTGATGCTGGTGAGCGAGATGGTGTAGGAGCCGGAGGTGGAGCCGGGAGATGTGGGGCCGGTCGAGGTGGATGTGGAGCTGGAACCGCCTCCACAGCCGGAGAGGGAGGCTGCGGCAATGGCGATTGCACAGGCCATCGCCAGCGAGCGCAGGAGGCTGAGACGGCGGCGGCGGACGGGCAGCAGGCCGAGCAGGAGCGCGCCGAGGGCGATGGCGGGCAGCGCAGTGCGCGCCGGGGAGTTGCGCGCTTCGGCGGGGTTGCGCAAGGAGAGTGCGCGCGAGAACGTGCCGCCAATCATCGCCGAAGCGCTTCCACCCGCGCCGCCGGGAGCGGTGGTGGCGATGGTGATGGTCCCGGTGACGGCACCGTTCGCGGGCAGGGTGACGGTGGCGGCTGTGAAGGAGCAGGTGGGGAGATGGATGGGCGTGCCGCTGCCGGTGTAGGTGACGGTGCAGCCCTGGGTGATGACGCCGGAGAATCCGCCCAGCGAGGTGTAGGTGAGCGTGGCAGAGTTGCCGGTTGCGGCACCGGCGCTGAGGCTCAGAGCAGACGGCGTAGCGGCGATGGAGAAGCCGGGGCTGACTGCGTTCAGCAGGTTGTTGACATCAATGGAGCCCCATCCGGTGACCAGGTCGTAACCCGTGGTGAGGAGATAGCCGGCGAGGCCTCCGGTGAGCGCGGTAGGTGAGGGCGTGCTGTTGTTACACATGCTGGGGATGGAGGCGGTGCAGCCGCTGACGCCGCTACTGGCGAGGGTGGTGTCGTGGAAGACGTTGTTGGCGGTTTTGGCCGCGAGGCGATAGAGGATTGGATTGAGGTTGCCCTGGCGCGAGCCGGAGCGCTGATTGAGCAGAGCGGCGACGTCGGCCATCGCGGGCGCGGCGTTGGATGTGCCGTAGAAATACTCAAACTGATTACTGGCGCAGTTGCCGCCGTTGCCGGCGTAGCAGCCGTAGTAGGGGTCATGCTCTGCGGAGGGATAGCTGATGTCCGGGACGTCGCGCGCGCCGTCGGCGGGGACTCCGACGCCAGTCTGCCAGGAGGGCTTGGGAATATAAAGACTGGCTCCGCCGCCACCGGCGGCGACGACATAGTTTCCCGACGAACCGGGCTCGTTCCATGCGCCTTCGGGGATGTAGCCGAGCGCGGAGACGCGGCTAGAGCTGTTGGAGGACGACCAGTAGAGGGAGGGATTGGCGGTGTCGGCGAACTCGGTGCCGCCCGCGCATGTGGCGAAGGAGCTGGCGCAGATGGAGTTGATGCTCAGTTGCTGGGAGGCGGGTGCGGTGGCGAAGCCGGTGTCGCAGGTTGCGGCGCCGGAGTCCATGGAGCAGACCAGGACGGAGATGCCCTCGGAGGCGGCCTGGGAGAAGAGGGAGTCCCAGCTCTTGACGTTGGCGGAGCCGGCGCTGGCCTCGCAACTGCCGAAGCTGATGTTCATGATGGGATCGTTGAGTGTGTTGACCTCGTACTGCGCGGCGGCGAAGATGCCTCCGCCGCTGTTGGGCAGAATGACGAGGTCGGCCTGCGCGGAGGGCGCGGTGCCCAGCACGCGCTGGACGTCCATGGTCGCTTCGCTCTCGTCGCCGCCGCCCGCGTAGCCGGGATCGGGGCCTGCGCCGGGAACGATGGTGTTGGGGAGATTGGCGGCAAGGCCGGTGTTGGCCTCAAACTCGGTGATGTCTGTGGCGACGACGCGCGAACGCCCGATGATGGCGACCTTCTGGCCGGCGCCGGTGAAGCCGGAGTTGGTTGCGGCGTTGAGGTCGAAGATGGTAGCGAAGTCGCCGGGGGTGACGTAGTGGTTGGAGCCGTTTGTGTACCGCGGCCCGGCGACGGAAGACGATGCGGAGACTGCCTGGCCGTGGCCCATGGGCTGGATGGGAGTGTCGGAGAGGCCGTCGATCGACTGCACGATGGCGGCGAAGGCTGCCGGCAGCGCGGGGTCCTCGGTGGTGGAGAGGCGCGGTTCGCCGTTGAAGGTGAAGGAATGGAAGCTGGTGGAGAGCGCGGCGGAGACTGCCGACGCGGTGCCGTTGACAGTGAGGAAGATGCGGCTGGGCGAGACTTCCGATGGGGCGAGACCGCGACTGGTGAGCCATGCGCTGAGGGCGTCGATGTCGTGCTGGGTGGGGCCGTAGAGCTCGCCCACCTGCTGAGGGGTGAGCCACTGGTGGTAGCGGGGGGAGGCGGGGTCCTGCTGGTCGGCGAGCAGTTGCGTGAAGGCGGCCTGAAGCTGGGGCGCGCGTGAGAGGACAAAGGTGAGATGGAGGCTGGTCTCCGCGGCCACCGGGCCAGCGTCGGCGGCGGGATTGGCCCAGCGCGGGAGATGGCCGGCAAGCCGCACCGAGGCGGTCGACTCAGGCTGGACGGTGACCCGGTCGGCCTGCGTGATCTGCGCCGGTAACGAAGCGGCGGCAAGGGAGACGAGTGCAAGAAGAATGCTCAGCGGCTTGCTCATGCGGATGTTGCAACAATACTTGCCCGGATGTTGGGTTGCAACTCTTCCCCGGCAGATGCGGGGGCAGCGGGTGTGTGCGATTAGAATGGGGGCAGGATGAGTTCACTTTATTCAGCAGCGGAGACGCCGACGGCAGGCGCGCAGCAGAGGCCGAGGCACGGCTTCGAGACCAGCGACCCGCGGCTGCGCGCGATTGCGGCCAGGGTGGAGGCGGGCGAGCGGCTCGGCTTCGACGACGGCGTGGCGCTCTATCGCAGCCCGGACATTCTGGCCGTGGGATGGATGGCCAACGCCGTGCGCGAGCGGATGCACGGCGACATCGCCTACTTCAACGTGAACCGGCACATCAATCCCACGAATGTGTGCGTGGCGAGCTGCCGGCTGTGCGCGTTTGGGCGCAAGAAGGGCGCGGCCGGCACCTACACCATGGCGCTGGAGGAGGCGTGGGCGACGGCGGGCTCCGGTCTCACCGAGGCGGTCACGGAGTTCCACATTGTGGGCGGGCTGCATCCCGATCTGCCCTTCGAGTACTTCGAGGAGCTGGTGCGCGGGCTGAAGGCGCGCTTCCCCAAGGTGCATGTGAAGGCGTTCACCATGGTCGAGGTGGCGTTCTTCGCGAAGTTGTACAAGATGACGATCGAGGAGACGCTGCTGCGGCTGAAGGCTGCGGGCGTGGATTCGCTGCCGGGGGGTGGGGCCGAGATCTTTGCCGACCGCGTGCGGCACATCATCTGCGACCACAAGATCGACGGCGGGGAGTGGCTGGAGACGGCGCGCGCGGCGCACCGGATCGGGCTGCGCTCGAACGCGACAATGCTCTACGGCCACATCGAGAACGACGAGGACCGCGTCGATCACATGCTTCGCCTGCGCGAGTTGCAGGACGAGACCGGCGGCTTCCAGACATTTATTCCGCTGGCGTTCCATCCCGACAACACGGCGCTGGCGCACATTGCCAAGACGACGGGGATGATGGACCTGAAACAGATTGCGGTGGGGCGGCTGCTGCTGGACAACTTCGCGCACATCAAGAGCTACTGGCAGATGGTGTCGCCGCAGATGGCGCAGATCTCGCTGCGCTTCGGCGCCGACGACATCGACGGCACGGTGATCGAGGAGAAGATCTACCACGATGCGGGCGCGACCACTCCGCAGGGGATGCGGCGCGCGGATTTAGTGCGGCTGATTACCGAGGCCGGACGCGTGCCCTTCGAGCGCGACACGCTGTACCGCGCGGTAACCCGTAGCGAGGACACATTTACGGTGGCGGTGTAAAGCGCGCAGCTCGGGCGAACTTGACTTAGTGGCGGTTGAGGGCGGCGGCGGCGAGGTGCATGGTGGTCTGCTTCTTGCAGCGGTGGGCGGCGTTCTTGGCGTCCTGCTCGGAGTCGAAGGAGCCGTGGTCCTGGCCGGCCCAGCGGAAGCGCCAACAGTCTCCGGAGGGGTAGATCTCGGGCTCTGCGGAGCGGGCGCGCGCCATCTGTTCTGGCGCTTCCAATAGTTCGTTCATCTTGTTCCTTTCAGTGAATCGGTTTGTCTGCCCACTCCTGCGATGAGACCGCAATGAATGTGTGGATTTACGCAAAAGGTGAAACGCCACCTCTCAGCGCATCAATAACTTGCGTATGATCAGACAGTATAACGTGGAACTGGGTGCGCGCATATGATGATCCTGGCACCGGGAATTGACGCATAACCTGAAACTGTAATTGTCCCCATTGTAAAAAACCTGCACGTCCTGCATGGTCCCCATAAGTTATTTGTATTGTTCGCACAACTGGCAATGCAGGTTTCCTTGTTGTCGACCAAAGCTGCACAACCGTAAGCGATGCTGCCGGAAATGTCTGTAGCGGGACCGACTCCGACGCCGGAATCTTAAAGTCCACTTACAGCAACGGCTCGTATACCACGGTTAATATCACGACGCTCGGGGTGAGTACGAGCAGCGACAACATCTTCGCCCTTGCGATCGATTCCTCCGGCAACATCTATGCGGCGATCCAGGTTGCCGGTTCCATTGTCAAGATCGTACCGGGCAGCGGTGGGACCTCTCCGGGTTCTTGCAGCGGTTCTACGGACTTGATCGGCGATGGTTGCGTGGCCACCAGTGCGACCATCAACGCGGACGACGACGAAGACATACGACAGCACCGCGGGCGCCACGCTCGGTTCGTCCAACTACCAACTCTCGCCTCTGGTGGGTTCCGATGCCATCACGGTGACGCAGCCCTCGGGCGTCTATGCATCGGCGACTGCAGGATCGGAGGGAGTTACCGCGGCCCTGTCGTCGGCAAACTTCAGCGCGGTCTCCGGGCTGCTGTCGAATTACATCCTCCCAGCCGTAGCAATCGGCCCGGGCACCATCACCCAGGCTGCAACCAGCTCGACGATCATCTGGAACACGCCTGCGGCAATCACATACGGAATTGCGCTCAGCGTGGCCCAACTCAATGCGAGCTCAACCATCGCGGGCAGCTTTAGCTATAGTCCTGCGGCAGGGACGGTACTCGGTGCAGCGACGCAAACACTGGCCGCGACGTTCACGCCGACCGATACAACGGATTACAAGAACGGCAGCGCTTCGGTCACGTTGCTCGTCAACCAGGCGACACCGGCGATTACATGGGCGACACCGGCTGCGATCACGTATGGCGCGGCGCTGAGCGGAACGCAGTTGGATGCAAGCTCGACGGTGGCCGGAACGTTCAGCTATAGCCCGGCTCGCGGTGTGTTGACTGCCGGATCACATCTGTTGTCGGTAACCTTCACGCCAACCGATGCGACGGATTACACCTCGGCAACCTCGACTGTGACGCTAACGGTGAACCAGGCGACACCAACGATCAGTTGGTCAAACCCTGTCGCGATCTCCTATGGAACGCATCTGAGCGGGACGCAGCTCAATGCAACGGCCTCCGTGGCTGGCACCTTCTCCTATAACCCGGCGGCGGGGAGTGTGTTGACGGCGGGATCGCATCTGCTGTCGGTGACGTTCACGCCGACGGATGGGACGGACTACACCACGGCAACGGCAACCGTGAGCCTCACGGTCGTGCCGATTGCTCTCACCATTACATCCGGCAGCCCGACGACAACCTACGGCAGCACATTGCCAACGATTGCGCCCAGCTATAGCGGTTTCATCTTCGGCGATAGCGCATCCAGCCTGACCACGCAGCCGGCCTGCACGACCACGGCGACCAGCGCGAGCAACGTGGGAAGCTACCCGACCACGATTACCCAGGGCAGCCTGACATTGCAGCGGAACTACGCCAGCAACTATACCCTGGTCTTCGTCAACGGCACGCTGACCGTAACCCCGGCCAGGTTGAACGTGGTCGCCAACTCCTACAGCCGCCAGATTAACCAGCCTAATCCGGCCTTCGGCTACACCATCAACGGCTTCGTCAACGGGGACAGCCAGATCAGCGCGACCACCGGCGCGCCGGCCTGCTGCTCCACTACTGCAATCAACAGCAGTCCGGCGGGCATCTACGCCATCACCATCGCTCCGGGCAGCCTCGCGGCAAAGAACGGCAACTACACACTCAATTTCGTGAACGGTGTCCTGGTCATCTACAACCCCAACAGCAGGAACGATCCGCATTGCGACGGATATGGGAACTACAACCCCAATCCCCAATACGACAACAATAAATGGCCAGACAGCTCCAGCTACAACTACTACTGGGGCAACGGCGGTGGCGGCCCCAATATAACCTATTGGCCTTAGTCATTATGATTGAAATTGTTACAGGAATTTGATCGGGGCCTGCGCCATTCTCTTGTGGCTCAGGCCCTGTCTCTATCACCTGTCGCTCGCAAATAAAGGCCGTCGAGTCCTATCCATGCCGAGGATCGGCGGTCTGCATTATCGCTACATCCTGGCCGACTGAATCCTATTCAGCGACTCGTGGAACGGAATTCATCTGTCCCTAGCGGGCCGTAGTGTCTGCAGACTTGATTTGCTTCGCTAAGAACTTGTTGAATAACTCATGTNNGTTTTTCAACAAGTTCCTAAAGATCTTCTTCCACGTCCCCAACCTCTGCCGTGAGGTTCCCCGTTGGGAAACTGTCGATGCACTCACCAGTTCTATGATCTACATTTATGCAAAACTACTCCCGGATGGAATTTTGGCGAGGGACAGGATTCGCGAATGGTCTGGCACGAGGTTCGTCATTCCGTGCCTCCTCAATCTCAATCGATCTCTGATAGATGGATGCGTGCACTGCGAACTGCCTCCAGAAATCTGCGCGCCAGTTCGCGAATCCACTGGTCCTGGCGCATCTTGAGCGCCTGACGCGGCATCAGCTCCGATCCGATGCCGAGGGATGCCGCGCCAGCGAAGATAAAGTTGGCCGCGGTCAGTTGATTGACTCCCCCGGACGCGATCATACGCACCTGCGGCAATGGCACCTTCAGGGCGCGGATGTACTGGTCTCCACCGACTTGCGCGCAGGGATATATCTTCACGAAGTCGGCCCCTGCCTTCCACGCCGCAATCACTTCACTGGGCGTCAGTGCGCCTGGGATGGCAACCAGATCGCTCTTGATCGCGAACTCCAGGACCTCCGGGACCAGACCGGGGCTGGTCAGAAACCGGGCGCCGGCATCCACGCAGCGTCGTGCCGTCTCCGTATCGAGCACGGTTCCAGCTCCAACCACGAAGTTCGGGTAATTTTGCGTCAACTGCGCAATCACCTCGACCGCGTTGGGCACAGTTGCTGTGATCTCGACCACCGGGATTCCCGCTTCATACACTGTCTCCGCGGCAAACAGCGCCAGCTCTGCAGACCAGACACGGACAGCGGGCATAATGCCGATATCTTCTATGCGTACTCGAACTTCTTCTTTATTCATGGTTCCGACCTCGATGTTTGGTATCAAGTCATGCCGTTGTTCATCGTCAGAGAACGAACTCAATGCAGAACCTGCTCGACTCCTAGGGGATGACCTCGCGCCCCACGGCGAGATTGAGTTGGCTCGCGGCCGTCAGGTAGGAGCCAATCAACTGCAGGTAGGCGAGCTGCACTACACGATAATCGCTTTGGGCGTTGAGGAAATCCATCAGAGACGCACCGCCATGCTGGTAGGAGAACGTGACCGTATCGCGCACCCGCGTTGCCTGATCCTTGTACTTGTCGCGATACGGAACCAGCAGTGCGATGCTGCTGCGCACCTGCTCGTACGCCGAGTCCACGTCGCTGAAGACCTGCGCCCGCGTCTGCTCGGTGAACTGCTGACTGCGGTCGATGTCGATCAGTGTGCGCTTTTTCTCGCCCTGGTTGCGGTCGAAGATGCGCAGCGGAATGTTCACGCTGAGACCGAGCGTCTGCTGGGCGTAGGGATTGTAGAACGATGGGTTGTAGGTGTACCACGCGCCGAAGGTTGGATCGGTCGAGCCGTTTGCAATTGCCAGCTTGTGGTTCGTCCTGGCCTGCTCGATTCCCTGGATTGCAGCGCTCAGGTCGGGACGCGAATCGAGCGCTATCTGGTGAAAGTTGTCGAGCGGCTTCAAATCGGTGGAGAAATCAAACGGCCCGGTTACATCAAACTGATCGACCGGCGTGCGGTCGTCCAGCAGTTGCAGCAACTGGATCTTCTGCGTGCGCAGGTTGACGACCGCCGTCTCAATCTCCGACTCATACTGCACGCGCAATAGTTCAATGCGGTCCAGATCGATCTGCGCCAGATCGCCGGCCTTGAAGCGGTCCTGGCTGATGGAGATGATCTTGTCGTAATACTCCAGGTCGGCGCGCGCCAGCTCCAGTACTGCCTTGGCCTCCAGCGTCTGCACGAAGGCGGAGTGCAGGCTGAAGAGCAGGTTGCGCTCCAGGTCCTCGTGCAGCGTGCCGCCGATGCGCGTAGACTCCTTCGCCGTCTCCAGGCGCAGCTCGCGCTTGTGGTCGCGCTCGTGCAGATAGCTGAAGTTGGGCTGCACCTGCGTACCCGAAGTGGGACGCCAGTAACCCTCGTGAGGGACGAGCTGCGTTCCGTCCGAACTCAATGTGAACTCCGGATTGGGGCGAAGAAACGCGGTGATCTCCTCAGCCTTCAACTCATCCACGTTGCTCTGGTCCGCCTGTAGCGCGGGGTTCGCAGCTTCAAACTTCGTTTTCACCTGGTCCCAGGTGAGTGCTTGCTGCGCGTACGCGCCTGCGGAGCCGAGCAGAAGAAGAGCCGCGAAGAACATCTGACCGATGCTGCGGGAGAAAACTGCTTTCAAATTATTCATGCACCACCTCCGTCTTCGGGAGATCGTCGTCATCCCTTGCAATCCATACATAGAATGTGGGCAACAAGAATATGCTGAGCAACAGATCGGAGATCAGGCCGCCTACAATGACGATCGCGAATGGCCGCTGCGAGTCCGATCCGATATCGTGCGACAACGCTGCCGGCAGCAGGCCAAGCGTTGCCACCAGCATGGTCATCATGATCGGGCGAAGCCGCAGGACTGCGCCCTCTACAGCAGAATCGACAATATTCATGCCTCTCGCGCGAAGCTGGTTGATGTATTCCACCATAATGACCCCGGTCTGCACCGAGACACCGAAGAGTGCCAACATGCCGATGCCGGAGGAAACGCTGAGGTACGTTCCGGTGACCAGCAGGGCGAGCAGACCTCCGATGCGGGCCATGCCGACATTCAGCAGAATCAGCAACGACCACTTGTAGGAACGGAACATGGTGAAGAGGATGATGAAGATGATGAGAACCGTGATCGGAACAATGAGAGCCAAGCGCGCCTCGGCACGCTTTTCACTCTCATATTCACCCGACCAACCCAATGTATAGCCGCGCGGCATCTTCACCTTGTCGTTGATCTGTTTGATGGAATCTTCGGCCGTGGTCCCCAGGTCCCTGCCTCTGACATTGAAGGTGATCGCGATATACCGGGTGTTGCCCTCACGGTAGATGTCGTAGGCCCCATCCTTGATCTCCATCTTGCACAGTTGCGCCAGCGAGACACGCTCTCCGGAAGGGGCGAGCAGGCGAATATTGCTGATGGCTTGCTCGGTGTTGCGGTATTGCCCCTCGTAGCGCACCACCACGTTGTACCGCTGCTCGTCGATCAACACCTGGCTTACCGCGTTTCCGCCCACTGCCGTCTGCACGGCATCCTGTATGTCCGCCACGTTGATTCCAAAACGGGCCGCCATCTTGCGGTCGATCGACAGGTCAAGGTTCGGCTGGCCGAAGTCGCGCAACAGCTTGACGTCATGCATGCCCGGGACGGCGGCCATCACGGAAGCGACCTCGTCGCCCTTCTGCTCGAGAACGGCAAGGTCATTGCCAAGGATCTTAAGCGCCAGAGATCCCTTGGTACCGGTCATCGTCTCTCCGACGTTGTCCTCAATCGGCTGCGAGAAGTTCCACACAGCTCCCGGATACTTTTGCACCGCGAGGTTCATGGCGGCGATCAGTTCATCCTTGTTCTTGTGAAAGATTGGCCGCCACTGGTCGTGCGGCTTCAAATCGACAAAGTACTCGGTGTTCCCGAAACCGCCGGTGTCGGTTCCGTCATCGGGCCGTCCCGCCTGCGACACAACGGTCTTCACCTCGGGGAAGGATGCAAAGACCAGACGCTCCTTCGCGGTGAAGTCTTCGCCTTCCGAGAGACTGGTGCTATTGGCCAGCGTTCCGCGCGCCCAGATTGCGCCTTCGTCGAGGTGCGGTAGGAACTCCGACCCAATGACCCCGCTGAATCCCAGATAGAGCGTTCCGGCCAGGGAAATCACAGCCACTCCCACGACGAGCCAGCGATGAGCAACTGCCCAACGCAACCGCTTCCGATACCCGGTCGTGATAAATTCCATGACACGGTTTCGCCGTTCCTTGAATCCACCGCGGAAGAAGATGCTTGCCAATACCGGCACAATGAAGATGGAGAACGTCATCGCGCCCAGCAGAGCGAAAGCAACCGTCCACGCCATGGGCCGGAAGAGCCGTCCTTCGATGCGTTGCAGCGTGAAGATCGGCATATAAGCGGTGATGATGATTGCGATGGCGTAGAAGACTGGCCGCTGCACCTCGTGGCAGGCCTCGCGAATGATCTCTGCCACAGACTTCTTGGGATCGGCAGGGCCTTGTTCGCGCATATGGGCCAGGTGGCGAATGATATTTTCCATCATCACCACCGCCCCATCCACCACCATGCCGAAATCCAGAGCGCCCAAAGAGAGCAGGTTCGCGGGAATATGGTTTATGTCGAGGCATATCGACGCGAACAACAGGGAAAACGGAATCGTCAGAGCTACGATGAGGGCCGCGCGGGCATTGAGCAGAAATAGCAGAAGGATGATGGTGACCAGCACCATGCCTTCGATCAGGTTGTGCATCACCGTGTGCAATGTGAAATGCAGCAGGTCGCTGCGGTCCAGCATGGGTACCACCTTCACCCCAGCCGGCAGGATGCCGTTGTTCAACTGGTCGACCTTCTGGTGAATTGCATCCAGCGTCGGTTGTTCTTCCGCGCCTTTCTGCATCAGAACGCCGCCCTCGATCACATCGGGCTCGTCGACGATGCTTCCGTCCTCCATGTGGTTGGCCCGGGCCATATGGCCGAGCCGGATCATGGGGCCCTGCTGCACCTCCGCGATGTCCTTGACTCGCAGCGCCGTCCCGTTCTTGGTGGTCAGGACGGTATTCTCGATGTCCTGCACACTCTTGTAGAGCCCGAGCGCGCGAACGTTCATCTGCTGCATGCCGAGCTCGACGAAGCTGCCGCCGGCGTTGTTGTTATTGTTGGATAACTGCTGTTCCACCTGGCCGATACTCAGCCCATACGACACCAGTTTGTTCGGGTCTACCCTTACCTGGTACTCGCGCACCGTACCGCCAAAGTCGGAGACATCCACTACATTCAGGACGGATTTGAACTGCTTGAGCAGGACCCAGTCCTCGATCGATCTCAGTTCCGTCAGGTCGTATCGGGGGTCCGTGCTGCGTATCGTGTACCAATAGATCTGGCCGGTGGTACTCCAGTCCGTGCCGATCTGGGGTTGCAGGTTCTGTCCGCTGGGCAGATTGACCTGTGTCAGCCGCTCCATCACCTTCTCACGGTTCCAGTCGTTCACGGAGCTGTCGTCGAAGATCAGAGTTATGTACGAAAGACCGAAGATGGACTCTGACCGCAAAAACGTCATATGCGGCATTCCCGCCATCTGTACTTCAATGGGAATCGTCACCTGCTGTTCGATCTCCTCGGCGGAGCGTCCCGGCCACTGCGTAATCACCGATACATAGTTGTCCGCAATGTCGGGGTAGGCCTCAACCGGCAACTGATGAAACGAAATTGCTCCCCAGAAGACCAGCAGCAGCGCGATCGCAATCACCACAAAGCGATTGTTCAGCGCAAAATCGACAAGAGTGCGGATCATAACGTTCTCCCCAAGCCCGTTCGGCGGTTACTGGTTGTCGATAGTGTTCTGCAACGGCAGTGGATTGATCACCACCTGCTGGCCAACCGCGATGCCCGAGACGATCTCCTGCATGGCGCCCGGTAAGAGATCTCCCCCGACCACCATCACTCTGCGAAACTTGTTGCCTGGCGAAGGCACATAGACCCAGTCGCGATCGTGCAGATGCAGGATCGCCGAGGCCGGCACAGCCGCGACCGTCTGCTCCGTCTTCCCCTGGAATGTGGCCGTCACAAACATTCCCACCTTCATCATGCCGGGATTGGCCACCTCGATTCGCACCTTGCCCGTCCGGATCGTCGGATCCAGAATCGGCAGAATATTGCTGACCCTGCCCTTCAGCACCCGGTCGGGATAGGCATTCAAAGTAATGTCGGCAGGGTCGCCGACGTGGACATTGGGCAGATCGTTCTCATACACATCGCAGACGATCCATACCGTCGAGAGATCGGAGATGGTGAAGGGACTTGTTCCCAGGCTCTGCACGCCCGCAGCGTTGGTCACCTCCTGGTCGGTGATGACGCCGGAGACCGGCGCGGTGATATCGACCATGCCGGTGGGATGATTCACGTCGCTGCCCAGCAGGCGAAGATGCTCCGCCGCGGTATCCTCGGCGACCTTCGCCTTCTTCTCGGTGTCCTCTGCCATCTGCAGATCGTTCAGCGCGTATGCACCTCTGGCGTAGAGAAGCTGCATGCGCTCCAGTTGCGCCTTGGCCAGCACCTCGTCAGCCACGTTCATCTGGTAGTTCGCAAAGGCCCCGGAGATATCGTCACTGCGCAGGCGCAGCAGCAGTTGCCCCTTCTTCACCGGATCACCCAAGCGGGCGAAGATGCCCACAATGCGCCCGGAGGCCAGCGAGATGACTGGGACCGTGCGGTCAATATCGGGATTCACCGTGCCGGTTACGGCAAGCTGCGCGGTCGCTCGGTGCTCTACGGCCGTGGTCGTAGGGTACTGGTTCGGGCGTTCAACGGAGAACTCCTCCGCTTGGTAGGCTGTGGTGATTTTGGCCGACGGCGGCGCACCCGCGGCGGGATCGGTCTCTCCCCGCTTGCAGGCTCCTGCCACCATCAGCAGGGCGGTGCCAAGAACCACGAGGGTGATTCCTGCTGAATTTCGATGCACTCTGATGGCTGAGGTGAACATGCTAACCCTCCTGAGCAAGCAAATCGGCGTCAGCGTTGTAAGATGTGTCGGCGGCCCGATTCAGCCTTGCTGCATGATGCTGTTTCTTATGTTGATAGATGAACAGTAAGTACAGCATAAGGAATAAATAGAAAATCCATAAAATGAAAGTAGGAAAATAATAAAAGCGTGAGCATCGGATACACGATCCCTATTCCTGTATGTAAGCGTGTATCGCTCTGCCACCTAGCTCTCTCGTGCCTCGTAACATCCACCCTGCAAGAATGAAGACGCACTTTGTCTGGGGATGCAGTGCAGGAACCTTGCTGGTCCCTGCACTGCTCCACGTTGCGGATACTGCGTTTCATCGATGACTATGTGTAATGGCTGCGGGTTCCGGCTAGAACCTCACCATGATGGCCGTGGTCCACGCGAGCTGGTCATGGCGAAGGTCGGGGAACCACACGGCCGTAGTCGAGCCTGCCGGTCCGCCGCAGGCCGCTTCGGCTGCTACAATTCCCGCTCCACCAGGCGCCCAACCGACGCCGGAGTTATTGCCGAAGCCACCGTTACTATAACCAGCGGCGCAGACGTAGCTCGACGGGGCGCCGTTGTTGCCACCAGGAGGCGTAATCCCACCGCGTCCCGAGAAGTACGGCACGCTGGAATGGCGATAGCCCACCTCTGTACGGAATGTGATGTACTGGTCCGGCATGTAATCCCAGGTTCCGGTGGTGTCGTATGCCGTGTACGGATCGCCCGGGTTCTCTGTGAAGTAGGGTGTTCCCGTAGTGGCCGATGCGCCGTTGATGGGCGGCAACAAAGTTAGATAGCGGCCAGGATTGCTCATCTGTCCGCCGCCCAGCGTGAACGCGTACTTGTCCTTGTCCCACCACACGCGGTTGTAGAACATGTAGCCAATGAAGTACTGCTTGTATGAGGTCCCTCCACCGGCGGATGCGGGCGCGGCTCTATCGCCGTAGCAGCTTACGTTTGTGCCTGCGTCGACGGGATTGGTTCCGTCGCCAAATTCGCAACCGGCATCGGCCGTAACGGTAAATGCAGCCTTGTCGAAGTAGTTTTTCTTGTTGTCGTAGTACTTGACCTGGATACTGTCGTCGGTGTGAATACGATGGCGGTATGGGACCCCCGCAGCATCTTCTCCCATGCCGTAGTTGTTGAAGACCAGGTCGAGCCATGGCCTGGGGCGATAGAGTATCTGTCCGCCCAGTCCCGGTTTGCCGTTATATCTGCCATAGGTCTGCCAGCCGTTGATGAACCAGGGTTCAATCTTCAGCTTTTCGGTCGGGAAGAACTGCCCGCGCACGCCGGTAAAGAACCACGGCGTATTGGAGGAGACATAAGACGGCTGATAGGTCCAGTTGTCGGCATTATAGTAGCTGAACAGTCCGATGTAGGAGACGAAGATCCCGGCATCCAGATTAATGCCATGCATCTTGTCCCAGTGATATCCGCCCCATGCTTCAGAGATATACCGGTATGCATCAGCAAGGTCCCATTGGCCGCGGCTGTAGCTGGAGTCATTGCGTGGCGTGGTGGTGGCAAACTCGCCAAACATGGTAAGGAACCTGCCGCGAACATTATCGAGGCGGAGATCGCCCCCGAAGCTCAACTGCTCCACCTGGAATTCCTGGGAACGGAACGACTCAGTCGATCCGCCCATGGTGTCATCCTTGGGATGGTTGAAGTCGAGAATATAGTTCACGTCCGAGCGGAACTCCGGCGTGAAATATTTCGTTGACATCGGGCTGTCGACTACGCGGCCATTCGAATTGAGCCATGTCCAGTCCCCGGGGAATGGAGCTGTCTTGGTGGTCCTCTCCGCGCTTATCGTCGGAGTCGGATCGGCAACGGTCTTCTCAAGCGCCGCGAGGCGCGCTTTCAAGTCCGCGAGCTGCTGCTCGGTGGTCTGCGATGTGGTTTCCGTGGTCTGGGTTGAGGGCGTAGCCTGTGCAGACGCGCTTATTCCAGCCGCAGTCAAACAGACCAGGAAGGCTAATCCAGTTGCAATGGCTGACTTCAAATGATAGTTAGGCATACTCTGTCCTCTTTCTCCGGCGGATACACGTCCACCTAAGCGGTTTTTTATGGTCGCTGGCAAGTCCCTATTGACTAAGTTTGATCCGATTTATTTCAGACGCGCGATTCGTTGCTGTACGACGCCGATCACCCGCTGTAGCTTGTTGATCTGATCGGCTGCCTGAGTGTCGTTCCGTCTTATTGCCTTCTCGCGCAGCCGGGCGACGCGATCCATCGAGTGGCCGACGTTTTCTTCGAGCGCGCTAAGTTCCACGTTATAGAAATATGCTGACTGTCCGAGAGCCATAACAACCACCTCCACATGTAGCAGATGCTTTAGTGTGCCGGGAGGGACATAAGTATGGCATAAAGAAGTAATAGAAAGTTCGCAAAAGGATTTATTTGCACTCTTCCCGTTATTTTGTGCTCGGACTTGTGTGTCATTCGCGCTCGATACCACATGTCGGTAGACTCCACGTACCGGTATCTTTAACGATCATCTTGTATCTTCCTCATGCGCTCCTTATGTGGCCTCTCCTAGAGTCATTTCAGGAGGTACCAACCATGAACCGTTCGCTGGTACTTGTTGCGACACTCTCTCTTGCCCTTCCGTTTGCGGGAATGGCACAATCCGCGACGCAGACAGCAAGCCTGTCTACGCCACTCACACCGCGTGAAGTACACAGCCTGATGCGGAGTGCGCATGACAGCGCGCAGTACCAGCAGATCGCCGGCTACTTCCACCAGCAGGAGGCGAAGTTCCGCGCCGAGGCCGCTGCCGAGAAGGTCGAGCGGGACCGCCGAGCTCCGGACAACGCAGCTCTCTATCACTATCAGAAGTATCCGCGCCCATATGATACGGCCCAGTACCTCTATGAGTCGTATCTCTCTAAGGCCGATAGCGCAGCCACGCAGGCACAGCACTTCGACCAACTCGCGGCGGCGAAGTCCCAGAACGACCAGCAACTCGCATCAACTTCTCAGGACAAGCTGTAATGCGGAACTGCGAAGAACCAAAAATCGGGCACATGGAAGGTGCATCCCATCATGGGAGATGCCGTTCCATGTGCCCAGGATATATTTAATGACCTTTTTGCGCTTTCTTAATCCCTTCGTTACAACTTCGTTCACTACCATCTAGATGGGATTTGTCCAATGACCTCACGGCTCACAATGATTATTCCGTTGACGGAGAAGCGGTCGTGGATGCAACTGCTGAAGCAGTGCGCGATTGGCTGCGCCGCCATTGCAGCTTTGACCTTTGTCGCGTATCGATTGCATTTTCCACTCGCCACTGCCGGCTTTATGTATTTGCTGGTGGTGGTAGCAGCCTCACTTTTCTACGGAATCTGGCAGGCGATATTTATCTCTCTGGTCGCAGTCTCCTGTCTTAATTTCTTTTTTGTTCCGCCGATCTGGACCTTCATAGTTTCCGATTCGCGGGATTGGATCGCTCTGATCTCTTTCCAGCTTTGCGCGTTGTTGGTAAGCCGTCTCTCCTCCAGAGAGTCAGGCATTGCGCGCGACGCCAACTACCAGCGGATCCAGATGAAAAAGCTCTATGAGCTGAGCCGCGGCACTCTGCTCTTCGATCTGCATCACCCGCCGGGATCGCAGTTGGTGCAGTTGATCCGGCGCATCTTTCAAGCCAACGATGTTGCCATCTTCGATGCAAATACTGTCCTGCTCAATCACGAGGGGACCTGGTCGACGGAGGAGCAGCAGATTGCCAAGACAACCTACCTTACCGATCACAACGAGGACGACCACGACACGCACACAACGCAGCGTGTGATTCGCATTGGAAACAAGTCCATCGGCGCGATGGCCATTCGCGGAGAGGTCGATCCGCTGATTGCCAACTCCATCGCTTCGCTTGCCGCAATTGCCTTTGAACGTCAGCGCTCGTATGAAAAAGAGGCGAGCGCTGAGAACGCGAAGCAGGCGGAGCAACTGCGCGTGGCCGTGCTGGATGCGCTGGCGCACGCATTCAAGACGCCGCTGACGGCGATCTGCACCGCCAGCTCCGGCCTGCTGGAGATGGGCACACTGGATAAAACCGAGTCTGAGCTGGCCGATCTGATTAATGAAGAGTCGATCAATCTCAATCAACTCTGCACCCGCCTGCTACAGACCGCAAAGCTTGAAGCCTCCAGCGTGTCCCTGCGTACCGAACCTGTGATCATATCGCGGCTGGTGAAGGATGTATTAGCGGAGCTCTCGGGAACGCTCAAGCAACACCCGATCGAACTCTCCATTGAGGAGCAAGAGACGCCGCTACAGGGTGACCGGGAGCTGCTGACGATGATCCTGACGCAGTATCTCGATAACGCCGCCAAGTACTCCGCGCCCGACGCTCCGATTGACATCGCGGTGCGCGAGAGCACCTCCGAGCTGCTTCTCTCGGTGCACAACCAGGGCTCGTTGATCCAGATGCAGGACCGCGAGCGCATCTTCGAGCGTTTCTATCGCAGCTCCGACGCCAAGGAGCGCGCACCCGGCGCCGGGGTTGGCCTGTCCATCGTCAAGAAGGCGGCCGAGGCGTACCACGGCCATGTATGGGTGACCAGCGCCGAACAGGACGGCACAACTTTCTTTTTATCGATTCCGAAGATACAGATGGGAGGGTACTAGCCATGGAATCCGGACTGATTCTGGTTGTCGATGACGAGATGTCCATCCGGCGCGCGCTGCATACAACCCTCAGCAATCTGGGGTTCAGGACGGTGGAGGCGGCGCGCGGCGAGGAGGCCCTGTCGCTGCTGCGCACAAACATCTTTGACGCGGTGCTGCTCGACATCAATATGCCGGGCATGAGCGGCATCGACGCCTGTAGGAGCATGCGCAGCCTCTATCCGCGCATTCCCATTCTGATGCTCACCGTGCGCGACAGCGAAGACGACAAGGTGGAGGCGCTGGACGCGGGCGCGGACGATTACATTACCAAGCCCTTCCAGTTGCGCGAGCTGACTGCCAGAATGCGGGCCGCGATGCGCTGGTCCAGGATTCCGGACACGCAGGAAGCGGCTGTGTTGCGCATCGACGAGATTGAACTTGACCCAGCGCGCCACACGGTGAAGAAGGCCGGCCGGCTGATTCACCTCACCCCCAAGGAGTTCGAGTTGACCCACCACCTGATGACCCATGCAGGCAGGCCCATCCAGCATAGCCGCCTGCTGAATACCGTGTGGGGAGAAGGATACGGCAACGAGCTGGAGTATCTCCGCACCTTCATGCGTCAATTGCGCAAGAAGCTGGAAGACGATCCTGCAAACCCCAAGTACCTGCTCACGGAAGCGCACGTCGGCTATCGCTTTGCGGAGAAAGTGTAGTTATTCATCTGCCTCATGGACACTTGCCGCAGCCTCCGCACGAAATCGACCTGCCGCCTGCGCCTACGTTGCCTACAGACGAGCAGGTATAAGCCTCTGGACGAAACTGTGTGCGTTGTACTGATGCCGCTCACAGTTACCTGCAAGCAGTCATACTCAGGAAGTGGCGTTTGCCTTCGAATCGACAGGGGCTGGTGCTCCGCCGGTGGCGGGAGTTCCTTGGGGTACAGGCTTCGCTGACGTAGGGGTCTTTCCTTGCGAAGAAGACAGCTGGAATCTCCTGTCGGGGTGGGCGATCCAGATGGTACAGCCGGTGTTGCGGGTTGCGATGTTGGCGCGCTTGCAGGAGGCATAGCGGGAGAAATGAGCTGAGGTTCTGTTTTGCCGACTGCGGGAGCGGGTTATGGATTCACAGGGGTTGAGGGGCTGGCAAGAGGTGAGGCTGTTGTAACTAGCCCTTTTGTCGTGGTCATTGTTGTCGTTGCTGCAGCGCTTGCGGGACCAGAGGTTGTGAGGGGCGGTGAGCTCGGTTGGGCGACAATCGTTGATGGATTAGAACTCTGAGTCGCTGGCTTTGAGAGAATCGCAGGAGCCGCTGACGCGGCAGCAGGAGTTGCAATGGGCAGAGGCGCAAGCGCTTCTTGCGGGAAGGCTACGGAGTTCACAACCGATGGATCATCGTGGAGTTTGACGTAGAGTTGCCCGTCGATGGGATGCGGAACCGACAGTGTGTAGCCGGGAAATCCCTCGGGAACCTGCGTCGAGTGGTCGAAGTGCGCATCGTTTGCAATCGCATCGATCAGAAAGAGATTCGTGCCTGTGAGATTGCAAGGCTGGTCGGGTGCGTCTGGGCACTTGAGATTATTGAAGACCGGCAGGCGAACCAGCGTGGCAAGCGGTTGCCAGTCGCCAGCAATGCGTTGCTCGACGATGCGGAAGCGTAGTGGGCCAGATGCAGAGCCGGCGAAAGCCTTGCTCGTGTTGAGCGTCGCTAGAGCGACCTGCGAGTCCGCCAAAGTCAGGCCGCTGGCAGGCGTGAGTGTCGTCAGGTATGCGCCATGCACGGTGGACACGTCAACCTTCTCTTCGCCGGAGAATGCTGCTGGAATCTGGGCGTGGATCGAGAAAGTCAACTGCGCACCCTGCGGAAGTTCGTCCTGATCGGCAAGCTGAATATTCTCCAGCCCACTCGATGCAGAGGATTGAACGCTCTTTCCGATGAGCGTGACCTTCGGACGAGGGGATGCAACTGTGACGTCGAGATTCAACTCACGGCCGTCTTTGAGCGCGACCTTGGCTTTCGAATTCGCGCCTTCCATTAGTCCAGCGACGGCCTTGATGTCGGCGGCAGCCAGAGTCAATTCCTCATCGTTGTCGACATCAGTCAGCGGGGCGGGCTTGAAGCTGATCCCGTTCAGCGTGAGTTCCTTCACTGCATCCAACTGGCTTCCCTTGAGTACGCCCGTAAGATCACCCGCATGGAGGGTGAAGCTGTCGAGATGGCCAGCCTGCGCGAAGCTCTGTAACTGAACAGTGTCCGGCTCCTTGCTGCCATATTGTTTGACCAGCAGCTTGAGCGTGCCGGGCTTGACCTTTTTGAGCGGTATGGTCACGGCGACCTGATTGGGACCAGTCGACTTCCAGTCTGCCTTGACGGTTTCTCCGGTGGGCTTCTTGAGCAGGATGCTATCGACGCAGGCAGCGTTCTCCGTCTCTAGGTGAACGACATCGTCCCGCCCCGCGATCAAAGCCTGCTGATCGTCGTCGGACAGTTGCCAGTGCTGTGGACGAGCATTTTCCAGACGAAACTCCGGGCCGTTGTACGCTTCGAATCCCCAGTATCCATGCAGCGATCCGTCCAAGACGTCGCCGAAGTTCGACGGACTGAGTCCCGCAGTGTTGGCAATGAATCCGCCTTTTTCGGCATCGGCCTTCACCGGTAGATCGACGATCTTGCCATTCTTTCCCTTCAGACGAAGGACCATATCGTGGGCGTAGCCGGTGGCAAAGGCCAGCGGCGCGCCCTCGGCGGGCAGAACCAACTCCGTCTTCTCCGCGCAGTAGACCTCTTTGGGATCGACGGGATGGAGCGGCGGCAACTGCGGTGCTTCAACCGCTGGCAGAGCAATTACCAGGACAGACTTTGGGTTGTGAAACGACGGAGGCGCATTCAGTTCGAGCGAGAGTTGATCGTTCTGCTCGCTGGCAAGCGCGGGGATGTATTGATACTGTGCAGTGCGGAAGGCGTCCATGATGTGCGCAATATCCACGGCCGACGAGATGTATGGACTGTAGTATCCATAGTCGGCCTGACGCGTGCTGCTGATCTGTTGAGCCAGATCGACGACCGAGGCCGAGGACAGCGCCTCAACGATCGAGGTGCTATGGCCGTCGTTCAGAATCAGCGAATCACGCCCCTGCATCAGGCAGGAGGCCTGTAGCTCGGGGATCTTCTGCAAGCATTCCGGGTTGAACTTGATAGCGAGACTGCGCGCCAGCAGTGGCGACGCCGTTGTTAGCTGCTCTGGATCGGTCTGGCCGATGCTGCGGATCGCAGCCAGATAGACCTTCAGCCGTGAGCGATCGAGCGTGGCCTGATTGAGATCCTGCGATGCGCGCACGAAGGCTCCGGGCTGGCCGCGAACCGCGTCAACAATCGCCTTGAAGTCTCCATTGGTCTCTGGGGCGAGGAAGACAAGAACCTGCTGGGCTCCCTTGGGGACCGTGATCCTCAGCCCTGCGCTGTCTTTGTGGTTCCACGTCTGCGAGGCGTAGAACCAGTTGTGCGGCGGCGGATTGGTGGCACCACGCAGAAATGCCGCGACCATAAGATAGTGCGCGGACTGGCCATCGGGAAGATCCGCCTTGATCGAAAGCTGATCGCCAACCGATAGATTGGGCACCTCAGAGATCGGCAGCATCTTGCCCGCATGGATAACCTTGACCTCCAGCGTGGGGCCAGCCAGATCGAATGGTGCAGAATCGGCGTAGGCAGAAACAGAAACCGCAAGAATAACCAGACAGTAGACACGCAACCATGAAGCCATAGTTGATTTTAGAACCTCTAATGATAAGACGTTTGGCTGCCGCAATCGTGATGAAGAGGAACACATTCACTCAGCAGTAGCGCGGGACTTAGCTCCGATGTAGTGCGATCATTCCCTTGTGTTCCTTCTTCTCTGGGGCATCAATACGAATGACGTTCTCTTCATGGGCAACACCGTTCG
This sequence comes from Granulicella sp., assembly GCA_003132145.1. Taxonomy (GTDB): domain Bacteria; phylum Acidobacteriota; class Terriglobia; order Terriglobales; family Acidobacteriaceae; genus Edaphobacter. The sequence goes on from PKWU01000053.1 coordinate 32,290, forward strand.
ACTTCTCTCCAATCCGTGAGATGCCGAGACGCTGCATCTTGTAGAGCAACCCAGTCCGTTTCAATCCGAGCAAGCAAGCAGCTCCGTCCGCGCCGCCCAGTACCCAATTGGTTCGATTCAGCGCCTGTAGAATTAGATGTATCCGTCAGGCTAAAGCACATTGACAGTTACAGATTGCTAGCGGTCCAGGCGGTGGGAGTGAGTTGTGGCAGTCGGTGGATGGAAGTGTTGGCGAGCCCGGGCAGGACAGCGGCGAGGTACTCACGGACTGGGATCTTGAGTCGGCGGCAGGTTTCGACGATGGAGAGGATTGTTGCGACGCGTGGTCCAGGCTTCTCGTGCCCGATGTGGGTCCAGTTGCGGCGGCCAATCGCCACCGGGCGCATGGAGTTCTCGGCGAGGTTGTTGCTCAGTTCCAACTCTGGATAGTCGAGGAAGCGTGTGAGCTTGTCCCACAGCCGAAGGGTGTAGGCAGCTGCCTTGCCGAGTGGGCTCGAAGGGAGTGCCGTTCGGCTGGCAGCCTCGATCTGCGCTTTGAGTTCTGCGAGCACCAACGGAGCCCGTTCCATGCGCAGCGCGTGACGCACGGCATGGTCCATGTTTTCGTCGCGTGCCTGGGCATCGATGGCAAACAGTTTCGCCATCTGCGCCACGATTCGTGCCGAGGCAACATCCTGCCGATTGAGCTTGGTCGCCTCTACAAAGCGTCGTCTGGAGTGCGCCCAACAAGCGGCGTGCACCATCTTCGGTCCGCCGACACGGTCGTAAGCCGCATAAGCGTCGGTCTGTAAAATGCCTGCGAAGTTTTCCAGGAAACGCATGGGCCCTTCGCGCCCGCGCCCCATGCGGAACTCGAAGATCGCTGCTCCGCCCGGTGTTCCGTATTGCCACAGATAGTCCGGGTGGTTTCTCGACCGGCCATCGCGTGTCTGCACATCCACTGGCGTCTCATCGGCCTGGATGTAGTTACCTCTGACTAGGTGTTCAGTCCCGGCAT
>PKWU01000086.1 GCA_003132145.1 Granulicella sp.
TGCACGACAGGCTGGGAATCGATAACCGGTTCAGAACTCAAGTCTGGGTCAAACAGAAGCAACATTCAGCCGGACCACGGCTCCTTCGAGCCCCGGGGATTCGCCCCGAACCTCAATCACGCCGACTTTCCCCATCGGCCGCACAACCGCCACGCATCTGCCGTGGAAGGTATCGCGATGCGGCTGGCGGAAGCTGGCGACGTCTTTCGGATTTCCATTGCCCACCGCGGCTATTTCACCGGGTCCGCTCAACACAAAGGACACAGGAACGACTGCATCCGGCACCGGGCGGCCTTGTTCATCTATGACCGAGACCATCACGTAGCTCAGGTCGTCGCGGCTGGCCTTCAGCTTCGGCTGGTCCGGTGTCAGGACCAGCTTGTGCGCAGCGCCGGCCGTGCTGAAGGCAATCGAGTCGATCTGTTGCCCGGCCTGGTATGCAACGGCCTTCAGTTCACCCGGACTGTACGGGACGGTGAACTCCGCTTTGAGAGCGTCCTTCTCCGTCAGGCCCTTCGAGCCAACCTCTTTGCCGTTGAGCAACAGCTTCACCTGGTCGCCGCGCGTGTACACGCGGACCGTCAGCGGTGTGCCCTCGAACCCAGGCCACGTCCAACTGTGCAACTCATCACTCCAGCCCCAGCCGCTGGGGCGCTCTATAAACCCCTTTGGCACCGGACGCTGGACTGCCATCTCCACCTTGCTGCGCCGCCATACCACGTCCCGGAAGTACGACGGTGCCTTCTTGTTTCCGATCAGGTCGATGTCGCCGCAGTAGGAGTCGAACCACGGATAGGTCGCCAGACCGCCTCCGCCTCCGCCGCGCCCCTGCGCACTCTGCACGCCCACGCGGCCGACCCCCGACTCCCCAATGTAATCGATCGCCGTCCACACAAAGTCGCCGATCACCCAACTCGAACTCTCGATCGCGTTCCAGTTCTGGAAGACCTCGCCCGGGTACGACTCGGTGCCCACCATCACCCGCTCCGGAAACTTGGCGTGGTCGTTCGCGTACTCCTTCCACTGATAGTTGTAGCCGCCAACATCGAGATACGTGAACGCCGGCTGCATGTCCTGCCAAGTCTGACCGGGGTGATCATAGGGAGCACAGATGGCTGCGGTCACCATGCGGCTCGGATCGAGCTTGTGCACATATGCCTGGAGCTCTTTGCCAATCTCAACCCCCTGCGGCTCCGCGCGCTCCTTCACTTCATTGCCGACGCTCCACAGAACGACGGAAGCATGATTGCGGTCGCGCAGAATCATGCTCTCCAGATCGCGCTGCCACCAGTCATTGAAGTAAAGGTGGTAGTCCTGCGGGTTCTTCGCTGCCTCCCAGCAATCAAACGCCTCATCCAGAACCATCATACCCAGCCGGTCACAAGCATCGAGAAAATCGCGCGACGGCGGATTGTGGCTGGTGCGGATCGCGTTATAGCCGCACGCCTTGAGGATCTCCACGCGGCGCTCCTCGGCCCGTGGAATGCACGCAGAACCCAGCGGTCCGTTGTCATGATGCACGCATCCTCCGCGCAGCTTGAACATCTCACCGTTGATGTGAAGGCCCCGCGCTGCATCGATCTCCACCGTGCGCACGCCGATCGTAAGCGAAGCGCTGTCCGCCGCCTTCCCGTCCGTCTCGACCACGACCTCGGCGCGATACAGATCCGGGTGGTTCGGAGACCACAGCCGCGGGTTCCTGAGCCGCACCGCACACGTCGCCAGTGCGCTTGCGCCCGGCGTGACTGTCACGTTCTCTTGCGCCTCCCCCGCAACGGCGCCCGCCGCATCCACCAGTCTGGCCCTCACCACGCCACGCCTGGCCACGGCGCCTCCGTTCTCGACCGTCACCTGGACATTCACCAGAGCCGCCTCCGGCGCGGCTTCGGCCGTGGTGACGTACACCCCGTGCGCGAGAATCCGCAAATCTCCGGCCACCGACAGCCATACCTTGCGGTAGATCCCCGAGCCTGAGTACCACCGGCTGTTGCGCCCCGTGTTGTCCACGCGCACCGCAATCGTGTTCCGGCCGTCCTTAAGGTGCGGCGTCAGGTCGTACGCGAACTCAGTGTAGCCATATGGATGATTGCCAAGATGCACTCCGTTCAGCCACACATCGGAGTTCATGTAGACGCCCTCGAAGCGGAGCTCCACCTTTCCGCCCGTAGAGAGCGGTGCAGGTTTGGCGAAGCTCTTGCGATACCAGCCAACGCCTCCGACGGTCCATCCCGTCGCCGTCTGGCCCTCGCTGGCATACATATCGAACGGCCCCGTCCGCACAGGATTGGTCCCCTCGCTCCAGACCGCTCGTTCTTCGCCTCCGGGAACGTCCTCGATGCTCCAGTCATGCGGAACATCGAGGACACGCCAAGTGGCATCGCTGAACTCCGCGCCCTCCGCGCCCTCGGAATCGCCCCGGTGAAATCGCCAGTTGTCGTTGAACGCCAGCAAACGCTCTGGACCTTCCGCAGGCCACGGCGCTGCCGCGCCCTTCTTTGTCTGCCCCGCGTACGCGCTCGCCGGCACCATCGAAGCCACCGCCGCTCCCAACATGCCTTCAATCGCCTCACGGCGTGTCAACTTCCCTTCGTTCGCCATTCCGAATGGTTCCTTTCCGAGATCGTAGCGGACTGATTCACAACTTCTTTGGCAGAGGCGCGAGCTTCACGGCGCCCCGAAAAATGGCGCGATCACCGCGAGCCTCCACATAGCCTTGCCGTGGTGAAGGGGGCGTTTCAGTGAATTTACGCTGAACGGACTCGGCTTCCCTGCTATTCCGGCAAATCGATCTGGCCATTGATATGGAAGTGTCCGGTGACGCCCGGGGCTCCCGTATCCGGCTGGCCGCTGCCGATGCTGATGGTGTAGTCTCCGTCGGCAATGATCGGCTGCCCCAACGCGGTCACCATGCCCAGATCGCGGCCTTTCAGATCGAAGTGGACCTTCTGGCTCGCGCCCGGATCAAGATGAATGCGCTGGAATCCCCGCAGAGCGATCTGTGGCGCACCCTCCACCGGAGGGAACTTGAGATAGAGCTCGACGACCTCATCGCCCGCCACCTTGCCCGTATTTGTCACCGTCACGTCCGCCGTGACGGCATCACCCACATTCACTGGCGCCTGCGGAACGCTGAGATCGCTGTAGGCGAATGTGGTGTAGCTGAGCCCGTAGCCGAACGGATATAATGGCTTGGCGCGGAAATAGCGGTAGGTCCGGTTTTGCATCGAGTAACTCTCGAAATTGGGCAGTTGGCTCACGCCGGTGTAAAAGGTGACCGGCAGACGGCCCGCGGGATTGTTCTTGCCGCTTAGCGTGTCGGCGATGGCCGTGCCGCCCTCTTCGCCCGGATACCACGCCTCGATCATTGCGTTGGCATGTTCACTCTCCCAGTTGACCGCCAGCGCGCTGCCGTTTATCAGCACCACGACCAGCGGCTTGGCGGTGGCAGCAACATCTTCCACCAGGCCCTCTTCCGGCTCCGGCAGATCGATGCTGGTGCGGTCTCCACCAAGAAATCCCGGCAGGTTGACCGGCATCTCTTCGCCTTCCAGTTGGCTGGTAATTCCAACCACTGCAATCACCACGTCGGCACTTTTTGCTGCGGCAATTGCGTCAGGCGAGGCGCCATTGTAGACCGGCGCCCAAATCAACTGCATATTCGGCTGGACGGCCGGCTGGGCAGTGGTCGGCGCGGCCGCTGCGCCGCGGGCCATCGGCAGACGATACTCGATTCTCAATGCAACTTTCTTTCCCTTCTCCAGATGTACAGTCCCCATTCTGGCCTGGACGCCCTGGTTTCCGAATCCCCGTTCCTGCGTCACCTGCTTGCCATCCACCGATACTGTGCCAATGCCATTCGCGCGGATGCCGATGAGGTAATCGCCAGTATCCGTGGGCGTCAGAAACCCGCTCCAATGCACGGCGAGGTTATTCTTTCCTTTGGCCTCGGCCGGCAGATTGTCCGCGGTGAGGTTGGCATTCGGCTCAACCCGGCTCATGAACGGTGCGGGAAAAGGGACATTCGCACCGCCGAAACCACCGCCGCGACCGAATCCTCCCTGCACCTCGGCGTAGTCCGCCTTGAGTCCCGGCTTGCCGTCGGGAGTGGTCAGGAGCCGGTTCGGCACCGGGTTGCCGTCCGGGTTCAGGAACTGGGTTCCGGGTACGAAGGTGATTTTCGCGTTGGGAAACTCGGCTTTGAGCCCCTCGAGGAAGGAAACAGTGTGGGTCGGCCGTCCGTTGTAGTTTCCAAGCATAACGTTCGTCTGGTCGGCAAGCGGCCCGACAACAGCGATGCTCTTGACATCCGGTTTGAGCGGAAGCGTGCCATCGTTCTTCAACAGCACCATCGCCTCATCCGCCATCTTGCGGGCCATGGCGCGGTGTTCGGGGCTGTTGAGCTCGCTCTCCGGGATCTTCGTGTAAGGAACCATGTCCGGAGGGTCGAACATGCCCAGCTTTATGCGCGCCGTAAACAGGCGAACCACAGCGGTGTCCATCGCACTCTGGGGGAGATAACCCTGCTGCACGGCGTCGACAAAAGCCTTGGCATTGCCGGAACATTCGTTGTCCATGCCGCGAATGACCGAAATGGCCGAGGATTCGGCCTGCGTCGGCCGGTAATGGTGACCGGTGAAAATATCCGTGACTGCGCCGCAGTCGGAGACGACATATCCTTGGAAACCCCACTTGCCGCGAAGCTGATCCTGAAGCAGGAATTGGTTGGCGCAAGCCGGCTCACCGTTGATCGCGTTATAGGCGCACATCACCGATCCGGCCTTGCCTTCCACGATGGCGGCGCGGAAACCCGGCTCATAAGTGTCGAGTTCATCGTGCCTGCTCACATCCACATCCGCAAAGTGCCGTGTCGGTTCCGGGCCGCTGTGCACATCAAAGTGCTTGGGTGTGGCGATCACGCGGTAGTACTTCGGATCTTCGCCCTGCATGCCGGTAACGAAAGCGACGCCCATGCGGCCGATTAGGTACGGATCCTCGCCGTAGGTCTCCTGGCCGCGGCCCCAGCGAGGGTCGCGAAAAAGGTTGAGGTTCGGCGCCCAGAAATCAAGACCGCCCCCGATGCCGCGGCGTCCGCCGTCCTGCACATGCTTGATGCGTCCCTCGATGCCAATCACGGTGGCCATGGCATGAATTCCGGGCTCGTCAAATGTCGCGCCCAGGCCGATCGGCTCAGGGAATTCGGTGATACCGTTGTCAGCCACTCCGTGCAGCGCCTCGCTCCACCACATGTAGGCGGGAACGTTGAGCCGGGGAATGGCGGCGGCTTCATTCTCCATCTGCGAGGCCTTCTCCTCGAGGGTCATGCGCTGCACCAGATCCGCGGCCCGCTGTTGCGGAGACAGGGCCGGATTCAGGTAGGGAGCGGTGGACGCGTCCTGCGCGAGTGCGGGTAAAAAAATTGTAGTCAGCAAAAGTATTGACGCGCAGGTGACAAGATTTGTCGCAGTCCGCGTTCCGTATCCGTTCATCACATTCTCCTCGCAAGGCGCAACGATCGTGTTTTCGCTTCGGCAGGATCCGGATGCGATAAGGGCCGGGTTGCGGTCATCCGAGAAAGCAGCAACTTATCCTGCGTATGACGGAGCTCGGTCAATATAGGAGACCCCGACGACCGACCCCTATGATTGTCGCTACAGTGTTTGAGGCAACAAAAGAGGCTATCGCGTAATCGACT
>PKWU01000030.1 GCA_003132145.1 Granulicella sp.
TTATTTATGCGCGAGCCCTAAGACCGCTTCTGCCGATTACCGGCGTGTGTGGAGGACTCTGGGCAAGCGATGGGGGCTTGTGCTACCTTTTCTAGCCATGAGCACAAACCTGGAATGGCAGACTATCGACCCGCGATTTCCCATTGGACCCTATGCCAGCCCCGGCAACGTGGCAGCCGCCGAGCGACGCGACGCGATTGCGACGCTGGAGGGGCTGCCTTGCCATCTGCGCGATGCCGTCGAGGGGCTGGACGACAGCCAGCTCGACACGCCCTATCGGGAGGGCGGATGGACGGTGCGACAGGTGGTGCACCATGTGGCCGACAGCCACATGAATGCGTTCATCCGTCTGCGGCGGGCGCTGACCGAGGATTGGCCGGCGATCTCGCCGATCGACGAGCAGGCGTGGTCGATGCTGATCGATTCGAAGACGGCACCGGTCGGGCTGTCGCTCGACCTGATCGAGGGACTGCACGCGCGCTGGGTGCAAGTGCTGAAGTCGCTGACCGTGGACGAGTGGCAGCGCGGCTTCAAGCACGCCAAGATGGGACCGATGACGATTGAGGCCTCGACGCTGCTGTATGCGTGGCACTCGCGGCACCATGTGGCGCACATCACTCACCTGAGAAAGAAAAAGGGCTGGAAGTGATGGATTGCAGGAAGGTCTTTGTTAGACTTTGCTGCACATGAGACAACCTGGAATCTCTTCCGCTGAACCCACGCAGAGCGTCGAGCAGATTGCGGCGGCGCTGGAGTGTTTTCTGGCGGAGCACGCGAAGGCGGTGGTGACGGAGGAGGGGAAGATCCTGTTCGACATGCGCTCGGCGAAGTACTCGCTGACGACCGAGCATGGACGATGCACGCTGCAGATGTGGAGCGAGGAGCGAAACGTCGTTCGGCGAGTGACGGCGGCGGTGGAACGCGGCGCGGCGCGCGACCGGATGCTGCGGCTGACGACGCAGCGATTTGGGCAGACGCGACCGGGGTCGCTGGAGATTCTGGCGGATCGCGACCGGCGGACGCCTTCGACGCGCGAGGCTACAAGGGTGCGCTACCTGAAGGCGCTGGAGCGGGTGATGCTGCGCGGCGGCGAGGGCTGGGGCGAGTGGGCGGCGGAGGGGTTCCGCACCGCGATGGACCTGGAGAAGAGCTTCGGGCCGGCGTATGCGCGCGGGTCGCTGGTGCATGGGCACGAGGCGTGGGCGGTGATCGCGGTGAACGCGGAGGAGACGCAGGCGACGGTCGATGGGATATTGACGCTGGGCGTTCTGTGGCTGGCGCACTGCAGAGAGAATGCGGGCGGGCGAAGGCTCTATCGCGGGCTGCGGATGATTGTGCCGCGAGGGATGGCTACGCTGACTGCCTCGCGGCTGGCGTGGATGAATCGGGACGCGGCGCAGTGGGAGCTGTGGGAGTTCGACGAGAAGATCGAAGAGATGGAGCAGAGGGACGCGGCGGACCATGGCAACCTGACGACGCGACTGATCCATGCGCCGAATGAGGAGGCGGCGCGGGAGCGCTTCGCGGAGGCTGCGTCGCGGGTGATGGCGCTGGTTCCGGAACTGATGCGCGCGGAGGTTGAGCAGAGGATCCAGAGCGGCGTGGAGATGGCGTTTCGTCTGCATGGGCTGGAGTTTGCGCGGGTGCGGATGGGCTACGCGGGCCAGAGCTTCAACCGCGTGCAGGAGATTACGTTTGGCGCGGGGGCGAATGAGACTCCGCTGACGGAGGAGAATGCGGGAGAGCTGCGCGAGCTGGTGGAGAGGCTGTTTGCGCGGCGCAGTGAGGGCGGCGACAAGCGGGACGCGCTGTACCGGATGCAGCCGGAGCGGTGGCTGGAGAGCGAGCTGCGGCGGGACGTTTCGCTGATCGATGCGCGGCTGGACGCGGCGCATGTGTACACGCAGGTGCCGGCGTTTGCGGCGTCGGACCGCGGAATGCTGGACCTGCTATCGGTCGATAAAGATGGGCGGCTGGCGGTGATCGAGCTGAAAGCGGACGAGGACCTGCACCTGGCGCTGCAGGGGCTGGACTACTGGGTGCGCGTGCGCTGGCATCACCAGCAAAATCCGGACGCGAACTCGGGACTGGGGGAGTTTCAGCGGCATGGGTACTTCGACGGGGTGAGGCTGGCGGAGGGCGATCCGCGGCTGTACCTGGTGGCCCCGGCGCTGCGTGTGCATCCGGCGACCGACGTGGTGCTGCGCTATCTTTCGCCGCGGGTGGATTGGGTGCTGGTGGCGATCGATGAGCGCTGGCGCAGGCAGATCAAGGTGATCTGGCGCAAGCGTAGCGGGGACGCCGCGAAGATCTGAGTGAACGTATGGTTCGCGTGGGTTTGTCTAACCGCAGGCGTCCGCGAAGTGGGGTAATGATTCGGCGATCTCCACGTCCCGCGCGGGCTGGTTGTGGCGATCGGCGAAGAAGGATTCGACGGCGGTTAGGACGGCGGGGCCGGATTTGGATTCGAAGATGGCGCGGCGCAGCGTGGAGCCGTTGGGGATGCCGTGGGTGAACCAGGCGGCGAACTGCTTCATCTTGCCGACAGCGTCGCGGTGACGCAGGTCGCGTGCGATCTGGCCGGAGGCGATGATGGCGGCGGCGCGGGTGGCTTCGGCTGCTTCCTCCAGTGCGATCTCGTCTACGAGCATATGGAAGTAGGTACGGATCATGCGGTAACGGTCCTGGTCCGTTGGCACGTCGTAGGTGCCGACGCCGGTGGCTTCTTTGGACGCGGTGTACTGCGCGATCTGGCGGAAGATCCATGGATTGGCGGGCGCGCCGCGGCCGATCATGATGGCGTCGCAGCCGGTGGCGTGGACCATGGCGGCGGCGTCCTCGGGGGTGCGGATGTCTCCGTTGCCGATGACGGGAATGCGCACGGCGTCCTTTACGGCGGCGATGTACTGCCAGCGGGCCTGGCCGGTGTAGCCGTCCTCGCGGGTGCGGGCGTGCAGGGCGACGGCGTTGAGGCCGCAGTCTTCGGCGAGGCGGGCGAGGTCGACGCAGACGATCTCGGCGTCGCTCCAACCCATGCGGAACTTGACGGTGAAGGGGATAGAGACGGCGGCGCGGATGGATTTGAATATGGTCTCGATGAGCGGGAGGTCGCGCAGCAGGCCGGAGCCTCCGTTGCAACTGACGACGCGCTTGGCGGGACAGCCGAGGTTGAGATCGACGAGGTCGAAGCCACAGTCCTGGACGATGCGGGCGGATTCGGCGAGGGATGCGGGGTTGGAGCCGAAGAGCTGCGCGGAGATGGGGTGCTCATCGTCGTAGTAGGTGAGGTAACGCTTGCGCTTGGATTCGCGCGTGCGGGAGAGGCCGTCGGCGGAGGTGAACTCCGTCATGATGAGGCCGCAGCCGGATTGCTGGTTGGTGGTTTGCGTCCCTAGCTGGTTGGTGAGAGAAGCAGATTCCTCCGCTCCCCACCCCAACGAGCAAGTGCGCTCGCTGGGGACCCCGGCTTCGCTGCGGAATGACAAAGGACTTTGCGCGGGAGTCGGAGCTGTAGAAAAGAGGCTGGCGTTCTTGATGAAGCGGCGGAAGACGGTGTCGGTGACGCCGGCCATGGGCGCGAGGACGGTGGCGGGCGCGATGACGACATTGCCGATGGTGAAGCTGGCGGGGACGCGGGTGTGCTCGGGCATCGCGTGGTCGGTGGGCGAGTCCCAGTGCTTCTGCTCGAGGGTGTAGCGCTTCTTCATCGGGTTGAGTGATTCGGCCTGTACGATTTCGAGGCTAATTCGCGGCGAAAGGGAAAGGCCTCCGCGCTGGCGGAGGCCCTTTTCACCCCAGCGAGCAAGTTCGTCGGGAACCCCGATTTCGCGTGAAAACGGTTGAGGTTATTTGGCTGCGGCGGCCTTGGTTGCAGCGGCTTTGGCGGCGGCGGTGGCTTTGCCGGCGTCGGCGGTGGCTACCTTGCGGCGGAAGCGCTCGACGCGGCCGGCGGTGTCGACCAGCTTCTGCTTGCCGGTGAAGAAGGGGTGGCAGGCGGAGCAGATTTCGACGACCAGGTCGCCCTTGTTCGTGGAGCGGGTATCGAACGTGTTGCCGCAGGCACACTTGACGTGGATGGTTTCGTACTTCGGGTGAATTCCTTCTTTAGGCATGGTTCTCTCTCTCTTGTCTCGGATGTTGCCTGCCGGCTCGCGGTTCGCTTGCAGCGGGGGTGGTCACCGTCACATCGATCGGCCTGTCGCGGGGGCCCACAGAGCCCCGGTCTGTTTCAGGGGCACGATGGCTAACTGGTGTCATTTTATCATGGCGAGCAGACATCAATTTGCCATTGCTTGCTTTCCTCTTTTGGCCGTGGATTCCCACACTGCGCAATTCGATTGAGGGCAGCAGCGAGGGGTGGGTGCTGCGATACTTGGGGGATGGGGTTGCCGGCGATGGAAGAGATTTGCAGTTTGTGCGAGGGGTCGGGGCTGTGCATCGTCGAGGAGGGCGGGCGGCAGGTGGCGCGACCGTGCCAGTGCCGCGTGGCGAGGCGCGCTGCGCGAATGCTGGAGCAGGCGAAGATTCCGCGGCGGTATGAGGACTGCACGCTGGAGAACTTCGAGCCGAAGTATGACGGCGCGGACCGGAGCTTGCAGTCGGCGCTGGTGCAGGCGCGCGGATTTGTGAAGGGCTATCCGGTGGAGACCGACGGCAAGGGGCTTCTGCTGGTTGGGCAGGTGGGCGTGGGCAAGACGCATATAGCGGTCGGGATTCTGAAGGAGCTGGTGCAGGAACGCGGCGCGCACGGGCTGTTCTATGACTATCGGGAGCTGCTGAAAGAGGTGCAGAACAGCTACAACCAGAAGGTGGCAGCGACCGAGCTGGAGGTGCTGCGGCCAGTCTTCGAGGCCGAGGTGCTGGTGCTGGACGAGCTGGGCGCGGCCAAGCCGAGCGACTGGGTCTGGGACACGGTGGCGCACATCCTGAACAGCCGGTACAACGACCGGCGGACGACGATTATTACGACCAATTATCCCAATTCAGAGGCGCTGGGGGCGATGCCCGTCCGCCGGATGGGGAAGAAGAGCGCCGAGCAGGAGGACGCCGAGCGGGCCATGAGCGGAGAGACGCTGGGCGACCGCATCGGGGAACGGATGCGCTCGCGGTTGCAGGAGATGTGCGTGGTGGTGGAGATGCGCGGCAAGGACTTCCGGCAGAGCGTGAAGCGGGCCAGCTTCGGGTAAGGCTGAAGCAGGGAAGGTCTCAACCAAGGTTTGAGTTTCCCTCGGGGGCTAAAGCCCGGTTGATCTCTCGGCGCATACGGCGGGACTGAAGTCCCGCCCCTTCAAAGCGCGGACTAATTCAGCGTTCCAACGGAGCCTGCGCGGTATAGAATTCGGCTGCGGTATAGAATTTTGGCTTATGAGCGAACAGGATCGTTCTCCGATCGACGGGCAGGGCGGCATGGGCAGGGAAGCGCCGGGTGGGGCTACCCCGGATGAGCTGGGCGTTTCCAACGGCGATGCGCCGATCTTTGCTCCGGAGCTGGAGAAGCGCGGCGGGATGCCGGTGGCGGCGTGGGTTGTGGCTGCGCTGATTGTGGTGGTGCTGGTTGGCGCGCTGGTGGTTACTGGGCGGAAGAAGCCGGTGGCGGCGCCCAGCACGCTACAGCCTGCGGACGCGTACGCGGCCAGCCTTCCGCTGACGCAGTTCGCGATGAGCGAGTCGGAGAACCTGACGGGCGGCAAGCAAACGTATCTGGATGGGCAGATCGGCAACAGCGGCGGTCGCACGGTGACCGCGGTTACGGTGCAGGTGGTGTTTCAGAACGATATGGAGCTGGCGCCGCAGATCGACACGGAGCCGCTGATGCTGATCCGCGTGAAGGAGCCGTACATCGACATCGAGCCGGTGAGCGCGCAGCCGCTGAAGCCGGGCGACGAACGCGAGTTCCGCCTGACCTTCGAGACGGTGCCGGAGAACTGGAACCAGCAGATGCCCGAGGTGCGGGTGATCCGCACCGGAGTGCGATAAGAGAGAGTGGTAAGTGGTCAGTGGTAAGTGGTAAGGAACTGCAAAACCGCATGACTGAAAACTGACCACTGAAAACTGGTTATGCGGGGGTGGTTTCTTCGAGCGGGGGAGCGGTCTCGTCCGTGGCGGGCGAGGGCTTCTTGCTTTCCTTGGCGACCGAGGATTTCGTGCTTTGTTTGGCGGCGGAGGATTTTGCGGCGGCGGCCTGCAGATCGGCCTCGATGGGGACGGCTTCTTCGGGGGAGATCTGCGGGAAGTAGGCGTTGGAGAAGTATTGCCCCAACATGCGATGGGTGTTGAAGAAGGTGCCGTTGATGCCGATGCAGTGCTGCTGCATGCGCGCCCAGGCGCTTGGCCTCTGGTAGAGGGGCGCGATCAGGTTCTCCAGCTTGTCGTATAGGCTGGCTGCCTCGCCGTCCTCGGTGTCAGCCCTTTCGATGGCCCATCCGGTGAGGTTCTCGGCGCATCCCTCGATCCACCATCCATCGAGCACGCTGAGGCTGGGCACGCCGTTGAGCGCGGCCTTCATTCCTGAGGTCCCGGAGGCCTCGTAGGGGCGGAGCGGGGTGTTGACCCAGAGGTCGACGCCCTGGGTGAGTAGCGCGCCCAACTCCCAGTCGTAGTTCTCCAGGTAGAGCATATTGACGCTGTCCAACTTGAGACTGGCGGCGGCGGTGAAGACATCGCGGATGAGGCCCTTGCCCGCGGCGTCGGCGGGATGGGCCTTGCCGGCGAAGAGGATCTGTATTCCGCCGATCTTCTTGGCGATCTTTGCCAGCCGCTTGGGATCGGAGAAGAGCAGGCTGGCGCGTTTGTAGGTTGCCACGCGGCGGGCAAAGCCTAGGGTAAGAACATTGGGGTTGAACTGCTTGCCGGTGCGCAGGGCCACCTCATCGAGCAGGCGCTGTTTGCTCTTGGCGTGACAGTTGGCGATTCTGGTGAGCGAGACGCCGTAGATGGAACGGAAGTACTGGTTGTCGCGCCGCCACTCGGGGATCTCGGCGTCGAGCAGCGCCTGCAGGGGGTCGGAGATCCAGGTTGCGGCATGGACTCCGTTGGTGATGGAGTGGACGCGGTACTCGGGGAACATCTCCTGGGAGACCTTGCCGTGCTCCATGGAGACGCCGTTGACATAGCGCGAGAAGCGCAGGGCGAGATAGGTCATGTTGAGCAGCGCATTGTGCAGGCATCCGAAGCGTTCGATGGTTTTACCGCGCTCTGCTCCGAGCACGGCGTACATCTGGTCAGTGACGAACTGGTCGTGTCCGGCGGGGACGGGGGTATGGGTGGTGAAGACGCAGAGCTGGGCGATGGCGGCGACGTCATCCTCGGTGGCCTGGTCGAGCGAGGCGGCGCCCAGTCGCTCCTCCAGCAGGCCGATGCCAAGCAGCGCGGCGTGGCCCTCGTTCATGTGGTAGACCTCGGGCTGGACGCCGAGGGCGCGCAGCATGGCCACGCCGCCCAGGCCGAGCACCGTCTCCTGACAGAGGCGGTAGTAGGTGTCTCCGCCGTAGAGGTGGTCGGTGAGGTGCCGGTCGTACTCGTCGTTGCCCTCGAGGTCTGTGTCCAGCAGAAAGACCGGGATGATGTGACCGGCGGCCCCGACTACATCGAAGCGCCACGCGCAGACCTTGATACTGCGCCCCTGCATGGAGAGGGTGACCACCTGCTCTGCGCTGGGGAGGGTGGTTTCGGGCGACCAGGGGACGTCGGACTCCGTCTGCTGGCCGACCGCGTCCAGGTGCTGGCTGAAGTAGCCGCGGCGATGCACCAGCGAGATGGCGACCATGGGGGCGGCCATGTCTGCGGCGGAGCGAAGGGTGTCGCCGGCCAGCATTCCAAGCCCGCCGGAGTAGGTGGGAAGCGCCGTAGAGAGAGCGATTTCCATGGAAAAATAGGCGATTCGGCGCGTGGCCAGGTCGTCTCGGTCAACATCGAGTACGCGGGAGGTGGATGGCAACAGGCTCATTGGAGAATCGTCCTTTTGACTTAATACTGCAAGTACCGCAGAACCCGGATTCGCAATCCGGATTCGAGACCGGGGCGCAATGAAAGTGCCTTTGTCTATGCCGGGGCATAACGGATTGATCGGCCCAATTGCCCGGTAACGGTAGCTCCGCGAGAGAGGCCGGCTGAGACAACAAGCTACAGTCTAGCAAACGCAAGCGGGGCGGATCGTGAATAGAGGCAAACGTCCGCCGGTCATGGGCTGAGAGGAACGAACGGTCTTCCTGTCGCGCCTACCTGTCGAAGGACATGAAGCCGAACTTCATGGCAAGCCCGGCGATCGCAGCCAGCGCGAAGGCCAGCGCCGTCCATGGGGCGGATCGAATGCGCTTGCGCAGGGCCTCGATGAGGAGAATCAGGACGAGGAGCGCGAGCATCAGGAAGACGCCGTCCCACTGGAAGCCGCGCGTCCCATCCGCCCACCTCGAGATGAACGAAGGAAGGCCAAAGATGGGCAGGACGCCGCCGGCCGCAAACAAAATCAGGAACAGCACAAACTGCAACAATGTGAAAAGCACTTTCTTGATCAAGGGGCTCCTCCGGATCGGTTTCGATGGACTCTCGAGTCCGCACTCTGATCTTAGAACGTGCGGGCCGACGTTGCGAGGGGGAATCAGGGCTTGGTGTAGCGCGTCTGCATCTTCTCGCGGTGGCGCTCCAGGGCGAGGGCGATGAGGCGGTCGATCAGTTTGCTATAGGGGATGCTGGTGGCCTGCCAGAGCTTGGGATACATGGAGATGCTGGTGAATCCGGGCAGGGTGTTGATCTCGCTGAGGAAGATGCGAGGCGTGGATTTCTTCTTGCCCTTGCCGGTGGTTGCAGGTTCCATGAGGAAGTCCACGCGGGCGAGGCCCGAGCAGTCGCAGGCGCGGAAGGCGTCGAGCGCCATCTGGCGGACCTGCTTCGACTCGGACGCGGTGAGTTTAGCGGGGATGATGGGGATGGACGGGGCTTCGGGCGAGTCGGCGTACTTGGAGTCGTAGTCGTAGAACTCCTTGTTGGGGACGATCTCGCCGACCACCGAGGCTTCGGGGGTGTCGTTGCCCAGGACGGCGACCTCCAGCTCGCGCGGCTTGACGCCTGGGCCACCGACTCCCTGCTCGACGATGAGCTTGCGGTCGAAGCTGGCGGCGAGGTCGAGGGCCGCGGGCAGTTCGGCGCGGGCGTGGACCTTGCTGATTCCGACCGAGGAGCCGAGGTTTGCGGGTTTGACGAAGAGCGGGTAGGCGAGGGATTTTTCGATGAGGCGGATGGCGCGCTTGGGGTCGGAGCGCCACTGACTGCGCAACAGGACGACGTGCGGCGTCTGGAGCAGGCCGGCGGCGGCGAAGAGGCGCTTCATGGCGTCCTTGTCCATGGCGGCGGAGGAGCCGAGGACGCCGGAGCCGACGTAGGCGATATCGGCCAGCTCGAAGAGGCCCTGGATGGTTCCGTCCTCGCCGAAGGTGCCGTGCAGGACGGGGAAGACGAGGTCGAGCGAGGCGGCGAGCGGATTGCCGGGCTGCGCGAGTTGGGCGCCGGTGCTGTGATCGAGAAGGTCCGTTGCGCGCCGCATCGGGTGCGGAGGCATCTGAGGAATGTGGAGCGGCTCGCCGCAGCGCAGGACGGCGGCGGCGGTGGCGAACTCGGCGTCGTCTTCGCTGGAGGAGCTGAGCCGTGCCGGCGTGGGGCCTTCGAGCAGGCGCAGGGCATCGGCGTCGCAGAGCCAGTGGCCCTGCTTGTCGATGGCGATGGGGACGACCTCGTAGCGCTTGCGGTCGATGGCCTTGAGGACGGAGGCGGCCGAGAGCAGCGAGACTTCATGCTCGCCGGAGCGACCGCCAAAGAGAATGCCGATGCGGAGTTTTTTCTTCATGAGAGTGTTGAGAGAGCCGGAGCAAGACCAGTATAAGCGCAGCCGGATTTCAGGGGCGTCATTTCCCGGGGAGGGAGTGGGGGATGCGTGGAGTGGGATAGACTTAACAACTGTGTTGAACAAGCTGATCTTCGCGAACCTTACCCACCGGCCGGTGCGGACGCTGTTGAGCGTGCTGGCGATCGCGGTGGAAGTGACCATGATCCTGACCTTGGTGGGTGTGAGCCACGGCACGCTGGACTCGACGGCGGCGCGGGCGCGCGGGGTGGGCGCGGACCTGGTGGTGCGGCCGCCCAACTCGACCGTGATGTCGTCGCTCAGCTCGGCGCCGATCAGCGACAAGCTGCCTGCCGTGCTGATGCAGCAGCCGCATGTGGTGCTGGCCACCGGCACGGTGATCCAGGGACTGACCTGGCCGGACTCGATCACCGGGCTGGACTTCGCCGCATTCAACCGGATGAATGGCGGCTTCACATATCTTTCCGGCGGCGATCCGGTGAACGAGAACGACATCATCGTGGACCAGTACTACGCGCAGCACAAGCATCTGCGCGTGGGCGGCACGCTGCGCCTGATCAACCACGACTGGAAGGTTGCGGGCGTCTTCGAGGGCGGCAAACTGGCCAACATCTGCGTGAAGCTGACCACGCTGCAGGAGATTACGGGAAGCCCCGGGCATCTGAGCCAGGTCTACGTGAAGCTGGACGACCCGAAGCTGGCCGACCAGATGGTGGATGAGCTGAAGGCCAAGCTGCCGGGCTATCCCATCTATTCGATGGAAGAGCTGACGTCGATGCTCTCGATCAACAACATCGGAATGCTGAAGGACTTTATCTGGGTTGTCATCACGGTGGCGGTGATCGTGGGCTTCATCGTGGTCTTTCTGGCGATGTATACGGCGGTGCTGGAGAGGACGCGCGAGATCGGGATATTGAAGGCGGTGGGCGGCGGGTCGTGGCTGGTGCTGGACCTGCTCTTCCGCGAGACGCTGCTGCTGGCGCTGATGGGGACGGCGGTGGGCATTGCACTGACCTATGGGACGCAGTGGCTGATGAAACACCTGGTGCCGCCGCCGCTGGTGCAGGAGACGGTCTACTGGTGGTGGCTGTATGCGGGTGGAATTGCGATTGTGGGCGCGATACTGGGCGTGGTGGTTCCCGGCGTGAAGGCCGTGAAACAGGATGTGACCGAGGCGTTGTCGTATGAGTGAGGGCAAGATGGGGACGGAGCCGATCATCCGGGTGCGAGGGCTGACTAAGGTCTACCATGTGGGCGATGTGGACGTTCACGCGCTGCGCGGCGTGGACCTGGAGATTGCGCGTGGCGAGTTTGTGGCGATTATTGGCGCGTCGGGCTCGGGCAAGTCGACACTGTTTCATATTCTGGGAGGACTGACGCCGGCCAGTGCGGGGACGGTGGTGATCGACGGCAAAGACCTGGCGCTGATGTCGAACCGCGAGCGGACGGACCTGCGCAAGACGACCGTGGGATTTGTCTTCCAGAAGTACAACCTGCTGCCGACGCTGTCGGCGGAGGACAACATCAAGATTGTGGAGTTCATTGGCGGGCGTTCGACCGAGTTTACGCCGGAGTTTGTGGAGGTGCTGAAGCTGCTGGGGATCGACGACCGGCTGAAGCACAAGCCGCGTGCGCTCTCCGGCGGGCAACAGCAGCGGGTGGCGATTGCGCGCGGGATTGTGAACCAGCCGGCCATCCTGCTGGCGGACGAGCCGACGGGCAACCTGGACAGCCAGAACTCGACTGCCGTGCTGAAGGTGATGAAGGACCTGAACGAGCGCACGGGGCAGACCATCCTGATGATCACGCACGACCCGGAGGCGGCGTCCTACGCCAGCCGCAAGGTGCATATCCGCGACGGCCGGATTGTGTAGGGGGCGAGGCCCGTGCGAGATATAGGGCTACTGGAGCCGGTAGGCTTCGAGCTTTGTGCCATTCAGCACAATAAGGTAGTCGTGACCGTCAGCCTGAGCAAACAATCCTGACGTAGTGTAGTCATAGAAACGTAATGGCACCGAGAGCATGGTTTTTCCATCTGGGATGGAAAGTACCTTGAGGGCGCGAGAAGTTTCAAAACTGAAGTCGCCGTCCCCACCTGTCAAGTGTGGGATACCACATCGATAGAGAGCCAATGTCTCGGCTTTGTTCAGATTTTCACGACTGCAATGCGATCCAGCTAAGTCTTTGTACTTCAATTCGATAGGGCCATTTCCTGGCAGATCATCTATTGCGGACACATGCGCGACCTCAAGTAAGGTGGGGCAGGTCTCGCTCGCATCCATGACGATTCGTTGCGACTCTCCAGTTTGGGTATCTTTTGGCCCGTAGGCCATGTTGTAACGGCAGGTAGCGATAGGCCGCACATCGGGAACCGATATTGCTGTAGCATCCACTCCGAATGTTCCTGAAGGATATGTCTTTCCTGGTTGTGGATTAAGTTGCATGTAATTCATTGACATCAGAATGCCGTGATTGTTTAGGTACAGTCCGCCATCCACCAGATAACTTTCGGTCGTAAGGACTCTTGATAGAACACTGAAGGTGGTCAGATCGACGACAGCGACAACAGCTTCTCGTTTTCGTGCGCCGGATGCATCGAGCTTGTGGTGAACCATCCACAGGCGGATGACAAGGAATTTCCCGTCGGGAACGAGAATCAATTCAGGAAAGATGTTCGTATCGCTATTTGGAAGGGCCCCGGTAAATGTGAGCGTTTCATCCCGTGGTGCCTTCGTCTGCCATGACGACACTCTCTCGAGGGTCAATTGGCCATCCTCCTGCCACAACAAGATAAGGAGGGAATTGTCCGGTGCGAGTGCCCAGTGAAATGTGGTGCCATTTGAATCTTTGATTACCTTCTGCGTATGAAGGGTGTAGGTCGAAGTCGGAACGGGCTTTTGCGCTTGGCTGGTGATTGCGAGAGACAAAACCAGAACGGCGAATGGCACACGAGTGAACATTGCGAAAGAGTACCACTAGATTGCCGATTGGGGGACGTTTTCCCATCCCAAAACGGCAAGACCAGCAACGGTCTTTATCTCGCCGGGGAAATCTGCGAGACTGGAAGTATGAGCACAACCATGACCAAGGTATTGACGGACCGGATTAACCGGATTGAAGTTTCAGCGACCATGGCGATTACAGCGGAGGCGCTGAAGATGAAGGCGGCGGGGATCGACCTGGCCAACTTCGGCGCGGGCGAGCCGCACTTTAACACGCCGCAGCACATCAAGGACGCGGCGATCGAGGCGATTGAGAAGAACTTCTCGCGCTATACGGCTGTGCCCGGCATTCCCGAGGTGCGCAAGGCCATTGTGGAGCGCCACGCGGCCGACTTCGGATCGAACTTCGCAGTCGACGAGTGCGTCTTTACCACTGGCGGCAAGCTGGCGCTGTTCAACGCCATCCAGGTGCTGGTGGACCACGGCGACGAGGTGGTGCTGCCGGTGCCGTACTGGGTCTCGTTCAAGGACATCATCGAGTACGCGGGCGGCAAGGTGGTGTATGTCGAGAGCGACGAGCGCGAGGACTTCCGCATTACGGCGAAGATGATCGAGGCGGCGATTACGCCGAAGACGAAGGCGATCATTTTGAATACGCCGTCGAACCCATCGGGCGCTGTGGTATCGGCGGCGGACCTGGAGGCGATTGTGCGCCTGGCCCATGCGCGCGGCATCTATCTGCTGCTGGACGAGTGCTACGCCTACCTGACCTATGCGGGCAAGCCGGTGAGCGGCGGGACGTTCACGGATTGCAAGGAGCATGTGGTCATACTGGGCTCGCTGTCGAAGACCTACGCGATGACGGGCTGGCGCGCCGGGTTTGCGCTGGGGCCGAAGCAGATTATTTCGGCGATGAGCAAGCTGCAGTCGCAGAGCACGTCGAATGCGACCAGCTTTGTGCAGAAGGCGGCGGTTGCGGCGCTGACCGGCCCGCAGCAGTGCGTCTCTGAGATGCGGGCCAACTTTCTGACGCTGCGCGACCGGGTGCTGGCCGGACTGAAGACGATCCCAGGGATAAGCTGCTCGGTGCCGCAGGGAGCGTTCTATGTGTATCCCAATGTGAGCGCGCTCTTCGGCAAGGGCGGACTGAAGACGGCGTCGGACGTGGCCGCGAAGCTGCTGAGCGATGCTCGCGTGGTGGTGGTTCCGGGCGAGGCGTTCGGGACGGCGGACCACATCCGTATCTCGTACGCGGTCACCGCCGACGTGGTGGACGAGGGCGTGAAACGGATGCGCGAGTACTTCGGCCAGTTGAGCTAGGCATCCCGTCGCGAGGCCCTCGCAGGTGCGAAACGGCATCCAAGGGTAGATTGCACGTCAAGCGCAGCATTGTTCCACGTACATGAGGTCCTATGGATTTGGCGAAGGGCAATGCGGGGCCACGATTTGCCCCGATGATTCTGGCGGGCGGCAGCGGGACACGCTTCTGGCCGCGCAGCAGGCGGGCGCACGCCAAGCAGGTGCTGGCGCTGGATGGCGAGCGGACCATGATCCAGCAGACGCTGGAACGGCTGCTTCCCCTGGCCGCGGCCGAGGATGTGTGGGTCTTCACCAACAAGCTGCTGAGTGCGGTGATCGCGGAGCAGTTGCCGCAGGTTGCGCGCGACAAGATTCTGGCGGAGCCGGTTGCGCGTAATACGGCGCCGGCGTGCGCGTTGGCGGCGTTTCTGCTGGAGCGGACGGCGCCGGAGACGGTGATCGGCGTCTTTCCATCGGACCATGTGATCCGCAACAACGCCCGCTTCTGTGAGGTGATTCGTGCGGGCGTAAAGCTGGCGACGAGCGGCGAACGGATTGTGGTGCTGGGCGTGCCGCCGACGCGGGCGGAGACGGGATATGGTTATATCGAGCTGGGCAACGTAGTGGATGCCGCCAGCGTGCCCTGCGGCGATGTGCCGGTGCGCCGCGTGAAGCGGTTTACGGAGAAGCCCGATCTGGCGCGCGCGGAGGAGTTTGTCGCCACGGGCAACTACGCGTGGAACGGCGGGATATTTCTGTGGAGCGCGCGCACGCTTGCCAATGCGATTCGTGAGTACTCGCCGGCGATGGCGCCGTTGCTGGAGAAGATCGCCGCGGCGTATGCAAAGTCGCAGGCGGAGTTCAACCGCGTCTTCGCCGAGGTGTATCCGCTGTGCGAAGAGATCAGCATCGACTACGCGGTGCTGGAGCCGCGCTCGGCCAAGGGCGAGGCGGGATCGGAGATATACTGCCTGCCGGCGGACTTTGCGTGGAACGATCTGGGCTCGTGGGCCGCGCTCTACGAGCATCGGGCCGGTTATAAGCCGGGAGACCTAGAGACGGAGAATGTGAGCGACGGAGCGAGTACGCAGAGCGTCGTCGTCGATGCGCAGGGCAACTATGTGTACGCTCTGGGCAAGGTTGTGGCGCTGATCGGCGTAAGCGACCTAGTAGTGGTCGAGACCACGGACGCGCTGCTGATTACCACTCGCGAGAGGTCGCAGGACGTGGGCAAGGTGGTTGCGGAGTTGAAGGAGCGCGGCCGCTACGATCTGATCTGAGGACTGCATTGCGACAGTGCCTTCGCGCGAGGCACTCACGCGAGCCGCGCCTGCTGCGAAGGACGCGCGCGCGAATCGAAGGAAGAGATGGCGGAGACGAAAACAGCGGTAAAGTTCGGGACGGATGGGTGGCGCGGCATCATTGCCGACGACTTCACCTATGCCAACGTGCGCGTGGCGGCGCGGGCGATTGCGAACTACGTTCTGAAGCATGAGGACGCGAAGCGCGGAGTGTGCATTGGCTACGACACGCGCTTCGGCTCGCGGGCCTTTGCGATGGTGGTGGCAGAGGTGCTGGCCAACGCGGGGATTCCGGTGGCGTTGGGCTCGGAGATTGCGCCGACGCCGGCGCTCAGCTATGCGGTGCGCGGGCGCAAGGCGGCGGGCGGGGTGATGATTACATCCAGCCACAACCCGGCCGAGTGGAACGGCGTGAAGTACAAGGCGAGCTACGGCGGATCGGGCAGTCCCTCGATCATGGCCGCGATCGAGAGCGCTCTGGGCGATCCGCTGGCCGACTCAGCGACACCGGCGAAGATCAAAGAGATTAACTTCAACCCGGAGTACATCGCGGCGATTGCGAAGTTCGTCGATCTGGACGCGATTCGCCGCTCGGGCTACAAGTTCCTCATCGACTGCATGTATGGATGCGGTCGCGGCGTGATTGCTGGAATCTTTACCCGCGCGCAGATTCCGTTTGTGGAGATTCGCAACGAGCTGAACCCGCTGTTTCCGGGGATCAATCCGGAGCCGATCCTGCCGCATATCCGCGCGTCGCAGTTGGCCGTGGTTGCCGAGAAGTGCGACGCCGGGTTTATTACCGATGGCGACGCGGACCGCATCGGCGCGGTGGATGAGCAGGGCAACGTGGTGGACGCACACAAGGTCTTCTCGGTGCTGCTGTATTGGCTGCTGACGCGCAAGGGCTGGCCGGGCGATGTGACCCGCGCATTCAACACCACCAAGATGATCGACCGCATCGCGGCGAAGTACGGGCGCACGCTGCATGAACACGGGATCGGCTTCAAGTATGTGTGCGACCTGATGCTGAAACAAGAGATCCTGATCGGCGGCGAGGAGTCGGGCGGCATCGGCATCAGCCGCCACCTGCCGGAGCGCGATGGGCTGCTGAATTCCCTGCTGCTCGCCAACGTAATGGCGGACGAGGGTAAGACGCTGGGAGAGATTGTCGCTGCGCTGCAGGAGGAGTTTGGCGAGCACCAGTACGGGCGCATCGACATGCATATCGACGAGGAGTTGAAGCAGTTGGCGATTGCACGGGCGGGCGCGCTGGCCGCGGGCGACACGATGGCCGGGTTGAAGGTGCTGCGCATGGAGACGATGGACGGAATTAAATTCTTCCTCGAAAACCCCGCCGCCGCGACAAAGAAGAATGCCGCGGAGACGTGGCTCTTGCTGCGCGCGTCGGGGACGGAACCGCTGTTGCGGGTTTACTGCGAGAGCTGCTCGACCGAGTCGGTGACGGCGATCCTTGAGGCGGCGCGCGCGTTCGTGATGGAGAGGCGTGCGGCTTGAGCGAGACGGCTGCGAATGAATTGTTAACGGTCGAGACCAGGGGGCTGCTCTTCGACATGGACGGCGTGCTCATCAGCTCCACCGGATCGGTGGTGCGCTGCTGGCAGCGCTGGTGCAAGATGTACGGCGTGCCCAATGCCGCGCAGTTTCAGGTTCCCCATGGCACGCGCGCGGTGGACATTGTGCGCATGTTGAAGCCGCAGTTTGACGAGGCGCAGGTGGCCGAGGGGCTGCACACGATCGAGGAGTTGGAGCTGGTGGATACGGCCGACCTGACCGTGCTGCCGGGAGTGAAGGCGCTGCTGGCGCGGCTGCCTGCGGAGCGTTGGGCTGTGGTCTCCTCGGCGACGCGGCGGCTTCTGGTTGGGCGGCTCGCGGCGGCGGGACTGCCGGTCCCGGCTCACTTCATCAGCGGCGATATGGTTGTACATGGCAAGCCCGATCCGGAGCCGTACCGGCGCGGGGCGGAGCTGCTCGGGTTTGCGCCCGCGGAGTGCGTGGTGGTGGAGGACGCGCCATCCGGCGTTGGCGCGGGCGTGGCCGCGGGTTGCCGCGTGCTCGGCGTTCTGGGGACGCATCCGGCGGAGCAGTTGCGTGCGGCGACGTGGCTTGCGCAGTCACTCGAAGAGATCGAGGTGACGGTGAAGGCGGATGGGCTGGAGCTGCGTTTTATGCCGGTGATCTAAGTTTGCATCCCACCCATCGCGATGAAGCTGTGATGGATGGGGCACCCGGCAGGAAATTCTACAGGCATTAGTTTTCCGACGGCTTCTCGACATGATCGACGACTAGTGTATCCACCGGGCCTTTGGCCGGTACTAGTTTCAATCCGAGCTGCTCTTCAAGCGCGGTATAGAGCGTTGGTCCAGCGTCGGGCGTTCCCTGCTGGTCGTCGGGCGTCCATTTGAGGTCGATGTCGTAGTTGGCGATGAGGCCGGTTTTGTCGACGACCTTACGGCTCAACTCATCCGACAGGCACATCGCCAGCTGGTCTATGCCGCCTCCCTTAACTGCGATTTGGTTGCCGCCCCAGCTTGTGCCTAGCGGTTTCCGCTCCGTAGGCCACTGCTTCAACCTGGGGCCGCTTTTTGCGATTACGAGTTGATAAATAGATTGGATCCTGATTTCGTAGTGGACGCGGAGTTTGAACCGGTCGGCCAGCAGAGCCTGCAACATCTGTTTGCTCAGCTCTCCCCTCTGCTTGTCGGAAAGCTTTTCCCTCGCCGCGGCGGTATCGTCGTCGGCCTTGGCGTCGATATCGAACGGTGCAGAGTCCGCCCAACCCGGCAATCCAGGAGGCTCATCGTGGAGGGATCGGACCGCGTAGGCGTTGTAGAGTAACCCCCACACGGTGATGCACCGCGCAGTAAAGCGGCTTCCGTTCCCGCCGATCGACATGCCTCCACAGCCTGGTTGGCTGAGTTTGACAGAAACAACTTCGTACGCCGGAGCCTCTGTCCTGGCTGCGATTTGTGGCGCGCCTGATTGCCCAGGGGCAGAAGTGGCCGGAGTTGCCGACGGCGTGGCCATTGCGGTGCCTTGCGCCGATGCCGGTACGCTCCATTGCGCAGTTCCGATCATCAGACACAAAGAGATCAAAGCAAAACAGCAAAACGATTTGCTGAACGTCCGCAGCATATTGCTCTTCCATTCTCCGGTGCGGATTACAGCACAGTGGGCAGGCCGGCGAGGGCCATTGCGATCTCCTCGGCGGGGTACTCGTAGTTCTGCAGCTTGCCGGCCTGATAGTCGATGTAGGACTGCATGTCGAAGTGGCCGTGGCCGGAGAGGTTGAAGAGGATGGTGCGTGGCTTGCCCTCGCGTTTGGCCTCGAGCGCCTCGAAGATTGCGCCCGCGATGGCGTGGTTGGACTCCGGCGCGGGGATGATTCCCTCGGCGCGCGCGAACTGAATTCCTGCGGCGAAGGCGTCGAGCTGATGCACGGCGGTGGCCTCGATGAGGCCGAGGTCCTTGACGTGCGAGACCAGCGGGGCCATGCCGTGGTAGCGCAAGCCGCCGGCGTGGATTCCCGGCGGCATGAAGGTGCTGCCCAGGGTGTGCATCTTGACCAGCGGCGTCAGGTGGCCGGTGTCGCCGAAGTCGTAGGTGAATGGGCCCTTGGTGAGGCTGGGGCAGGCGGCGGGTTCGACGGCGACGATGCGCGCGTGGCTCTTGCCCTTCAGGTTGCGCCCGATGTACGGCATCGCCAATCCGGCGAAGTTCGATCCGCCGCCGGTGCAGGCGAGGATGACGTCGGGCTCATCGTCGGCCAGGGCCATCTGCTCGATGGCCTCGAGGCCGATGACGGTCTGGTGCAGCATGACGTGGTTCAGGACGCTGCCCAGCGCGTACTTGGTGTGTTGGTCTTTCGCTGCGATCTCGACCGCCTCGGAGATGGCGATGCCCAGCGAGCCGTTGGAGTCGGGATGCGCGGCCAGGATGGCGCGGCCGGTCTCTGTCTCGTTGCTGGGGCTGGCGGTGACGGACGCGCCGAAGACCTCCATCAGGGCGCGGCGGTAGGGCTTCTGGTCGTAGCTGACGCGCACCATGTAGACCTTGCACTCCATGCCGAAGAAGGCGCAGGCCATAGCCAGCGCGGAGCCCCACTGGCCCGCGCCGGTCTCGGTGGAGAGGCGCTTGGTGCCGTCCAACTTGTTGTAATACGCCTGCGGAACGGCGGTGTTCGGCTTGTGCGAACCGGCCGGGCTGACTCCCTCGTTCTTGTAATAAATATGCGCTGGCGTGTCGAGCGCCTTCTCCAGACGGCGTGCGCGCATCAGCGGCGAGGGACGCCACTGCGCGTAGACCTGACGCACCTCGCCTGGGATCTCGATCTCGCGCTCGGTGCTGACCTCCTGCAGGATCAGGCTCATGGGAAAGAGCGGGGCGAGATCGTCGGGGCCGAGCGGCTTCAGCGTGCCCGGATGCAGAGGCGGCGCCATGGGCTTGGGCAGGTCCGCGACGATGTTGTACCAGGCTTGAGGGATGCAGCTTTGCGGCAGGTTGTATTGGATTGTTTCCATGCGCAACATTCTACAGTGTGAGAGCCAGGACTCGCTGCGGATGAGAGGTTTAACCCCGATGAGCGCCGATCAAAAGCCCACTACTTCGAATCTGGATCATAATGGCAATTATGCACGTCTGAATTCGATGTTTCGGGCTTTGATCTCTTGATAGCATTCCCCGCAAACCAATTTCACTTCGATTAGTGCTTCACTCTGTTCGTTCCAGGCTCCGTCGCTTCCGGCATGTGTTTCGCGGATCTTTTCGCATGCAGCGCACCAGGCATCTGGATACGGATCGTCGGGGTCGTCCTCACTTGCGAAAAATCCATGGTTCGATCCCTGTAGCAAATGACTACAGACATAGGCTGCTCGTGTATTGCCATGCCGATTGCACTGGACCGTCTGCGCGTCTGACATTGCGTCTACCAACTCTTCCAGGGCGCTTTGCCGGATTGCCATAGCTCTTCGAGCTGCTGCTTGTCGCGCAGGGTGTCCATGGCCTGCCAGAAGCCGTGGTGGGGGTAGGCCTGCACCTCGCCGCGGGCGACGAGGGCTTCGATGGGTTCGCGCTCGAACATCCAGCGGTCGTCCTTGACCTCGGCGATGACCTTGGGCGAGAGAACGAAGAAGCCTCCGTTGATCCATCCGCCTTCGTCCTTGGGCTTCTCCTGGAAGGCGTAGACATGGTTGTTCTTGAGGCCGAGTGCGCCGAAGCGGGCGACCGGCTGGACGCTGGTGAGGGTGACCAGCTTTCCGTGGGCCTTGTGGAAGGCAATGGTGGCCTGAATGTCGACATCGGCGAGGCCGTCGCCGTAGGTCATCAGGAATGGATCTTCGTCTTCCAGGTACTTTGCGACGCGGCGCAGGCGGCCACCGGTTCCGGAGTCGTCGCCGGTATCGACCAAGGTGACGCTCCAGGGCTCGGTGACGGAGTTGTGCACGGTCATCTTGTTGTGGGCGATGTCGAAGGTGACGTCGGAGGTGTGCAGGAAGTAGTTGGCGAAGTACTCCTTGATGATGTAGCCCTTGTATCCCAGGCAGATGATGAAGTCGTGGATGCCCTGCTGCGAGTAGAGCTTGAGGATGTGCCAGAGGATGGGCTGGCCGCCGATCTCGACCATGGGCTTGGGGCGGACGGAGGTTTCTTCACTGAGGCGCGTGCCGAGACCGCCGGCGAGAATGACCGCTTTCATGGGGCTTCCCTTCGTGGTTGGAGGTTGAATTCGACGGCGCTTCAGCGGAGGAACTCTGCCCAACCATCTGCGCCTACCAGTATGACATGCGGCCTGTGCAGGGACTCAGCCGAGGGGCCGTTGTGTATCCTATGAGGACAAGCGGCAAGCTGGCGGCGGCGCGAACAGGGCTGCTCGCTGGCTGGAAAACCAGGACCATGATGAAGCTTTCGGATTATATCTTTGGGCAACTGCGGAAGTGGGGGGCGAAGCACATCTTCCTGGTGACGGGCGGCGGCGCGATGCACCTGAACGACTCGATCGGCACCTCGGGGATCGGGTACACCTGCACACACCACGAGCAGGCCGCGGCCATGGCGGCGGAGGGCTACGCGCGGATCACCAACACGCCGGGGCTGCTGAATGTGACCTCGGGACCGGGGGCGATCAATGCGCTGAACGGCGTCTTCGGCGCGTGGACGGACTCGATCCCGATGCTGATTCTCTCCGGGCAGACGAAGCGCGAGACGTGCATGAGGACGTACGGCATTACCAACCTGCGGCAACTGGGCGACCAGGAGGTCGACATCATCCGCATGGTGCAGGGGATTACCAAGTATGCGGTGTGGGTGAATGAGCCAGAGACGATTGCGTATCATCTGGAGCGGGCGTGGTACCTGGCGCAGGCGGGGCGGCCGGGGCCATGCTGGCTGGACATTCCGGTGGACGTGCAGGCGGTCCAGATTGATGAGACGAAGATGCGGCACTACGACCCGAGCGAAGACGCGATGGTATGGGACCGGGCGAAGATCGCGGAACAGGTGGCCGATGTGCTGGCGCGGATCAAGCGAGCGGAACGGCCAGTGATGTTTGCGGGGTCGGGGGTGCGACTGGCTGGGGCGCTCGACGAGTTCGATGCAGTGATCCGCCGGCTGCGGATTCCTGTGGTGACGGCCTGGACGCACGATCTGATCGCGTCGGACGATGAGCTTTTCTGCGGGCGGCCAGGGACGATTGGCCAGCGCGCAGGAAACTTTACGGTGCAGAATTCGGACGTGCTGCTGGTGCTGGGGTCGCGGCTGAACATTCGCCAGACGAGCTACAACTGGGCCTCGTTTGCGAGGTTTGCCACCAAGATCCAGGTGGATGTGGATGCGGCTGAGTTCACCAAGCCGACACAGAGGCCGGATGTGGCGATCCACTGCGACGTGAAGGACTTTTTGACGGAGATGCTGCGGCAGTTGGACGCAGAGACGGGCGCGAGTGCGGGCGGGGTTAAAACTTCGGAGGCCCATGCGGCGTGGCTCGAACGGGCGCGGCAGTGGAAGACGAAGTATCCGGTGGTGCAGGAGCGGCAGAAGACAGATGGGCCGCCGCTGAATCCTTACTACTTCATCGACCGGCTGTTTGCGCTGCTGAAGGAGGACGACGCGGTGGTCTGCGGCAACGCGACGGCAACCATCGTGCCGTATCAGGCGGGCAAGCTGAAGCGGGGGATGCGGCTGATCTCAAACTCGGGGTCGGCATCGATGGGGTACGATCTGCCGGCATCGATCGGCGTGGCAGTTGCAAAGAGCGAGGCGAAGGGCGGGCGAGTGATCTGCCTGGCGGGCGATGGCAGCCTGCAGATGAACGTGCAGGAGTTGCAGACTGTAGTAACGCACAACCTGCCGGTGAAGATCTTTGTGCTGCGCAACGGAGGGTATCTTTCGATCCGGCAGACGCAGACGGGGTTCTTCCATGGGCGGCTGATCGGCACGGGCGCAAGCAGTGGGGTGACGTTCCCTGACATGGCGAAGGTAGGCGCGGCCTATGGGATTCCATCGTTTGCGGTGGAGAAGCTGAGCGACCTGGAGATGGTGAAGGCAGAGTTGGCGAAGCCGGGGCCGAGTCTGTTCGATGTGCAGTTGGATGTGGCGCAGGAGTTTGAGCCGAGGCTGAAGTCGCGGATTCTGCCGGACGGAACGATCCAGACGCCGAACCTCGAGGACATGTACCCATTCCTTTCGCCGGAGGAGCTGGCAGAGAACATGCTGGTCTCGGAGCCGAAGTGATGCAGGCGGTTTACAAATTGCCGAAGGCAATGCTCTTCGATCTGGATGGGACGCTGCTGGATTCGCTGCCGGGGATTGCGTACTCGACGCGCGCGGCGTTTACGGCGTGCGGGCTGGCGATGGGCGAGGTTGAGTTGCGGACACTGATTGGGCCGCCGATCCGCACGATTCTGGCGAAGATAGCCCTAGCCGACGTGGCCGGAGGGCTGAGCGAAGAGCAACTCGACCGGCTGGTACAGGCATTCCGCTTGAGTTACGACAACGAGGGATGGAAGATGACTCCGCACTATGTGGGTGCGGCGGAGTTGTTGCGCGAGCTGCGGGCCAAGGGCAAGCGGCTGTTTGTGGTGTCGAACAAGCCGCGACCCATCTCGCTGAAGATTCTGGAGGCCGAGGGGACGCTGGAGCTGTTCGAAGAGATTGTGACGCGGGATTCGCGCAGACCGGCTTATAGTGGCAAGTGGGAGATGATGAGCAGCCTGATGGAGCGCCATGGGCTCGAACCGCAGGATTGTCTTATGGTGGGAGATACAATGGAGGACGCAGAGGCAGCATCGGCAACAGGAATGAAGTTTTGCCTGATGACCCATGGATACGGCGACGTGCCGGAGGTCTCTGCCGTTCCCGTGGCACTTCGATTCGATCGTTTTTCTGAACTCATGCCGAAGCTGGCGCAGGAGCAGTGCATTGATTGACAAGGATATTTTCGAAGATCTCTTCGTGCTGGAGATGGCGAACAACCATCTAGGGAGCGTGGAACGCGGCCTGAAGATCATCCAGGAGTTCTCGCAGATTGTGCGCTTCAACAATGTGCGGGCTTCGATCAAGCTGCAGTTCCGGGACGTCGAACACTTCGTCCACAAGGATTTTCTGGACCGCTCCGACCTGCGCTACGTGAAGAAGACGCTGGACACGCGGCTGACCAACGACCAATACGCGGCCCTGGTGAAGGCGATCCGGCAGGCCGGGTGCATTGCCACGGCGACGCCCTTCGATGAGCGGTCGGTAGACCTGTGCGTCGAGCTGGGGCTGCCGATTCTGAAGATTGCCAGCTCGGACCTGAACGACTGGCTGCTTCTGGAGAAGATTGCGAAGACGAAGAAGCCGGTAATGGTATCGACGGGCGGATCGTCGTTGAAGGACATGGACGACATTGTGACGTTCTTCGCGAACCGGAACATTCCGCTGGCGATCAACCACTGCGTGTCGATCTATCCGGCGGAAGACTCGGAGCTGGAGATCAACCAGATCGACTTCTTGCGCAACCGGTACCCGAACAATACGATTGGCTACTCGACGCATGAGTGTACGGACTGGACCAACTCGATGATGATTGCGTATGCCAAGGGCGCACGGAGTTTCGAGCGGCACGTCGACATCAATAGCGATGGAGTGAAGGTGTCGCAGTATTGCAGCCTGCCGCACCAGATCGATGAGTGGTTCAAGGCGTTCCACAAGGCGAAGGAGATGTGCGGCGCTCCGGGGACGCAGAAGCGGATGCCTCCAAAAAAAGAGATCGAGTACCTAGACGCGCTGGTGCGCGGCGTTTACGCGAAGGAGGACCTTCAAGAAGGACAATCCTTGACCGCGGATGACGTGTATCTGGCGATCCCGCTGCAGAAGGGGCAGCTTTCGTGCCGCGAGCTGATGAGCGGGGAGATGATGCTGAAGGCGGTGGCGAAAGACCAGCCCGTGCGCATCGACGATATCGAAAGCCCCTATGCGCAGATCCCATCGCTACGGAAGACGATCTACGACCGCGGCCTGGAGGTGAAATAGGCGGCGCGAGCCTCGCGTGAGCGAAGGCGCTACTTGGAGAGGACTGCGGTGCCGGCGAAGTCAGGCAGTTGGACTAGAGGCGCTCCGGTCGCATCGACGAACTCTTCCACGGCGACTTTTACGCCCTTGTATCGGCGATTGTTGTGGTCGTGGATGAAGATGTTTCCGCCGGGCGAGAGGCGCGGCCAGAAATAGCGGAGGCCGGCCACGATCGGCTTGTAGAGATCGACGTCCAAGCTGACCAGAGCGAAGGTCTCTTCCAACCCGTCAGCCGTTCTGGGAAAATACCCCTTGCGGATAATAACGTTCTCCGGACGCGCCATGCGCGCCATGACCAGATCGACGTCGGTGTCCTGAAAGTCGCCGACCGAAGCGACTGAATGTTTCTTCTCCTCGCCATCCGCAAGGTCATTTTCCGAGAAGCCTTCGAACGTATCAAAGAGGTAGAGGGTTCGCTCCGGAAACAACCGGTTCAGGGTCGCCGCGAGTTCTCCCTTGTACACGCCAAGTTCCGCGATGGCGCCAGGGGTGTTCCTTGCAAGGATACGCTGGGAAGCGAGGCGGATGGCCATGATGCGGCAGTAATCATCTTCGGTGGACTTCATGTCCAAGTCTGCGACAGGCCACATCTGCATTGTGCAAAGGGAGAGCGGATGCATGCCAATCCCAAGATCGCGGTTAATTGCGTCCGTGTCCTCGTTGACTTGTTTGCGCAGATTGGCGTCGTACGTGGAATAAAACACGAGAATCCTCTCGCGCTGAACGCCCATTGTGACGAGCTGGTTGCGGATGGCGGACCCGTCGCGAGGGGAAACTACAATGCGGTCGAACTCCAGGTCGCCGATCCTCTGCGGAGCATACACAGGCTTACCGTAAATAATGGTCCCGTGCCTGCTAGGGTTGTTGTCGAGGAGGCCAATAACCTGTACTTCGGGCGGGAGAACGCTGAGAAGATCGCCTAGCCCACTACCGGTGCCGAAGATCAGTATCCGCATTTGTAGGTCTCACAATCTTATTGAAGATGTTTTAAAATAGCATTAGAAGGCTACATCCAGCAGTAAGAAGGCGGCTTGGGCAAACGGCTTGCGCTAGAATTGAGCCTGAATACGAGGGAATGTTGCCGTGAGTCAGAAGACCATCTCCATTGTGACGGCGTGCTACAACGAGGAGGAGAACGTCCTCAACCTCTACAACCAGGTCCGCGAGGTGATGGCCGGGATTGGCAGGTATGAGTACGAGCACATCTTCATCGACAACAGTTCGCGGGACAACACGGTTGCGATTCTGAAGGCGATCGCAGCCCAGGACAAGAACGTCAAGATCATTGTGAACGCGCGCAACTTCGGCCACATCCGCTCGCCGATCCATGCGCTCTTCCAGGCGCGTGGAGACGCTGTGATCAGCATTGTCGCCGACCTGCAGGATCCGCCGCAGATGATCGCGGAGATGGTCCGCGAGTGGGAGAAGGGCGCCTACTGCGTGCTGGGGATCAAGCGCACCAGCGAGGAGGCCTCGCTGATGTTCTGGCTGCGCAAGCAATACTACAGGCTGGTGGACCGCATCTCTTCGATCGAGACGATCCAGAACTTCACGGGCTTCGGCCTCTACGACCGCAAGGTCATCGATCTGGTGCGTTCCTTTGAGGACCCGTACCCTTACTTCCGCGGCATGATCGCCGAGATCGGACTTCCCACCGTCAAGCTGATGTACGACCAGCCTGCGCGCAAGCTCGGGATCACCAATAACAACTGGTACAGCCTCTATGACATTGGAATGCTGGGGATCATCAACAACTCGAAGATCCCGCTTCGTCTGGCGGCCCTGGCCGGCTTCCTCGGGGCCAGTGTTTCGTTTCTGATTGCCGTGGTCTACCTGATTCTCAAGCTGGTCTTCTGGTCGACCTTCAGCTTTGGCCTGGCGCCGATGCTGATTGGAGTGTTCTTCATCTCGTCGCTGCAACTGGTCTTCCTGGGCGTGATAGGTGAGTACATCGGGGCCATCTACACGCAGGTGCAGAACCGCCCCTACGTTGTGGAACTGGAACGCATCAACTTTGAAAATTCCCCGTCATTTCCTAAGCCGGATGCACCAGCCGGCATTCTGGCGACAAGCTCCAGTTAGGCGAACCATTCCACCGGAGAGATGAAAATGGCAGAGCCGCTTTCGATTGTCGATCTCGATCTGGTTCTTGCGCAGACGCGAGAGCTGTGGGAGGAGATGCGCGGCCAGCGCGTCTTCATCACCGGCGGGACGGGGTTCTTCGGGTGCTGGCTGGTGGAGAGCTTCTGCCATGGCAACCGCGCGCTGGGGCTGGGGGCGCGGGCGACCGTGCTGACGCGCGACCCGGCGAGGTTCACCGCGAAGGCACCACATCTGGCGGGCGATCCGGCGATTACGCTGCACGCGGGCGATGTGCGCGACTTTGACTTTCCGGCGGGCGAGTTCCGCTTTGTGATTCACGCGGCGACCGAGGCGAGCGCGCGGCAGGCGTCGGAAGAGCCGATGGAGATGCTGTCGACGATCCTTTCCGGGACCGAGCGGACGCTGAAGTTTGCCGCGCAGTGCGGGGCGCGGAAGTTTCTGCTGACCAGCTCGGGCGCGGTGTATGGACGGCAGCCGGCGGAGTTGACGCATGTGCCGGAGAGCTATGACGGAGCGCCGGACCCGCTGAACGCGGCGAGCGTGTATGCGGAGGGGAAGCGGGCTTCGGAGCTGATGTGCGCTGT
Source organism: Granulicella sp. (assembly GCA_003132145.1). Lineage (GTDB taxonomy): Bacteria > Acidobacteriota > Terriglobia > Terriglobales > Acidobacteriaceae > Edaphobacter. The sequence continues at coordinate 27,650 of PKWU01000030.1, forward strand.
GCATCAAAAAGCTGCTGAGGCGAATGGCGTGGAGTTTGAGGCGAAGATTGCGCGTTGCTGGGCGTTCTGCGGGCCGCATCTTCCGCTGGACGCGCACTTTGCGATTGGCAACTTTATTGGTGACGTACTGGCGGGGCGGTCGATCTCGATCGCGGGCGATGGCACGCCGCGGCGGTCGTATCTATATGCGGCGGACCTTGCGGTGTGGCTCTGGACGATTCTGTTCCGCGCGCCGGCGCTGCTGGCGATCAACGTTGGCTCGGCGAGGGATGTGAGCATTCTGCAACTGGCGGAGTGCGTGGCGGAGGCGCTGGCGCCCGCAACCGATATTCGCGTTGCGCGGCAGGTTGTGCCTGGAGCGGTGCCGGCACGCTATGTGCCGTCGGTGGAGCGGGCGGAGATGGTGCTGGGGTTGCGCGAGACGGTCGGGCTGGAGGACGCGATTCGGCGGACCGCGGCGTGGCACGGGTACAGGGCCGTCGAGCGTTAGTACAGCGCATGATGTGGGGTTAGGGATGGCCGCTCCGGGTGTGTATTCTTAAAGCTTATGAGCGATATGGCGGAAGAGCTACGACGGCAGATTCTGGAGTTGACGGCGCAGTATCATGCCCTGAAGTTTCCGGCGCGGGAGTTTGTGCCGGGGACGTCGGTGGTTCCGGTGTCGGGCAAGGTGATTGGAGCGGAAGACATCTGCTCGGTGGTGGACTCGGCGCTCGACGGGTGGTTCACGACGGGACGCTTTGCCAAGGAGTTCGAGCGACGGCTGGCGAAGTTTGTCGGCGTACGTTCGGCGAGCCTGGTGAACTCAGGATCGAGCGCGAACCTTGCCGCGCTGAGTGCACTGACCTCGCCCAAGCTGGGCGCGCGGCAACTGAAGCCGGGCGACGAGGTGTTGACCGTTGCGGCAGGATTTCCCACGACGGTGAACCCGATCTTTCAGAACCGGCTGGTTCCCGTCTTCGTCGATGTAACGCTGCCGACGTATGAGATCGACGCGACCAAGCTGGAAGCTGCCTACAGCCCGAAGATGAAGGCGGTGATGCTGGCGCACACGCTGGGCAACGTCTTCGACCTCGACGCGGTGACGGCGTTCTGTAGGAAGTACAACCTGTGGCTGATCGAGGACTGCTGCGACGCGCTGGGCTCGACCTACAAGGGGCGCAAGGTGGGGACGTTTGGCGACATCGCTACGGTGAGTTTTTATCCCGCGCACCACATCACGATGGGCGAGGGCGGCGCGGTGCTGACCGACAAGCTGAACCTGCAGGTGCTCATCGACAGTTTCCGCGACTGGGGGCGCGACTGCTGGTGCGAGCCGGGCAAGGACAACACCTGCGGCAAGCGATTCGACTGGCAACTGGGAACGCTGCCCTGCGGATACGACCACAAGTACACCTACTCGCACATCGGTTACAACCTGAAGACGACCGAGATGGCGGCGGCGCTGGGGCTGTCGCAGATCGCCAAGCTGCCGCACTTCATCGCGCGGCGCAAGGAGAATTTCGCCTATCTCCGTGCCGCGCTGAAGCCGCTGGAGGAGTTTCTGATTCTGCCCGAGGCGAGCGAGGGTTCCGACCCGAGCTGGTTTGGGTTTCCTATCGGCGTCCGCGCTGAGGCCCCGTTTACGCGCGACGAGCTGACCGGCGCGCTGGAGGCGCGGAAGATAGGAACGCGGCTGATGTTCGCCGGGAACCTGCTGCGTCAGCCGGCGTATGAGGGCTGGGAATCGCGCGTGGTGGGCGAGCTGACAAACACCGACTTCGTGATGAACCAGGTCTTCTGGATCGGGGTCTATCCGGGGCTGACGCGGGAGATGCTGGACTTCATCGTGAAGACGGCGACGGAGTTTGTGGCGGCGGCCAAGAGCGGGCTGAACGTCGTATAGGGAAAGATCGACGCTGCTGGTTCCCGCGAGCGGTATCGAACAAGAGAAATGCGGGGATTCTTCCCCTTCGCAAGCTCAGGGTCAGAATGACAAGCGTAAGGGAGTGCGGCAAACGTTTGTGTAGATCAGGATGATTGCGTAGAACGAGCAAAGAGACGGCCCGATGCGCCGTCTCTTTGTCTTCTCAGAGCTTGTGTGCGCGGGGACTACATGGCCGGTGGGTGGTGAGGGTCGACGGGGTCGGTGCTGACGGCCTTGGCGATTAGCGGGCTCTTGGCTCCGCCGGGGTTGACCGAGTCGCGCAGCTCCTTCGATGGCTTGAAGAAGGGGACGCGCTTGGCCGGCACATCGACGCGCTCGCCGGTCTTGGGGTTGCGTCCGATGCGGGAGTTGCGCTGGCGCGTGCGGAAGCTGCCAAAGCCGCGGATCTCGATCTTGTCGCCGGACTTCAGCGCTCCGATGACGGACTCGAAGAGGGTATCGACGATGATCTCGCCATCGCGGCGGGTGAGGTCTCCGAGGGCGGTTACTTTATCGACCAGATCGGCTTTTGTCATCGTGTTGTCTCCTTGGGGCATGTGCGCTACATCTAGCTTATCGCTGATTCATCTAGCTTATCGCTGATTGTAGATGGGATGCAGGATTTTTGTCACAGGTGCGAATAAAAAATGTAACGGGGGGCGTAATTGGCTGGTTTGCCAAAAAAAGGCGGCACGAACGGTCGATTGTCCGTGCCGGGAGGCCAGTGACGCAACTTAATCGACCAAGGGTACCGGATTTCCCGGTTCTGGCCGAAACTTGGGAGCGGACTCCGCTCTGGATTACAAGAGTAACACGCAAACGGGGTGGGGGGGCGCGGGATGGCTCAGGTGGCAGTGGTGGGGAAGGCGGCGCTGAGTTGGCGCGCCATCCGGGCATCGCGCGCTGTGATGCCGCCGGCGTCGTGCGAGACCAGCGCAAGCCTGACGAGGTTGTAGCGGATGTCGATGTCGGGGTGGTGCTGCGCCTCTTCGGCGATGCCGGCCACGCGGTTGACGAAGGCCATGGCCTCGACGAAGGTGGGCAGCGTCCAGTTGCGGACGAGCTTGCCGTCTTCGAGCGCCCACTCGGGCAGCTCGGTCAGCAGGTCGTGAAGTTGTTTTTCGGAGAGCTTCTGTTTGGTGGGTTGCATGGGGTCCGACCTCGGCGAGTGGATCGCAAGCCGATGGTAGGCCGCGCGGTCTACTGGACGCAACCGGCGCGGCTTCGAAATTGACAGCGGCGCGGTTCTACAGGGTCACGCCGAAGGTACCGGCGGGGGCATGTTCCACCTCTTTGCGTATGTCGCTCCACAGTTCGAGGGGCATGCCGAGGAAGATTTTGACGATCTGCGGATCGAACTGGCTTCCGCTACAGTGCGCGATCTCTTCGCGGGCCTGGGCGAAGCTGAGTCCCTTGCGGTAGGGGCGGTTGGAGGTGATGGCGTCGAGCGTGTCGGCTATGGCGAAGATGCGCGCGCCGAGCGGGATCTCTTCGCCGCGCAGGCCGCGTGGGTAGCCGGAGCCGTCGAAGTTCTCCTGGTGGGCGTAGACAATCTCGGCGGCGTCTTGCAGGAAGGGGATCTTGTGCACCATCTCGTATCCGCGCACGCAGTGCTGGCGCATGATCTCTGTCTCCTGGGGGGTGAGCGCTCCGCGTTTGAGCAGGATGGCGTCGGGGGTGGAGATCTTGCCGATGTCGTGCAGGAAGGCGCCGCGCGCGATGATGCGCAGCTTCTCCTGGTCGAGGCCGAACTCGCGGGCCAGGGCGATGGTGTAGGCGGTGACGCGGCGGG
>PKWU01000060.1 GCA_003132145.1 Granulicella sp.
CATGCTCATGCGGTCAACTCCAAATCCAAAGCGTTCAGGAGCTGGTCGCGGTGAAAGGAGGCCAGCCACACTGCACTACAGAGATCCCTTCACGGACGGTGTGCCGCTGAGCGGCTGTCCGCCGCCGACGCTGATGTCTAACTTGGCCTGCGGAATATCTTCACGGCCCAGTGTAAATCTTACCTCGCGGCTCTCGCCCGCGCGCAGATGAATGCGTTGGAACCCGCGCAGGCTGCGGATCTCCTCGCCAGGCCCGCCACTGACGTACAGTTGGACCACCTCATCGCCATCGCGGGAAGAGGTGTTCTTCACGGTGGCGCGGATCTGCGCACCGCTTGCCGTGCGTCTCGCCTTCAGGCCCGAATACGCAAAGCTCGAATAGCTCAACCCATAGCCGAACGGGTACAGCGGCTCACCCGTGAAGTAGCGATAGGTGCGGCCCTTCATGGAGTAATCGGTGAAGGCGGGCAGCTGGTCCAGGCTCTTATAGAAGGTCACCGGCAGGCGGCCCGCTGGGTTATTGACTCCCCCCAGAGTCTCAGCAATGGCCGTTCCCGTCTCCTCACCGCCATACCAGGCCGAAAGTAGGGCGGTCGCATTCGCGGCCTCTGAGTTTGCAGCGATCGCGCTGCCACCGGTCAGCACTACGACCACCGGCTTGCCAGTTGCGACCATCGCCTTCACCATGCTTTCCTGCGGTTCCGGCAGATCGATGCTGCTGCGATCATGACCTTCGCCTTCGAGCGAAGAATTGAGCCCGGCGAAGACCAGCACCGCATCCGCATTCTTGGCCAGGTTCTCCGCCTGTTCGAGCAGCGCCCCGGCCGGTGGGATCCAATCCAGCACCGCTCCACCTCCCGGACCGTTCTGCTGATACTCCACCCGCACCGAGTAGCTGTGGCCGCCCTCCAGGTGGATCGGCGTCGCCCCAGCGCGTCGCATCCCCTGCCCTTGCCCCGGTCCCAGCCCGGTGGGACGAGGACCGCCCGGTGCAGCGGAGCCAAGCTCTTTGCCATCGAGGAACAGCCGGACCTTGCCGTCTCGATTCCATTGCCCCGTCCCCGCTGTGACTACATAGTCTCCCGTCCCCGGCGCGGTGATCGTTCCGGTCCAGCGGATCGAATACTTGTTGCCGTTGATCGCAGCTACGACGGCAGGCTCTTCCATATTCGCGTCGTAATAGAGGCGAGACTCCGTGCGGCGCAGCTTCGGCTCTCCCTGAAAGTCAGGGTTGTCGTAGTACTCAGCCAGCAGCCCGTGGCCGCTTCCTTGAGGAGGCGCAAGGGCGTCGGAGGATACCAGGGCCGGAGTGGAAGCCGTATAAGTTGCCCCCAGGGCGAACTCTACCTTGTCTGAAGAGAACTGTTTAGCAATTCCTTCCAGCGGGGTTACCTGCTTCGAGGAGATTCCGTTGTAATTCCCCAGCAGGCCGACCGGATCGTCCGCCGACGGCCCGATGACAGCGATGGTGTGGACGGATGCCTTGAGCGGCAGGAAACCGTCCTGGTTCTTCAGCAAAACGATCGCCTCGCGCTCAGCCGTCAGCGCCAGTTGCCTGTGCTCGACGGAGTCATTCTCCGAAGACGGGATTTTGGAGTACGGCACACGTTCTGGCGGATCGAACATCCCCAGCCGAAAGCGCGCCGCAAACAGCCGCTCCGCCGCCCGCGTGATTTCGGCCTCCGTAATATGGCCGGCCTTCACCTCATCGACCAGGGTGCGATACTCGCCACCGCAGGTCAGGTCCGTGCCCGCCTTTACCGCGGCCACGGCGGCGTCGCCTTCCGTGGCGACATACTTGTGGCTGCGATAAATATCGCCCACCGCGCCGCAGTCGCTCACCACATAGCCTTTGAAGCCCCACTGCTCGCGCAGCCGCTTTTCGAGCAGGTCGTCATTGGCGCATCCCGGAGCCCCGTTCACCGAGTTGTACACGCACATGATGGAGTCGGCCTTGCCTTCGACGATGGCCGCTTTGAACGCCGGCAGATACGTGTGCTGCAGGTCGTACTCGCTCACCTTGGCGTCAAAGACATGCCGCAGTGGCTCCGGGCCGCTGTGCACGGCATAGTGCTTGGGCGTGGCAATCACCTTCAGATAGTGCGGATCGTCGCCCTGCATTCCGGTCACAAATGCAACGCCCATGCGGCTGGTGAGATACGGGTCCTCACCATAGGTCTCCTGTCCCCGGCCCCAGCGCGGATCGCGAAAGATGTTGATGTTCGGCGACCAGTACGTCAGCCCCGCCGTGCGGCCCGGTGCGGCCCCCGGCGCCACTTCCTGAACCGGCGGCTGGCGCTGGGCCTCGTTGTATTTAGCCCGCGCTTCGGTCGAGATCGCGTCCCCCACTCGATGCACCAGGTCAGCGTCCCACGTCGATCCCAACGCAATCGCCTGGGGAAAGACCGTCGCACGGCCAGTCGCCACTCCATGCAAAGCCTCGTTCCACCAGTTGTAGACAGGTATGCCAAGTCGCGGAATTGCAGGGGCACTGTTCTGCATCTGCAGAACCTTCTCTTCGAGCGTCATCCGGCTTACGATGTCCGCAGCGCGTTGTTCCGGCGGCAGACTTGGATTCTGGTATGGTGCAGTCGACTGTCCAAAGGACGGTATGACAAATGACGCCAGCAAGGCAACAAGCAAACGGCGTTGTTTCAAAATTGAATCTCCTGCACGACAGGCTGGGAATCGA
>PKWU01000035.1 GCA_003132145.1 Granulicella sp.
ATCAGGCGGTGGCGGAGATCATCGCCTATGTCTGGCGATTGAACGCACGGGTGCGGGGGATGGTCCAATGACGTCGCCGGACTTGCCGCGAGGACGCCGGACGGAACTGCTGATCGAGCGGCTGGAGGCGGAACTGGCGCACGCCCAGAAGCTGCGCGCGGTCGGCGAACTGGCGGGCGGTATCGCGCATGATTTCAACAATCTGCTGACCGTGATCGTCGGGGCGGCCGAGGCGATCCTGGACCGCGCCGAGGCGGACGAACAGACGCGGAAGGACGCGGGGCAGATCCAGGCGACCGCCGCGCGCGGGGCGGCGCTGGTGCGCCAGTTGCTCGCCTTCGGCCGGCCGCAGACGCCGCAGCCGCGCGCCATGGCCGTGGACGAGGCGGCCCGCGATCTTTCCGCCATGCTGGGCCGTCTGCTCGGTGGGCGGGTCCGGCTGACACTCGATCTGCAGGCGCCGGGGCGGCTGGTGCGGGTCGATCCGACGCAGCTCGATCAGGTGCTGGTCAATCTGGCGGTGAACGCGCGCAACGCGATGCCGGCGGGTGGAACGCTGACGCTGCGCAGCTTCGATGCCACGCTGCACCGGCCGCTGACATACGGGCGGGACACCATCCCGCCCGGTCGCTACGTGGCGATCGAGGTGCGGGATACCGGCATCGGCATTCCGCCCGATCTGCTGGGGCGCATCTTCGATCCGTTCTTCACCACGCGACACGATCAGGGCGGCAGCGGGCTCGGGCTGTCCACCGCGCACGGCATCGTCCGCCAGTCCGGCGGCCTGATGACGGTGGAGAGCCAGCCGGGGCAGGGGACGGCGTTCAGCGTTTATCTGCCGTGCCATGGCGTCCCGGAGGACGTCCCGGAGACCGTCGCGCCGCCTGCCGCCGAACCCCGGGATGGCCGGACGGTGCTGCTGATCGAGGACGAGGAACTGGTGCGCCGGCTGGCCGAGCAGGTGCTGACCCGGCTTGGCTGGCGGGTGCTGGCGGCCGACTCGGGCGAGGCGGCGCTGGAGCTGCTGGCCGCGGCTCCGGCCGAGGCCGCGGCGCTGGCCGCGGTGGTCGCGGACATGGTGTTACCGGGGATGGACGGTGTGGCGGTGGTGCGGATAGTGCGGACGCAACGCCCGGATCTGCCGGCGATCCTGGTGTCCGGCTATGCCGAGGAGACGCTGCGCCGCGATCTTGCCCGGGACAATATCGCTTTTCTGCCAAAGCCTTATGGTCCGAAAGAGCTGGTGGCGCGGCTTGACCGGCTGGTCCAGACCGGCGCCTTTATCATGGATGCGGCCACGGATTTTGGTGCTGGTTCTGCCACTGGCGATGTTCGCAGATAGTTCTTGTTTTTCGGCGAAAACGAGAACATAACGCAAACACACTCTTAATGATAAAACGTCGGCGTGGTTGCGACTCTGTTCTCTTGTGTTGCACGATGGTATGTGGACAATCTGTGAGCGAGTGGAATGCGTCGAACTAACTCAATGGTTGTAGTCAGGCCATAGGACGGGGATCACCATGGACAAGAACAAGGCGCTCGATGCCGCGATGGCTCAGATCGAGCGGGCTTTCGGCAAGGGCTCGATCATGCGCATGGGTGCGCGGACCGGCGACGAGCATATCGAGGTGATCCCTTCGGGTTCGCTCGGGCTCGATCTGGCGCTCGGTATCGGCGGCCTGCCGCGCGGGCGCGTCCTGGAGATCTACGGGCCGGAAAGCTCGGGCAAGACCACGCTGGCGCTGCACGCCATCGCCGAGGCGCAGCGGCTGGGTGGCACCTGCGCCTTCATCGACGCGGAACACGCGCTGGACCCGATCTATGCCCGCAAGCTCGGCGTGGATGTGGACAACCTGTTGCTCAGCCAGCCCGATTCCGGCGAACAGGCGCTGGAGATCTGCGACACCCTGGTCCGCTCCGGCGCGATCGACGTGCTGGTGATCGACAGCGTCGCCGCCCTGGTGCCGCGCGCCGAGCTGGAAGGCGAGATGGGCGACAGCCACATGGGCCTGCACGCGCGGCTGATGAGCCAGGCGCTGCGCAAGATCACCGGCAGCGTCAGCCGCAGCAAGACCATGCTGATCTTCCTCAACCAGATACGCATGAAGATCGGCGTGATGTTCGGCAATCCGGAAACCACCACGGGTGGCAACGCGCTGAAATTCTACGCCTCGGTCCGCCTGGAGATCCGCCGCATCGGCCAGATCAAGGACCGCGAGGAGATGGTCGGCAACCAGACCCGGGTGAAGGTGGTGAAGAACAAGCTGGCGCCGCCGTTCCGCCAGGTGGAGTTCGACATCATGTATGGCGAGGGCATCAGCAAGGTGGGCGAGCTGATCGATCTCGGCGTGAAGGCGGGCGTGGTGGAGAAGTCGGGCGCCTGGTTCAGCCACGACAGCCAGCGCATCGGCCAGGGCCGCGAGAACGTGCGCGCATTCCTCAAGGAGAATAAAGAAGTCTTCGCGCGCGTCGACTCCGAGCTACGCAAGAAGCTCGGCATCGGCGCCGCAATTATTACTGCCGAGATTCCACCCGTCCCAGCCGGCGCCACGGTCGCCGCCCACGAAGCCGTCAAGGGCCGCAAATAGCGCGCACCGGAATAATTCAACCGCGATGCACCAGTATTCCAAAAGCAAAGCCCGCCGAACTGGCGGGTTTTTGCTTTGCTCGTACATCCCTCACCGCGCAACTTCAGACCCTGAAAAGTCTTCAGATCGCAGAATCGGACCGCGCAGTCAGAACTGCGGCGCAGGCGCAACAAAATGATTCGCGCCGGGTCCGCCAGGTCCGCCGGGTCCACCCGGACCGGGCCCGCCGAATCCGCCCTCACCGCGACCCTCTTGCAGTTTGGTCCACTGTTCAGGCTTAAGCACCCCGCGGATGCCAAGCAGCATTCTGCCGTCTGCCTTCTCCAGCTCCGCGCGCGCCTCGGCCACCTTGTCGATCTGCGCCAAGGCCTTGACCGTGTCTGGCGGGTTGGCGCTCAGCAGCGGCTCCAGCAGCGCATTCTGTTTCTCCACGTTCGCCTTCAGGTCGATCAGACGGAGACGGCTCTGCTGAAAGATGCCGTCCATCTTCTTGGTCTGCTCGGGCGTCAGTGTCAGCCGCTGCACCACTGCGGGACTCTTCCACCACATTCCGCCGGGCGCAACGTGGAATCCCCCCTCCACGCCGCCGTCCTGCGGTCCATGGAATTCGCCGCGTACATTGCCGCGGAAGTTGCCCGGCTCTTTGCGCTGCATCATCTCAGGCCGCATCCCAGGCATCATTCCAGGCCGCATCTCTCCGGGGCCCGACGGCGGTTGCCGTTCAATGGGCGCGGCTGCGGGAGCTGACGCGGGAGCCGCCGGAGCTGCCGCCGCCGGCGCTGCGGGTGTCTGCTGCGCTGGCGCCGATTGCGCAAGCGCGATCGAGCCGCAAAGAGCAAATGCGGCGAGGGCAAACAGTGGGCTGAGAGTCATTCGTGGAGTCATGGTTAGTCCTTCCTTTGGTTCGAAGTCGTATCGGATGTCGCGATGCTGGCCGTGCTGGCATCATCGCTTGGATCGGCCAGCGCCTGCATGGAGGTTGGCACCGAGGCGGAGATCTCGCTGTTGACGTCCTCCAGCAGTGCCTCGTCGGATTGCGCATCGCGGCCTGCATCGCTGGCCGCAACACTGGAGACGCTCGCTGCCGCCGGCGCAACGCTGTGCCGGCGCATCACCTGCAAGGGAAACAGCGCGGTCAGTAACATGGCCGCAGCGGCCACCCAGTACGCGGGCACAAGCGATCGCGGGGATGAACTCCGCGCCGGAAGGATCCATCGCGGCCTCTGCCGCAGCTCTTCGTCGGCGTAGGCGATGCTTGCCTCGCGGTAGAAGCAGATCGCCTCCCTCAGGCTGGCAAGCTCCGCCGCGCACTGCTCGCACACCAGCAGGTGCGCCTCGGCCAGCGCAAGCTCACCTCCCGCGGCCTCCGTCGTCCCGGCCATCAGCTCGCCGAACTGTTCGCCCGTCAGGTGGTTCTCGCCCAGCATTGCAGCGCCGTCCCCGTGTTGCCCTGCCGCTTCTTCCGTTCTCGCTTGAGGAGTCATTGCATCTCCTTGGTTGTTGCGTTGCGCATGGTTGCATTGCGCGGTGGTTGGTTGCGCGATGTTGCGCCGTGCATGTCGTGTTGCGCGCGAACCACGGCCAGCGCGCGGTACAGGTGGCTCTTCACCGTCCCCAGCGGCAGGCCTATAACAGCCGCAATCTCCGGAATCTCCATCTCCTCCATAAACCGCAGCAGAAAGATCGAGCGCTGCCGGTTGGAGAGCCCAGCCACCGTCTCCAATATCCCTGCCACCTGCTGCTGCGCGATCAGGTGAGCCTCGACCGACCGGTCGTGCGTGGGAACGAACGCCGCAACCTCCGCCGCATCCACTGCGCTCGCCGAGACGCGCTTCCAGAAGCGGAACCGCCTCGTCCGCGTGTGGTCGCGCGCCAGGTTCAGCGCAATCCGGATCAACCACGTCGCCAGCGAGCAGTCCTCGCGGAATCTGGCGCGCGCGCTCCATGCCCGCAGGAACGTCTCCTGCGTCAGGGTCTCGGCGGCGTCGCGGTCGCGCAGCGTCGCCAGCAGGAAGCGGAAGACTCGCGGCTGGTACAGCGCCACCACGTTCTCCAGATCGTCAAGCGGCGTACTGCGCGCCTCGGCCCCCAGGGACAGGCTCGTCGATGGAAACATCCGTACCCCTTCATGCCCCATAAGCGTTCCTGCGGCCCCCATTTGCTGGGCGGCTCCCGCCGGGGCTGCACGGCTCCCGCCGGCCCGGATGGCGCGCCGCCTGCTCATTTCCTGCGGCTAGAGCATTTTCGGAATTGGTGTAGACCGGAGCCACCGAATTCCAGTGGATTTTCCTCAAGAAAATCCACCTTGCATGATCTTCGAAAAGTCTACGTGTATTCCGAAAAATGCTCTACTAGGACAGACGAAAGCCGCTGCGTGGAAGTCTACGCCCGCAACGCATTATTTTACGGCAGGCCTCGTCGCCGGCTGAGGTATCCTGCTTCTAGCCATGAAATTCGTCAAGGCAGTCTATCCCGGCACATTCGATCCTCTCACCAACGGCCATCTCGACCTGATCGAGCGCGGCTCCAACATCGTCGACGAGCTGGTCGTCGCCATCCTGCGCAACTCCGACAAGGGCGTCCCTCTCTTCTCCGTCGACGAGCGCACAGAGATGATCGCCGAAGCCATCGCCACCTCCGGCTTCACCAACGTCTCCGTCACCACCTTCAACGGTCTGCTGGTCGACTTCTGTCACGCCCAGCACGCCAAGGCCGTCCTGCGCGGCATCCGCGCCATCTCCGACTACGAGTACGAGTTCCCCATGGCCATGATGAACCGCAAGCTCGACCCCTCCCTCGAGACCCTCTTCATGATGCCCACCGAGCAGTACACCTACGTCAGCTCGCGCCTCATCAAGGGAGTCTTCAATCTCGGCGGAGACGTCAGCTCCCTCGTCCCCCCCCTCGTCATGCAACGCCTCAAGTCTAAGGCCAAGGCGATCCGGTAGATGACCACCAGCCGCAAGCCGCCCACCCCCCCGTTCGACCTCCCAACCTGGCTGCGCAATCTCCCCAAGGTCGAGCTCCATCTCCATCTCGAGGGCACCATCGAGCCCGAAACCCTCGTCTTGCTCTCCCGCCGCAACGACCCCGACCCACTCACCCTCGACGACGCTCGCGGCCTCTACACCTACGCCGACTTCCTCGGCTTCCTCTCCTCCTTCAAGTCCGTCACCGAGCGCCTCCGCACCCCCGCCGACTACGAACTCATCACCTACAACATGGTCCGCGCCCTCGCTGCCCAGGGCATCGTCCACGCCGAGGTCTACATCTCCTTCGGCATCCTCTACCACTGGAAGCACACCGCCGTTGAACCCTTCGTCGAAGCCATCGAGCACGGCCGCCTGCGCGCCGAGAGCGAGTTCGGCACCACCATCTACTGGCTCATCGACGCCGTACGCAACTTCGGCCCCGAAGAGGCTGCCCGCGTCTTCCGCAAGGCCGCCGAACTCCACGCCCAATTCCCCTCCATCGTCGGCATCGGCATCGGCGGAGACGAGGCCCGCGGCCCCGCATCCCTCTTCAAAGACCTCTACGCCGAGGCGCGCGCCGCCGGCCTTCGCCTCACCGCCCACGCCGGCGAAACCGGTGGCCTCATCGAAGGCCCCGCAAGCATCTGGTCCGCCATCAACATCGGCGCCGAGCGCATCGGCCACGCCCTCGCCGCCCACCACGACCCCGAACTCATGCAGGTCCTCGCCGCCCGCCAGCTCCCCGTCGAACTCTGCGTCACCTCCAACCTCCGCACCGGCTGCTGTCCCGCCCTCGACGACCACCCCCTGCGCGCCTACTTCGACCTCGGCCTCATGGTCACCCTCAACTCCGACGACCCACCCATGTTCGGCGCGAGCCTGCTCGACGAGTACGCCCTCGCCCACTCCCACTTCGGCTTCTCCCTCGACCAGCTCCGCGAGCTCGCCGCCAACTCCGTCGAAGCCAGCTTCCTCCCCCCCGCCCGCAAACTCCACCTCCTCTCCCGCATCGAGCAGTACCGCTAGCGGCGAAGTTTCCGACTGCGCAGTAAAGCGCATAGTCTATTTCTTCCGGTATGCCTGTAAGTCTTCAGGGCTGATTTCAACGGCCGGAACAAGCCGATAGTGTCTTTCCTCGGCAATCACAACCCGCTCGTCTTCGACTGCCAGTTCAAACATCGCGATCTTGCTGTCGTCCATAAACTGTGCCGAAACAGATCGGCATACCAGCGCAGGAAACTTTTCGGCGCAACAGGCCAAGTCCTGCTTTGCTTGTACTACTGAAAGCTGGTCCTTGCCACCCTTTGCCTGGACAGGTATCACATACTGGACGCCCTGCCGGTCGAGAGCAACATAAACCTCGTCGATCTCTATCTGACCTATGCTCTTTACTGTTGTGCGCATATGGTTCTGAAGTGAATAAGCAGTCACTCCGAGAAAGATATCGATCAGACGGTTATATCGAACCTTTGCCAACAGGGCTTGCTCGTCGTTGAGCGCATAGGCAGCAATGATCTCCGGAGTAGCATCCGGAACCTTGATCGCCCTCAATTGAGGGTTGGGGACAATCCTATTGATCGGAACCAGGCAGAATTTATAGCGGGCGCGACCAACGCCCTCGATAACCCATTCCATCTCTTCCGGCTGTATCTCAATAATTTTCTTAGGCAGCGCCGTCCGATACCGAATGGCATATACAACGTCGCCAAGGTTCTTTGGAAGATCGATCCGCAGAGCCTTAGCCGCACGTTCGAGGTCTCCGCGTGCGAACTCTATTTCTTTGTCGCCTTTCTTGTATGCGCCGAACTTCTTATCGAAAAAGATATGCTCCAGAAGCCGCTTATATCGGTTTTCTTGACTTTCAGGCAACGATGGCCTCCTCACAAACCGTAAACATCTCGATCTCATACTGCCTGCGTTTCTTCGCTCCGCTTTTGCGGTTTCTCTGAGCGATCGGTACTGCAATACCGAAATGTTCAGAGGCTTCCGACATCCCCATATATAAAAGGGAAGTATCGCCGAGTGCAATCTTTTCGTTTGGTCGCAGCGCCTTCCGGTCATCGAGAACCCTTATAACCTGAGTAGCGACGGCCCTGGCCAAAGGCGGGGGAACCGAATTTCCTATCTGGCGAGCACCGTGCCACTTTGTTGCGTGAAAGCGGAACCAATCGGGGAATCCATGAAGGCGTGCCATCTCTCGCACGGTCACGCAACGCTGCAATGTGTAATGGATGGGGCGTGGGCTTGTAAAAGCACCTCGCGAAGCATCTGTTCCAGCGCGCAGGGTATTGCTAAGACCATCCGGCGGTAGCCTGAAAAACCGCGAGATAGGCTCGACCTCGCCAGGCACAGTCCGCGCAAAGCGTCTTTGCGAAATTACCGTGTGCTCAGTCCTGTTGCTCGAAGTAAGCAACTTGGGGTTCCATTCGCGTCGATAGCCATAGTGCCAGGCATCTTCCTCTTGACAACGCAATTCCCGTGCATAAATGCTAGGCTTTCCCCATGCGTTCACCGTCACCTGATCGCTCTCCAGGAGAGCCTCGAAACTGTCCGCATCGGGAAGATCTCCGATAGCATCCCTGCAAGTTGGTCCTTTCGGCAATCGGCGAGGCAGGGAAACATCCGCCGCACGAGTTGACGGAAAAGGATACTCAGGGAGAGGAAGCCCCTTGCGAGCACCGAATAAAATCAGCCGCTCTCTGTGCTGGGGAACTCCATAATTAGCCGCATCGAGAACATTCCATGGCAGACGAACGTCGTAGCCAATCGCGTCGAAAGCTTCGATTAGTTCGTTGAGAAAGGAACGATGGTTTCCAACGGTCAAGCCTTTTACATTCTCAAACACAAAATATGAGGCCTTTAGCTCCCCCACTACGCGCACAAATTCCTGCACCAGCGCATTGCGAGGATCGTCGAGAATACGATGGCCAATCAGAGAGAATCCTTGGCAGGGAGCCCCACCAAAAACAACGTCAATGTCCCGGCTACCAATTCCAGCAATTTTTCTCAGTTCGGCGCCGGTCACCTTGACTATTGAACGAGGCACTACCACGCAGCGAGGAAAGTTGAATTGATGCACGGCAGCATGGATGGGATCGATCTCGACCGCAGCTATAACATCGAAACCAGCTTGTTCGAAGCCGAGGCTCAAGCCTCCAGCCCCAGCGAACAAGTCGATTCCAATCGGTCTAATCATCCATCCTCCAGAATTATCTATTGCATAGGCTACAGGAAGTATTTCCAAATGTCGATCGGAAAATTGCTTACGATTCTAGAAAGTCCATTGCCTTTCTCCTCAACAGCGCAACATCCCTGGTCTCGCACTGCCACAATGTGAGCACGTCCCAGCCCTGGCGTCGAAGTGCGCGTTCATTCTCCCGATCTCGATCTGAATTACGCTTTAGTTTAGCCTGCCAAAAATCGACCCGCGATTTAGGTGGACGGCCAATTTTGCACCCATGAGCGTGCCAAAAGCAGCCGTGGACAAAGATGATCTTGCGGCGACCGATAAAGACGATGTCAGGTGTGCCTGGCAACTCGGATCGATGCAGCCGAAACCTGTATCCCATGGAAAAAAGTAGCTTACGGACAGCAATCTCGGGCGCGGTATTCTTCGATCCGATCCGCGACATAAGTGCGCTGCGACTCTCGGGTGTACGGTTGTCCACCATTTCCGCACCGTCAGTATGATATTAACCCCAATATGGCTAGCCGTGTGCCCCAGCTCTCGCCGCGGAGACCTGGTTTCTGCCCGACCCACCCCCTCCCGTGCCCCGCGCAAACCACCCGCCCTGACCCCTGTTTTTTCTGTCAAGACCCTCGAAACCAAAAAATCCACCTAACTAACACCAACTAAACCACTTCCACCATAAAAATAGTTGGCATACTAGTTATGCCCCAGCGCGTATAATTAAATCAGTAAGCAAAACCAAACAGACCCGGCCAACCGCGCCGGGTCTTCGTTTTTAACCCTCAACCGTCGTAACGAAGTCCAGACTTAGTCCAGACTCAATCCAGACCAAGTCCAGACTTAACATGCTTTTTTTGAAGGCTTTGAGACTTTTTCGCACACAAAGGAAATATCCGAATGACCAACGCAGCAGCAACCAGACAGATCTTCGCCTTTAATACGTCTCACGCGCTTAGCGCGAGCTTAAGTAGCATATTTTGAATACTTTACGCTATTAGCACGGGGGGAGGGGTATAGCTAGGTAGTTAATCGCCCAGCCGCTCTATTCCGCCGCCTTGGGCGCGAAGTAGCCCGTATGTGCCCGGAGTCGCGCCTTGCTGTTCTACCTCTTTTGTAGCGCACTCCTTCGCAGGTGTCCAGAAAAAAGTGGACACCTGTTGTTTTTTGCTTCTCTCTCATCCCCGGAATGATAGGAGCGTTTGCAGCCGGGTCAAGGGCGATCAGGTCTCGGTGGACGCGGCTGGGGTGCGACGGCAGTTGGGCGAGAGGCGCGTCATCGCGCAGGCGGCGGATCCTCGCCGCCGCCCGAACACGCCCAGACGCGCACCCCACGCGCCCGCCGATGATCGCTCGTATACCCTTGAGGCGGCTGCGATCCTGTCATTCGTTCGGGGATGAGAGAGAAGCTGCGCGGCCCCGCCGCGTCGTCTTTGTTGTTGTTTGTTCTCCTCGATGCTGCCACCACTCTCCCTCTCTCAACTGCCCGGCTGCTGATGGTGGTAGCACGCGGGGGCGCGCGGGAGCCGCGTACGGTGCGGCGGAGCGCGGGGCCGCGTGCTTCCGTCGGGGAGCGAAGCGGGGGTGCGCCGACAGCCCCGCCGCGTTCTTGTTCCATGCGGCGGGGGCGGCGCACACGTGCCTGCGGCGGAGCACCGGTGTTTGCGTGAAGGGCGCAAGAACGGCGGAGCCGTGCGCCCGAACGCACCGGCGCGGGAGCCGCACACCGATGACGACAGTGCGCACCACCACAGCAGCAGGGCGGAGGAGCGCGGCGTTTGTGCAGCCGCGCGACTACGACGCCCGGCCAGGACTGACGAGGATCTCGGGCGACCGGCGCAGCCGGGAGCGAGGCCAGCGGAGCGGCGACTGCGCCAGCCCGCGTTCTCGAGCGGGCGTTCTGGCGGCTGCCGCGGTTGCCTGTTTGCCGTTGCTTGTTTTCCGCAGGGGACGGGGGGCAAAGGCCCCCAGGGCGCGGCGTTCGTTGCCGCGCTTGCACTCCTCCGTGTCGCCGCCGAAGCTCGGACATGGGCGACGCCGGAGCGGCAAGGGCCAGCGGGCGCAACCCGCCCGCGTACTGGCCCGCCAGCCGACGACGAACGGCGCGACCCTGCCGACGCGGCTTTGGCTGTCGATGTTTTCCGCAGGGGTCCGGGGGCAAAGGCCCCCGGCTGCGGCGTTCTGTGCCGCGTGCCTTCCGTCGCGTTGGCAATCAGCTATGCGCCGTAGCTGTACCGGCGTCGCCGGTCGGCCTCGGCGTCGCTGATGTTCTCGGTTACCTGCCGAGGTTGCGGCTGTCGGTCTGCCGGTCTTTCCGTGTGATGCGGTGCGTGCGGTGATCGCCGGGCTGCATTGCGCCTTCCGGTCGGTGGTGAATCTCCACCTTTCGCGTGCGGTCGCTTCCCACATCCGGCAGGCTCACCGACCGGCTGTCGCTTTTCGGTCGGCGCGACCGCGTGGACCGTGTGGAGCTTGCCCGTCTGGTTGTTGAAACGAATTGGCCGTTTGTTGCTCTGCGTGTTGTCATTCACCATCCCTCCTCTGGCGCTCATGGCACCGCAGCCACGATACCACCGCTGATTGTGGTCTGCGAAGATTCGACCGCTAGGGGTGGGGGGTGGTGGGGTGGTGGGGGGTGGTAGACTGCTGGCGATGAGTCGGTTTGGGCTGGAACCGTTCTCAGGAAACCGCGCCGCCCCTACGCTTCACTTGGCGGCGCGGTGAATTTCAGGCTGAGTTGCGTTGGCAGCCTCGGCCAACGCCGTGCCGGTGGGGCGTGGGGCGGCTCACAGCCGCGCCACACCCAGCCGGTGACCTCCCAGACCGCTCCTGCCTTCCATGGCTGTTTCATCTATCGATCAGTCCTCTCGTGAAGTTGCCGACCGTCCGCGCCACTTTTGCTCCCACCCCGGAAGGGGTGGGGGTGGGGGGTGGTCTGCGTCTTGCTTGGCGCGGGCGGTGGGCTGCGAGTGCCAACTGCGCTGAATACATGAGGCTTTTGCCTTCGAGTGCGGTGAGGTATCGGTGCTGCAATCCGATCGCTACGCACGCGATAAAGGCCGTTGTGTGCGCCCGGTCCACCAGCGGCGGCATTGCACAGAGAAATCCTTCGGTCGCCGCCTCCTCTGGCGATCTTCCACCGGGCCCCTTGCCGCCCAGCCTGTCCAGTGCCTCGTCGATCGCGCTCTGGTCGGCGTAGCCGTTTCCTCCCATCAGGGGCCTGTGTTCCCTACCTCTGGCCTCGACTGCCTGATCGTGCGCTCGACGCGCAGCGTCGAGGCACCGCTCGACCCACTCTGAGGTTGTGAGCTTCACGGCTTCACCGGTTTTTTGCTGATCGACTTTTTGACCTGGCCGGTGGTGATGGTGAGTTTTCCGCCGCATCGGTCGGCGTGGTTCGCTGCCTCGATGAGCCACGGCGGGATTCTGCTGTTGCTGTTTAGTTCGGTGGTGATCGTCACCTTCATTGCAAGACCTCCGTGTGCGGGTTCAGTTTGGCGAGTTCGAGGTTTTCGACGGCCACCGGCGTGTTGCGATGGTCGAGATAGTACAGCGTCGCGAGAGGTTGCGGTGCCCGAGGACGGCTTGCACGGCCCGGAGATCGTGCGTCACCTCGAACACCTTGACCGCTGTGGTGCGGCGCAGATCGTGCGGCGTGAGTTGCCGTGTGATGCCGACGCTGGCCAGCACGTTCCGGAGTTCCTTGCGGAGCATGTTCGCTTTGATGTGGCCGCAGTGGGTTAGGTGCATGACGTATGGTTTTGCGCTGTCTGCCGTTGCTGGTACCCGTGCGAAGAGTTCGGCGAGTTCCGCCGTGACCGGCAAGGTTTGCCACGTTCCGAACTTCGTTTGGAACGTGATCGACCGCGTTTCTGGGTTGTAGTTTTCTGGCGCAATCCTTGCCGCCGTCGTCGAGCGGAGTGCGAGATCGCTGCACAGCAGCAGCCAGCAGCGCAGTCGAGTGCTTGCAGCTCGGAGGATTCGTTCGCGCTCTTCCATCGTCGCCGTGACCGCGCGCGGTGCGGGTTCCTGCACCTTTGGCACCGATGGCCAGAGTTTCGCCGCTCCGTGTTCCTCTTGAAGGAATCTCAGGATTTGTCGGAAGCTGCTCGACCACCTGTACCGGACACCTTGCGTGTGTTTGTTCCCGACCGCGAAGGCTTCGAGGACGTTCTGCACTGTGAGGTCGCATGGTCTGACGCTGCCGACTGCGGCGATGAACGCCTGGCAGACGTACCAGATTTGGTTTCGATGGTCGCTGATCGCTTCCCTGTACGGGATGAGGATTTGAGCGACTGTTTTCCCACCCCTCGCTTTTTTGGGTGCGTGAGTTCTTTCTGCGCATCCTCGTAAGCTTGCGCCACCACTTCTGTTGTAAAGGCTTTCCGCCTTCGATTGCCGCGCCGGTCACGCCAGTCTGCATAGAAGCGATTATGCTTCACGTACACGGGACACCTCTTGGACACCTCAGAATGCGTTTTTATCCGCATGAACGCTGCTCGGCGCGAAGTAGCCCGTATGTGCCCGCACGTGGTACTTCGAGTCGAGCGCGTGCAGATAGATCGTGCGAAAGGCCCCATCCTGCTTGAAGTTCGCCGGCCGGTACTCCAGCAGGTACTGGCTGCGCAGCTCCTGCTCGATGCTGATGAAGCCCAGCGCCACGTCCTCGCTCCGGATCGGATAGAAGGCCTGACCGCCGGTCATCTCCGCGATCCGGCGCAGCACGTCGTCGCCCTTGTCCCGGCTCGGGCTCACATCGGTGCTGATCGCGTACACAATCGTGTCCGCCCGCTGGCACTCCTTGATCGCGTCCGTCTCCAGCGCGTGGCTGTAGTTGTCGTCGCCGTCCGACACCAGCACGATCGCCTTGCGCACCACGCTCGCCTCGCGCAGCGTCAGCATCTGGTCCTTGCACGCCGAGTAGAGCGCGTCGTACATCGCCGTCCCGCCGCCCGGCCGCAGCCTGTGGATTCCTTGGCCCAGCAGGTCAATGTTGCTGGAAAATCCCTGCTCCACGTCCGTCTGAACGTCGAAGCCCTCCACGAACGCGCGGTCGTTCTGGTGCAGCACCTGCAGCAGGAACGCGATCGCCGAGTCCTGCTCGAACTGGAACCGCTGCCGGATCGAGCTGCTCGTGTCCAGCAGGATCCCCACCCGCAGAGGCAGGTTCGTCTGCGAGTAGAAGTGCAGCACCGACTCTGGCTTCCTTCCGTCATCCAGCAGCCCAAAGTCCTGCGAGCGCAGGCCCGTGATGAACTTCCCGTTCTTGTCCGTCACGGTAAAGACCAGGTCCACCTCGTTGGACTGCACCTTGAGCGTCGTAGTCGCTGCATCCTGCGCAGCCGCAGCCTGCGTCGCCGACTGTCCCCACGCCGGTGCTGCCGCAACCGCCAGAACCATCCCCGCGCATACAGCAAGAATAATCTTCCCGTACTCCGCAACACCGCAGCCGATTTCGCTCGTTCTCTTCACTTTGTTCACTTGCATGATTCTACCCAACTCACACCCGCTTCGTCCTCAGCAGCGCCAGAAACTCCTCCAGCTCCCCTGGCAGCGGAGCATCCACCGCCACCGTCTTGCCCGCAACCCGTGGATGCGCAAACTCCAGGCGCGCCGCATGAAGAAAGTTCCGCGCCAGCCCCACGCTCGCCTCTTCCGTTGTCTCTGTTTTGTCATTCCGATTTTTTTGTTTGTCATTCCGTAGCGCATTTTCTTTGTCATTCCGTAGCGCAGCGGAGGAATCTGCTTCTCGTCTGTTCGCCACGATCATGCGCGGCGCGCCGTACAGCGTATCGCCCACCACAGGATGTCCCAGCGCCTGCGCATGAACACGGATCTGGTGCGTCCTTCCCGTCTCGATCTTCACCTCCACCAGCGTGAACGCGCCGTAGCGCGTCGCCAGCCGCTCCACCACCGTGAAGTGCGACACCGCATTGCGCCCATCCGCGCGCCGCGTTGTCATCCGCGTCCGCCTCACCAGGTCCCGCGCAATCGGCAGATCCACCGTCAACGTGTCCTGCTTGAACGCCCCATGCAGCAGCGCGATGTAAGTCTTCGCCACGCGCCTCGCCGAGAACATCTCCCCCAACATGCGATGCGTCGCGTCGTCCTTGGCCACCACAATCGCCCCGCTGGTCTGCTTGTCCAGCCGATGCACAATCCCCGGCCGCAGCTCGCCGCCCGCCCCCGACAGTGTGGACGACAGCTTCGCCATGTGGAACAGCAGCGCATTCACCAGAGTCCCGCGATTCCGCGCCTCATCCGTACTTCCTGCCCCCGCATGCACCATCATCCCCGCCGGCTTGTTGACCACCGCCAGGTNNCCATCATCCCCGCCGGCTTGTTCACCACGGCGAGGAACTTGTCCTCGTACAGAATGTCCAGCGGAATCTCCTCCGGCACAGCGTGCAGCGGCGCCGGATGCGGCTCGCCCTCGATCTCGATCGCCTCGCCACCGCGCATCTTCTGCTTGCCCTTCACCGGACCGTCGGCGCCGCTCGCCGCGCCGTCCACCCGCACCTGTCCCGCCTCGATCAGCATCTGCACCCGCGCCCTGCTGATCTCCGGGATCGACTGCGCCAGATACGCGTCCAGCCGCATCCCCGCCGCCGCCGTCGAAGCCACAAAGCTCCGCACCCCATCCTCGATCTCAGTGTCCTCATCGAGATCGAGAACCGGCAACACAACCTCCGGCTCCGCCTCCACCCCGCGCGTGGCCCTGTACTCGGCCCGCACCGACCGCCGCCGCCCTCCCTTGCGCAACATGTTCTTCGACGGCATCGACTACATCCTTCCCACCCAGCATTGAACTCGCATCCATGCGCTTTCAGTGGGAGCGCATCCCCTCGTATGACTTGTCATTTATTATGATTTGTCATTCTGACCCTGAGCTTGCCGAAGGGGAAGAATCCCCGCATGTTGTGTAGCTTGTTTTTGTTCCGCAGAAGAAAACATCGCCAATCTCGCGCTAGCTCGCACCTTCTCTGCAAAGCCCACGCCGAGACGCCTCAAAGCAAGAGAAAACCGACCCGCGGGGCCGTGCGGCGAAGCGCTGGTGAACCCGTCCTTAGACGGCGGAACCCTGCCGTGGCTCTTTAGGCGTTCCGAACTGGCGGACAGCACACCGAGCCATATATACGAGCAGGACCCCTGTTCATTCAATGTTGGTTCAACCAGCGTTGTCCCCCGCACCTGCTTTGCAGGCCGGTTTCTAGCTTGCATCCTACCCGCGACCGCCCCACATTGCAACTGACAACTGATCCCTGACCACTGGCCCCTGTTCTTACTCCCACTCCACCACGCTCTCCGCCGCATGGTCGAACTCCACCGACGGCCCATCCGCTCCCATCTGCGCCTTCACCTCAACCCCATTCACCGTGGCGCTCTTCAACGCACCAAACCTCCAACGCACAATCACCCGCGCCGCCGGGCCTCCGCTGATCTTCAGCGACCTCGCCCCTCGCACCACCACCCGCCCCTCAAAGTCCGTGCTCCGCGTCTCCGCCGCGCCCGCACCTCCGATCAGCTCATACACTCGCTGGTCGTCCAGCGACTTCACCGCCGTATTTCCGCTCTCCTTCTGCGACACCAGCGTCATCACGTCCTCGGGGATCTTCGCGATCACCGCCCCCGCCCGCGCCCACACCGGAATCCTATCCAGCGGCGCGTCCGCCACTACAACCTTCCCTCCCGCAACCTCCGCGCCCGTCCAGTAGTCCACCCACTCTCCCGCCGGCAGATAAACCGCCCGTTGCGTCCCTTCATCAATCACCGGAGCCACCAAAAAGTCCGGCCCAAAGAGATACTCATCCTTCGCCGCACGCGCCCGCGCGTCGTCCTGATACAGCAACGCCAGCGCGCGCATCATCGGCATCCCCGTCCGTGCCGCCTCCTCGGCCGCCGCGTAGCGATACGGAAACAGGCTCATATTCAGCACCGCATATTTTCGATAGACGTCCAGCGCCTCATGTCCGCCCGCAGGCCCGTTCCTGTCAAAGTCCCAAGGCCCGATGTTCGCGCTCGACATCACCTCCATCACCGGCGAGAACGCCGCATACTCCGTCCACCGCTCCAGCAGCCGCGCATCGGGAGTGGTCGCCGTCGCCTCATACCCGCCCAGGTCCGCCGTCCACAGCGGCATCCCGCTCAACCCCGCGCCCAGCCCCGCCGTCACCACCGTCGGCAGCCCGTTCACCGTCGAGAAGCTCGCCTCGTTGTCTCCGCCCCAAAGAAACCCAATCCCATTCGCCCCCACCGTAACGCTTCTTGCAAACAGCACTCCATTCCCCTTCATGTCCTTCTGGATCAGCTCCTCCATCGCGTTGTTATAAAGCACCGCGTACCGATTGCGCATCAACCGCGCGTCCGTCCCATCGGCAAACTTCACATCGCTCAGAAAGCTCCCCTCCGCGTCGTCGTCCTTGAATCCATCCGCGCCCGCCGCAATCGCCTGCCGCACCTGGTCTTGCCACCACATCTTCGCCTTCGGGTTAGTGAAGTCGACCAGCGACCCCAAGCCCTTCCACCACCGCCCCACGTACGGGCTCCCGTCGCGGTTCTTCACAAACAACCCCTGCTCCGCAGCCTCCGCATAGTTCTCCGCCAACGGCGCAATCTTCCCCTCGAATCCCGCCTCCTTCGGCGGATCGCTCTTCACGTTGATCCACGGCGTGTGCCACAGCACCAGCTTGAACCCCTCGTCGTGAATGTGTTTCACCATCGCGGGCGCGTCGTCGAATTGCTTCGGATTGAACTTGTAGTCGTTATAAGTCTCCGCCCAAGGCGAGTCGATCAGGATCACGCTCGCCGGTAGCCCCAGCTCCCGCGTGCGGTCGACATCCTCCGCAACCTGCGCCGCATTCTGGTGATAGTCCCGCGCCTTCCACGGCGCAAACACCCAATAAGGAGGCACCACCGCACGTCCCGCCAGTGCAGTAAACCGCTCCAGGATCCCCGGAAACTCCGGCCCGGCAAACAGCACAATCCGCAACTTCGCCGCCGTAACATCGACGACCACCTCGTCCCGCTCGCTCGCGTTCATATCGAACGTCGCCTCGCCGGTCGTATCCACCCAAAGCCCATAGCCCGTCGTGCTCATGAAAAATGGAATCGGCTTGTAGCTCGAACTCCCCTTCACCCCCGCATTGTCCATCGACAGGTTCTTCACCACCGTATGCGCGTGGTCCAGCACATCGAACCGCTCGCCCAGCCCGAAGTAGCTCGCCGCGTCCCTCACCTTAAATCTCCAGTACCCCACCTCCCACGCCACGCTGGTGATCTCAACCACCCCCGGCGCCACCTGCTTCAGATGCACCTTGTCCGTCCCCACCGGCTCGCCGTTGAAGTCAAAGTCGTGCACCAACAGCTTCGCCGCCGCTGCGCCAGCAGCACCCGATCCGCTCGCGCCCGCCTCAGACTTCTCCGCAGCCGCAGCCCTCCCCACCAGCGAAAACGCCACCGTATCCGCGTCCTGCCGCACCAGCCCATCCACCGGCCCCTCCGCCGCGCGCGCCACCCGCGTCGCCCCCGGCTCCTCCGCTCCCACATCCTGCGCTGCGGCTCTTCCAACCCCCAGCACAAACGCCAGCCCGGCCGCCGCAATCATCGCTCGTCGCAACATCCAACTCCTCCCCAACTCTGTCATCCTGAGCGAAGCGCGCAGCGCGCAGTCGAAGAGCATGTCCTGAGCCTGCCGAAGGAACCCCGACGAAGCTCGCCCAGACGCAACAGCCCGTACCTTTCTACCAATAAACTCTGGCCCTTGCCGTTGCTTGTTCTCCCCACCGCTCACATATTCGTCAACCCGTGCCGCATCTCCTCGTTGAACGCAGGCCGAATCGCAGACAGCGTCTGCTCCAACTCCGCCTCGTACGCCTCCCGCTGGCTCATCAACTTCGCCGTCGCCGCGCCAAACTCCGCATCGGCATCCGCTTGCACCAGCCCCTCCGCCGTCAGCTCCGCAACCGCCTTCCGCAGCTCCTCCACCGTCGAGTTCAGATACTGCGCGTCCCTCGGGTCCAGCAGCCACACCGGCGCGCCCTCGCCCAGCACGCCGGAGAGCCAGAACGCCTTCCCCGCCAGAAACGCCTTCCTCTGCGCCTCATTCGTATCATTGAAGCTGAACGTCTTCTGCTTCGCGCTGTAGAACCGCGTCGTCAGCGGCACCGGCTGCCGGTTCCCGCTCTTCACCAACTCCAACTGTCCCTGGTCCATCGTCTTGCGCACCGCGTTGTACACAAATCCCTCGGCAAACGGCTGCTCCGGCGCGCCCATCGCCTCGCGGAACGTCACCGTCATCGACGCCGCAATCTTGGCATGAAGCACGCTCTCGCCACCGTCCTCCAGCCGCACCTCGCCGTGCACCAGCGACGTGTCCGCACCCGAGGTCGACTCATGGAACGGCCAGCCAAACCGCCCAAAACTCAGCGGAATCCCGTGCAGCGTCAGCGCGCACTCCGGCCTCGGGTTCCTCAGCCGTTTCGCCGCCTCCGCCAGGTACACGCGAACCCCATCCTTCAAATCGGGGCGCCCAAACTCGAACCGCTCGCTCAACTCCAGCAACAGCGTCTTCTCATCTTTGGGGGCCGCATCTCCCGCCAGCGCCAGCAGGAACTTCGTCGTCCCGCTGTCGCCGTCCTCATTGCCCGTCTCGCTCGAAACCACCACCAGCCCTGCCGTCCGCGCCGCCGCCTCCACTTGAATTGCCAAAAGCTCACTCCGCATAAGCCGCAACCTCCTCGATCTCCGCATCATCTATTGCGATGTACTCTTATCCATAAAGGATTCCCATTCATTCTACGTAAGCCTCACCGGCAACCAGCAAAGGACCCCAATGGAACTCACCGGAAACACGATTCTTATGACGGGCGGAGCCACCGGCATCGGCCGTGCGCTCGCCGAGCAGTTTCACCAGCGCGGCAATCAAGTCATCGTCGCCAGCCGCCGCCAATCCGCGCTCGACGCCGTCATCGCAGCCAATCCCGGCATTCACTCCGTAGTCCTCGACGTCGAAGACCCAGCCAGCATCGCCGCCGTCGCCGCCCAGCTCACCCGCGACTTCCCCTCCCTCAATGTCCTCTTCAACAACGCCGGAATCATGCGCTCCGAAGACATCCTGAAGGGCGCGACCGCCACGGCCGAGGCAACCGTCACGACGAATCTCCTCGGCCCCATCCGCATGACCGCCGCATTTCTTCCGCACCTGCTCCAGCAGCCCTCGGCGACGATCTTCAACGTCACCTCAGGCCTCGCGTTTATCCCGATGGCCTTCACGCCCACCTACTGCGCCACCAAGGCTGCGATCCACTCCTACACGCTCTCGCTCCGCTACCAGCTTAAGGACACCTCGGTCCGCGTCTCCGAACTGGTCCCACCCTGGGTCGCCACCACTCTGATGGGCGCCAAGCCCACCGACCCGCGCGCCATGCCGCTCGAGGCCTACATCGCCGAGGTCATGCAGCTTCTCACCGCCAACCCCAACGCCGAAGAGATCTGCGTCGAGCGCGTCCTCGCCCAGCGCACCGCCACCGCCAAGGGCAACGAGCACACCTTCTTCAAATCCTTCAACGACATCATGGCCGACCGCCCCCATTAGACGATTCGGAATTACTGTAGGCAATTTGTTTCTCATTCCGCAGCCCTTTCGTTTGTCATTCCGCAACCCCCTTGTTTGTCATTCCGCAGCGAAGCGGAGGAATCTGCTTTTGCGTGTGCCCCACATCTCGATTCTCGATTTCGAGACGTGGGTTTCGGCAACTGCAACCCACTCAACCCCCGTCAAGATGTGTCATTCCGCCGTGTCCTATACTGATCTCCGAAAGCGATGAAGTAGACCGGTGAGCGCGTGCGCTGAATCCGCTCGCCGACCAAATCTGCATCCAAGGAACAGCCATGCCATTCAAGTGGGAGAAGTCGACCGTCAAGTCGCAGCAAGCCGTCCAGGCCGCCGCATCCCTCGCCGCCGAAAACGGCAACCCGGAAGTCCTGCCCATGCATCTGCTCGCCGCCCTGCTCGACGACCACGAGGGCGTCGTCCTCCCCGTCCTCGAAGGCGCGGGCGTCCGCGTGCAGCAGCTTCTCACCGGAGCCAACGCCGCCATCGCCAAGCTACCCAAGGTCTCCGGCTCGAACGCGCAGCCCGCCATGGCCGCGTCCTTGCAGAAGATTCTCGACCGCGCCTCCAAAGAAGCCGACTCCTTCAAGGACGACTTCATCTCCACCGAGCATCTCCTCCTCGCCCTCACCGAAGCCAAGGGTGATCCAACCCGCGACGCACTCGCCGCCATGGGCGCAACTCACGACGCCGTCCTCAAGGCGCTCTCCACCGTGCGCGGATCGCAGCGCGTCACCGACCAGAACCCCGAGGGCAAGTTCCAGGCCCTTACGAAGTATGGAAAAGATCTCACCGATCTCGCCCGCCGGGGCAAGCTCGACCCCGTCATCGGCCGCGACGAAGAGATTCGCCGCGTCATCCAGGTCCTCGCCCGCCGCACCAAAAATAACCCCGTCCTCATCGGCGAACCCGGCGTCGGCAAGACGGCCATCGTCGAGGGCCTCGCCCGCCGCATTATCAATGGCGATGTGCCAGAAATATTAAAAGACAAGCGCGTCGTCGCCCTCGACCTCGCCAGCATGATCGCCGGGGCCAAGTTCCGCGGCGAGTTTGAAGACCGCCTCAAGGCCCTCCTCAAGGAGATCGAAGACTCCAACGGCGAGATCATCCTCTTCATCGATGAGCTGCACACCCTCGTCGGCGCGGGCGCGGCCGAAGGAGCAATGGACGCCAGCAACATGCTCAAGCCCGCGTTGGCTCGCGGCGGCCTGCGTGCCATCGGCGCCACCACCATCAACGAGTACCGCAAGTACATCGAGAAGGATGCGGCGCTTGAGCGGCGCTTCCAGCAGGTGTACGCCGGCGAACCGAGCGTCGCGGAGACCATCTCCATACTGCGCGGCCTAAAGGAGCGCTACGAGGTCTTTCACGGCACCCGCATCAAGGACAGCGCAATCATCGCTGCTGCCACGCTTTCGGACCGCTACATTACCGACCGTTTCCTGCCGGACAAGGCGATCGATCTGATTGACGAGGCGGCCTCGCGCCTGAGGATCGAGATCGACTCCATGCNNGCAAGTACATCGAGAAGGACGCCGCCCTCGAGCGCCGCTTCCAGGTCGTCTTCGTCGGCGAGCCGAACGTCGAGGACACCATCGCCATCCTGCGCGGCCTGCGCGAGCGCTACGAGTCGCACCACAAGGTCCGCATCAAGGACTCCGCCATCGTCGCCGCCGCCACGCTCTCCCATCGCTACATCTCCGACCGCTTCCTCCCCGACAAGGCCATCGACCTCGTCGACGAGGCCGCCGCCGCGCTCGCGATCCAGATCGGCTCCGTCCCCACCGAGATCGACGACCTCGAACGCCGCGCCACATCGCTAGAAATCGAGCAGGCCGCCCTCAAGCGCGAAAAGGACGAAGCCTCCCGCACCCGCATGGAGATCGTGCAAAAAGAACTCGCCGAGGTCCGCGAGCAGTCCAAGGCCCTCCGCGCCCGTTGGCAGCAGGAGCGAGGAGCCATAGGCCGCATCGCCGAACTCAAGACCCACCTCGAAGCCCTCCGCTTCGAGGCCGAAGAGCAGACCCGCAAGGGCAATCTGCAGCGCGCCGCCGAACTCCAGTACGGCGAGATCCCGCAATCCGAAGCCGAACTCCGCAAGCTAACCGAATCCGCATCGCCAGACGCCAAAGCTCCAAACAGAATGCTCAAGGAAGAGGTAGACGAGGAAGACATCGCCGCTGTCGTCTCCAAGTGGACCGGCATCCCCGTCGCCAAGATGCTCGAAGGCGAGATGCAGAAGCTCGTCACGATGGAGGACCGCCTGCGTCAGCGCGTCATCGGCCAGGACGCCGCGCTCACCGTCGTCGCCAACGCCATCCGCCGCAGCCGCGCCGGCCTCTCCGACCCCAAGCGTCCCATCGGCAGCTTCATCTTTCTCGGCCCCACCGGCGTCGGCAAAACCGAGACCGCCCGCGCCCTGGCCGAGTTCCTCTTCGACGACGAGGCCGCCATGGTCCGCATCGACATGTCCGAGTACATGGAGAAGCACGCCGTCTCGCGCCTCATCGGAGCGCCTCCCGGCTACGTCGGCTACGACGAGGGCGGCCAGCTCACCGAGGCCATCCGCCGCCGGCCTTATGCTGTTGTCCTCTTCGACGAGATCGAGAAGGCCCACGCCGATGTCTTCAACGTCCTCCTGCAGGTCCTCGACGACGGCCGCCTGACCGACTCCAAGGGCCGGACTGTCGATTTTAAAAACACCGTCCTCATCATGACCTCGAACCTCGGCGCAACGCAGCTCACCACCGCCTGGGCCGAGGGCGAGGAAGGATTCGCCGAAGCCACCGAGCGCGTCCTCGCCATCCTGCGCGAGCACTTCCGCCCCGAGTTCCTCAACCGCATCGACGATGTCGTCGTCTTCCATCCCCTCGGCGAAGAGCAGCTCACCCGCATCATCGACCTCCGCCTCGCCGAGCTGACCGCCATGCTCGCCGACCGCAAGATCACGCTCTCCCTCACCCCCGCCGCGCGCAAGTTCATCTTCAAATCCGGCTACGACCGCGCCTACGGAGCGCGCCCCCTCAAGCGCGCCATCCAGCGCCTCGTCCAGGACCCCCTCGCCATCAAAATCCTCGACGGCTCCGTCCGCCCCACCAACCACGTCACCGTCGACGCCGCCAAATCCGCCCTAACCTTCGCCGTCTCCCCGTAACTTCGTTCGACCCATTCTGTTTGTCATTCCGCAGCGCAGCGGAGGAATCTGCTTTTGCTTGTCATTCTGACCCTGAGCTTGCCGAAGGGGAAGAATCCCCGCATTTCGCCCTTGCCGTTGTCTGTTCTCTCACACCCACCCACTTCGTCATTCTGGCCCACCCACGTCGTCATTCTGGCGAAGCCAGAATCTCCGTATTTCGCACTTGCCGTTGTCTGTTCTCTTCCGCCCCCACCCTCAACTCCGTCATCCCGACCGAAGCCGCTCACAGTTTCATCGTGAGCGGCGCAGCGGAGGGACCCCCGCATTTGTCTTAGCGGTTGTTTGTTCTTGCTGTCATCCTGAGCGCGTCTTTCGAGCGCGAAGGACCCCGACGAACCTCAGTCAACCTCAACCTCCGCCCCTTTCTCCCTCCAAACCCCGATCTTGCTTGGGTGTCATGCACAAAGTGCTATAGTGGCTGCGTCACCCGTCACCCAGTTCAGAGAAGCCACGCTAAGATGTGGCCACCCGCCCAAACCGACTGGAGCGCACCAGATGAAAGCACTACATCTAGTCCTAATCGCTGTACTGACTTGCCCCTCAGCTTTTGCCATGCAGGGGGCCGGAAATGCTCCCTCTAAGAAACAGGCGCCAGCCGAAAGTGCAAAGCCGAACGCTAACCTTGCGTTCGTGACCGAGTACGTCCGTGAACTGTATGCAGTAGAGAATATCCGAGACTCCGTCAATGGCGGCCAATCAAACGGTGTGACCTCAGATGAGATGTCGAACGCGATCTACTTCGGTACGCGAATGCAAATTGAATTGAGAGCAGAGGTCAAGACTCTGCAAGAAATGCGCCTCGCCCCTCCGTTCGACAAACTCCTTCAAAGCATCATTGGATTTGACGAACACAAGATTGGATTGTTTCAGAGACTAATCGACATCAGCAGCGCCTTCATTGGTGGCCCAAAACCGGGTGTTGACTACGGCAAGCTAGCTGCTGAAGTGCCGCAACTGAGAGCCCAACTCGACGACACGGACAATGCGCTATTTGAGGCCACTCCATTGATTTTCGAGACTCTCGTAGACAGCAGAGGAGACTCACAGAATCAAATCAGCCACCTAATTATCACAAGGGCAGAACGCGCGCAATTGCTCAGCGAAATCGATGCAAACTTTGGGCCAAAACTTGATACGAAGAACAGGAGCTATCAAGTCGGTGCGGCAGTTGTTCTGAAAGCGGGTTTGCTCAAAAACCTCAAGTCTTCGGATGACCCGTGGGAATGAAAGTGGCGCTCCAAGGTTTGTTTTTTTGCTACCGAGCGATGATCTGATGGAGCAAATGCTAAAGAAACTGAAATGATAGGCGGTTTACTCGCCAAAGGTCAGCTTGCGTTCAGTTCGATTTGAAGTAACCGCTCAGAAAGGGATTCAAATGCGCGTTGTTTCGTTTCTAATTGTGTTGATGTGCATGGCTGCACCAGCCATGCTTGCGCAAACTCAAAAGAGCTTTCCAACTGATGACGAAATCAATCTCATACTCACTCAGACCGAACGGGCAATACAACAATACAAACCGCTGATAGACCAAGAACAGGTTCAGATGGGCAAGGACGGCGCGGATTCCGCCGCTAAAGACCGCCAAAATCTGGATGCATTAGAAACGGCCTTGAAAGCCTTCAGAAGCAAGCCGCAAGCCTTCAACGGGCCATTAGGATTAATTTTCTTCGGAATGCTGGATGACGCAGATCGAAACGCTGTGCTATGCGGAAGCGGCGCATCATCGCAAGCCACGTTGCAGTTGATGGATGGAAATGTTACTAAGGCGGACTCGCTGGTGCATCTGGCTCAAAGTTGTGCAGACGTGTCCGCGCTTATCTATACCGTGAGCGAGAATGTCGAATCCTTGTATCAACGATATGTCGAAGCCGAAGAGCAATTGGCGAATAGGGGTGCTGAAGCAGCGGAAAAGTGTATGGCCATTCTGAAAAAGAACGGCGTCCAACCCAAGAAATAGACGGCGGGTGGCCCCACCCTAAGTTTTTGGAATCTTGATCCCCCCTCAAAAGTGGGTGCCCCATCCTCGCTTTTTTCGAGCGAAGGGTGGGTCTACCGTACAAGGCTCGTGGACCTCTCCGTCAGGCCGCCGAGGGAATCTTCGCGGTCAGCTCAACGCCCAGCGCCCGCATCACCGCCAGCGTCGTCCTCAGCGTCGGATTCCCTTTCTTGCTGAACGACCGATAGAGCTGCTCGCGCGACAGTCCCGTCTGCTCGGCAATCTGGGCCATCCCCTTGGCGCGCGCCACCACGCCCAGCGCGTGCGATATGTAGCCCACGTCGTAGGTCTCGAGTGCCTCCGCCATGAAGATCGCAATCGCCTCGTCCGATCCGAGGTCCTCCGCCGGGTCATAGGTTGTCAGTTTTTCACCCATCTTCTTCGCTCCATTCTTCCGCCGGGTGCCGGGTGCCCCACATCTCGCTATTGAGATATGGATTCTGGCCCCAACCCGCCGCCGCATCTTTCTTTCGCCAAAAACCTCAGCAAAATCGCGTGTCAAGACCCTCGACGCCAAAAAATCCCACTAACCCCCACCCCAACAATCACTTCCGCCCGAAAAATAGTTGGCATAGTAGTTTCTCTCCAACGCATAAAATTAAATCAGTAAGCAAAACCAAACAGACCCGGCCAAGTGCGCCGGGCCTTCGCATTTAACTGACCACTGCTCACTGTCCTGAAGTCATCGATTCCAAAGATCAACAGATCTAAAGCCTCTGGAATGAAGATCTTGGAAATTTTATCCAGATCTAACTCCTTATTTATGAAGATCTTGGATCAATTTCTTTTTTCCAATACAGCGCAGCGAGTCACCATGAAGTCCAGACTGAGTCCAGATCCAATCTAGACCAAGTCCAGACTTAACATGCCTTTTTTGAATACTTTAGTACTTTTATGTGGGGGGTATACCCCACACAATTTCACCTCGGAAATAGGAGGAATAGCCGGGTGCCTCAGAGATCGGTAATCCGACTCAGCGCCTTCGCCGGAATCAGCAGGTTCAAGGCCTGCGGCTCCACTTCGATCCGCACCGGCAGCCTGCCCAGCAGCTCACCATCCGCCTCCACAAAAAGCTGCTCCGCCGAGCCCTCCCGGTTGCGGCACTCCACCGACACGCACTTCACCAGCTCAATCGTGCGCGAGTAGCTGTGGCGTCCGCATAACACAGCGATCAAAAATCGCAGGTACCTCATGCGGCTGAACGTCTTGAACGCGATCACCCGCAGCTTGCCGTTGCTGATCGAGGCCCCCGGCGCGAGGTTCCCGACCAGCCCGCCAAAGTTGCTGATGCGCACCGCCAGCAGTTGCGACGCCTCCACCTCCCGCGGCGTCTCGCGTCCACTCTCCGTGAACGAAGCGGTAAACATGGGAAACATGTACGTCGCCCACAGGCGAAGCGCCTCCACCAGGTACACCACGTACCCGAACCGCTGCTTCAGCCGCGAGTCCAGCCGCGAGAAGAAGAAAGCGTCCGCGCCAACTCCCGCCGCCACAATAAAGTAGCGCGAGCGCTCGCCGCCCTCCACGCTGCGATAGAACAAATGCCCCACGGAGATCCGCACCGGCGTCGCAGCCAGCAGCATCTTCACCGCCTTCACCGGCGATGAGGGCAGTCCCAGGTCCGCCGCCAGCGCATTGGCCGTACCCATCGGGATCACGCCCAGCGCCGCCGTCCCGCCCACCATGCGCTGCAACACCTCATGCACGGTGCCGTCGCCGCCGCATGCAATCACCGTGTCGCAGTCATCGCGCACAGCCTCCTGCGCCTGTCTGCCAGCGCTCTCCGGCGATTCGGTCGCGATCGCTCGCACCTCGATCCCCGCGCCCTCGAGCACTGCCGCCACATCCGCGATCTGCGCCGCGCGCCGTCCCGGATGCTGCCCACTCATTGGGTTGTAGATCAGTGCAACACGACGCATCGCATCTGGCCCCTTGGTCCCGCTGTTGAATGAAACCGCAAGTGGTTCACTCAGCTTCATTCTTACATGCCGTTGCCAACCAGGCATTCGAGATTGAGTCGCAGGAGGCCGCGTGCCCCATCGCGTTTTTGCGATGCGTGGGCTGTCGCGCCCCGCGCGACACCGTCTCTTATCGCGCGCGCACCAACCAATCCTTGCCCCGGCCCACCCGCTCCACTAAGCTATTCTCATGTACGAAGACTTCACCGTCACCGACCGCTGGACCGCCGAGCCGCTGCACTGCGTCTGGAAGGGGACCATCGTCGCCATCGCCACGCGCCACGCCGACGCCACAGACATCCGCTTCGCCGTCAACGGCAATCCCGTCTGGATCGCCCTCCCCAATCTCGCCTGGGTTGAGCAGAAGCGCCGCACCGGCAACGTCATCACCGACGCGCTCGCCGCACAGATTGCCGGCCGCTACCTGAAGCAAGCCATCGAGTCCGGCTACGACAACGGCCGCGAGATCTACACCATGACCGTCGACGAGGTCCTCGACCACGCCAACGCCGTCGTCCGCGAGGCCGGAGGAACCACCCATCTCCCCAGCCTCCCCATCATCCACCAGAATGTCGAGCCGGAGAAGGAGCTTGGCATCCGCCTCCCCGGCGAACCCGCCGCATGATCTGAACTGCTGAACTGGCCCACGGAGGCTCCGCCAATGTTCACCCGCCGCCGATTTATTCTCACCCTCCCCGCGCTCGCCGCCGTGCCGCGCATCGCAGCAGCCCAGTCCTTCCTCACTCCCTTCCACAAGCGGCCCGTCCCCCCGCAGCCCGTCTTCGTCTACTTCGGCACCGACACCGCGAAGGGTGTCTCCAAAGGAATCTATCTCTCCCGCTTCGACCCCGCCAGCGGACTCATGACCTCGCCGCAGCTCGCAGCTGAAACCCTGCGCCCCTCCTTCCTAGCCCTCTCGCCGAACACCGAGGGCCATCGCCACCTCTACGCCACCAACGAAGCCACCGACGCCTCCGCCTCCGTCACCAGCTTTCTTATCGCCGACTCCGCGACGGGCGCGCTCAGGCCCATCAACCAGGTGCCCTCCGCCGGCGCCGGCCCCTGCTACGTCTCGCTCGACGCCACGGGCGAGGCCGCCTTCGTCGCCAACTACTACGGCTCCTCCATCGCCAGCTACCGCGTTCTGCCCAGCGGCGCGCTCACCGGCCCCATCGAGCGAATCGACTACAAGAACCCAAAATTCGGCCATCGCGGCCCCAACGCCGCCCGCCAGGACGTCCCCCACCCCCACTCCGTACACATCTCGCCGGACAACCGCTTCCTGCTGGTCAACGACCTCGGCTCCGACCACATCTCCGTCTTCGCCATCGATCCGGCCACCGCCCGCCTCGGCCCGCCCGCGCTCTTCTCCAACGACCGTCCCGGCTCCGGCCCGCGCCACATCGCCTTCCATCCCAACGGCCGCTGGCTCTACTCCATCAATGAGCTCGACTCCACCATCGACCGCTTCCTCTGGACCACCACCAGCTCGCGCACCGATCCTCAGGGCCTGCTGGTCAACACCGGAGCCCCGGTCAAGACCATCGCCCCCAGCTTCCCCGTCGCCAAAAACACTGCCGCCGAGGTCGCCATCTCGCTCGATGGCAACTTCCTCTACGCCAGCAACCGTGGCGAAGACTCCCTCGTCGTCTTCAGCATCGCCCCCACCGACGGCGCGCTCACCCTCGTCCAGCGAATCTCATGCGGCGGCAAGATCCCGCGCCACTTCACCCTCGACCCCTCCGAACGCTGGCTCCTCTGCGGCAATCAGGACTCCGCCTCCGTCACCATCTTCCGCCGCGACTCCGCCTCCGGCCGCATCGCAGGCCCCACCCAGTCCCTCCCCCTCGACTCCCCCATGTTCTCCCTCTTCGCCTAAATCCCGCCTCTTCGCCTGCCCCCAGCCCTACTGCCCACCCGCCGCCACCGAAGTCATATTTACTGCGACGCGACCGGGAGCGCGTTGGGCGTCGCGGAATGTCCCAAAGTGACATGCACCACGTCGCCCTGCACCACGCGGCGTCCAGCCTGTGGGCTCTGCGCCGTAACAATGCCGGAGGAACGGCCAGTCGCGGGAGCAGGCTCGCCGTTCTGCGCCGGGCTCGCGCTGGGCGCCGCAGCCGTTGCTGCAGAAGGCAACGCAATGGGCGAAGCGCTCTCCGTCACCGCGTCTAGGTGCAGTCCTGCGCTGGCCGCGCGCGCGTTGGCAGCGGAGTAGCTGAGCCCGACCAGTGACGGCATCGCGTACGCAGGCGCCTGCGTGTCGGCTGGAATGGCATCGCTGACCAGCAAACTCACGCGCGGCCCGTCGACTCCGCCCACGTTGGCCGGCGGCGTCTGCGTCAGCACAACGTCGGGGTCGCCTGCAATGGCGAGGTGCGCCACTGCGCCCAGCTCCAGCGATAGCCGCCGAATGCCAATGGTCGCGGCGCGCTCTGTCTGGCCCGTCAGGTCGGGAATCTCCACGCGCTGCCCCCCCAGCGACTCGGTGATGCGCACCGGCCACTCGCGGCGCACCCGCGAGCCCGCCGCCGGGTCCTGCGACAAAATGCGCCCGGCAGCAACGTCGGCGGAGTAGAACCTGTTCTCCAGATTGAGTGTGAGCCCCTGGCGACTGGCCAGGCTGTTGGCGTCCGCCACGCTCAGTCCGCTGAGGTTGGGCACCACCGCCTCGCGTCCGTGAATGGCCAGCCGCATCGCAATGAACGCCGAGATCAACGCGACGGCAACCAACGCCAACGCACCCAGCACGAGCGTGAAAATTCGCTTCATCGTGAGATCGACCCGCCCCCGTACTCAAGTCCTGAAGCCTTCTCAGGGAGCTTCGCCAATTCTACCGTGCCGGTCAAGCCTTCGCGCGCGCGAGTTGTGCACTATCCATGGAGAACAACGCCACGGACGTACAGCAGTGCCCCTTTGATCTCAGTGTGCATTATGAATGGTGCATCCGCGGACAATGTGCGGATTCTCCCTCCAATATCCACAGAATTCTGTGGTTTTGCACTTGCATGCACAGGCTGGCCACTCCTAATGTCTCTTCAACTGATGACCGAGCAGCGAGTCGGTGGTTGGGTTCAAAGGCAGGGCCGGAAGGTCGTTCCCAGACGAAAGTCGAAGGTTTGATCGCACGGTAGCCGGAGGGTTGGTCGAAGACGCAAGTCCAAGATTGGCCGGAAGGCGATGCCGGAGGGTTCAGCAACCGATGAGAGTCGGAGGTTGGGTTCGTGGGCAGAGCCGGAAGGTTGGCACTCGGCGCAAGCTGGAGGCCATCTGGAAGGCGAAGCTGGAAGGTTGGCACTCGGCGAAAGTCGGAGGCTAGCCGGAAGGCACAGCCGGAGGGTCGGCCAGAGGCGCAAGCTGATGGTTGGCACAACGGCTCAATCGGAGGGTCGGCCAAAGGCGCAAGCCGATGGTTGGCACAACGGTTCAATCGGAGAATAGACTAGAGGCGCAAGCCGATGGTTGGCGCAACGGTTGGGCTGGAAGGTCGATCGAAGGCGAAAGCCGGAGAAGGGTCAGAAGATTGAGCTGGAAGATCGATCGAAAGCGCAAGCTGGAGAGAGGTCGGAAGGCGGAGCCAGCGGATGCAGCAACCGATGAGAGTCGGAGGTTAGGTTTGAAGGCAGGGCCGGAAGGTTGATCGAAGGCGAAAGCTGGGGGTTGACTGGAAGGTCGAGCCGGAAGATGAATCGAAAGCGCAAGCTGGAGGTTCATCGGAAGGCATGGCCGGAGGGTCGGCAGGCGGCGACGGTCGCACGTCGGTCGAAAGGCGGAGCCGGAAAGTCAGTCGGCGGCGCAAGCCGCGGGTTGGCCGGAAGGTTGGGCCGGAGGGTTGGTCGAAGGCGCAAGCCGGAAATCAACCGGATGGCTGGCCGTTGAATCTGATGCCGATATTCAGTCGGAGGTTGAGTTGGAAGGCGACGCCGTAAGATTGGCAGACGACGCAAGTCGGCAGTCAATCGGAAAGCGAGGCCGAAGGGTTGGTTCGCGGCGCAAGTCGCAGGATGGCCCCTCGGTAGCCGGAAGGCGCAACACCCGATTAGAACTGCGAGTTCTTCATGATGAAACGCCAGGGACCCGACGGGATCTCTGGCGTTTTCGTTTAACCCCGCCCCGCGCCTGGCACCCCGTCCGCGCGGCTGTCCTTCGATTCTTCGCGTCTGGCACCCAATAGCGCATCCGAAATTGTGCGGCGGAGAAAAAAATCCGTAGATCTTAACGTCTCTTGATTCATCAAGATACGCGGGCAAAAACATACTTGGCTCATCAGGTATACTGGGGGCGGTAAACGTGAAAAGCCCCCGATTCCAGTCGGGGGCGGACGGTCTGCGGCACACTCAGATCATTATACAGGAGTGTGACCGTATGGGTTGGTTCAGCGACATCATTACAGAGGCGAACCAGAAGAGGATCGCCGCTCGGCAAGTTTCTTCAGGACAGCATCCTTCGCTTCCTTCCGGTCAACCTCACTCTTTAGAGCCTCAATCGTCTCAGCCGGAATGCCTTGCTGCTCAAGGGCTATGTGAATCGCCTGTATCTCCACCTGAATGTCAGTAAGTGCCTCAATCAGTGCAGCATCATTCATCGTATGTCTCCTTGGTGCAGATAAAATTGTGCGCGCCCACGCCGAAAACGTGGCGTCACAGCCCCTTGAAAAGTTTCTCCAGCGGAACATCAAAACTGAGCGCCAGCAATTGCAGGTTCCGCAGCCCGATTTCCTTCTTGCCGAGTTCTACATCTGAGATGTAGTTTCGACCGACCCCGGCATGGACTGACAGGTAGGTCTGCGTCCATTCCCTCGCCAGCCTCAGTTCGCGTACTCGTTGCCCCAGCAGGATGCAAATATCTGTTGCCATTCTGCAAGCATGGCGGTACTCTATCGAGGACATTCCCTCTATAGGAGACAGGCGAGATGGGCATCAAAAAATGGGTTTTAATTGGATTTGTCGCTGCTGGAACATGTTTTGCAGCCGTTAGACCAGCGACAGTCAATTGTCCGCAAGACAATGCCATTATGAGTCCGACCGGCCAGACCAAGCTAGACATCAACGGTCACAAAATTTGCGAATACGCGCATCAAGTCACACCGCCGTACACGCCGCCGCAGCCGTACGACCCGCGCAACCCACAACCCTATAAGGCCCCGCCCGTCATCCGGCACACTGCATGGGTGCCATGCGACTGAACCGTGGGTGGATAGCATGGTGGATAGCCTTCGTGTGCTTATACGGCACAGCGACGGCACAGCAGTCAACACCGCCGAAGGATGTCGGATCAGTCTTGTTTCACTCGTGCCAACAGACCGTCCGAATAATGGACACCGACTCCCAAGAGAGTTCGCCCGCCAGCGACTATTGCGTCGGATACTTCGAGGGCATGGGAGATGTGATCCAGTTCTACGGATCAACGGGGCTGTGCTTCAAAGATGCCCGCGTTGGCACGATCATCCGGGTATACGTGGCGTATATGGAGAAGAATCCGAAGTTGCTGGATGACTGGAAAATTGGAGGGGTTATAGCGGCCATGAAAGATTCCTATTCGTGTCCCGTAAAACCAAGTCCGTAATCCTTGACTAATGACAGGTAAGGAAAGGAAAGACCATAACCCCGCCAAAGATTGAACCAGAGGCCGAAACTCTGGCCGTCCTAAAAGAGATTCGCAGCACCCTCAACGAAGTGGCCCTCGAACAGATACGGCATCACGATTGGCAACAATCACAGACAGGCAAGACCGAGAGTGATAAACTAACCAAAAAGTAAACCCCGCTGCCAGGCGGGGTCATCGGTGGGGCTAATCTCTCTAGCGACATCATCGCATGGAGTGTGCCACAGATGCAAGAGCAAATCCCAAAGCCGCGCTGTACTCTTAGTGCGATGTATCGAGCATTGCTAAAAGCGAATTCGCACCTTGCCGAATCTGCTCGGCTTTCCCGCGAACTCCAGCTTGGCCCTCCAGTGGTGTCCGATAGGCTCGCTCCTCCACCAACGAAGCCGTCTCTTCGCAAAGAAATGACACTGTAATCACAAGTTGCTCCAGAACCGCCTGTATCTGATCTTCGTTCATGTTGAGTCTGTCCTTTCGTGTTGCGCTATCATATCGGCATGGAAACTAAGGCGGCAACATCCCCGGAGTTTGCGAGGTTCGACGCATTGGTGGGGCGCGTCCTGTCTGTGCCCACGGCGGAGATCCAAAAGCGCATCGCGGCGGACAAGCGCAAACCGAACAAGCGCATCTCCAATAAGAAAGCCACGTCGGATGGCTAGAACAGTCCGCGCAACATGCAGCGAACGTACTCAGGGACGTTCTGCACCTCTTTGGGGAGCATGTGCGGGTGCTTCTGGCGGATGTACTCCGCGAAGCTGTCCACGTCCGTGCGCAGAGCGGCGGGGCGGCGTTTCCAGAGCAGCCGGAGCCAGTGCCGCTTTGGATCGGGTGGCAAGCCCATCACAATGATTTCAGGATTGCTTTTGCGGCCTCTGCCTTGCCGTCGTTGGTTAGAACGGCCTCGCAAGCACCGCAGCTTTGCCGGTCAGATCGGCGTAGGTGAGGCGACGGCCTAGAACTTGGGTGGCGATCTTGCCGAACCGGGTTGCGTCGTCTACGTTGATGCGGTTATTGAATCGGAAGAGTTGCTCATCCAAATAGCGGTCAAGGTGGAACGGCTCAACGGCAACGTATGTGCCGCTCAGGTTGCGTTTCATCAGACTCCAGAAGTTCTCAAGGCCGTTTGTGTGAACCTGCCCTTTGACGTAGCACTCGGAGTGATTGACAGTATCGTGGACATAGCGGCGTCGCAGCAGATCGTACGCAACTGCCTCATCGGTGTAGACCTTCGACCCATATTTTACGTTTTTGAGGATTTCATTCTGTAGCGTCTCGCGCTTGACGTTCGGCACAACCTTAGCGCGAACCTGACGGCTCTCCCGGTCTAACATGCCGATAACGGCGGTCTTGCTGTCCCAGCGCGTCTCGTACCCGTCCAGACGATCTACCGGCGCGGACGCACGAATGGCGTTAGCGCGGCTCCGGTGCATGTTCTTGAGCTTCCCGCCCACAAAGGATTCATCGACCTCTACAGGGGCACTCTCAGGCCCGCCGATCTTGCTTGGGCGGTCTGTGTCGCGCATCGCCCAACGGATGCGGTGGAGCATGAACCATGTGGATTTCTGTGTGACGCCCAGCGCGCGCTTGACCTCGTGGCTGGAAACCCCGTTGCGGCAGTTGGCGATCATCCACATAGCGACAAGCCACTTGTCGAGGCTGATGGGCGAATCCTCCATGATGGTTCCGACTTTCACGGAGAACTGGCATTTTTTATGTCGGGTCTTGCACTGCCAGACTCGCCGCGCCGGGATGTAAGCCACGTCGTTGCGCCCACAGGTCGGACACTTCACAACGCCATCAGGCCAACGCCGCGCCACCATGTAGGCGATGCAGTTGTCGGGGTCCGAGAAGTGGACGATGGCCTCTTGGAGGGTTTTGGGTTCGGTGATGGGCTGAGAGTTCATAATGGCTACCTAGTGAGATTTTGAAAGGCAAGGAAAGAGCAAAATGTCAGTCTATAGTGAAGCTCTTGCGAAGCGTGAGTGGGCCGAGCAGCACATCGGAAAGCTCAAGACCGCTTTGGCGAAACTCCGCGAGTCCGATCCATGCACTATCGCGGCCAAGAAGAATCCTGAAACCGGCGACCTGACGTACTACGTCGAGCACATCCCGATTATCCCCGCTGAGATTCCCTTGATTATCGGTGACATCCTGCACAATCTCCGCTGTGCGTTGGATTACATCGCCTGTGGTCTGGTTGGGGGCAACTGCGTTACCTCTAAGACTAAGTTCCCAATTCGCCTCGATCCCCACGACTGGGAAGTGTCTGGTCTGCGAATGGTACTGGGCGCTAGTCAGGAGGCGATTGAAGCCCTCCGTCGTCTCCGCCCATACGAGGGAGGGGACTCTCGTTTTTGCATTCTCCACACCCTCAACAACATTGACAAACATCGTCTGCTCTTGACCGTTTGCGCCAAGAACGTCATGCAGACGGGATTCCAGAGTGGCGAGATCATCGACGAGCAATTGCGACAGATAGGGAAGTTCCAACTTAACTCCGAGGTCAGCGTTGCCGTTCAGACCAGCGACCGGATTCCCTTTGGCTCGCTGTATGCAGGCCAAAAACTCCTGACCGTTCCGGCTGCGCAGGCAAAGCAACAAGTTGGCTTCACCATTGTGGTAGCATTTTCCGAACCCGATCTTGCCAAAGGGATGCCAGTAGGAATCACCATGTTTGCGCTCAAGCGGTGTGTAGATCGGGCAATCCGCGAGCTTGCCCCATTCCTGCCCTAGACTGTTATCCTTCTGGAACTGCTCACTTTGGGAGGTCATTCGCCACCCCCTGATGAGTGACGCAAGGAAAAACATAATGCCCAAGTCACGATTCTTTGGAATGCGATGCAAATGCGGAGCAATAATACACGTTCCGGCTGCGACACAACCAGAACCCGTTGACCTCGAAACAGCGCGAGAGAGGCTGAGGCAAGAAGTCTGGACAGTGAAAGTGGTGCTTCATGCGCCGACAGGATGCTTTGCTTCCAACGCTTGTAGCCTGGACGACTTGCTTCTGATTCCGTCGAGCCAAGAATGAGAGCGGGCAGATTGCCATCAGCGGGAAGAACTTCAAAGCTATCTCCATGTGGGTACTCACTTTGGGAGGTCATTTATCGCCCTCCCTGCTGGCTTGATGAGTGAAGTATGTTTTTGCCGATACGCGATTTAATCCGCCATGATCTAGATTCAAAACGCTTTATGATCTATCGATAAGAAAACAAACTGGTTACAAATTGCTGTTGACCGCAAACAAGAGAGGCACGACTAAAGCGCCGGGCCTCTCTCATTTCTCTACTACCTCTATTATACCGGATGGAGCATATCTACTATGCCAACTATTTTCGGCTAATTTTCACGTCTAACGCTCGTTTTTTGTTCGATTTGCCAGATTGACGCCGGATTGAGACCCTTGACAAGATTCTCCGGGTTCGCCGGCGCCTGCCCACTCATCGCCAACTGCGCGATGAATGGGGCACCCGGCCTTAGCGGGTAGCTGTCTTGCGGGGACGGCCACCGAGTGCTCCGTTGGCGCGAGCGGCGGTGCGCTTGGCCAGACTGCGGGCCTTGCCTCCCTCCGCACCGAGCCGCGCCGCCATCCACTTGCGCGAGCCGAACGAGCCTTCGAGCAGCGCGGGTATCCAGAGATCGGCGTCGAGTTTTTCGAAGTGCAGGCCCAAACCAGATGGAGTGAGTTCCACGTCGCTGAGTTGCACGTCGGTCGCCCCCTCCAAACCCTGTGCATCCTCCGGCGAGAAGAAGATGCCGAGACCGTTGGAGAGTTTGATGATTACACTTTTGGATTTGCGGTCGTAGTGGGCCTCGGTTGCAAAGGGAGTGCTGGTGCGGAGCGCATCCATGCGCTCGCCTGCTTCTTTGAATTCCTTACTCGTTATACCCATGCATCTCCTTCCATGCCGCGCAGAGAGCGGCGACGTGCGGTGCGAGCTTCGCCTGGATGCGCGTCAGTTGACTCGGATTGAAGCGAAAGTTGCCGCGCAGTTCGGGCGGGCCGTCGGGCAGTTCAGATAGAAGAGCGCTTCCTTCCCGTTGCCGCGTATGTGTATGTGCGCTGGCCAATGGTCGCTTGTATATATGATGACGCGGAGCCCGTCGATCCTGAGCACAGTCGGCACAGAAGCAGCATACCACATTCCCAACCGCTTGGGTTATTTTGTGTAGGGGTGGTTCGCTGGTGCGATTGTAAGACAGTTCGTCTAAGCTCACAATTGAGCGAATTGATCGTCTATTTTTGCAAGTATCGGCAAGACGCAGCGATTGCGTACCGTGTGCAGCAGAGACGCGCTCGCAGATCCGCTCACTTTCAGCTCAGCCCATGGCTCTCGAAGATCGATCCGTCCGATCGACGATGAAATTCCGACGATACCGTTCGCTGCCGTGTCATCTAGGACAACCGGCACAATGTGCCCGGTTCTCCCCGAATGGGTCATAATGTCGCGCTCATACTTGGCCCAGACCTTTGTCAAGTAGTTCTCATCCATGAAAACCAAATAGTACGCACACGACTCGGAATAGACCTTTCGCAGTACTTGTTCCAAGTCTTGGGCAAGTAGGAAAGCTTG
Source organism: Granulicella sp. (assembly GCA_003132145.1). Lineage (GTDB taxonomy): Bacteria > Acidobacteriota > Terriglobia > Terriglobales > Acidobacteriaceae > Edaphobacter. Next base: position 37,687 of record PKWU01000035.1, read on the forward strand.
CTGATCAAAGTCATAAAACGTCAAAACGTCTTCGGACTTCAGCTCAGCATTTACCAACTCGACCAAAGCCCGCGTTTCTCCTGCGAATGAAAAACCGACATCAAAGGCGAAGGCCCTCGCCCGTTCAACATTGTCGCGCTCAACTCCAAGTGAGCGATATATGTCGTCCTCTTTCATGTGCGTTAGAAAGTACCTAAATAGCGGATCTTCAACCGTAAATCCTGAATCGGGATCAAAAGCTATCTGTTTACGTAGATCAATGTTGTGTGAGGCGTCGTGTATCACCTCCGCAATGCGTGGCCTAACTGCTTTGACACCAGGCCGTCTGCGTTCTGGCACAAGATTGAGGATTCTGTCGTAGGTCACTACCAAATCGGGGTTCTTGGCGAGTGCGAACAATACATCCAAATACGGCTTATTGCCGCCTGGCCTCCACTTTTTCCCCTTGGCGAACGTAAGAGCTGTTGTTAGGTATCTGTTTGAGAGTTCGTCCATCAGTCTCTGACGAATCGCCAAAAGATCGAAGGTTAGGATTTTTACGTCGTCTTGTTGTTCGTGTATGTCCTGCGTTGCGCAGATCTTATTCGCAATAAATTGTGCGAGCCAGAAGTTTTGCGAGCTTTCGGACGTGATGAAGTCGCGATCCTCAAAAAGAACTCCGAGGGCGGCTTCCCCCTCATCCAAGAGTTTGTTTATCTCTTGGTCGCTCGCTCCCACAAAACGATACGAGCCAAGTCGAGGCCCCAGATCGTATGCGTCGGCTAACAATGTCATCCCGGTCGTCGGAATGCCAATTAATATGACCTTCGGCGGAGATGCGGTCTCAAACACACGGTCGCTCAGTCTTTTTAAGACGGTGCCAACATTGCTGCGCGCCGAAGACGGAAGAAGATGGAAGTCATCAACGACTAATATGGGTTGCGGCGGTAACCCTCCGTCGGATGCCACATTGAAGAACTCTTCAAGCTTGGTAATAGCATCTGCATCCCTAGCGCTTACGTACTTGAATTGTTGATCTTTGGCGTATCCAAGCTCCTCAAAGACTTTGAAAACCACACAGGTTTTGCCTATTCCCGACGGCCCTTCGATCAATAGGTGTTTGCCTGGCTGCTCAATGTCCGCACGAACTTCACCGAAGTGACGCGGTTTTACGTATGTGTATTGAGGTAATCCCACCGTCTTGAAAACTTCCCCTAGTTTTCGTTTCTCAGGCATACAGAGAAGGATACACACCGAATGGCAATAAAGAAAACGGCAGAGCCGAAGTTCTGCCGTTGTTTGTTTTCACGCGAAGCGTCCAAGACGGCACGAAGTGCTATTGGAAGGTCATCTCGAGTTTGACGCCGGAGTAGTTGGTTCGCGGGGCGATCTGGCGACCGGGGCCTTGCTCGAAGTAGACCAGGCCGTAGCGCTCCATGGTCTTGAGCGTGCGCGAGAGGTTCGACTTGGCGCGTCCGGTCTTCTCGGCCAACTCGGTGAGCGACTGCGGCTGCGTCTTGACGATCAGCGCGAGCAGGGCGCGGTTGCGGTCCGAGAGCACCTGCGACATGGTCTCCAGCGACTGGAACCAGACCTTCGGCTCGCCTCGCGCCGGGACGTACTGCCCGCGCGCGATGGCCATAGTCCGCTTCTTGTACTGCTCCAGCGTAGCAATGCCGACCTTCAGTGTGTTCATGGCTGCGTACTCCTTTTCTGCAAGATGGCTTCCACTTCCGTCCAGAAGTCCGCGAGCAGCGTTGCGGCATCTGCGTAGGTATAAAAACGGGCCCGTTGGCCGGAGTGCCTGTGGTCGTACTCGATGCGGGTGCGCGCTCCCGGACCTGCGCCCTCGCGAACGGCGTGCGCGTTATCGAATCCGAGCAGCCGCGTGCCGTCTTCGTCGTGCAGCGTCAGCGAGTAATCCAGTCCGTGCGGGCGCTCCGGCGAGACGGCGGCCTGTTTTACAACGAATTTGACCCAACACTTGCCGTCCGCGTCCACCACGAAGCTCTCGCCATCGAGCAGCAGGAGCGTGTCGAGGCTGGGGTCGCGAACTGCCATCCTTCAATGTTATTATCGGATGATAACCTTGTCAAGTTGAGTGCAAGAGAAAACGGCAGGGCCGAAGCCCTGCCGTTGTTTGTAGTAGTAGTAGGGCGCGAAGCGCTTGCACGCGAAGCGTCGAGGACCGCACGAAGTGCTACTCGGCGGCCATTTCTTCTTGTTCGCCTTCCATGCGCATGAGTTCGAGTTCGCGCTCTTCGGCTTCGATGGCGGCTGTGACTTCCTGCTGCACCTGGGCTGCCGCTTCTTCCAGTTCGGGGCTAAGCTGGACGTTGCGGTAGTACTCCATGCCGGTGCCGGCGGGGATGAGGCGGCCGACGATGACGTTCTCCTTGAGTCCGCGCAGCGTGTCGATGGAGCCGTTGATGCTGGCTTCAGTGAGGACGCGGGTGGTCTCCTGGAAGCTGGCCGCGGAAATAAACGAATCCGTGGAGAGCGACGCCTTGGTGATGCCGAGCAGAAGCGAGCGTCCGATGGCGGGACGACCGCCGGTCATCAGCACGCGCTGGTTCTCCTCGTTGAAGCGGAAGCGGTCGGTCTGCTGCTCGAGCAGGAAGGTGGTGTCGCCGACCTCCTCGATCTTGACCCAGCGCAGCATCTGGCGAACGATGGTCTCGATGTGCTTGTCGGAGATGGTGACGCCCTGCAGGCGGTAGACTTCCTGGATCTCGTTGACCAGGTACATCTGCAGCGCGCGCTCGCCGAGCACTTCGAGGATGTCGTGCGGGTTGCGCGGGCCGTCGATGAGCGGATCGCCGGCGCGCAGCCGTTCTCCCTCCTGCACGTTGACGTAGACGCCGCGGGGAACGCTGTACTCCTCTTCCTGCCCGTTGTCGGCGGTGACGTAGACCTTGCGCTGTCCCTTGGCGACCTCGCCGAAGCGCACCACGCCGTCGATCTTGCTGATGATGGCGGGATCGCGCGGCTTGCGCGCCTCGAAGAGTTCGACGACGCGCGGCAGACCTCCGGTGATGTCCTTGGTGCGCGTGGTTTCGCGCGGGATCTTGGCAAGGATGTCGCCGGGGAAGAGCTCGTCGCCGTCGGCCACCATGAGGTGGGCGCGCGATGGCATCAGGTAGCGCTTGCTGCCGCTGGCGGCCTTGACGACGATGGCGGGCTGGCGCTTCTCGTCGGTGGAGTCGGCGACCACCAGGCGGCTGAGGCCGGTGACCTCATCGACCTCGTCGTTGAGCGTGACGCCTTCCTGCAGGTCCTTGAAGTGGACGGTGCCGGCGATCTCGGTGAGCAGCGAGAAGGTGTATGGGTCCCACTCGCCGAGGATGTCGCCCTGCGTGACCTTGACACCCTCCTCAACCTTGAGCTTGGCGCCGTAGACGATGGCGTAGCGCTCCTTCTCGCGTCCCTTGTCGTCCACGATGGCGATGGAGCCGTTGCGGTTCATCGCCACCAGGCCGCCGTCCTTGCTGCGCACAGTGACCAGGTTGATGAAGCGGATGGCGCCTGCGTTCTTGGCCTCGATGTGCGAAGCGTCGGAGACGCGGCTGGCGGTTCCGCCGATGTGGAAGGTGCGCATGGTGAGCTGCGTNNGGCTCGCCGATGGACTGCGCCGCGATGACGCCGACGGCCTCGCCCATCTCCACCATCTTGCCGGAGCCGAGGTTGCGGCCGTAGCACAGGATGCAGACGCCGCGTTTGGATTCGCAGGTGAGCACGGAGCGGATCTTGACCCGCTCAATGCCCGCGGCCTGCACGGCCGAGGCGAGGTCCTCGTCGATCTCCTGGTTCACATCGACGATGGTCTTGCCCTCGAAGTCCTTCAGCTTTTCCAGCGAGACGCGGCCAATGATGCGGTCGCGCAGCGGCTCGATGATCTCGCCCGCCTCGATGATCGGCGTGACGTAGATGCCTTCGACGGTGCCGCAGTCGTTCTGCGAGATGATGACGTCCTGCGCAACATCGACCAGGCGGCGCGTCAGGTAGCCAGAGTCGGCGGTCTTCAGCGCGGTGTCGGCCAGTCCCTTGCGCGCGCCGTGCGTGGAGATGAAGTACTGCAGCACGGTGAGGCCCTCGCGGAAGTTGGCCGTGATCGGCGTCTCGATGATCTCGCCCGACGGCTTGGCCATCAGGCCGCGCATGCCGGAGAGCTGGCGGATCTGTTGCTTCGATCCTCTGGCGCCAGAGTCGGCCATGATGTAGATCGGGTTCATGGCCCCCTCCTTGTCCGCGCGCCTCATGTTGTTGAACATCTCATCGGCCACGCGCTCGGTCACGCCAGACCACATCTGGATGACCTTGTTGGAGCGCTCGCCGTTGGTGATGGCTCCGTCCAGGTACTGCTGCTGCATGGCAAGAACGGTCTTCTCCGCTTCGCCCACCAGCGTGTACTTGGAGTCCGGGATGACCATGTCGTCGAGGCCGACCGAGAGACCGGACTTGGTAGCGTAGCGGAAGCCGAGGTCCTTGATCCTGTCCAGCATCTTGACCGTAATCTCCAGGCCGAGGTTCAGGTAGCAGTAGTTGACGAGCTGGCCAATTCCCTTTTTCTTGAGCAGGCCGTTGATGTATGGCATGCCCTCGGGCAACGCATCGTTGAGGATGGCGCGGCCAACTGTGGTGGAGAGGAACTGCTTGTTGAAGTGCACGAGCTCGGTGTGGTTCAGGTCCTGGTCGTCGTAGGCCGTGGTCATGTCCAGCACCGGGCCGGTGTAGCGCAGGCGGATGGGCGTGAGCGTCTCCACCTGCTTGGCCTCCAGCGCCATCAGCACCTCTTCGATGTTGGCGAAGACGCGTCCCTCGCCGATGGCGTTGATCTTCGCCTTGGTGAGGTAGTAGATGCCCAGCACCATGTCCTGCGTGGGCACGGTGATGGGCTGGCCGCTGGCCGGCGAGAGAATGTTGTGCGAGGCCAGCATCAGCACCGAGGCCTCGATCTGAGCTTCGGGCGAGAGCGGGATGTGCACGGCCATCTGGTCGCCATCGAAGTCGGCGTTGAAGGCGGTGCAGACCAGCGGATGGATCTTAATCGCCTTGCCCTCCACCAGCACCGGCTCAAACGCCTGAATGCCGAGGCGATGCAGCGTGGGCGCGCGGTTCAGCAGGATCGGATGGTCCTTGATCACCTCTTCCAGAATGTCCCACACGATGGGCTCCTGCATCTCCACCATCTCTTTGGCCTGCTTGATGGTGGTGCAGTGGCCGGTCTGTTCCAGACGGTGATAGATGAAGGGCTTGAAGAGTTCCAGCGCCATCTTCTTGGGCAGGCCGCACTGGTGCAGTTGCAGCTCCGGGCCGACCACAATGACCGAACGGCCGGAGTAGTCCACGCGCTTGCCCAGCAGGTTCTGGCGGAAGCGGCCCTGCTTGCCCTTCAGAGTATCGGAGAGCGACTTCAGCGGGCGGTTGTTCGCGCCGCGCAGAACGCGTCCGCGCCGTCCATTGTCGAACAGAGCGTCCACCGCCTCCTGCAACATGCGCTTTTCATTTCGCACAATGACTTCGGGAGCGTGCAGATCCATCAGCTTCTTCAGCCGGTTGTTGCGGTTGATGACGCGGCGATAAAGGTCGTTCAGGTCGGAGGTTGCGAAGCGTCCGCCATCCAGCGGCACCAGCGGGCGCAGCTCCGGCGGGATCACCGGGATCACGTCCAGGATCATCCACTGCGGTTTGTTGTCGGACTTGCGGAAGGCCTCCACGATCTTCAGCCGCTTGGAGTATTTGAGCTTCTTCTGCAGCGAGGTCTCGGTCTTGATGCGCTCGCGCAGCTCGATGGAAAGCTCGTTGACATCGACCCGCTTGAGCAGCTCCTTGATGGCCTCGGCACCCATCATGGCCTTGAAGCCGGTGGGGCGATACTGAGCATCGAGCTCGCGGAAGCGGGTCTCATCCTTGATGACCTCGCGCTCCTTGACCGGCGCGTCGCCTGGATCGACCACAACGTACGACTCGAAGTACAGCACCGCTTCCAGCTCACGCAGGCTGATGTCCAGCAGGTGGCCGATGCGCGAAGGCAGTCCCTTGAAGAACCACACGTGCGAGCAGGGGCTGGCCAGCTCGATGTGGCCGAGCCGCTCGCGGCGCACCTTGCTGAGCGTGACTTCGACGCCGCACTTGTCGCAGATCACGCCGCGGTGCTTCATGCGCTTGTACTTGCCGCACAGGCACTCCCAGTCCGTGATGGGCCCAAAAATCCGCGCGCAGAACAGACCGTCGCGCTCCGGCTTGAAGGTGCGGTAGTTGATTGTCTCTGGCTTGGTCACCTCGCCATGCGACCAGGAGCGGATCTTCTCCGGGCTGGCAAGCTGGATCTTGATGGCGTCGAAGTCGAGGATCGGTCCGGTGAGTTCAAAGGGGCTGGAGCGGAACATAGTTTGCGTCTCCGTTTGTTCTCTGCGCAAGCAGTGCAGCGGATTGGCTGCGGTTCAGTAATCTGTTCCGCGATGACTTCCGGCGCATCGCGATGCCTTGGTTCTGGTGCTGGTGCTGATTTCAATTGTGGTGTTGCCTGTCTTGCTGCGGGGCCAAAGCCCCTCTGAATCTGTGGCGGAAGTCAGGGGGCCAAAGCCCCCCGCTCCCTCCGTTATGCGTTATTCGGCTAGCGCGAGCTCCGGCAGCGGTACCTTCTTCTGGTCGATCTGCTTGATCAGCTCGACGTCGAGGCACAGCGACTGCAGCTCGCGGATAAGTACGTTGAACGACTCGGGCACGCCGGGTTCGATCGCGGCCTCGCCCTTGACGATGGCCTCGTAGATCTTGGTGCGGCCGAAGACATCGTCGGATTTTGCGGTCAGCAGCTCCTGCAGGATGTAGGCCGCGCCGTATGCTTCCAGCGCCCAAACCTCCATCTCGCCGAAGCGCTGTCCGCCGAACTGCGCCTTGCCGCNNTGCCGCCCAGCGGCTGTTGCGTGATCAGCGAGTACGGCCCGATGGAGCGCGCGTGGATCTTGTCGTCGACAAGATGCGAGAGCTTCAACATATAGATGTAGCCAACCGTCGCGGGCTGCTCGAACGGTTCGCCAACCATGCCGTCGTAGAGCTGCGTCTTGCCCGAGCTGGGCAGGCCGGCGGACTTCAGCAGCGCCTTGATCTCGCTCTCGCGCGCGCCATCGAAGACCGCGGTGCCGAACCATATGCCGCGCTTCATGCCGGCGGCGGCGCGGATGGTCTGCGCGTCGTCCAGGTCGAGTAGCTGGTTCAGCGCTGCGGTGCCTGCAAAGCGCGCCTTGAAGAGCTCACGCACCTCGTCTGCCGACTGCATCTCGGCGGCCGCCTCGGCGATCTGCTTGCCCAGTTCGTGCGCAGCCCAGCCCAGATGCGTCTCCAGAATCTGTCCGACGTTCATTCGCGAGGGCACGCCCAGCGGGTTCAGCACGATCTCCACCGGCGTCCCATCGGGAAGGTACGGCATGTCCTCTTCCGGCAGGATGCGCGCGATGACTCCCTTGTTGCCGTGGCGTCCGGCCATCTTGTCGCCGACGGACAGCTTGCGCTTCATGGCGATGTACACCTTCACCATCTTGATGACGCCGGGCGAAAGCTCGTCGCCCTTCTGCATCTTGCCCACCTTGTCGTTGGTGATCTTGCGCAGAACGTCGATCTGGCGGCTGGTCATCTCCTCGATCTCGTCGATCTGCTCGTTGACGCGCGGGTCCTTGTCGGCATAGCGTATCCGCTTCAGGTTGCGCGTGCTGATCAGCTCGATGGTGTCGCGGTCGAGGATGTCGCCCTTGCTGAGCAGCTTCTTGTTGGTGCGCTCGTCGTGCAGGTCGCTGAGCACCTCTCGCGCGCCCAGAATCCCTTCCAGCCGCTTCAGCCGCTCGTCGGTCAGAATGCGGATCTCGTCGGCCAGGTTGCGCTCCAGCTTCTCGATCATCTCCTGCTCGATCTGCTTGGCGCGCTCGTCCTTCTCCTGTCCCTTGCGGCTGAAGATGCGCACATCGACGATGGTTCCCTCGATGCCCGGAGGGCAGGTCAGCGATGCGTCGCGAACGTCGCCCGCCTTCTCGCCGAAGATGGCGCGCAGCAGCTTCTCTTCCGGAGTCAACTGCGTCTCGCCCTTGGGCGTCACCTTGCCCACCAGAATGTCGTTGTGCCCGACGCCGGCGCCGATGCGGATGATTCCCGACTCGTCCAGGTCGCGCAGTGCGTGCTCGCTCACGTTGGGAATGTCGCGCGTGATCTCTTCCGGCCCCAGCTTGGTGTCGCGCGCCTCGATCTCAAACTCCTCGATGTGGATCGAGGTGTAGTAGTCGTCCTTCACCAGCTTTTCGCTGATGAGGATTGCGTCCTCGAAGTTGTACCCGCGCCACGGCATGAAGGCGACCAGAACATTGCGTCCGAGGCCAAGCTCGCCCTGCTCCGTGCATGGCCCGTCGGCGATGACCTGCCCCTTCACCACGCGGTCGCCTTGGCTGACGATGGGCTTCTGGTTGATGCATGTGTTCTGGTTGGAGCGCTTGAACTTGGTCAGTTGATAGATGTCCGAGCCCACCTCGCGCGAGAGCTGCGTGGGGTGATGCTCGCCCTCGACGCGCACAATGATGCGCTCGGAGTCCACCGAATCCACAATTCCGTTGCGCTTGGCCAGAATCACGGCGCCGGAGTCGCGCGCGGTCACGCCCTCCATGCCGGTACCCACATAGGGAGCTTCAGAAACCAGCAATGGCACCGACTGGCGCTGCATGTTGGCGCCCATCAGAGCGCGGTTGGCGTCGTCATGCTCCAGGAACGGGACCAGCGACGCAGCCACCGAAACGAGCTGCTTGGGGCTCACGTCGACATAGTCCACGTCCGACTTGGGCACCAGCACGAAGTTTCCCTGACGCCGCGCATCCACCACGTTCTGCACGATGTTCAGCTTCTCGTCCAGCTCGATGTTGGCCTGCGCGATGGTGTGCCGGTCTTCCTCCCACGCCGAAAGGTAGAAGCTGAACGGCTCGACCTCCACCGTGCGCTTCTTCTCCTTGCGCAGGCGGTCGTTCAGCTTGCGCAGCTCGTTGGCCTCGATGTGGTCGCCCTGGCGCAGCGTGCTCTCGCCGGCGTTGACCACCGCGAAGTAATCCAGAACGCGCCCGTCCTTCACGCGGCGGTAGGGCGACTCGATGAAGCCGTACTCGTTGATGCGCGCNNTGTTCGGGCCTTCCGGCGTCTCAATCGGGCAGATGCGTCCGTAGTGCGTGGGATGCACGTCGCGCACCTCGAAGCCCGCGCGCTCCCTCGACAACCCGCCCGGCCCGAGGGCCGAAAGACGCCGCTTGTGCGTGATCTCCGACAGCGGATTGGTCTGGTCCATGAACTGAGAGAGCTGGCTCGACCCGAAGAACTCGCGGATCGCCGCCATCACCGGCTTGGCGTTGATCAGGTCGTGCGGCATGGCCGTCGACATCTCCTGATACACGCTCATCTTCTCCTTGATGGCCCGCTCCATGCGCACCAGCCCGATGCGGAACTGGTTCTCCATCAGCTCGCCAACGGCGCGCACGCGGCGGTTGCCCAGGTGGTCGATGTCGTCCACCATGCCGATGTTCTTGCGCAGCTTCAGCAGGTAGCGGATCGTCCCGTAGAAGTCCTCCGGCGTCAGCGTGCGTTTGTCCAGCCCGCTGGCGTCCTGGTTCTCGTAGAGCTTGATGTTGAACTTCAGCCGGCCCACGCGCGAGAAGTCGTACTTGCGCTGGTCGAAGAACATGCCCTCGAAGAGCGCGCTCGCGGTATCGAGCGTCGGCGGGTCGCCCGGACGAAGCTTGCGGTAGATCTCGATCAGCGCCTCTTCCGGCTTGCGCACCGTGTCGCGCCGCAGTGTGTTGGTGATGATGTTGCCCACGTCGTCGCGCTCCGGGAAAAAGACCTCGATCGAGGTCACGCCCGCCTGCAGCACCTTGTGCAGCTTGTCGGCGGAGAGCTCCTGGTTTGCCTCATACAGCAGCTCGCCGGTGGTCAGGTCCACCACATCCGAAGCAGTCATTGCGCCGTCGAACTCGCTCGTCTCCACCTCCACCGACTCGATCTTGTGCGAACGCAGCAGCTTCAAGGTGTGAGGCGTGATCTTGCGCGTCGCAGGAGCCAGATCCTCGCCCTTCATCGTGATGCCAACCGCAGGACGCGTGCCCAGCAGGTTGGTCGACTGGGCCTCGGGAACCACCTTCCAGTACAGCTTGCCGTCCTTCACATGGATGGTGTCCACGGTGTAGAAGGTCTTGAGGATCTCCTCGTCGGTGCGCAGGCCGAGCGCGCGCAGGAAGATCGTGCCCAGGAACTTGCGCTTGCGGTCGATGCGNNAGCGTGTTCTTCTGGTCGTACTCGAACTCCACCCAGCTTCCGCGGTAGGGGATGATCTTGCCCAGAAAGTAGGTGTGGTTGTTGGCCGTCTCGAAGAAGACGCCGGGCGAGCGATGCAACTGGCTGACGATGACGCGCTCGGTCCCGTTCACGATGAAGGTGCCGTTGGCGCTCATCAGCGGAATGTCGCCGAAGAAGACCTCCTGCTCCTTCATGTCGCGCAGGCTCTTCACGCCGGTCTCGGGGTCCTTGTCGTAGACCTTCAGGCGGATCGTCACCTTCAGCGGCGCCGAATACGTCATGCCGCGCTCTTCGCACTCCGCCTGGTCGTACTTCAACTGCAACCCAACCGGGTCGCCGCACTTGGTGCAGAAGTCCGGCGTGTTCTTGTTGTACGTCCCGCAGAAGCTGCACAGCACGTCGCCCGGATGGAACGGGTCGGTGATCACCATGTGGCCGCAGTTGGTGCAGGCCGTGCGCAGGTGGTTCAGCCCCTTCAGGTAGCCGCACTTGCACTCCCAGTTGCCAATCGAGTAGTCGACAAACTCCAGCTCCGAAATATTGCGGAAGTCGGTAATCGGAAACACCGACGTGAACACCGACTGCAGCCCGTTGTCCTCGCGCTCCTGGGGCAGCTTGTCCATCTGCAGGAAGCGCTCGTAGCTGCGACGCTGCACCTCAATGAGATTGGGGATCTGGATGGACGTGGAAATCTTGGAAAAATCGAGGCGGCTGCGGACCGCGCGCATTTCGCTGGACATGCTCTTCTCCTGAGAACTTCTGTTCGAGGCCTTCTGTGGGTCGCTGCCGGTGCGGGGTACCCGCCGGCCGCGCTCGAAGGTGGAGGGCCGCAATCCAGCCCTCCGAATTTTTTTCGTCTACGCCTGTTTCGCCTCCCCCACCTCAATGCGGTTTGGCCTTTGCGTCTGTTACTCGTTTCGTCTCAATCTCTCAATCCAGCAAAAAAATTTAACTATCGCTGGACTGCTGGAACTGCTATAAAGTCCGCGTAAGCTTGATTGCATCTGCCTTCGTGGGGTAGGCGGAAGACGCAGAAATGCGCTCGCAGGGACAGAATGCCCCGTGAGCGCAAATACCGGCTTGTGCACTGTTTCTGTATTTAAACTGGATGCCTGCCGCCCTTTGAAGCTCGCCTAGCCTCAAGGTTTTGCTGCCGCTGCTGTTCCCGTGTCACCGTGCATGTCCGCCGCCAGACTTGCAGGTGGCCGGCCCCGTAGCCCGCGCACGCGGGATGGACCGGAAGTGTTGCACTAGATAGTGATGCCAACCAGCCGTGGCTGGATTGCCAAATTTGCCTGAGATGCCCAGGCATCGCAAATGCGAATTGCCGATTTATTAAGTTGCCGAGGTGTCCGGAAGCCCTGTCTGCCTACTAGCACACCAAGGCAGAGGCGGTTCTCCATTGGTTAGGATACCGCTTTCTGCCCCGGCGCGCAAGTCGGACGGGTTGACTACTTGATTTCGACGGTCGCGACGCCTTCGAACTTCTTGGCGATGGCAGCCGCGTCTTCCTTGGAGATGTTCTCCTTGAGGGCCTTGGGAGCGCCGTCCACCAGGTCCTTGGCTTCCTTCAAGCCCAGGGCCGTGACTTCGCGTACTGCCTTGATGGTGGAGATCTTGTTCGCGCCCGCATCCTTAAGGATCACGGTGAACTCGGTCTTCTCCTCCACCGGGGCCGCTGCCGCAGCTCCGCCGCCTGCCGCCGGTGCCGCAACGGCTGCCGCCGCCGAGACGCCAAGCCGCTCTTCCAGCTTCTTCACCAACGCCGAAGCCTCAAGCAGGCTGAGCGAAACGATCTGATCTTCCAACTGCTGAATGTCTGCCATGTCATTTCTCCTAAATAATTCAATTCCGAAACTTTAGTGCTGCATTCTGCGGACTTGCCTGCCCGAAGCCCAAAATCCTCTTCGGTTGCCTCGATCCCGCCGGGTTTCCGTTGCGCCCAGACCAGCGCCCCCGTCAAAATACGAAGCGAAAATTTTTACGCCTCTGCGGGCGGTGCCTCAGCAGCCAGATCTTCAGCCGCAACCTCAGCGGCTGGGGCCTCGACCACAGCAGCCTCTGTAGCCGGCGCTTCTACAACCGGAGCCTCGGCGACAACAGCCTCAGTCGCTGGAGCTTCTGCCACCGGAACCTCGGCTGTAGCAGCTTCGACCACCGGCTCCGCTGCAACTGGCGCTTCGGCCGCTCCGGCAAACTTGCCCTTCTCCACGCCCTGGTTGATTACCACCGCCAGATCGCGTCCGACAGCGTTCATCACCGTAACCAGCCGCTGCGCCGGAGACTGGATCAGGAAGAGCAGCTTGCTGAACAGCTCTTCCTTGCCCGGCATGGTGGCCAGAGCCTTGATCTCGTCCACCGAGAGCAGCTTGCCCTCGACGATTCCCAGCTTGAAGTGGAAGAACTCCGAGTTGTCCTTCACCCAGCCGGCCAGCGCCTTGGCCAGAGCCACCGGGTCGCCCGAGGTGTATGCCACCGACGAGACGCCCTTCAGTCCTTGCAGCGCCGCCTCGATCTTGGTCCCCTCGCCGGCGCGCGCCACCAGCTTGTTCTTCACCACGTGGTAGCTGCCGCCTGCTCCGCGGATCGCCTTGCGCAGCCCGGTATCCCTGGCCGCGGTCAGTCCGCTGAATGTGCCCACGATAGCCGAAGTCGAGTGCTCCAGCTCGCTTGCGAGCGCCTTCACCTTCTCCGTCTTCTTTGCTCTGGTCAATGCCATAACTGAATCCTCTTTGCTTTCGCTCCCCGCTCCTCGCTCACGCGCCAGAGTGGGCCTCTATCTATAGACTGCTTCTAAACCTTGCCCGCCAGCTCCAGTACGGTCGAGTCGAGCTGCACGCCCGGTCCCATGGTCGAGCTGATCGTGATGCCCTTGACGTACTTGCCCTTGGCCACCGACGGCTTGGCCTTCAGCACGGCGCTGATGACGGTCATTGCGTTATCCACCAGCTTCTTCGGCTCGAACGACAGCTTGCCGACCGGAACATGCACCAGCGCGGTTTTATCCGTGCGGAACTCCACCTTGCCGGCCTTGATCTCCTTGATCGCGGCGACCACGTCCGTGGTCACCGTGCCGGTCTTGGGATTGGGCATCAACCCCTTCGGCCCCAGCACCTTGCCCAACCGCCCAACCGACTTCATCATGTCGGGCGTGGCAATCAGCGCGTCGAAGGCTGTCCAGCCTTCCTTCTGAATCTTCTCCACCAGCTCGTCGCCGCCGGCAAACTCCGCTCCGGCCGCCAACGCGTCGGCGATCTTGTCGCCCGACGCGATCACCGCGACGATCTTGGTCTTGCCCAGCCCATGCGGCAGCACCACCGTCCCGCGCACCATCTGGTCGGCGTGCTTGGGGTCGACGCCCAGACGGATATTCAGGTCGACGGTCTCGTCGAACTTGGCGTACTTGGCCTTTTTGATGAGTGGGACTGCATCGATCAGGGTGTAGGGCCGCCGCTCCACCAGCGCGCGCGCCTTCACCATATTCTTGGACAGCTTCTTTGCCATTCTTCCCTCGTCTCCCACCGCGCGAACCCAAGCAGCGCCGTTTCTCGCTGAACCCATCCGGAATTGCTTGTCTTTCGGAATCAACTGCTGGCTGGATGAGCCGTTCGACCGTGGTGCACATGACTGGCCCCCGCACGGAGCGGTGGCACTCTTTCAAGTATGCCGGATATGCTGAACTTGTGCAAGCGACGCTACAAGCGTGTAGAAGGTCAGTTTGAATCCACAGGCTCAGGAGGATTTTGTGGGGGTTCTTCGGCGGTGACTGGAGGTTCATCGAGAAGCATGACCACGTTTCTTCCAAGCAGAAGTAATTTCTTTGATTGCCTAAGAAATTCCATGCCAACGAGTGGGCCGCAATTGGCGTTAGCCTCCAATGCGATCAGTCCACTCGTGACTTCTCCTTCATGGTCTATGGAACCGTGGGCCAATAGCTTTGGGCTCATGCTTCCATCTGCTAGCTCATACTGGGTTGTGCCAAAAAGCGTGAGAGCGAGCGGTAGCGCTTGCACGAGAGGAAGCATCAGGAAGCCTGAAAAGCCAGTGTCAATCATGGCTTCAAACTCCTTTGCGAAGTCCGCAGACAGTCCCCAAACCCGAATTTTTATGTGCGGGTGGCCCGCCTTATCCAAATAGCCAGTCTTGGGTGCCATATCGTCCGTATTGATAACTGAGCTGGAATGCGCCTGCATAACCAACACGAATGAGATGGAAAATGCCTTGCATGTCATCCTTGCGGGCCAACTCGAACGCAGCTTCAGGTGTCGTGCCAACGAAGGCAGTTCCTTTCCCGACGTTGATCGCGACATATTCTCCCAGGTGTTCTGTCTCGTAGGCAGCTTGAAACTTTTCCCGGTAGATGCGCTCACCCGCTTCGGCAATTGCTTTCGGATTGTTCAAAGGTATATTCATGGCTCTTCATCTCGATTGTATCGGACACCTAGCGTGAGATGCTCATTATCTTCACATGATGTGTAATCGGTCAATCCCAAATTGGCATTAGGCAACACGTTGCAAACCATCCAGAAGCGACGTTGGCTCCATCAGTCATCCATCTGAATACTCCAGTACGCCTTTATACCCAAATTCTGGACAGCACGAGTTCAAACCCGGCGATGGGGCCGGTGCCCTGGACGGATGTTGGCTGCGCGAGGAGTTCCGGCTGCTGGCCGGGGCGGTAGATGGTGACAGCCTTCTCCAGCGGGTCGATGAGCCACGCAACATCTGCCCCATTGGCGATCCACATCTCCATCTTGGCCTGTAGGTCGTGCAGCTTGTCCGTCTCCGACCGCACCTCGATGACGAACTCCGGGCAGATTGGCGCAAACCTCTTCTGGTCCTCGCGGCTCAGCGCGTTCCATCGCGGCCAGCTTACCCAGTGGCAGTCCGCGGCACGCACCGATCCGTCGGGAAGCGTGAACCCGGCGTTTGAGCCGAAGACCTTGCCCCGCCCGTCCTGCCGCGCCCAGATGCTCAGCTCCACGGTGACATCGGTCTCGACACCACCCCCTGCACTTCCCGTCGGCGACATCACGATAAGCTCTCCCTGTGCGTTCCGCTCCACTCGCAGCGGGTCGTTGGCCGCGCAGAAGCGCATCAACTCCTCGTCCGTCATGGGACGGTCGAAGCGGAGGCAGACCGGCAACTCGGCATCTGAGAACGCGAGATTCATAGCGATAGTCTACTCCGGCAAGCCCCCAACTCAGGCCAAATTCCCCACAATTGCGCGGGCGGCGTTTCGCTACGCCGCCCCTCCTTCGCACGCACTGTTCGCGCGCACTATTTAAAGTTGCCGCCCATCTTGGCCAGGTCAGCAAACGACACATTTCCGCTCATGTGGATGAAGGTCAGTTCCTTGGGCTCGGCGGCGATGATGACCATCTCGCTGCCTTTGTGGTCGGCGGTCTGGCGCGAGCAGATGTCGGTGGTTCCGTCCTTGTCGCGCACGCGGATGGAGCAGCTCCACGAGCCATCGTCGAGCTTCTTGCGGTAGACCTCGACGTCCTCCATCTTGTACATCCCCGGCTTATCGTATTCATAGCTGCGGATCACGATGAAGTACATCTTGCGCGCCAGATCGCCGCCGCCGTTGCCACCGGGAATCATGCCCATCATGCTGGGGTCGAGCGTGACCTCTGAGACATCCTTGGCTCCCTTGGCAAACTTCTCCGTGCCGGCAAAGAGATCGTCCTTGGCCGGTTTGCCGGCGGGCTGGGAGACCTCCGTCGCCTGTATCGTTGCGCCGGGATCGGCTACCTCCGCCTGCTGCGCCAGCGCCATCGGAGACGCCGCCATCGCCATCGCCAAAACCAACTGCATCGTCTTCGTCATTGTCTTCCTCCTCTATCAATTACTGAGTCCTGCTCGCAATTGCCGAATCCCGCTCGATTGAAAGATCCACTAATTCCCAATTCGTATGCCTGTGTTCCATAACTGCTGCCGTGTATGTTCCAGCGTGCGGTCGGTGATGCGCATCGCCAGCTCGAACTGCTGCTGCGCGAGCGCGGCCTCTTCGCGCTGGTGCCGTTGGTGCGCCTCTTCGGCAAAGAAGACGCCAGCCAGCAACGCTGCCGCGATGGCTCCGCCAGCCCACAGCCGAACGCGGCGCGGCATCCATAGCACCTTTGCGCGAACCGGCGAGGGCGCCACGGCGCGCGCCATTGTGCGCTCGGCAAATCCCTCCGGCGGATCGACCGCGCGCATGGCGAGCGTCAGTTCCCGCTCGAACTTTGCGAGCGCATCCTCGCGCCGCTTCAAATCCTCGGTCTGCTTCAACTCTTCAGGCTGGTTCACGGACATACTCCTTCATGGTGACTGCGGCCTTGCGCCGCAACAGCTTAAGACCTTGGTGCAGGTGGCTCTTGACGGATGCAACCGACTTGCCCAGCAGCAGCGCAATCTCGTCGGGCAGCATCTCCTCTTGGTAGCGCAGCACCACCACGACCCGCATCGGTTCAGGCAGCGCGTGCAGCAACTCGTCGATCCGCGCCTGCAGGCTGATGCTGCCGATCGGCGCATCGTCATCCATGCTCCGGTCGTCATCCCACTCTTCCGCACCGGCCTCGGGCCGGTGGGCCCTGCGGCGCAGCGTGTCGATGGCGCGGTGCGTGGCGACGCGGCGAAGCCAGTAGCGGATGTGATCTTCGCCGACCAGCCGCTCGCCGCTGCGATGCAACTCCAGAAAGACATCCTGCGCGACCTCCTCGGCGGTCGAGGGGTCGCCCGTGATGCGCAGCGCAATGGAGAACACCATGCGCTGGTGGGTCTCGATCAGCCTGCGGAACTAGTCGTCTGCAATCGCCATCTACGCCCTCATCCTGCTTATACGCAGAATGGAGCGCAGTGGGGTGCAAAAAGTTTGAGATTGTAAATTATCTGGATTCTTCCCGCGCAACGCCTGATGCAAACCGTACATCGCGGGGGTTTCATCGGCAGCGGAAGAATGCAACCGATCGACACAACCTACGGGGCGGTCATGCGCACGCTGACGCCGTAGCCTTGCAGCGGGATGGTGGTGTCCACGGTGTCCGTATCGGTCTCGATCACCGTCATCACCTGCGAGTCGTTGCACACCACATATACCTTGCCGGTCGGCGTCGAATTCGCCGTGGCAATGTACGCCGGATGCCCGTTGATGGGGATCGTCGCCGTCACCGTGTTCGTGGTCAGGTCCACCACCGACACCGAGCAGGTGGTCGACACGTTGGGTACCGCCACCGCCGCGCAGGGCAGTCCCGCAACCCCCGCGTTGGCCACATACGCGCGCGAATAGTCGCTCAGCACAGACACCATGATCGGATTGACGCCCACCGGGATGGTCGCCACGATCTGACCGAAGGTCGTCGCGTCGATCGGGTTGGCCGCGTCGCAGTTCGGGTTGATCGGCAGCGCCGACGCCGTGCACAGCGGAATGTTGACCAGCGTCACAGAGCCATTCGACGTGCCCGTCCCCTCATTGGCCACCACCAGCTCATTCAGGCCCGCCGCCAGGTCCGCCCACACCGGGCGCACCCCCACCGGGATCGTCGTCACCGGCGTATCCAGCGCGTTGGTCTGCGCGTTGATCACCGTCACCGTCCCGTCCGTCTGGTTCAGGATGAAGGCGCGCCGGTCGTCGACCGACATCACCCCATACACCGGCCCGCGTCCCACCGGCAGCGTGGTCGAGATGGTCGGCGACGAGGTATTGCTGCTGGCGTTTTCGATCGCCTCCACCTGTCCCGCGCCGCCGCTGGTCGACTGGCTGATGCCATAGATCCTCGACGCTCCCGATTGTCCCACCACATACACCGGCGCGTACCCGGTCGCAACGGGCAGCTCCTGCTTCAGCGCCGGCGGCGTTCCCAGCAGTTGATCGATCGCATTCACTCCGGAATCGGGGATGTAGATCGAATTCGACGTCGCGTAGAGGCTCACCGGGGTCGCACCCGCCAGCAGCGTCGACTGCAACACCTGGCTCGAGATCAGCGTGGTGCTGATCTCGAACGTGTTCACCGTCGTGTCGCTGTTCAGCGTATAGCCCGTGGTTCCGCCCGCGTTCAGGGCCAGGTAGTACGGATCCACTCCCAGCGTTGCCGTCACCAGCACCGTGTCGCCGGCGAAGTCCACCATCGTCAGCAGTCCGTTCGATGTGGCGCTCGGGCTGGACACCGCAATCGCATACTTGATCGGCTGTGCCGCCGGCCCCACCACGCCGATCGCGCTCTCCACGGGACGGTATGTGTTCCCGCACCCTGCGATCATCGCCAAAGATACAGCCAGCCCCGCCGCCAACGCAGCGCGCCCAGGCGACGCCGCTGGGCGCCCCGTCCCATGAATCCCGCGCCGCCTTCCAATTCCTGCCAACTGCACTTCCACTCGATGCAAACCTTCTCCCACGTTCCCGCCGATGCTGACTGCGCTCAAGGCTCGATTGTAAATCAACCCGGCCCCCTGCGCTCCCGCCGCCATCAAAACTACCCCGCCGACCGGCGTCCCTTGTCTGGTTTCTCCTCGAACCTTGAACCTCGAACCTCGAACCTGATCTTTATGCGTCCGCCCTCCCGTGCAGCCAGCCGATGTTCACATGCAGCCGCAGCAGCGTATAGCTCAGCATCTCGTGGAAGTAGCGCAACGCCAGATCGTAGTCGTCGATGTGCCCCAGCGTCCCGCGCGGCGAGGTGTAGACGATCAGCCCCGCGTCCTGGCACAGAGCGCGCACGCGGAACAGGTGCGTCCCGTCGCTCACCACCACAATGCTGTTCAAATGCCTCTCCCGCGAGATCTCCGCCAGCCGCCGGACCTGCTGCTCGGTGTCCACCGACTGGGTCTCCGCCACAATCCGCTCATACGGGACCCCGTTGGCCAGCAGGTAGTCGCGCCCCACGCCGCCCTCGGTCTTCCCCTTGTCCAGGTTGCTGCCGCCGCCCAGCGTAATCACCAGCGGAGCAATCTGCTCGCGGTAGAGCTCCACCGCGTGGTCCAGGCGCGCGTGCAACACCGGCGAAGGACGTCCGCCGTACTCCGCCGCTCCGAAGACCGCGATCGCGTCCGCCGGCCGGGCCTCGTCCTTCCCCGCAACCGCGTTGATCTCGACGGTGAGCCAGCCAAACCACCCCAGGGCCCCCAGCAGCACCACGCCCAGAGATCGTCGCAGCAACAGTCGCGCCGTCGTCTCCCGCCGCTTCGCCGAACGAGGGCGGCGCTTCGGCAGTCTGAAGCCACGCTTCGGCGAACTGGCGGATGTGGAACTCATGGGACAGAGAATCTCGAAGGCAAGGCTACAGCATTCCCGACCAGGCCCGGAAGGGGCAACTGAACCTGCAAGGGGAACTGCAATATTTATCGCAGCCCCAGTATCCCTCTTCCCGCCGCCCGAGGCCAGTCCCCTCCGTCTGCACCCGCGAACATAGTACACACCGGAACCGCCGTCGGAGGTATGCTATGTTCTTGCGTTGTTCTCCATCGCATCCCAGCTCCAGCCTCTCGCACAGGAGAATCATTTGACGGCCGAGATACTCCGCATCCACCCGGACGAGCCAGAGCCCGAGTTGATCGCTCTGGTGGTTCGCTCGCTCTCCGCCGGCCACGTCGTCGCCTTGCCCACCGACACCTTCTACGGCCTGGCCGTCGATCCCATCAACCTGCACGCCGTCGACCGCATCTACGAGGTCAAGAGCCGCGCCCGCCACAAGCCGCTCTCCCTGCTCATCGGCGAGACCGCACAGGCCTACGGACTGGCCCGCGAGATCGACTCCGCATTCGACCGCCTCGCCGAGCGATTCTGGCCCGGCCCGCTCACCATCATCGTCAAGGCGGGCACTCGCCTGCCCCTGCGCGTCACCGCCAACACAGGCAACGTCGCACTGCGCGTGCCAGAGAACGCCATCGCCCGCGCCGTCGTCGACCTCCTCGGACTGCCCATCACCGCAACCTCCGCCAACCTCCGCGGAATGCCCGAGTGCACCGACGCCGCCAGCGTCAGCGAGCAGCTCGGCAACCTGGTCCCGCTGATCGTCGACGGTGGCCCCACCGCTCGCTCTACGCCCACCACCATCGTCGACCTCTCCGGCGGCGGTAACTCCTGGATGATTCTGCGCGAAGGCGCCATCCCCACCCACGAGATCGCCCTCGCCCTCCAGCACTAAGCAGCTTTGGATGTCTGCCGCGTGTAGCTCTTGATGGTGGGCAGAGATTTAATCGCTCTGCCCGACTTTTGTTGTGCCAGCCTGATCTCGTAGAGGCTCTGCAGGTTCAGCCAGAACTCCGCGCTGGTGGCAAAGAAGTGCGCCAGCCGCAGCGCCGTGTCGCCGGTGATCGAGCGCCTTCCGTTGAGAATCTGCGTCACGCGGTTGGTGGGCACGCCGATCTGGCGCGAGAACTCCGCCGCACTCATCCCCATCGCCTTCAACTCCTCCGCCAGATGCTCCCCAGGATGGTTCGCTTCCATCGCCCTCTCCTTTTGTGATCGTTCCGTTAGTAGTCGCCCTGCCGCAATCGCCCGGTTAGTGATAGTCCACAATCTCTACGTTCGACGGCCCCTTTGCGCCATCCGGACTCACGCCTCCGGAAAGACCGCCCGCCGCAACTCCGCGACCAGACTGCCAAGCCGCGCCGCATCCGGCGTACCATCGCCCACCAGCAGCACTTCAATCTGCCGCGCAATGCGCGTTCCCTCGCCGTAGCCATACATGCCCAGCGAGCCGGCCAGTTTGTGTGCCACGCCGCCAGCCTCTTTGCGCAGCTCTTCCGTAAGCGCGCCCGCCGCGGCGCCCACCGCAGCCCGTTCCAGAAGGGCCATGCGCTCCTCCACCAGAGGGCGGCTGCGCAGCCAGATCGCCGCCAGCAGCGATGCGGTTTTATCGTCGGTTTCGGCCTCGGTCATATCGGTCCTCGAAGCATCTCGGTCGCATGCGTCATCGCCGCGCGCTCTTCCACGCAAACCTGTGCCCTCAGTCCGTCCAGCCGAGCTTCTCGCAGATCTGGTCAGCCAGCGTGAGCGGGTTGAACGGCTTGAACAGCACAGCCGCGACTCCCAGATCGGCGAACCGCCGCTGGTCCACGCCCTGCACCTTGGCGGTCAGCAACAGCACGGGAATGCCGGCCAGCTCGGGGTTCTGTTGCATCATGCGGAATGTGGTCGGCCCGTCCATCTCCGGCATCATCACATCCATCAGGATGGCGTCTGGCGCCGGTTTGCTGTTGACCGCCGCGAGGATGCCGTCGGCCCCATTGCTGGCGGTGACAACCTCCCACCCGGCCGTCGCCTCCAGTGAGAGGGCCGCAACCTCGCGTATATCTTCTTCGTCGTCGATGATCAGGATCCTGCGCATGGCTCTACTACTCTCTCATACCGTCAGGTGGCTGCTGCGCAGGTTGTGTTGACCGTCCTTCACTGTGCCTGCCTTGCTCTTCAGCACGCGTCCCAGCTCGGCCAGCAGAAGGCTCTCGTTGTACGGCTTCTGCACCCAGCCCTGGGCCTCGCCCACCAGCAGTGGTCGCTCGCTGGGAGAACTCACGCTCAGGATCACCACCGGAATCGCCGCCGTCGTCGCCGAGCTCTTCAGTTGCCGCAGTGTCTCCCAGCCGCTCAGTCCCGGCAGGTAGTGGTCCAGCAGGATCGCGGAGATGGTGGGCGCCGGCGCGTCTCGCATGGCCTGCTCATGGGCCAGCGCAATCACCTCTTCGCCGCTGCCCGCCTCGATCACGTCGTAGCCGCGCCGTTGAAGCTGTTCACAGACCACCGTGCGGATGCCGGGGTCGTCGTCGCACACCAGGATCAGCCCCTCGCCGCGTTCCACCACGGGTGTCGCCACCGAGGGCAACACGCTGTCGCCAATCCGCACCGACCGCATGAATTGAACGCAGAACGTGGTGCCGCTGTTGCCATGGTTCGGCTGCGCCCAGTTTTCGTTCGGCTGCGCCCAGATCAGTCCTCCGTGCTGCTGAATGATGCTGCGGCAGATCGCCAGTCCTAGCCCAGTGCCACCCTTCTTGCTGGAATCCGTCGACTCAACCTGTTGGAAGCGGTCGAAGATGCACTCCAGCTTGTCTGCCGGAATCCCCCGCCCGCGGTCGATCACCTTCAACGACAGAGCGTCGGCGTTGGCGTCAATCTCCACCGAGACCGTCGATCCCTCCGGGGAGAACTTGATCGCGTTCGACAGCAGGTTCGTCACCACCTGCAGGATACGGTCCGGATCGGCGTCGAAGTAGATCGAGTCGTGCGCCGCGTAGCTGTTCAGTTCCAGGCGGATCTGCGCCGCTTCGGCCAGAGCGCTCATCATCTCGACCGCTTCCCGCGCCAGATCGTATAACGAGCAGCGACGCAGGTTCACCGGAGACCGGCCAGACTCCATCCGCTCCAGGTCCAGAATGTCGTTGATCAGCCGGATCAGCCGTTCCGTGTTGGTCGAGGCGATGCGCAGCAGGTTCTGCGAACGCGTGTTCACATTGCCCAGCAGTCCCGACGACAGCAGCCCCAGAGCCCCGCGGATGCTGGTCAACGGCGTGCGCAGCTCGTGAGACACCGTCGAGATGAACTCGTCCTTCGCGCGGTCCAGGTCCGACCGTTCGGCCAGCCGGTTCTTCTGCTCCTCGGCGTTTTCGCGGCTGCGCTGCAGCGATTCGCTCAGTCCGCCCAGATCGCGCTGTTGCTGGCGCACCTTCCGGGCCAGCCGCAGCGCCAATACGCCCAGCAGACAGATGCACGTCAGAAATAGAACGCTGAAGATAGTGAGTGAAAAACTCATCGTCGATAGCCTCATGGTACCCGTGATTCGACGCTGAGAGATGAAATCTACAGGTGGGGCACCTACCGTTATACCCCTCTGTTGCCTTATGCGGTAGGCGTTTCTTTGCTCCGTTCCAGCACACGGCCCCACTGCTTGCCGCGTCGCTCCGCCGCCGCTCCCTTGTGCAGCGCGTAGCCCGCCACCAGCGGCAGAGCCAGCGTGGCCTCGGCGTACACCATCTGCTCAAACATCGTATCCACCTTGCCCCAGGAACTCGCCTCCTTCAGCGTCGACCCCGAGAGAGCCCCGTCCCGTACGTCCGCCACCGTGATCTGCACCGCGTACTTGTGCATCGGCACGTCAGCTCCCAGAACCTCCGCCGCCACCACAATATCCTGGGCAAAGTTCTTGGGAACGCCGCCGCCGATCATCAGCAGCCCGGTGGTCGGATTGGCAATCTTCAACTGCGTCAGCTCATCGAAGTCCTTGGCCGAGTCGATCGACACCGTCGCCTTGCCCTGCCGCGCGTGCCGGTGCGCCACAAACCCGAACCCAGCCGAGCAGTCCGAGAACGCCGGACAAAAAATCGGCACATCCTTCTCGTACGCCGCCAAAATAATCGAGTCGTTGTTCCCCTTCTCCGGCGTCCGCCCATTGGCCTTCAGGTACGCGCCAAACTCGCGAATGATCTCCCGCGAACTATATGGCCGCGGCTCCAGCGAGTCGATCACCTTCTGCGTCGTCTCGTCGCAGATCCGCAGCTCCTCCTCGTCGATGAACGTGTCGTAGATGCGGTCGATCATCAGCTCGCGCAGCTCCGCGTCGCCGTTGCCGTACTTGTACTCGTCGCCCGCAATGTAGTGCCGGAATCCCAGCGCCTCGAAGAAGTCCTGGTCCACGATGTTCGCGCCGGTCGAAACAATCGCGTCCACCATGTTCCTGCGCACCAGCTCGACAAACAGCTTCTGCAGTCCCGCCGAGACGAGCGACCCCGCAAGGCACAGAATCACCCCGCACTCCGTGTCGCGCAGCATCCTCTCGTAGATCGCCGCCGCCCGCGCCGTGTCTCGCGAGGTGTAGGCCATCGAGGCCATCGCATCCACCAGCGCGACTACGTTGTGCTGCGTGATGTCAATATGCTTTACAGCCGTCGTGAGCAGTTCTTTTTTCGTCGTCATAGTGTGCGATTCTTCCTTCGTTGGCGTAGTCAGCTACAAGAATATCGCGTCCCACCCAATCCCAACGCAACCCCCAATGAATTTCACCCACCCAAATCGTTATTCTGGCGAAGCCAGAATCTCTGTATTGGCTGTTGCCTTTGCCGTTGCCTGTCCTTTGTTTGTCATTCCGCAGCGCAGCCGGGGTCCCCGGCGAGCGGTCTTTGCTCGCTGGGGTGGAGCAGCGGAGGAATCCGCTTCTCGCTCTTAACCTGCACGCTGTTACATCTCGTCCGTGAAGATCGCCTCGATGCTGCTCTCAAACAGCCGCGCGATGCGGAAGGCCAGAGGCAGCGACGGATCGTACTTCCCCGTCTCAATCGCATTGACCGACTGGCGCGACACCTCCAGCCGCTCGGCCAGGTCCGCCTGCGACCACTCCCTCTCCGCGCGCAGCACTCGCAGCCGGTTCTTCATTGGTAGCGCCTCCGCAGTGCCAGCAGGGCCATCACTAGGGTGCCTAAGAAGATGAACAGCGCCGCTCCCAGCGAAGCATCGGGCACCACCTTGTACAGCGCCAGCCCGGTCCATAATAGGCACGCAGCCAAAGTCCCCGCCGTGGCCCATGTGATCGCGTGACGGCGATAGGCAACTTGCACCTCGTCGCGGTCTGTGTTCAGAAACTGCACAATCAACACGTACAGGAGTAGCAGAAAAAGAGGCGGCAGAGAGGCCATCAATAAGGCAACTGGCTGCGACGGCGTGTGGTGTGCAAAGTAATATCGAACCAGAAAGTGAGCGGCTACGACGGCGATCATCACCGGAATAGTGCGGCGGCGAAAGCGTGACTTGGCTTGCGGACTTGGCTTGAATGGCATGGTCTACTCCTCAAAATAAAAATCTTGCTGCATCTCTGTCGCGCGCAGTCGCTTCTTCATCGGTTCCTCCAGGCGAGCACACCCCAAGCGATGGATTGGAACAGCAGGAAGATGGGGTATGTCCAGATGGTGAAGAAAGGGATGATATGGATATAAATCTGGAGCCATCCCCAGACCGAAGTGAGTACCATGATCCCGCCAACGCCCCAGAGGATCGACTGAACGAACAGATGACACTGAAACTCATCTGTCTCTTCGGCCAAGTAGAGACCACCGCTAACGATGGCTCCAATGATCGCCGTCGCTGGCAGAAGAGCAATAATGCACGCGAGAGCTCCTCTTGGATGGAAACCGTGCAAAGACAGATCGGCGAGAACAAGACTAAGCACGACATAGAAGAACATTGCCCAATTGAAACGGAAAATGTACCGGCGTACTGCTGGAGTTTTTTGCGACCAGTTCATAATTGAGCTTCCTTTCCTTTACCGGTACCGCCGCTGTAGAAACGGCACACCGATGCCCACGCAGAGCCAGAAGACGGTGTATGTGTAGGTGGGGTTAAAGTGCCGGATGTGCGTAAATGTCTCCAGCGATCCCCACGCCGACGTGAACACAAGCACTCCGCCCAGGCCCCATAGCAGGAGCTCGACCATCAGGCTGCGCTGGACCTCGTCTTTGTCCTCGATCAGGTAAAGTCCAATTGCGATGATGTTTCCCAGAATCGCGACTGCGGGCAGAACGGCCAGGAAGTAAGCCAACGGCCCATGGGGACGGAATTTGTAGAAGATCAAGGCAATCAAGATGGTCAGAACGATGTAGGCAGACGATGCGGCTAGGGTCCGGTAACAAAATCGCCGCACAGCAGGATTCTTAGTCATACAGCCCATGACTGGCTTCCTTTCCTTTATGACAAGGTCACTTTACACGACCAATCACACAATGTCAAGCCCCCTTGTCATATTTATTTTCACTGAAGTGTCGTCATTCTGGCGCAGCCAGAATCTCCGTATTTCGCTCGACCGGCGCCCTACTCTTCGCGCTGCTGCTTGGTCGCGATCTGCTCCAGTTGCCGCCGCCAGTCCAGCTCCTCCACAAAACCGCGGCTGGATCGCCACTCCTCCTGCACCTTCACAAACAGCTCCAGAAAGACGCGCGTTCCCAGCAATCCTTCGATGTCCTTGCGCGCGGCCGTCCCAATCGCCTTCAGCATCGCGCCCTGCTTGCCGATCAGGATCGCCTTCTGTCCCGTCCGCTCGCAGTAGATCGCCGCCGCAATCTTTGTGACGGGCAGCCGTCCGTCCTTCATCTTCTTCGTAGAGGCAGGCTCCTCGAAGCGCTCAATCACCACTGCCGTCGCGTAAGGAACCTCCTCGCCGGTCAGCATCAATATCTTCTCGCGGATCAGTTCCGCCACCAGAAACCGTTCCGGCTGGTCCGTCACCTGGTCGCGCGGAAAATATCGTTGTCCCTCGGGAAGCACCGCGACGATCTTGTCCAGCAACAGCTCCAAGCCTTCCTTCTTGCGCGCCGAGATCGGCACGACCTCTGCGAACGTATGCAGCCCGCTCCAGTGCGCCATCAGCGGCAGCAACTCCTCCTTGCGCACCGCGTCGATCTTGTTCAGCACCAGCACTACGGGGCAGTCCAGCCGCTTCACCAGCGACAGCGCGAAGTCGTCCTCGGCCGCGCTCATCGCCATCCGCCCCGTAATCTTGGCATTCGGTTGCTCCGCATCTCGGGGTCCCCGGCGAGCTTGCTCGCTGGGGTGAGCATCTCGCGTCTGAGATGTGGGCTTTGAACCCTCCGCCTTCGCCAGCCGGTGCGTCACATCCACGATAAACAGCACCGCGTCGCGCGTCTCCAGCGCGTCCTGCACCTCCTGCATCATCCTCCGGTCGAGCTGCGTCTCCGGCTTATGCACGCCCGGCGTATCCACCAACACCACCTGCGCCGCCGGATGTCCCGCCTCGCCTTTAGCCTTTTTCTTCAGCGGGACCTCAAGCACACCGTGGATGCGCGTGCGCGTGGTCTGCGGCTTGTGCGTCACAATGGCGAGCTTCTGCCCCAGCAGCGCATTCAGCAGCGTAGACTTGCCCGCGTTGGGCCGGCCAATGATGGAAACGAATCCAGAACGAAATGCCATCCCACCATTATCCCCCGGCAGCCAGCACATGGTGCCGGTAGCGCTTCCAGCAGTGACGTGGATTGAAGCGCCCAACCTACCACGCAGAGGGGCGCTATCACCTCCCGCGCCCTAAAATGACCTCTCCTGTGTGTGCCTTCGCTTAATCCATCAGCCCATCGTGATGTCTGACCTTGACGCCGATGGCAGCGGCCTTTCTCAAGGCCGGTTCCGATTGCCGCGGTCCGGTTTCCACAAGAGGAGCACGCACTGAGTTTTGCCCGGCGGACCGATCGTGCAGAATCACATTGAGCAGCGACTTATGAACCCGAATGCGTCCGTTGTATTCAATAAAGCCATACTGGCGAAAGCGGTTCATGAAGAAGCTGACGCGCGAGCGCGTGGTGCCGATCATCTCGGCGAGCATCCCCTGGGTGATCTTCGGGATGAGTGATTCAGGTTCGCCCGACTGGCCGAACTGGGCCATAAGCAGCAGGATGCGGGCGAGGCGTTTTTCACTGTAATTGAAGAGATGGTCGACCAGATCGGCCTGGATCCGCATCGCGCGGGTGAGCAGGAACTTGAGGAAGATATCGGAGAAGCCACGCTCCTCGTGCATGAGACGGGTCATCTCGTCACGCCCAATCCTGAGCGCGGTGCAGGCGGTGACGGCGGTGGCGGTGGCCATGCGCAGGCCGGGGATGGCGGCGACCGACTCTTCGCCGACGAAGTCGCCGGGTGCGAGCAGGATAATGGTGGCCTCCTTGCCGCTTTCGGAGACGACGGTGAGCTTGGCGTTGCCGGTTCGAAGATAGAAGATGGAGTCAGCCGAACTTCCCTGCGAAAAGAAGACCTGCTTGGGCTTCAATTGGACGACTTTTCGTCCCACTCCCGCTTTTTCCAGAAAGGTGGCTAGGTCAAAGGTCATGCTTCTCCCCTCAGAAATTTGAATGACTCGTCCCTGATGCGGTCTGAAAGTTCACCAGAGTATCCATTGTTCGTAAGCAGTCGATTCAATGCGTACCACTCCTGAAAATCATCTGGATCATGGAAATGACCCAGTACTGGGGTTCAGATTGACGGGCACATAGCGCGCGCATCAGAACTGACTAGGGGTTCCTTTGAAGGAGACCCCCGATCGAAGAAAGAGAAGATTGACGGATCGGCCAAGTTGACCCTACTCGCTTATTCTTGCGATCTTTGTCCGATTACTGACACAAGCCGAACTTTGTCGGGCATCGTGAACGTAGTGCATACTGCTTGGGATAGGGTTTTGTCTGAAAGTGAGGATTCCTTGCGCACAAGCAGCTTTAAGAACACTCTTTTGAAGGCTCTCGACGGGGACATCGTTGAGCGCCTTCGATTGCAGCCGGTCAAATTCGAGCTGAAACACGAAATCGAATACCCCGGCGACCTGATCGATCGCCTCTATTTTCTCGAAGAGGGGATGGCATCGATTACGACAACGTTCAAGGACGGGTCTCAGGTCGAGGTAGGGATGTTCGGCTATGAGTCGGTCATCGGCATCTCAGCTCTTATGGGAACAAAAAAGAGTCTGAATCGCGTCTACACCCAGATTGCTGGCCATGGCTATACCTGCCACGTGGAGGACGCGAGAAGAGAGTTCGACCTTGGCGGCGACTTTCAGACTCTGGCTCTGTGCTATGTTCAGGCACAACTCCTTCAGGCAATGCAATCCGCTGGATGCAATGCGAAACACACCGTTGAACAGCGGCTCGCCCGCTGGCTGCTCATCTGTGGGGAGCGCACGCAGGTCGACACGTTCAAGATTTCGCAAGCGTTTCTCGCAGACATGCTTGGGGGTGGACGTCCCACGATTACTACGACAGCCGGGATTCTCAAGCGAAAAGGACTGATCGAATACACCCGCGGAGAAATTCGCATCCTCGACGTCCCTGGGCTCACGAAGACCTCTTGCGAGTGCTATCTGACCATCAAAAATTACCTCGACAATTACACAAAGTTCGACACCGCAATCACTGCGTAGCCGCTCGCGGGAGGAATACGGTCTATTTTTGCTCCTGCGCTTACAGGCGGATCAATCCCGCTCTGCCGCCACATTTTCAAAGGGGTTTTAGAGCATTTCTCCTGATCCTGCCCCCTGGATGAGCTCCTCGAAAGCCGTTTTTCTTGAGGAAAAACGGCGCAAGATGCTCTTCTTCGGCGTACACCATCAGGAGAAATGCTCTAGCGGCAGTGACAGAGACTCGTCCAGCCGCTTCCTACCCATTCATTCCTGAAGCCAGGTGCCCATGTCTCGCCTCTGAGACATGGGTTTCCAGATCTCTCCGCGTCCGCCCTACTCCGCCGCCGTCTCCACCAGTCCCACCCTTACCCGCTCCACCTTGCGGTCGGTCGACGCGATCACCTCGAAGCGCAGCAACTTGCCCCCCACCACCTCGCCCGGCAACGGGATGTGTCCCGCGATCTCCGACACCAGCCCACCCAGCGTCGTCGCCTCATAGTGCTGTGGGAAGAGCCATGGCAACCGCGGCTGCGCGTCCCGGCCCTCCAGCGCCTCATCGGCGTCTCGGTCGTGCCCGTCTTCGTGCTCTTCCGGCTCCGCGAACAGCTCTCGCAGCCGCGACACCTCGAAGCTCCCCGGCACCACGAAGCTCCCATCGGCCTCATGCACCGGCTCGTCGACCTCCTCGGCCTCGTCGTGCTCGTCGGCAATCGAGCCGACAATCGCCTCCAGCAAGTCCTCGATCGTCACCAGCCCAGCCACGCCGCCGTATTCGTCGATGACGATCCTCATGTGCTGCTTCTCTTGCTGCATCTCGCGCAGCAGCTCGGCCACCTTCTTGGTCTCGGGCACAAACTCCGTGGGCCGCTGCAACTGCGCCACCGTCCGGTTGGCCAAGTCCGCATCCAGCACATGCAGCAGGTCGCGCGCAAACACGATCCCCGTCACATGGTCCAGCGATCCGGCGAAGACAGGCACGCGCGAGAACGCATTCTCCTTCAGCTCCTCCAGCAGGCCCGCGAGGCTCAGCGACTCCGGCACGGCGAAGATCTCCGGACGCGGCGTCATCACCTCGCGCACCACCTTGTCGCCGAACTCCACCGCCGACCGTACCAGCTCGCGGTCGCTCTCCTCCAGAATTCCCTCTTCCTCGCCCGCCTCCAGCAGCGCGTCCATCGCCTCCGACGAATGCTCCTCCTCCGCGGCGTCCTCCGGCTCGGCCAGCGCCACAATCGACAGCAGCAGCCCCAGCGTCAGCGTCACCGGCAGAATCAGGTAGAAGAGCGCCTCCAGCAGATAGCGTATGCGCGCGATCCACAGCCCACGCGTGCGCGCAAACAGGACCTGCGGAATCAGCCGGTCGAAGACCAGGATCAGCAGCACCAGTTCGAAGAGCGTAATCGCAACCTCGCTCCACAGCGAGGCCATCCCGTATGCCACCGACCCATACAGCCGCAGCCCCAGCAGCAGCGCGATCGCCGCCAGCGCAAGCTGCCGCAGCACCGACGCCGACAGAGCCAGGCTCTCGCGCCCTAGATGCAGCCTCGGCTCTACGGCGCTCGTCCACGCATCGATGTTGTCCTGGTACTCGCGCGCCAGAAACTTGCCCATCTCGCCGTAGACGCGGTCCACATACGCCGCCAGCGCAAGCACCGCCAGCAGCGCCGCCAGCGTCACCCCATACGCTCCGTTCACGCCCGCACCCGCTTTCTGTGGCCGTCATTCTGACCCTGAGCTTGTCGAAGGGGCAGAATCTCTGTATTTCGCTTTTGCTTTTTCGTTCCCTTTGCCACAGGCCC
Source organism: Granulicella sp. (assembly GCA_003132145.1). GTDB lineage: Bacteria > Acidobacteriota > Terriglobia > Terriglobales > Acidobacteriaceae > Edaphobacter. The sequence continues at coordinate 68,639 of PKWU01000035.1, forward strand.
GCTCACCCTTGCAATCAGACTCGTCTCCACGCGCAGCTCCCGCCGCAACTCCGCCTCGCGCGCCGCCATCTCGCCCGCATCCGCCTCATGGTCGAAACCCGCCAGATGCAGCACTCCATGCAGTAGCAACACCCGCACCTCGTCCCTCAGCGAGTGGCCGAACCGCGCCGCCTGCCGCGCCGCCGTCTCCAACGAGATCGCCAGATCGCCCGCCACGCCCGAACCATTGCCATTCCCAGCATCTCCCGCCGGAAACGACAACACATCGGTCGCTTTATTCTTTCCGCGAAAAGTTTTATTCAGCCGCTTCAGCGTAGCGTCGTCGGCCAGCAACACATGCACCTCACCTTTGATGCCCACCGCCGCGCGCGCGCGATTCAAAAAGCGCGCCAGCCCAGAGGCCGACAGCCCCTGCTTCTGCCAGGGGTCTGCCTCGTCTGCCAAACTTCGCGGAGGTTCCAGGGTAATCATCTGTTCTTTGATGCTACCTGAGCCTGCCCGAACGCACCTTGCCAAAGTGCGTGGAGAGTTGGATCGCCATTAGCAGCGCCCCCACTCCCACCGCGCCCCACCCCAGCGCAGCCGCACAACCCCGTGGCCAGAAGAAGTGCAGCAAAAGCGCTCCGGCCACCAGGTTCCCAAATCCCCACAGAACATTGCTCAGCGGCGACGACTCGCCCTTTCCCGGCGGCTTGGCAAACGGCGACTGGAACGGCTCACCGCTGATCCCTTGCACAAAATGCGGAACTCCGTTGGCCAGAAACGCGCCGCCCAAGAATTCCAGCAGATAAAAATACCAATGCATCCGGAGTTTCCTTTCACCTGCTCTACTTCTACTGTAGTTTGGTTTTTTCCGTTCCCTGTTCCCTGATCCCTGTTCCCTGGTTCTCTGCTCCCTGTTCTACTTCGCTCAGCTCCAGCGGCAACTGCTGTGCGCGCCCATAGCTGTCGTAGGCGCGCACAATCCGCTGCACCAAGTGGTGCCGCACCACGTCCACCTCCTCGAAGTGGCAGAAGCGAATTCCCTCCACGCCCTCCAGCACCTGCAGCGCCTCGAACAGCCCCGACTTCTTCGGATTGGGCAGATCGATCTGCGTCAGGTCGCCCGTAATCACGGCCTTCGAGCCATTGCCCATGCGCGTCACGAACATCTTCATCTGCTCCATCGTGGTGTTCTGCGCCTCGTCCATGATGATGAACGCGTCGTTCAGCGTGCGTCCGCGCATGAACGCCAGCGGCGCCACCTCGATCACATTCCGCTCCAGCAGGTTGTCCACCTTGGCCTGGTCCAGCAGGTCGTAGAGCGCGTCGTACAGAGGCCGCAGATACGGATCGACCTTCTCCTGCAAGCTGCCCGGCAGGAATCCCAGCCGCTCGCCCGCCTCCACCGCCGGCCGCACCAGGATGATCCGGCTCACCCGTTTGGCCATCAGCGCCGCGACAGCCATCGCCACGGCAAGGTACGTCTTGCCCGTTCCCGCCGGCCCCAGCCCGAAGGTCATATCAGCTTGCTCGATCGCCTCCACATACTTCCTCTGGTTGGGCGAGCGCGGCTGCACCATCCGCTTCACCCCCGTCGAACGCTGCCTGCCCGAGTCCACCAGCGACTTCAGCGTCACCTCCGGGTCCGCAATCACCAGCCGCAGCATTCCCTTCAACTCGCCGTTCTGCAGCGTCACGCCCGATTTGCGCAGCGCCTCGAAGTCGGCAAAGATGCGCACCACGTGCTCCACGCTCTCCGGCGGACCGCCAATCTCGATCGCGTCCGACCGCAGGTCGATCGTCACCTGAAGCCCATCCTCCATCAACCGAAGGTTCTCGTCGCGGGTCCCGTACAGGGGCTCAATGCCAGGCGTGATCTCGAGCGATTTTTTGATCAAGTAGTTTTCTGACCTCCGTCAGGGCGTGCAGCATCTCGTTAATACGTCTCTGTTTTGAAAGGGCGGGACTTCAGTCCCGCCGTAAGCAAAGCCCTTGCAGCGCGGCTTTAGCCGCCGAGGGAATCTCGAACACAGCTTCAAATCTTCCCTGAGTCGGATGTTGGAGAGTCTCGGCGAAACGCGCAAGCTCCGCGCAGCATGGCGAATCGTCAGTGGGCTTGCGATCGGATTGGCGAGGGTTGCCAATAATTTGCCGAAGTTGCGCACAGACTAGATCGCCCCCCGCGCGCAGTCAAGTCAATTTTAGATGCACCCGGAATCACCCGCGATACACCTCATTCCTGTTCTTGCCGTTGCTTGTTTTTGCTCGTCATTCTGGCGCAGCCAGAATCTCAGTATTTCGCCGTTGCTTGTTTTATGTCGTTGCCTGTTCTTGCTGTCATTCTGAGCGCGTCTTTCGAGCGCGAAGAACCCCGATAAACTCCGTCTCGCCACAACCGCCCGAACCTTTCTCTCACCAAACGCCAGCCCGCGCGTCTCTCCTGTAGGATTCTCACTCAGAAGGAATTGCCCCCACCATGACGACGCGCATCCCGCACCATCCAATTTCCCGCCGCTTCAGCTTCGCATTCGCCCTCGCCGCGATTCTCACGCTAGTCCTCACCGAAATCCCCGCTCCCTGCCAGTCCAAGCCACCGCAACCCGCACCCGCGCCGCAGCCCGCACCCGCACCGCCGCAGTCCTTCGAGTTCGCCTCCATTCGGCTTGACGATCCGAATGCACCGGAACCGGATGCTCCACCTCAGCGCCAACAGTTTCCAACCAACCGGCTCACAATGCACCATGCGAACCTCGGATTTCTGATCCGCACGGCCTATGGGTTCGACTACCACAGAGTCTCGGGAGAGCCGGACTGGATCGACTCGCAGAGCTACGATCTCAACGCAAAGGTCGAGGGCGACGCACTTCTCACCCGCGAACAGATGCAGCCGTTGCTACAGAATCTGCTGCAAGAGCGCTTCCACCTGGCCGTTCATCGTGAACAGAAGATCGTCCCCGGATACGCGCTGGTCATCGCAAAAGGCGGCTCCAAACTTCAGCCAAACAAAGGAGCACCTTTCCATGGAATGATCGGAAGCAACGAGATCAGATTCTGGAACGATTCTATAAAGTCTTTTGTCGACATACTCGAGAGTCCAGTCGAACGTCCGATCATCGACAGAACCGGGCTGGGTGGCACCTACGACATCGCCCTTAAATTTGCCACCGCCGACGATCCCGACTCCAACCTCCCCGACATCTTCACCGCCGTGCAGGAGCAACTCGGCCTCAAGCTCGTCCCACAAAAAGTCCCCGTCGAAATCCTCGTCATCGACCACGTCGACAAAATCCCCACCGAAAACTGACCGCCCGTCAGACAACAGCGGTTGACCCCGCCGCCCCGCTTCCGTAGACTGGATAGTGCAGCGATGTGGTGTGTCTGCCTCCGCCTGCATCCCAATCTCCCGGCGTCGATCACGTCCCAAAGATCGCGCGGGTTCGGAAAAGAGTTCATCGTTTATGGCAAATCATGTCTCCTCGTTGAAGCGCGCACGTCAGACCGTCACCAAGACCGCGGCCAACCGCGCCAATAAGACCAAGCTGCGCGGCACCCTGCGCACCCTGCGCGAGGCCATCGTCGAGGGCGACAAGAAGACCATCGCCGCCACCTACTCGACCACCGTCTCCGCCCTCGACAAGAGCGTCCAGAAGGGTGTCCTGCACAAGAACACCGCCAGCCGCTACAAGGCCCGCCTCAACGCCCGCGTCAAGGCCCTCGTCGTCCCCGCCAAGGCCGCCTAACCAATCACTCGCATCGCAAAGCCAGCCCGTCCAACGTGGCTGGCCTTTCTGCGTCTGCCCACTTCCCTACCGCGAAGAACTCCCCGCCGGCGCCTCGTCCGGTCCATACAGCGTAGGCCGCTTGCGCGCGGCGCCCGGCTCAGCATCGCCCTCAACAACAGCCGGCGCGCCCTGCTCCCCCGCCCCCGCTCCCGCCGCAGCCGCTGCCGTTGCCTGCGCGGAAGCGTCTCCCGCCGCCGCACTCACCCCACTCACCGCATCCCCAGCCACCGGCGTCGAGATCCGCTCCAGCGCGAGGTCGATCCGCGCCCCCGCATCCTGTGGGGCCATCGCCTCGGCAGCCTTTACCTCTGCACGGTCCTTCTCCGTCAGCGCGGGCAGCGCGTACACCTCCACCGCGGCCTCTCGCTCCGTGTACTCGTCGTAGTCCTTCGTCGCCGCATGATGCACCAGCGTCTCGCGCACCACCCCCAGCCGCATTCCATCGGACGACAGCGCGAAGTTCCCGCCCGCGCGCTCCACCGGCGTGCAATCGATCTTGAACAGCACTCTGCCGTCGTAGCTCTCGACCACGCGCACCTCTTCGGCGCTCACCACGCCCTCGGGCAGCGGCCCTTCGGCGTCGACCGCGCCCGTCACCACAATCCGTCCCAGAGCGAACCGTCCCGCCGCCGACGCGAACGCGAACGTCGGCGAGACGTGCTGGTCGCTGAAGTTCTGCTGCCACATCTCCTCGCCCTTCAGGTTGAACCCCGCCAGCGCCTGCCGCTCCGCGCTGCCTCTGCATCCGAAGGCCACAAACTCGCCGTGCCCCACAAACGTCGCCCTCGGAAAGCATGTCGTGTCCCACGCCGCCAGCTCGCTCACCGGGCCGGTGTGCGCGTCGAAATTAAACATCCAGCGGTCCTTGCCGCCCTCTTTCACATCCAGCAATCCGCCCGTCGTCATCGGCAGCTCCACGGCCACGCGCGCGCGAATCGCACCCGCCGATACAGCCAGCAGCCCCTCCGCGCCCGCGCCCGTACTCCTCAGCCGGTAGAAATTGAGTTGCACCGGAGCTAGGTCCGTCTGCGCCACGCCCTGTAACGTTGGATCGACCAAAGTCACATTACTCGCCACGCCCGCCTCGTCCGCACTCACGCGCCGGGTCGTCTCCACGGTCAGCAGGTCCTCGTTCGCAGACACCATCAATGCCACAACGTGCCGCTCGATATGCAGCAGCGGCGTCTCGCTAAACGCGTCCTTCGTCCCGCCCGCCGCCATCGGCGCAATCACCGTCAGCCGGTCGCGCACGCGCAGCAGAAACCGCCCATGCCCCAGTCCCCACAGATACTGTCCGCGGTCGTGCAGCCGCCACTGGGTCTCGGCCAGCACCTTGCCCGATGGCAGCTCCACCAGCACCGCGCCCACCATCCGGTCGTCGTCGTCCGCCGGATCGTCCGCCTCGCGCTTCATCAGCCTGCGCACGCCAAACGTAATCAGCAGATGGTCCGCATCCACAAAATCCACCGTCAGCATGGAGCTGCCCGCCAGCAGGAACTCCGGAACCATCGTCTGGTATCCCAGCGGCCCCAGCGGAATCCGCGCCACCGGCTCCGCGCCGCGCGCCTCGGCCACGCCCGCCGCCAGCATCATGCACGCCGCCAGCATCGCTCCCACGCGATAGACTGCTCTCTTCATCGTCCAGCCTCTTAGAACGATAGTAGAGCGATAATAGAAGACTGTGTCGCATCGCAGCTTGTATGCTTCCTCAGTAGGCGCCATCCGGACCCCCGCTGCCGGTCCTGCGCAGCACCCCATTCCTTCCCCGCACGGAGAACCCAGCATGAGCCAAACCCCTGCAATCCTCGCCTCCATCCGCCCCACCACCCTCTCGCTGGCCGCAATCGCGGCCCTCGCATGCTTCGCTCTCACCCCTCCCGCGCTCGCCCAGCAACCCGCCGCCCCAACTGCCCCGCCCGCCAAATCCGCCCCCGCGCCCGCCGCAGCCCCAGCCCCCGCGCCGCGCCCGCCGGAAAA
>PKWU01000055.1 GCA_003132145.1 Granulicella sp.
GTGATGCGGTAGAGGGTGAAGTCGTCGGTGAGGTCGGTCTCGATGAGGCGGGGGACCTGCTGGCGGCCAGCAGTGCGGGCGTCTTCGGCGAGGTCCCACCAGGACTTGGAGGAGGGCTTTCCGTCAAGGATGATTTTGGCGCCGCCCTGGCCGTCGATGACCCCATCGCCCATGATGGCGGAGCCGGTGGCGCTGCGGGCGGTGATGAGTGGATGGCAGCCGGAGAGGGCGTCGCTGACCAGGCCGCAGGAGCCTTCGGAGAGCTCGTAGTCCGTGGGATTGCGCGAAGCGTAGAGGGTGACGCCTTTGTCGATGAGCAGGGCGACGCCGGGGCGCAGTTGGATGGGGCCAGAGAGGAATGCGGTGTTCGCGGAGTCGGAGGCGAGCTCGACGGCGTGGGATTTGGCACAGTGGTCGAGGGCCTGCTGGATGCGAATGGTGTCGAGGACGGCGTTGCCGTTGGCGCGGGACTCGATCGAGCCGCTGGTGGCCTGGGCGGTGGTGAAGACTGCCTTCAGCGTGACACAGGCGGGAGGGATGACCGGCTCGGTGACCTTGCGCAAGTCCTGTGCGTGCAGGGACGACACTGCGGACACGATGAAGATTGCGAGAGAGATCCACATCATCCGACGGACTGCACGCTGTTGCGCTCGGCTCATAGCGACCTTTTTCAATCAGAATAAGTGTAGACAGAAATGGCTGCGACGCAAATGGGGAGGCGGCCCGCGGTTTTAGCGCAGTCCTATAATCGGGGACGAAAGGATGCCGTATGAGCGAAAGGAAGATTGCGATGAAAAAAGTTGGCGGGCTGGTTGCGGTTTGCGTGGTGGTGGCGGCGGGATGCGGAGTGACGCAGACGGGGAATGTGAGTCCGAAGGCACAGCGATCCAAACTGACAGAGGCGCGGGAGATACAGGGCTATCCGTGCGCCAAGGGATACGCGTGGCTCTATGCGGACGGGAAGCTGGAGAGCTGCGCGGTGTCGAAGGAGTTCGTGTTTGGCGATGCGAAGCTGCCGGTGGGATCAATCCTTGCTCTTGAGTGGACTGGGGCACCGAAGTACGCCATGATGGAGCACGATTCCCAGGTTGCGGGGGTGAAGTGCAGCGGCGGGAACTGGCTGCTGGGACCGTCGGAGGGCGCGATGGTGGTGCTGTATCCGAGCGGGAAGCTGGAGCAATGCTGGCTGGCCGGAGACCAGGTGGTGCAGGGAGTGCCGTGCATGCGGGGAGGGTTTCTGGGATTATTCGGCGACGGTGCTCGGCGCGACGGCGGCGCAAAGTTTTACGAGAGTGAAAAGCTGGAGTCATGCACGCTGGCGAAGGATTTTGGTGGGAAGCGGCGGGGAGAGCACTTCCAACAGGCGCAGTGAATGCGGGCTGCAGGGACGGTCTGAACCAGATTCGACATTCCCTCGGGGGCTAAAGCCCTATTAGATTTGCGGCAATTACGGACGGGCTGAAGCCCGTCCCCTTCAAAGCGCGGACTGATTCATAGAGCGCGGACTGATTCATAGAATGTCTGGCGCACGGCGGAAACTATAATCGTGACGAGGGGAGACGCATGGGCGCTGGGCTGATCTTTTTGTGGAATGCGACGCGCGGCAGCAGGCTGCGGCCCTGGCGCAGCGAGTGCCTGAAGTGGCGGGTGGAGACCTACACGGGAAAACATGCGGAGGAGGTCGAGTTGCGGGACTTCTTGTCGTTTGTCTATGCCGAGCGCAGGCAGATGCTGCGATTTCTGCGATGGCTGACTGAGATGAGGGCCTACGCACACGGGGCGGAGAAGCATTGAGGGCGGGGCGTAACTCGCTGCGGCCGGCAAGGCTGATGGATTGTTCTCGGTTGGAGAGGGGACTTTGAGGCGGGCTTCGCGGCGGGAGTTTCTTGGGACTGCGGCGCGGCTGGGCGTGGGCGCGGCGACGGCGACGGTTCTGCCGCTTGCTGTTGCCGGTCGTGCGTGTGCGGCCAAGCCGCGTAGAGCTGCTTCTACTTCTGCTGATGTGAAGACAGAGAGCGTTGCGGGGGATTCGTCGCTGGGGGCGCATGGGGCGGCGCACGGGCTGCTGTACGGCTGTGCGGTGAATATGAATGCATTGGGCGCGGATGCGGCCTATGCTGCGCTGGTGCGCGAGCAGTGCAGGATTGTGGTGGCGGAGAACGCGATGAAGTGGGGCGCGCTGCGGCCTTCGGCTGAGGGATTCAATTTCGACCAGGCCGATGCTCTGGTGGCGTTTGCCGAGGCCAACCGGATGAAGATCCGCGGGCACAACCTGGTGTGGCACCAGAACAATCCGAAGTGGTTCGACGCGACGGCAACGAAGGAGAATGCGCGGGGGCTGCTGGTGACGCATATTGAGACCGTGGCGGGGCGGTACGCAGGACGGATGCACTCGTGGGACGTGGTGAACGAGGCGATCGATGTGGCGGGCGGGCGGGCGGATGGGTTGCGGAACTCGGTGTGGCTGCGGCTGATCGACGAGGATTACATCGAGCTGGCGTTCAAGACGGCGCGCGAGGCCGACCCACAGGCGCTGCTGACGTATAACGACTACGGGATCGAGCCGGAGACGCACGCGGGCGAGCAGAAGCGCGAGGCGGTGATCGAGATGCTGCGTCGGATGGTGGCGCGGCGAGTGCCGTTGGATGCGGTTGGGGTGCAGTCGCACATTGCGGCTGCTGTTTCGACGGATGGAAATAAGAGCGCGGCTTCGCAGGTTGGGGCGGGGTTGATGCGGTTTATTGCGGCGGTGCGGGAGCTGGGGTTGCAGGTGTTTGTTACGGAGATGGATGTGAACGATCGCGCGCTGGCGGCGGACGAGCCGGGGCGCGATGCCGCGGTGGCCGCGGCGTACAGGCAATATCTGGAGATGGTGCTGGGCGATCCGGCGGTGCGACTGGTGCTGACATGGGGGATTACGGACCGATACACATGGCTCGGACACGAGGATGGCCGCGCGGATGGAAAACTGGAGCGGCCACTGCCGTTCGACGCGGAGGGGAAGGCGAAGGCGGCGTTCTTTGCGATGCGTGGGGCGTTCGACCAGCGCGAGGCTGCTGTCAGCCACGGATGAGCCGGTCGATTGTTTGTCGTCCGCAGAGCCTGTGCTTACTTCTTTGGCTTAAACACGCTCGCAGGATAGTTGGCGATCAGATACTTGGCCTCGTCGCTGTCGGGTTGTTCGAGAAAGAGGGCAGTCGAAGAGTGGCCCAACTGACCGAGGAACCGGGTGCGGAAGTAATAGACCTTGCCCGCCTCTGCCGTGAAGTGCGCGAACGAAAAGATAAGCCCCGGGTCAAAGCTCGATTGCACGTTAGCGCATAGATGGTGCTCACCCGGCAGCACGGAGACGGTGAAGACAGAATTATTTTTGTAGGCGCCGACCCAAGCTCCGTCGAGGCCGATCTTCAGGGTGAAGTGCTGATAGTCACCATACTGGCCATCGTCCTGAATGAAGTAGACGATGGCTTTGCCCATCTCAGGGAGCGCCGGGGCAAGCGGAGCGCTGCCTTGTTGTGCTTTGAAGGTGACATTATTGGGCCCGCAGGCTGCGGCAACAGGCGCGGTCTGTCTCTGTGCGAATGAAGACAGCGGCAGAAGCAAAAGCAACAGGGCGGCTCTCATGTGACTTCTCCAATCGGGCGCTTGGATCGTTCAACAGCCTCATCGTATACCCAGGCGAACGGCGACTCGCCGGCAATTCCTCAATTTCATTGCACTGCGCTGAATCCAATTATCTGAAACGTCCTACGCCTGCCTCGCATCTCATGGAGGGATCTGGTGCAGGCCGAGATCACAGAACGCAAGGCTGGAACCGCAGAATTACAGGAGCGAAATTATGGGGAAGTGGACCAAGCTGACGGCGGACGATGGGCACGAACTGGGCGCGTATGTGGCGACTCCCGCGCAGGAGCCGATTGGCGCGCTGGTAGTGGTGCAGGAGATCTTTGGGGTGAACAAGTCGATTCGCGGGGTTGCGGACGAGTACGCACGCGAGGGATTTGTGGCGATTGCGCCGGCGCTGTTTGATCGCTTCGAGCCTAATGTCGAGTTGGGCTACGGCGAGGCGGATATGAAGAAGGCTTTTACGGACTACTATCCGAAGCTCGACCCGAAGGTATCGCTGCTGGATATTGCGGCGGCGTTTCATCATGTGAAGAAGGCTGGCAAACCGACTGGGGTGCTGGGGTTCTGCTACGGCGGGCTGATGAGTTGGCTCTCGGCTACGCGTGGCGCAGGTGTGAGGATGCAGCCGGATTGCTGCGTTGGCTACTACGCGGGTGGAATTGGCAAGGTGGCTGCGGAGGAGCCGGTGTGCCCGGTGCTGCTGCACTTTGGCGCCGAGGATACGCACATCGGGAGTGACCAGGTGGAGGCGGTGCGGGCGGTGCATCCCGAGGTGGAGATCTTTCTCTACGACGGCGTGGGGCACGCGTTTGCGAACCCTGACCGGACGAGCTACGACGCGGCGGCTACAGCGCTGGCGCATAGGCGGTCGCTGGCGTTTCTGAAGAAGAATCTGGCTTGAGGCAAAGGCTTAACACCGATTGACACCGATGAAAGCGAATAAAACGGTCTTATTGGTTTTGATCGGTTTCATCGGTATTGATCGGCGTTAGGTTTTTTGGGGGTGCGTCGAATTGCTGCTTTCCGGCTTCCAGTGCTATCCTTTACGGAGACACTACGACCGCGAGTGAACTAGAGATCAGGAGCACCAACTGCTGTGCTGGAATCGGTAAAGAAGACAGGAATCATAGAGAAGTATCGTACGCACGACTCGGACACCGGGAGTCCGGAGGTCCAGATTGCCCTGCTGAGCGAGCGCATTGGCGAGTTGACCGAGCACTTCAAGACGCACAAGAAGGACCATGGCTCCCGCCGGGGACTTCTGATGCTGGTGAGCAAGCGGCGCGGTCTGCTGGACTATCTGAAGAAATGCGACGCAGACCGCTATCGCGAGGTCATCACGAAGCTTGGCATCCGCAAGTAGACTCGACTGGGACAACCCCCATCATGGACGAAGGCAAGACGCGCCAACCATCGGCAGTCCACTTCACGCACAGCCGCAACGGCTGTTGCCGCCGGAGTTGCTGACGATGGGAGAGGCCGTGAGAGCGCATGTTGCCGGCTACAGTGCCTGGGTTCCGGGCCGGTCGCTCTGCGCTACGGGCCGGGATTCCGATCCACAGATTTTTACCATGCACTCCGCTGGCGGCCTCAAGGAAGGCCACTGCGGGCTGCAACTCTGCGCACGTTGTTAAGCGGCGTAGCACCAAGTTTCCTTAATTGACAGAAAAACGAGAGAAGAGGCGCACTATGAAACAGGAAGTGACAGTAGAGCTTGCCGGCGGCAAGCGGATTACCTTTGAGACCGGACGCATGGCCAAGCAGGCCTCCGGCGCAGCGTTCACCACTTGCGGAGACAACGCAGTACTTGCGACGGCGGTGGCCTCGCCCGACCCGAAGGAGGGGATCGACTTCTTCCCGCTGACGGTGGAGTACCGCGAGAATACATACGCGGGCGGAAGGATTCCGGGCGGCTTCATCAAGCGCGAGGGACGTCCGAGCGAGAAGGAGATTCTGACGTGCCGGCAGATCGACCGGCCGATTCGTCCGCTGTTTCCGGCGGCCTTCCGCAACGAGACGCAGGTGGTAGCGTTCGTCTACTCGGCGGACAAGGAGAACGATCCCGACGTGCTGGGGATGAATGGCGCGAGCTGCGCGCTGGCGTTGAGCGACATTCCATTCCACGGGCCGGTTGGCGCGGTGCGGATCGGGCTGATCGACGACGCGTTCATCGTGAACCCGACGTACGCGGAGCGCGCCAAGAGCCTGCTCAACATCATGGTGGTCGGAACAAAAGACGGCATCGTGATGGTGGAGTCGGGATCGAAGGAGTGCAGCGAAGTGCAGGTGGTGGATGCGATCGAGTTCGCGCATGTGGAGATCAAGAAGATCTGCGCGGCGATCGAGGAGCTGGTGAAACTGGCGGGCAAGACGAAGCGCGTGCCGGCGGCGGTGGAGATCGACCAGGTTTACCTGAACGAGCTTTCGGCGAAGGTTGGCGCGCAGTTGAAGGATGCGCTGGACACCGCGAAGCACCCGAAGTTCGAGAGCTATGCGTTGGTGAAGGAGATCAAGGACGCGCTGAAGAAGGCGCTGCCCGAGGGCGACGCCGATGCGGCGAAGAAGCTGAGCAAGTACTACGAGCTGCTGCGCGAGCAGATCTTCCGCGACCAGGTGCTGAACGAGCGGATTCGCCCGGACCACCGTGCGTTCGACGAGATTCGGCCGATCACGATCGAGGTTGGCGTGCTGCCGCGGGTGCATGGATCGGCGTTGTTCACGCGCGGCGAGACGCAGGCGATGGTGTCTGCGACGCTGGGCACGACCGACGACGCGCAGCGCATGGAGAGCTACGAGGGCGAAAAGAAACGGCGCTTCATGCTGCACTACAACTTCCCGCCGTTCTCGGTGGGCGAGGTGGGGCGCATGGGCGGCGTGGGACGGCGCGAGATTGGACACGGCGCGCTGGCATGGCGGGCGATCGAGGCGGTTCTGCCGGGCGAGGACGAGTCGCCATACGTGCTGCGCGTGGTCTCGGACATACTGGAGTCGAACGGATCGTCTTCGATGGCGACCGTCTGCGGAGCGTCGCTGGCGCTGATGCAGGCGGGCATTCCCATCAAGAGCGCGGTTGCCGGCGTTGCGATGGGGCTGGTGAAGGAGGGCGAGAAGTATGCGGTGCTCTCCGACATTGCGGGCGCGGAAGACCACTACGGCGACATGGACTTCAAGGTGACGGGAACGCGCAAGGGCATTACCGCGTTGCAGATGGACATCAAGATCATGGGCATCACGGCGCAGATCATGCGCGAAGCGCTGGAACAGGCACGGCTCGGACGGCTGCATCTGCTGGACATTATGGATGCGACGATCAGCAAGGCGAATGAGGAGAAGTCTCAGTTTGCGCCGCGCATTCACACCATCCAGATTCCGACGGACAAGATCCGCGACCTGATCGGGCCGGGCGGCAAGGTGATCCGCGGGATCATCGACGCGACGGGCGTGAAGATCGACGTGGACGACACAGGGCGCGTCAATGTGGCGTCGAGCGATGCGGACGGACTGGCGGCGGCGATCCAGATGATCTCCGACATTACGGCAGTGCCGGAGATCGGCAAGACGTATCTGGGCAAGGTGGTGCGGATCGCCGAGTTTGGCGCGTTCGTGGAGATATTCCCGGGAACGGACGGACTGCTGCACGTCTCGGAGATCGCGGAGCATCGCGTGAAGGAAGTGAAGGACGAGCTTCGCGAGGGCGACCAGATCCTGGTGAAGGTGCTCTCGATCGAGGGCAACCGAATCAAGCTGTCACGCAAGGCCGTTCTGCGCGAGCAGCGGGCTAAGCTCGGACTGCCGGAGGTAGGCGAGGATGGCGGTCATGGCGGCGGACACGGTGACAGACCGAGCAGCGTTGCTGCGCCGGCCTATGCTGCTCCTGTCGACGAGAATGATGACGACGGTGAGGTGCTGGTCGAGGGCGGCGATGAATTATCCAGCGACGGAGCCGAGGACGAGGACGGAGACGATGCGCCGGACGACGAGCCAAACTTCAATCGCGCCGATGGCGTTGCGACGCCTGCGGGCGATGCCGGTGGACGCGGGCCTGGCGGATCGCGCGGCTCAGGCGGATCCGGTGGTGCGGGCGGCGATCGCCGTCCCGGCGGACGGCGGCGGCGCGGCGGACGGCGTCCCGGCGGACCCGGTGGTGCACCTCAGGGCGGCGGCGGAAACCGCTAAGCTGCTTGATTGTGTGTACCAGCAAAACAAATGAGAGGCCCGGCGTTTGCCGGGCTTTTCTCATCTTTGTTGCGGCGTAGACAAGAACATGCTTTGGTTCGTATTAAGCTGTAGTGTTCGACATTGAACTTGAATACGGGGGAACCATTGAGGCGCATCCTTACACAAATTGTTATTCTGCTGCTGCTCTCGACTACAGTTGCGCTACGCGCGCAGGGATCGCCGCCGCATGTGATCGTGCATGGGGTGTGGTTCCTGACCGGCGATACGAACGGCTATAGCAATACGGTAGTGATCGAGATGCGCGACTACCTGATTGTGGTGGACGCGAACTATCCGGGACGCGCGAAGGAGTTGCTGGGCGTCACGAAGCAGCTATCGCCGAAGCCGGTGCGGTATGTCTTCGACACGCACGCGCACGGCGATCATGCGTACGGCAACTCGGTGTGGACGGCGGCGGGCGCTACTACACTGGCGTTCCAGGGCGTGACGGACGAGATGAACCGATGGGAGCCGACGCGCTGGCGCAATGCGATGGCGAGCCGTGCGGATGTGAGGGCGACAGGCGAGACCGACGTGCAGCGGCCGCAGATGTCGATTACGGGCGACAAGCTGGTGCTGAACGACGGAACGCGCGAGGTGGATTTTCTGTTTCTCGGGTGGGGGCACACGCCGGGCGACGGATATGTGTGGCTGCCGGCGGAGAAGATTCTTGCGACCGGCGACGCGGCGGTGAATGGGCCGCGCAACAAGCTGCTGGACGCGAACATCGCCAACTGGCCGAAGGCGCTGGAGCGGGCGATCGCGCTGGGGCCGCTGCACGTGCTGCCGGGGCACGGCGATGCCGGCGGGATCGAAATACTACAGGGGCAGAGGCAGTTTCTGATCGATCTGTACGCGGCGGTGAAGGCGCAGGCGGACACGGGGAAGAAACCGGCGGAGATGCAGATCGAACTGCCCGCGCCGGACAACGTGTGGTTTCCTGTGGGGCGTGCCGATCTGCGACAGCAGGACATCGAGACGGTGTACCTGGAGATTACGTCGCACGCACCGGCAGGCTCGGTCCCGCACGAGTGGAGATAGCGTGAGGAATCGAGGGTGGTGCGCGGCGCGATTATTATTCGCGGATGGCGTGGTGGGAGACGTACACTTTTCCAAATGGCAGCTTCCATGTACATCGTGGTGGAGGGCGAAGACCTGGGGTTCGACATCTTCGTCAACGGGCGGGCGCTGGCGCGGCATGAAGACGCGCTGGAGCGGCTGGCGCTTCNNGTGAGGCCGCTGATCGAATTTTTCTCGGCGGACGAGAACTCGATGGCGCTGCTGATCGAGGAGGGTGGGGGGAATCCCGAGCTGATGCGAAGACTGCCTCCGCCGCAGTGGTACTTCGCCGACGATGGACTGGCCACGGTGCTGGCGCTGGTGGCGGAGTTGCAGGGCGATCCGTTGCAGCTTGGGACCGAGGGGCCGCAGGTGCTTGCCGAGTTGCTCGAGTACGCGTGCGTGCTGGAACGGACGGTGAAGGCCGGGCTGCGGTGGCATCTGGCGGTTAGCTGGCGGTGATGAGGCTTGTTCGTCATCTGTTCTCCGTTTGTTCGTCGTTTATTCACTACCCCCCTCCCCCC
>PKWU01000065.1 GCA_003132145.1 Granulicella sp.
ACATATCGGGACCGATCTGCTCCTCGATAAGCGCCTTGGCGGAGATAACCGGCCAATAATCTGATTCACACCCTGGGGCCTGTAGGTAAGAAGCTATATTTTCTTTCAGTTGGATTTTTCATCAGGAGGCGGGGCTCCGCTTCTGGCGATGATCTTGGCTGGTCGAAGGCGGAGGCGGAACCCCTGTGAGGTACGATCCTCTTTGTCCCAGTTTCCGCCGGGCCGGACAAGCTTGCGATTGACTGGGCAGAAGACTGCGACGAGATCATCTTACGCCGATGCCCGGTTTGTGAACGGGATTCGATCATTGGTCACGGACGGCGCCGCAAGCAGGCCCACGACGAGCATCACGACTGGATTTGGATCCATCGCGGCCGTTGCTGGGATTGCGGGACGACCTTTACTTTCCTTCCTGTGTTCTCTCTTCCCTACACGCATTTCAGTCTGCTGGCGCGCTGCCAGGCATTGTGGCAGCACTTTGCGGAGCACTGTTCTTGGGAGAAGGCATTGCCCAAGCTGAAAGACCCTGATCGATTGCCGGATCCTTCCACTGTCCGCCGCTGATCGGGCGGCCTGGACTCCACCCAACCGGCTCTTTCCTTCCTCAGTCAGACCGTCACCCGTGTAGCTCATTGGCTGGATCGCGGTCGTCAGGCACTTGACGAAACGGGACCATTGTCCTGGATCACTCCGGTTCTCAAAAACCTCTGGCCCTTGCCTCTCTGAGAAAAACCCTTTCACCCACCATCCTTGCCTGGGATTGCCGGCGTCACCCGCCTACGCTTGGCTCCGGAGGCGAAAAAACGCTGTGGGCGAAGACGTCGAAGCACTC
Source organism: Granulicella sp. (assembly GCA_003132145.1). Taxonomy (GTDB): domain Bacteria; phylum Acidobacteriota; class Terriglobia; order Terriglobales; family Acidobacteriaceae; genus Edaphobacter. The sequence goes on from PKWU01000065.1 coordinate 833, forward strand.
AAGCGGCGGTTGCCGCTGATCGAGTATCTGCGGCAGCATAACTGGAAGGGCTCACCTGTGGGTTGCTCCGAGTTCGTCGGACTCTGTCCGTTGCACGAGGAGACCCGGCCCTCGTTCTATGTCAACACGCGCAAGGATGTTTTTTACTGCCACGGCTGCGGCCAAGGCGGGGACTTGATTCGCTTTATTCAGTTATCCCGCCATCTATCCTTCCGTCAGAGTCTCGCCTGCCTCGACCCACAGACCACTACAGCCGATTCTGCCGCAGTGCTCGAACTGGCTGCTGCCTTCTATCAACAACAACTGGATCGTTATCCGGAGGCGCTGCACTATCTGAGTCAACGCGGACTGCATGATCCTGTTCTGATCAAGGAACTCGAGATCGGTTACGCCCCCGGCGGGAGTCTGCGCCGTCATCTCACGGCACAGGGGTACACCTTCGATCTGTTGCGGCATGTCGGCCTGCTCAACGCGCAGGGCACCGATGCTCTCTATCAGCGCATCGTCTTTCCATTGCACCATGGCGAGCACATCGTCAACCTCTACGGCCGCAGCATCGGCGCTGCCTTCGCACATCGCTTTCTGCCCGGCACCAAGGGCGGCTTGTATGCATGGGAGAAGGTCCGGAATTACCCCAAGGTAATTCTTGTCGAGGGGCTGTTTGACTATGTCGTGTTGCGGCAGGCGGGCTTTCACAACGTCACCTGCTCGCTGGGAACGCATCTCAACACGGACCAGTTCCACCAGTTGTGCGAAGGCCCGCGCACTGTCTATCTCACCTTCGATGTCGATGCCAACCAGAGCGGTCAGCGAGCCGCCGAGCAACTATCCCAGTGTCTTGGCGTGCATGGTATTGCTGCACGCCGTGTTCTCCTGCCACAAGGCCACGATCCCAACTCCTTCTTCGTTGCAGGCGGGGACGCGGGACAGTTCCAGTCTCTCGTGGAGGCCGCACAGCCATGAAGTTTCGCGTCATCTGGCAAAAGACATCATCGGGCGCCTATAGCCCGATTCACGTGGTCGAGCAAGCCACCGGTCAGAGCATTGGATGGATCAACCGCTTTCTGGATCGAGAGTATGTCCGCCGTCTTGCCGACAAGACCCTGTATAGCTACGCGCACAGTCTGCTGCACTTCGTGCGCTGGTGGGAGAGCGTTCATCATACCGGCGATATCTCCAAGGCAGACCTTACCGAATCGACCCTGCTCGATTACGTGCGCTTCCAGTCCGGCCGACAGCCTCCGCCTTCCGCCTCCACCATCAACGATCGCGTCGCTACCGCTGATCGCGCCCTCCGCAACGAATTCCCTGACGCTCCCTGTCAGGTGGCGCACGGCTTTCATCAGCCCTTCCTGCATCGCAGGCCAATGGGCCTGGGCCGTCCGAGATTCGAACTTAGCAGACTGCGCGTGAAAGAACCCAGGCTCAACATCATCCCGCTTTCCGTCGATGAAGTGGCGCGCTTCTGGTCCAGCTTTCACAACGCACGCGATCTGGCCATCGTGGGCCTAATGCTCATGCAGGGGCTTCGCTCTGCCGAAGTACTGGCTCTTAATCCGGAGGACGTGTTGCTTTCCGAAGGTCAGCTCCGCGTGCGCGGCAAGAGTAACAAGCTGCGCTTCCTCCCACTGGCGCCGGAGACCACGCAACTGATCGATCACTATCTGCGCCTGGAACGGCCCGATCCCTGCTCCGCCGCACTGTTCGTCGTGCTCAAGGGCCCCGCACGCGGCACCCGCATGACTCCCGCCGGATTGCGCTCCCTGTTCCGATACCATCGTCAGACCACCGGCATCCAAATGACCAACCCGCACCGCTTCAGACACACCTTCGCATCGGATATGGTGCGCGCCGGTATCAGCCTGCCTGCGTTGATGCAGTTGATGGGACACTCCGATATCGAAACCACCATGCACTATGTGCAGGTCACTCCACAGGACGTCTATCTGCAGTATGCCCGTGCGGCCGCGCAGTGCATACATCCTCAACCGAGGATCTCGTGATGCACTGGCGCCGTCCTCCACTTCAGCATCCGCTGACGCCGGTCTTCGCGCACGCGGTCGAGTCTTTGTGCACCGCACTCACTCCTTCCAGCAAGCGCAACTACAACATCGTAGTGCGTCACTTCCTCGTCTATCTGGGTGCCGAGTATCCCCAGGTTACGCACATCGAGCAACTGCGTCGCGATCCTCACATCCTGGGATGGAGGGCGTCCCTGCGTGCGCAGATTCCACCCTTGGCGACCACAACCTGCATCGGCCGCCTCTTCGCTCTTCGCACTATCCTCAACGAGTTGGCCTGGACGAGCCAACTGCCTCAGCTCGCTCATCTGCTACGGCGCGAAGACATACCGCGCACGCCTCACACCCTGCCACGCCCACTCACCGCAGAGCAGGATCAGATACTCGAGCAGGAGTTCTTGCGCCGCAACGATCTGGGCGGAAACGTCTTCCTGCTGCTCCGCCACACCGGCATGCGCATCGGCGAGTGCGCAGATATGTCCTTCGATTGCCTATGCTCCGTCGGCCCTGATCAGTGGGCTATTCATGTTCCCCTCGGCAAGCTCAAAACCGAACGCATGGTCCCTGTTGATGCTTTTACATCCACCCTCGTCCAACGGCTTCGATTTTTTCGGTCTCTTGATCCGCTTCCTCCCGATGGACGGCTCATTGCACGTCCAGGAAGTAAAGTGGCTATCGTTGTTCAACTCCGCGATTACTTGCATCTGGTCTGCCACTCCCTTGGCCTCTCCACGCGCATCCTCCCGCACCAATTCAGGCATAGCTATGCCACGGAAATGCTTCGCTCCGGAGTTAGCTTCCCCGTCTTGATGAAGTTACTCGGCCACGTCGATCCTGAGATGACCATGCGCTATGTCGATGTCACCCTTACCGATCTCGAGCGTGAGTTCCAGATGGCTCGCGCCAAACCCAGACATCTGGCTCCACAGCCCAAATCCTCGTCTCCACAACTCCAGACGGGCTTCAACGGTCTCATCGATTCCTTCCAGGCTTCCCAACATGCGCTGGAGCTGTTCCGACGCTCCCTTCCAAACGGCGACAGGCGCAATCGCCTTGACCGGCTCGCCAACCGGCTTACCAAGATCCTCGCCGAAATACGCAAAATCCAGACCACCTGAATGAAAATGGGCAGACATTGGCCGGTTATG
>PKWU01000019.1 GCA_003132145.1 Granulicella sp.
TATATGTCGATACGGCCTAGGGTTTTTGAGGGTGGGCGACGGCGATTTTTTTGTTTCGGCTATGAGCTGTGAGCGATGAGCAATGAGCGGGAGTTTGTGGGGAGAAAGGGGAGGAGGATTGTGTGTGGACGAGCGGTATCGGGGTCCTTCGACAGCGGAAAACAAACAACGTGGCGTAAAACTCGCACTCACACAAAGAGAAACGCCGCCCATTTTCAGGCGGCGTTTTCTTTGGTTACGAGACGTGGTTACCAAGGCGGGAATCAGGCGTTTTCCTTGGTGTCGATCCTCATGCCGTAGAACGATCTATGCACGAAGAACATCGACACCAGGAAGAAAACGACCGCCAGTACATGGGTGAGCAGCGCGTTGGTCGAATGGAGCGTCACGGCGAGTTCGACCGCAAGCAGTCCGAACAAGGTGGTGAACTTGATAACCGGGTTCATTGCCACCGAGGAGGTGTCTTTGAACGGATCGCCGACGGTGTCTCCAATCACCATGGCGTCGTGCAGAGGCGTCCCTTTCTCTTTCATGTCGACCTCCACGATCTTCTTTGCGTTGTCCCATGCGGCGCCGGCATTGGCCATGAAGATGGCCTCGTACAGGCCGAAGATCGCAATGGAGAACAGATAGCCGATAAACAGGAACGGCTCCATGAATGCGAACGCAAGGGTGACGAAGAAGACGGCGAGAAAGATGTTGAACATTCCCTTCTGCGCGTACTTTGTGCAGATCTCAACGACCTTCTTGCTGTCACCGACCGAGGCCTTCTCCGCGCCTTCCAGATGGATGTTGGCCTTGATGAACTCGACCGCGCGGTAGGCTCCGGTGGAGACCGCCTGCGTGGAAGCGCCTGCGAACCAGAAGATGATTGCACCGCCGCAGATCAACCCGAGCATGAAGGGCGCGTGCAGCAGAGAGAGGTTGCCCACATACAGGGGGTCCAATCCGTGGGTCACGGCCAAGATGATGGAGAAGGTCATGGTGGTTGCGCCGACGACGGCTGTGCCGATGAGCACCGGCTTTGCCGTGGCCTTGAAGGTATTTCCGGCCCCGTCATTGGCTTCCAGCAGATGCTTGCAACGTTCGAACTTCGCGTCGAAGTTGTAGTCCTTCTTCAACTCCGCTGCGATGCTGGGGACCTCTTCGATCAGCGACAACTCATAGACGGACTGAGCATTGTCGGTTACGGGCCCGTAGGAATCGACGGCAATGGTGACCGGCCCCATGCCAAGGAAACCGAAGGCTACGAGGCCAAAGGCGAAGACGGCCGGGGCAAGCATCTGGTCCGCCATGGACGCGCCGGTACTGAAGTAATAGCCCATTGCCATGAGCGCGACCATGCACAATCCCAGCCAGTAGGCGGAAAAATTGCCGGCCACGAAGCCCGACAAGATGCTCAGGGAAGCTCCGCCCTCCTGCGCTGACTTTACGACTTCCTTGACGTGGGTCGATTTGACTGAAGTGAAGACCTTGACCAGTTCGGGGATGAGCGCGCCGGCCAGGGTTCCGCAGGAGATGATGGAAGCCAGCTTCCACCAGAGCGTTCCGTCACCGAGATTGGGAATCATCATGCGCGTGACGATGAAGGTGAGGATGATGGAGACGATGGAGGTGATCCAAACCAGCGAGGTCAAGGGCGCCTCAAAGTCCATATCGTCGGCGTTGGCGTACTTGGCGTGAGCGATGGCACTGTTGAGGAAGTACGCAGCCGAGCTGGAGACCAGCATGGCCACGCGCATGACGAAGATCCATACCAGAAGCTGCGCCTGCGTCGAGGGTTCCTTGACGGCCAGCAGGATGAAGGTGATGAGGGCGACGCCGGTGACGCCGTAGGTTTCGAAGCCGTCGGCGCTGGGGCCGACCGAGTCGCCGGCGTTGTCGCCGGTGCAGTCTGCGATGACGCCGGGGTTGCGCGCGTCGTCTTCCTTGATCTTGAAGACGATCTTCATGAGGTCTGCGCCGATGTCGGCGATCTTGGTGAAGATTCCGCCGGCGATGCGCAGGGCCGCGGCACCGAGGGATTCGCCGATGGCGAAGCCGATGAAGCATGGGCCAGCGTAGTCGCGCGGGATGAAGAGAAGGATGAAGAGCATGATGAGCAGCTCGACGGAGATCAGCAACATGCCGATGCTCATGCCGGCCTTGAGGGGAATCTCAGAGATTGCATACGGTTTGCCGCGCAGTCCGGCGAATGCGGTGCGCGAATTGGCGAATGTGTTGACGCGAATTCCGAACCACGCCACGCCGTAGCTGCCCGCGATGCCGACCAGGCTGAACAGCAGGATGATGGGCAGGGTAACCGCAATCGGATGATTCGCCACTGGCGCCAGAACGCCGAAGTAGAGCGAGATGATGACCGCGATGAAGGCCCAGAGCAGAAGAATGAACTTGCCCTGCGTGATCAGATAGGTTTTGCAGGTCTCATAGATCAGCTCGGAAACTTCGAGCATCGTGCGATGGACCGGCAGGTTCTTCAAGTGCACATAGATGGCCAGGCCGAACAAGAGGCCGCCGGCGCAGAAGAGCAGGCCAATCATCAGAAGGGCGTGTCCGTTCAGGTCGCCAAAGTTCACGAAATTGACGCTTTTCAGGTCCGGCAGGACCAGATTGGCTTCGCCACCGCTGCCGATGTGTTCCGTCTGCGCGTAGGCGAATGTGGGAAGCATCAGGCACAGAAGCGCCGCCACGGTCTTGTACCGGCGCTTGAGGAAGGCTACGGCGCCCTGCTTGATGGAGGCTGCGATCTGTTGCATCGCGGGAGTTCCGGTGTCCAACCCGATCACCTCACGCGTGAAGAGCCACGCCACAAAGAGCGACAACACACTCACGGTTAGAAAAAAACATACCCAGGCAGTTACAGACACAATCCCTCCCTCTCAACAATTCTGGTTTGGATTTCCTTGATTGGCGTTCTAAGCGTTCCTATAACGTCATTTTCCCAGCACTAACAGATGATACCAGCTAGTCAAGCCGGGCAGTGTGACGGAGAACACACCGGGGAAGCGGACCGCGGCAATGGCTGAATCGGCCGCGCGGGCGGTGGCGGGAGGGTCTGGGACAGCCGGAAGAGGGGATTTTGCGTGGGTCGGTGGAAACGGAGGCAGGAGAGGCCATGGGAGACGACGGAGGCAGATGCAGGGCGCGAGGCCCTATTTTTGCAGCGATTTACACTGAGCAGGCGGGAAACCGGCGCTTCAGGTTCAGCGCAGCCCGCGCTGCGGCCAGAGGACTGGCGATGGGGTGGGAGTTTTTTGCTCCGGGAGGGACTTCCAGGGCAGAACAAAGCTGCGGCTCAGGAGACCGAGAGGAGCGTGGCGATCCGAACCGGCGGAGGGAGGCCCCGAGGGAGGGGGAAATGGGATGACCTTCGCCCGGCGCGGGGTGAGAACGGCGACCGAAGCAGCGGATGGCTGGCGCACGGCAGGCTGCGTTCCGGCGAAAGACTGATAGAGTGAAGTTCGGGCGCGACAGAGGAACGAAGCCAGAGCGCCGAGGAGAGGGTGTTTCGCATGATCTTGCCTGGTCATATTCTGTTCGCTCCGTCGCACCGTATCCACTTCATCGGCATCGGGGGGATCGGCATGAGCGGGATCGCGGAGATTCTGCTGACCATGGGGTATGCGGTGACGGGCTCGGACCTGCGGCGGTCGGCGGCGACGGAGCGGCTGGCGGGGATGGGCGCGACGATCTACATAGGCCATGCGGCCCAGAACGCGGCTGAGTGCGATGTGGTGGTGACCAGCTCGGCGGTTTCGGCAAGCAATCCCGAGGTGCTGGAGGCGCGGGCGAGAAAGATACCGGTGATCCAGCGGGCGGAGATGCTGGCTGAACTGATGCGGCTGAAGTACGGCATCGCGGTGGCCGGAATGCATGGCAAGACAACGACGACCTCGATGATTGCGGCGGTGATGGGCGCGGGCGGCGGCGAGGGCAATCTTGATCCGACGGTGGTGGTGGGCGGACGCGTGGATGCGCTGGGATCGAATGCGCGGCTGGGGAGTTCGCAGTATCTGGTGGCCGAGGCGGACGAGAGCGACAGGAGCTTTTTGAAGCTGTCTCCGGTGCTGGCCGTGGTGACCAACCTCGACCGCGAGCACATGGACTGCTATCGCGATATGGCGGACGTGGAGGGGGCGTTTGTGGAGTTCATGGACCGCGTGCCGTTCTATGGCGCGACGACGGCCTGCGTGGACAATGCTCTGCTGCGCGGAGTTCTGGAGCGGGTAAGACGACGGGTGTATACCTACGGCGAGAGCGAGGGAGCGGATTTTCGGCTGCATCTAATTACGCAGCCAGCCGGACAGGTCCAGCCGTCAGCAGAAGATAAAGCTCAGGGGCACTGGCAGTTCGAGGTGAGCTTCAAGGGAGAGACGCTGGTGCCGTTTACGCTGCACGTTCCGGGTCGGCACAACGTGCTGAATGCGACGGCGGCGATTGCGATTGGTTTGCAGCTTGGCGTCTCGCCGGAGGGGATTGCGCGTGGCCTCGCCAGCTTCCGCGGAGTCGACCGGAGATTTCAGATTAAAGGAGTAGTACGCGGAGTGACGGTGGTGGACGACTACGGGCATCATCCGACGGAGATCCTGGCAACGCTGAGGGCCGCGCGCGATGCAGGCTACGCGCGTGTGCATGTGCTCTTCCAGCCGCACCGGTATACGCGCACGCGCGACCTGGAGCCGGAGTTTGCGCGTGCGTTTGCGGACGCGGACACGGTGCAGGTTCTGGACATCTACGCCGCAAGCGAGCAGCCGATCCCCGGCGTCGATGCGGCGGGGCTGGTGGAGGCGATCCGGCGGACTGGAACAGTGGTCGGCGGCGTGGAGTATGCAGAGTCGATCGCCACGGGCGTGGCCGCGCTGGTGCAGACAGCGCGCGAGGGGGATGTGATTCTGACGCTGGGCGCGGGCAGCGTCTCGCAGGCGGGAGCAATGCTGCTGCAGGCGCTATAAGTCGCGCTGGGTATTGGTTGCTGGTTGCTGGTTGCTGGTTGCTGGTTGAAACGAGCAACCCTGAGGTTGAATCCTGTGTCAAGCAGATTCCGGGCGGGTTGCTGAGTGGGTACGCGGGTGAGATTAATGTGTGGGTGGGGACGTGGGTGGGGGATATGATTGGGGTGGCGATTCCTCGCGACCCTTGCTCAGGGCTTGCGATCAGGCAATCTGTTTACGAGGGATGACACGGCGGTGCTGGATGCGCCGGAGCGGAATCGTGCCTCCACAGAGGCCAGATTCGCGGGAGACAGGCGGCGCGCGGCGGTGACCGAGATGCCTCTGCGGCGCGACTCCTCCTACGCCAACAATTATGACGACGGCCCCGACGACTCTTCCGCGGACGACGAGTTGGAGCGGCAATCGCGGCGGCCGCGAGTTCGCCTGAGCTTCCACGGCGGGTTGGTGCCGAAGTCGCTGTGGGGCCGGATTGCGATGGGTTGCGGGCTTCTGTTGCTGATCGGGGCGGGCGTTGCGGCCCTGCTGGCGGTGCGCAGCTTCCTGCTGCACGATGATCACTTCACGGTGGCAAGCTCGCAGTCGATCCAGATTGCGGGCAACAGCCGGCTGACCAGCCCGCAACTGCTCAGCGTCTTCGGCGAGGACGTGGAGCGCAACATCTTCAACATCCCGCTGGCCCAGCGCCGCGCCGAACTGGAGAGCCTGCCATGGGTGGAGCACGCCACCGTGATGCGGTTGCTGCCCAATCGCGTGCGGGTGGCGATTGTGGAGCGGACGCCGGTGGCGTTTGTGCGCCAGGGATCGGAGATCGGGCTGGTGGACGCCAACGGCGTGCTGCTGAATCTGCCCGGCGCGGGCCTGGAAGACGCAAGCGGCCAACCGGACGCGCGCACTGTCCCGCACTACTCGTTTCCGGTGCTGACGGGAATCTCCGGCGAGGACCCGCTGTCGACGCGCGCGGCGCGGATGAAGATCTACATGGGGTTTGTGGCGGCGCTGGATGCCAGTGGCGAGAACATATCGCACCGGCTGAGCGAGGTGGATGTGTCGAACCCGGAGGACGTGAAGGCGATCCTTCCCGATCCTGCGTCCAGTAGCGCGGACACGGAGTCCGGCGCGAATGCTGCGTCGGGCGGCGCGGACGTTCTGGTGCACTTCGGCGATGGCAGGTTCCTGGAGCGCTATCGCGAGTACGAACAGCACCTGGCGGCGTGGCGCGCGCAGTATCCCCGGCTGGCGTCGGTGGATCTGCGCTATGAGCGTCAGGTGGTGCTGGAGATGCAGCCCGGTGCGGCTGCGGCGACCAGCGATGCGGCAGGTGCAGCGGCAACGGCAAGTGGTTCGGCGCCGGCAACTGCGTCCACTGAATCCAGCGGCGCGGACAAGACGAAAGACATAGCGAAGAACAATGCGCAGAAGGCCTCGGTTGCTGTGAAGAGCCATGCTGCCGCCGCGAAGTGGAAGCGCCCCGTTGCAACGAAGTGGACGATGGACAAGCCGGCTGGCGCGCACGCGACCGCGTCTGGCAACGCGATTGCGACCGGCAAAGTTGCGGGCAAGCCGTACGTCTCCGCCGTGCAGGGGGCGCCGAGATGAATCCCCGGCAGGAGAACCTGATCACTGTGCTGGACGCGGGCAGCAGCAAGATCTGCGTTCTGGTGGCGGAGCTGCAGGATGGCGTGCTGCGCTATCGCGGCCACGGGATTGAGCCATCGCGCGGAATGAGGAAGGGGCTGATCGCCGAGCTTGACCCGGCGGCCGAGGCGATCAACCGCGCCGCGCTGACGGCGGAGCGGGTGGCCCGCACAGACATCGAAGACGTAGTGGTCGGCATCGGCGGAACGCATGTGCGCGGAGTGAACAGCCGGGGGGGAATCTCGCTGGGCAGCCGGATGCGCGAGATCACGCGCGAAGAGGTGCGGGCCGCGGTGGACCGCGCGCGGTCGGTGGCGTTGCCTCCGGACCGCGAGGTGCTGCACCTGCTGCCGCAGGAGTTCATTCTGGACGACCAGGCGGGCATCCACGATCCCATCGGCATGGTGGGCAACAAGCTGGAGGTGAATCTGCACCTCTCGACCTGCTCGGGCGGCGTGGCGCAGAGCGTGGTGACGTGCGCCAACCGCGCGGGGCTTGAGGTCGGCGACACGATCTACGAGGGAATCGCGGCGGCGGAGGCCGTGCTGTCCGCCGACGAGCGCGAGTTGGGCGTCTGCCTGGCCGACATCGGCTCCAGCACCACGGAGCTGGCGGTTTATTTCGAGGGATCGATTGCGCACACCGCCGTGCTGCCCATCGGCGGCGACCACTTTACCAACGATCTCGCCGTGGGCCTGCACGTCTCGGTGGAAGAGGCGGAGCAGTTGAAGCGGGAGTTTGGCAACTGCGTGGTGACGGCGGTGCCGCAGGCGAACGAGATCGAGATCGGGTCGAACCTGGCCACCGGTTCGCTGAGCGGCGACGGCCCGCCCACGCGTCTGGTGCGGCAGAGATTTCTGGCCGAGGTTCTGGAGCCGCGCGCGCGCGAACTGTTCACCATGCTGCGCGACAACCTGCGCCAGGGCGGCGTGCTGGAGGCCCTCGGCGCGGGATGCGTGATCACCGGCGGCGGAGCGCTGCTGGCCGGGCTGCTGGACAACGCGGAGAGCCTGCTGCGCGTGCCAACGCGGGTAGGATCTCCGGTGCCGCTGTCGCGCATGCCGCCGGAGCTGGCGCGGCCGGAGTTCGCTGTCGCCATCGGAATGCTGCTCTACACCCACCGCACCCAGGTGCGCCGCGCCAGCGAAGAACAGGGCCTGCGCGCCAAGCTGAAGGCCATCTTCGCGGGGAGCTATTAGTCTTCGATTTCGCAAAACAATTAGTACATCGATTTCGCAAAATAGCTACTGTTTCGATCCCGCAAATACGGCGAAACAGTTCTCTTTATACCAGCAGTCGGCGTCCGCAAACCCAGCGGCCCGCATCCATGCGATCTGATCCTCCACCGAGGCGCAGCGGTCTTCCTGCTTGCGATAGAGGGAGTCGGCGATCTGCTGCTCGCTTGCTCCGGCGTCGCGCACCTGCTCCAGCCAGAGGGCTTTGTAGCGGGCGTCGAGCGCTGCCGTGGGGCCGGCGACCTGGTCGGCGTTGATGAAGACGCCTTTGGGCTTGAGCGCCGCATACGCCTTGCCGAAGATCTGCCGCTTGTCGGCGTCGTCGGTGTGATGAATCGAGAGCGAAGAGACGATGGCGCAAAGCTTCTGGGGCAGCGGCGGCTGGAGGTAATCGGCCTGGTGGAAGACGAGGTTGGGATCGTCGCCCAGGCGTTGACGCGCAAGGTCCAGCATCGGGCCAGAAAAATCGATGAGATGGATGCACGCCTGCGGGAAGCGCTTGCGGACGAGAACAGTCAGGAGACCGGAGCCGGCGCCGAGATCGAGGATCGTACTGGCGCACGGCGGGATGAGGTCGATCGCCCAGCGATAAAAGGTGTCGCAGCCCGGAATGAGGCGGGAGCGGTCGATGTCGTAGGTCGATGCGGTGGCGTCGAAGACATTCTTGGTCTGGTTGGCTCTCATATAGAGACTATAAGGTAAATGGATTCCTATCTAGAAAAACATAAGAAATATTTATAGAGCGATGTCCGCACTCCGCAAGCGAGGGATGATGCCTAGCGGGCGAAGTCCTTGCCGCGGATGATGGCGACGGCGGCGGCCAGCGCGGCGGCCCACTCCTTCCACGCGGAGAGCGGGCTGGAGCCGAGGGCCTTGACGTAGAGGCTGACGGCAAAGCCCTCCTGTGGACCATCGAAGTCGAGCAGTGCGGGCCGCAGCACGCAGTCGAGCGCGGCCCAGCGACGGGGGACCGGAACAGCCAGGCGGGTGAGCCGGCGCAGCACCTGCTCCTGCCGGTGAAAGGAGTGGAAGAGCGAGCGCTCGCGCCAGATGAGGTCGATGTAGCTGGCGAATCCGGCGGGCGCGCCGGCGGTGTGCGCGTCCAGGTCCAGTTGCAGATGCTGCAATTCCTCGCTGTCGAGCGGCCATGCATCGCACTTGGCGGTGAAGACCGGCGAGCGCGAGGCATTGAGAGCGCGCAGAGCCTGCATCAGCGGCGGATGCTGTTCCGCCTCGGCGACAGCGTCGAAGTCGCGCGGGCCGGCGCGCAGATCGATGAAGGCCGACTTCCCGTCGGGGTCCTTCCATGGGACGACGAGGACGGGGTCATCGGCGGCGCATTCGGCGGACCACTCGGCAAGCATCTCTCCATCATACAAAGCCGCGCGGCACAGTCACGTTAGATTGGGGGGACGCGGCTTGCGCCGAACTTCCAGTCGGAGAAGGCGATGACGTAAATCACGATCAGTTTGACAACAGGGATCACCATGAGAAGGCTGAGCGCGGGTGCGAAGCCTGCCTTCTTGAAGATCATCCAATAGGGGAGAATCCCCACAACAAGAAATACGGGGAGGAAGAAAAAGAGGATAAGCAGGTGCCACGGCTGGAAGAGATCTCCCATATGAACCTCGGTGTTGTTTGAATTTCGTCCAATGCTAGGCGCGCGCAGATTGGCGGTCAATCAAAATGACTGTCCGAGGGGGCATTGGATTGTACTGCGTGTTTCAGACGTGGGCGAGGATGAAGCGGAGCAGCGTGGTCTCTGCCCAGTAGCCGTCGTCTCCGCTGGCATGGCCGGGCCTGGCGAGGAAGGCGCAGTGACCGCCGTGCTGGGATTCGAGGAGGCTGATGAACGGGTTAGCGATGAGCGTGGCCAGCGTCTCCGGCGTAATGAGCACGAAGGGATCGTCGAGCGCGTGAATGACGAGCGTTGGCACGCGGATGCGGTCCACGACGCGCGCCGCGGAGGCGCGGTTGTAGTAGTCGTCGGCGGAGGCAAAGCCGGAGTAGAGCGCCGTGATGCGTTCGTCGTACTGGCGCAGGGAGTGGATGCCGGCGGCGCGCCTGGCATCGTACGCGCGCGGGAAGAGGCTCGCCTTGAGGCGGAAGCGCTTGATCAGGCTGCGCAGGAACTTCCGCTCGTAGAGCCGGTTTGCAGGCCGGTGCAGGGCGTCGGCGGTTGGCCCCAGGTCGATGGCCGGCGAGACGGCAACCACCGAATGCAACTGGCTGGGAGCGTCTACACCAAGTTCGCCAGCCAGCTTGAGCACCAGGTTCCCGCCCATCGAGTAGCCGACCAGCGCAACGCTTTGCAGGCGCTCGCGCGCGATGAAATGGCGCATCACGACCTCGACATCGCTGGAGAGCCCGGAGTGGTAGAGCGTAGGCGAAAGCCTCTCCGTGTCGCCGCAGTTGCGCATGTTCATGCGAATGACGTTGGCCCCGGCGCGCCACATCTTGTTGGCGTTGCCGACCACATACTGCGACTCCGACGAACCCTCCAGGCCATGCACGATCAGGACCGTGGGACGCTTGGCGCGCACCCCCACAGGATGCCAGTGGCACTCGCACAGCACGCCACTGGCGATCTGCGATTCGCTGGCGGGCGAGACCTCGACCAGCTCAGGCACCGGCGGAGGCAGAGTGTTTCTACGCGAAAGAAAATTGCCTGCGATCGTCTGCAGATGGCCATTGCTCAGAAAGAGTCGCGGCACAAAGGGACTCGTCTCAAACCGGACCGGAGCGCTGGCGCGAGCCGCCGAGAGAGGAGCGCTGCCGACGGCAGGGACGGCTTCGTCCTTGACCGCGGTCTGGCCCGCGCCGTTCGACGGATCAAAAGGATTGGCGCCGCTCATGGCATCCCTGCTTTGGCCACATTGGCGCTGACCACGGTGGCTTCGCCGCCGGATGCAGCATTCGGCGCGGGAACGGGAACAACCGTGAGCGACCGTGAGGTCCTGAAGGAGTTGGACGAGGTGCAGTTGGCCACGGAGAAGCGGATCAAGGTTGACTCGGAACCCGAGGACATGCACCGTCGCGCGGTATCGACCGAGAGAAGATTGGGGCGGCTACTGGGGTTCGAACCCAGGACATCCGCTGCCACAGAGCGGCGTTCTGCCACTGAACTATAACCGCCATATAGTTGGGATTATAACATCGGCGTACGGAGAGTAAATGACCATCTTTGTTCGAGCACTTCGCGCAATCGATACCGCGATCGCGAATTGGCCGCGCGCCGCATCGTCATTCGCCGTCCCACTGGAAGACATCCTCGGTGGTTACGCCGAAGACCCTGGCCAGCCGGAACGCGAGCAGCAGGGAAGGCGCATACTTTCCCGCCTCCAGCGCGACGATCGTCTGGCGCGCCGCGCCCACGCGGTCGGCCAGCTCCTGCTGCGTCATCTCGCCATGATCGAAGCGCAGCCTGCGGATGCGGTTCTTCAACTGCGCACTCTCAGAGGGTGTCATCGCCGGCACTCCTCTTGTACTGCACTAGAATCGCAATCGACAGGGTCACCATGAAGACAATAAAGCCGAGCATGACCAGAAACGGCAAGAAGCCGACGAGTCCTCTGGTCTGATGAAGAATGTAGCTGAAGTATGCCCATACGCCCATGCACGAAAGGACGAATACCTGCCAGAAGATCCGCATGCCGAGCATCATGGCTTGCTGGTTGATGAGCGCTTCCCGTTCGTCCAGCTTTCGTCGGTCGCAGATGAGTGGGTCGGATCCCCACAGTCCGCAGACCCCAAACATCCCCAGCGAGGGCAGCGCCGCAGCCGCCAGCGTCCGATGAAAATGCCACGCGAAGAATGGAACGGCCATGAGATACAGAGCCACGGCAACTATGAACACGATCAAGTTGAACCAGGCCAATTTTTGCAATGGCGCCAAGGGAACGCTGTCTTTCATAACTACCTCCAATCGTTATCTGGAACCAATAAGTCACTTTCAACAACCATAATGTACGTTATAAGCGACATAATGTCAACATAAAATTACTTGCATATCTCTTTTCAGTTTTTTGCGCCCTGGACTCGCGTTTCGAGCATCGCATCTCTGATCGGCGGACAATGGACAAAGGCCCTCTTCACAAGGACTTAGTTTCCCCGCAGGGAGGTTGAACGGAGCGGATGCTGGAAGAGGCTTCAACGGAATCGCCGCAGAGCCACGCCTGATCCGCTAGCGGATGCGGCGCGGCTCTCGTCGTGAGTTCCATCTCAACGGCCCCATTGCGACGGCTGGTTGGTGCGGCAAGTGGAGTAAGCCGCGGCGGCGAGTGGGGTAAGATTGATGAAGTCGGGGCGTAGCGCAGCCTGGTAGCGCATCTGCTTTGGGAGCAGAGGGTCGTCAGTTCGAATCTGACCGCCCCGACCATTGAAAATGCAGACCAAATCGAGCTTTTCGCACCCAGCGAAAAGCTCGCCGGTGTCGATTTTGAGGGCGGGGAAAAATTCCGCCCCCGCCACGCCGTAGATACCCGGTACGGTCTCCTGCACATGGGTAACAGGGGCCGGTAGAAACGTCACCAATTCCCATCCATCCTCGCCAGCTCTGTTTAGGTGAGACTGTATGATTTCACCGCTGTGAGGCGAATCCTTTAGCTCGCCCTTCCACGGAATCTCATACTCTGTGTTGATCGTGATTAGCGCACCGTCTGTACGTTTTGTCGTTCTCAAATATTTGCACACAAGACCAGATGGGCAGTTATTCTTGTCCATCTGCTTTCACAGCCGTCAATTCTCCAACCTCAGCAAGGTCTAACAGCACAGACTGGAGACGCAGATGGTTCAGCCTCACCGGATCGGTTCTCCATCGGAATTGGCTCCATGTCATGTATAAGCCAGTGGCTGTGAAGACGCCGCATATGCCCAAGAAGTACCACGTCCAGAGAATTGGCGCGAATGGCAAAGCGAGAAACCCGGCAAGGCCGCAACCAAGCGAAGTTCGCATCAAGATTATTCCGTCCGAGACCCTCTTGAGTGGTTTACCAAGAACTGAGTACCAAACGTGCCATTCTTCGCCATTAGGAGATAACGAATCCTTCACGTCAATTCCATAGCGCTTCTTCAACAGCTCTTTCGAGGCGAGACCTAGGCATTTCATTACGGGGCGCGCGCTCTCGTATTGTTTTGGTATTCGGGCGGCAAAAACTGCCCACGAAAAGAACCGAACTAAGAACCCGCGTTTATTGGGGGGTTGCTGAATTTTGGCGAGCCACTTGTAAAAGGTGTGAGACCCAAAGGTGATTCTGATTCCGAACTGCCAAACCCAGAGAGCCGCACCAAGAAGCAATTCAGCGAACCAAGCAAGTTGCACGAAAACATGCCCGAGCACAAACCCTGAAGCGATGAAACAAATGAGAATGGCGTATGGCGGAAATGGGAACACCTGTCTCATGTCGGAGATGATGCTGTGGGCAATCTCGGGCGCGCCAATTGCAACACTCGCCTCAAAGAACAAACCAGGGATCACGCTGAAGAGATAGGGAACCACTCGCGGTGAAAACGCTCTTGAAAAATCGACCTTTATCATTTGCTCTTCTTCCGACATTGTATTGCACCCATTGTCTCTCTTGGGCCTTTCTTCCGCTATTCGTATTTTTCGGCGTCGTTGATTCGTTCAACTTCGAGTCACGAACTTGGACACGGTAAACGAGCGGCTCGCGGACTTCTTTACCCGTCGCGCTGCACTCACAATCTCGCTCATACAAGAGATCGGGCAGACCGGCGAGAAACGACAACGTACGCAGGTCATAGAACCACAGGGCAGACGGCTGCTGTCAAAGAGACCGGCTGTAGCTTGGTTAATCTGCGAGCGTTCCTGCTCGGGGATGCGTCTTGAAACGGTTATTTCTCACCCGTTTCCCAGAATGGGATGAAGCTCGTCCTACACCGCTAACCCATCAATCCATGTGTCTTCCAATCACTGCACCGAGGTTTGACCTCTACGCAATCGCACGCGCGCAGAGGAATGGTGCGGCGTTGTGTGGACTTTGTGCGGGAGCAGGCGCAAGATGGCATCTCCATGAGAGATCCACCGATAGATCCGCCATCCTCCATTGGGAAAAGAAAGCTCATCTATATCCCAATCATTCACACCGCGGCGGACATGGGGACGCTGGGGGCATCGATTCGAGGCAAAAAGCTGTCCACCCTTGGGCGGCAGGGCCTGACGCACAACGCGGCCGTGGTGGAGAAGATGTGGGAGGAGATCGAGCGTGTGGTTGCCCGCCTGCCGCCGACCCAGGGAACCGTGCGGCTCTATCAGGATGGATTGCCGGTTTGCGGGCATGAGCGGGAAATTGTGTCGGAGTTGGCTGGAGCGGGCAGCCGAAACCACCGGTTGCTGCTGGAACTTGAGGCGCGCGGCGCGACTCTGATGGGCACGGAATCGCCCGATCTGTTGGTGGAGGAATACCAACTGGCAACGGCTGCGTTCGCACCCGGTGCCGCGGTGCGGACGAACATCCTCCAGCAAAAATTGCGCGACTCGCTGCTGGAGAAGCGCGACCGCTTTGTTGCGGACCGCATTAACAAGACCTTGAGCGCAGGGGAGAGCGGAATCCTTTTCCTGGGGTTGCTTCACGAGGCCGCCAAGTACCTGGATCCCGATATCGACGTTGTTTACCCGTTAGGCCTGCCAAGAACAGGACAAAGAAGGGCCGGATGAATCCCGTGCATGGCAGGATCCTGATTGCCGACGACGACAGCTCGATGGCCCGGTTGTTGGGCAGCGTGGTGAGCCGTGAGGGGTTGACGCCGCTGCTGGCCAAAGACGGAGCTGAGGCACTGCAACTGGTTCGCGCTGGAGACCCCGACGTGCTGCTGACAGATACCAGAATGCCGGGCATGGATGGCATGGAGCTCATGCGCAAAGCAAAGGAGATTAATCCGGAGTTGCCGGTGATCCTGATGACGGGGTTTGCCCAGGTGCAGGGAGCGGTGGAGGCGCTCCGTGCCGGCGCCCACGACTATCTGGCCAAGCCGTTTGAGCATCAACAGGTGCTCCGCGTCGTGCTGCGTGCCTTGAACGAGCGGCGCCTGAAGCTGGAGTTGAAGCACTTGGTGGACCACGTCCACCATGTTCTGTCGCCGCGCGAGACTTTTGGACCCAGCGGGGCGATCGGCAAAGTGATCGCGGCCATTGAACGGGTAGCGAAGTCGAATTTCAGCGTGCTCATCGTGGGCGAAACCGGGTCGGGCAAAGAGGTGGTGGCCCGGGCCATCCACCAGGCAAGCAATCGCGCGCGGCAGCCATTTGTCCCGGTGGATTGCGGCGCGATTCCCGAGGCGCTATTTGAGAGCGAGTTGTTCGGACACGAGCGAGGGGCCTTCACCGGGGCCGATCAAAAGACCGTGGGAAAGATCGAGGAAGCGCACACGGGGACACTCTTTCTGGATGAAATCCCCAATATGCCGCTTGCCTCGCAAGCCAAGCTGCTGCGGGTGCTGCAGGAAAAGACGCTGTACCGGCTGGGCGGCGTCAAGCCGATCCATGTGGACACGCGGATGCTGACCGCAAGCGGCCAGGACCTGGAAGCGCTTTGCGATCATGGTTCGTTCCGTTCCGACCTATACTTCCGGCTCAACGAATACACCATCTCCATCCCGCCGCTGCGCAAGCGATGCGAGGACATTCCGTACCTGGCCAAGCGGTTCATGGATATTGCGAACATCGAGCTTTCCAAGTTTGTACGCGGGTTTTCCCCGCCGGCGGTGGAGGCGATGCTGGCCTACCGCTGGCCTGGGAATGTGCGCCAGCTTCGGTCCGTCGTACGCCGCGGCGTGCTGATGGCCGAGGATGTGATCTCCGAGGAGCATCTCGGACTGGGACTCAAGCACGGCAAGCCATCGGTCGATGAGGGACAGGCGGAGCGGTCCTCCACGCCCGGCCGGGGACGAAGCGAACTCTCGCTGCGGGAGATCGTGCGCAGCAACACGGTCCACGTTGAGCGGACGGCCATCGTCGATGCGCTGCGGACCTCGGGTGGAAACAAAGCCAAGGCAGCGCGTCTGCTACAGGTGGACTACAAAACCCTCCACAGCAAAGTGAAGGAATACGGAATTCAAAACGAAGGAGAGCATGCACATGTTTAAGAAGCGCGATGAGAAAAAGAGTGAAGGTGGCTTCGAGTCAGGGCTGGGCGGGATTCTCAAGGGACTTGGGGACCTGGTCGAGAAACTGGGAGACCTCTCCGAATCGGGGGGAGAACTCTCGCGCACCGGCGAGATTCACGGCGCGGGCAAGGAACTGAAGGGAATCTATGGGTTCACCATCAAGTCCGGCATAGGCGGCGACGGTCCGCGCATCGAGCCATTCGGGAACATCCGCAAGGACCGCGATTCCGGCCGCTCCGTTGTGCAGGAGGTGCGCGAGCCCGTGGTGGATCTTTTCGAGGAAGAAGACCATGTGTCGATCGTGGCCGAGATGCCCGGCATCAGCGTGGAAGACGTGCAAATCACCGTGGAGGACGATCTGCTGACCATCACGGCCGCGCACGGTGAAAAGAAGTATCGCAAGGAGGTGCTGCTACCGGCCAGCTATGCTCGCGAGAAGATGCAGGTCACCTGCAATCAAGGGGTGGTGGAAATCAAGTGTGTAAAATGAGAGGGCAATCATGGCTTCGGAACGTGTGGAAGTACCGGTTCTAAAGCTCAAGGTCGCTGAGGCGCTGAGCCGGGATGTCGGCCGCGGGATTGCCCGCATGGGCCCGGAAGACCTGGAGAAACTCGGGATCGCGGTTGGCGATACGGTGGAGATCACCGGCAAGCGCGCGGCCGTTTGCAAGGCCATGCCCGCGCACAAGGAACTGCGCGGGCAGTCGCGCATCCAGATCGACGGACTAGTGCGCGAGAACGCCGGGGCGGGGCTGGATGAGTTTGTGTCGGTGCACAAGATCGTTTGCCGGCCCGCCGAACGCATTGTGCTGGCCCCGGCCAACGTCCGGCCCACGGATCGCGACATGGACTATATCGGCAGCCTGCTGGATGGCCTGCCGGTACGCGAAGGCGCCCGCATCCGTGCCCCGTTGTTCGGCAGCCGCTGGGCTGACTTCCGTGTAGGCACCACCACGCCCAAGGGAGCGGTGCTGATCAATCCCACCACGATATTGGTGATTGGTAACCCGCAGCAGGCCGAGGAAGTGGCCGCGCGCTCCACCACGTACGAGGACATCGGAGGGCTGAAGCCGCAGTTGCAGCGCATCCGCGAGATGATCGAGTTGCCACTGCGCTATCCGGAGGTCTTCGAGCAGTTGGGGATTGACGCCCCCAAGGGCGTGTTGCTGCATGGTCCTCCGGGATGCGGAAAGACCCTGATCGCGCGCGCCATCGCGCATGAGACCGAGGCCAATTTCTTCTCGGTGGGCGGCCCGGAGATCATCCACAAGTTCTATGGCGAGAGCGAGGCCCATCTGCGCAAGATCTTCGAGGAGGCCACGCGCAAAGGCCCCAGCATCATCTTTCTGGATGAGATCGACGCCATCGCGCCGCGCCGTGAGAACGTGGTTGGCGAGGTGGAAAAGCGGGTGGTGGCGCAACTGTTGGCGCTGATGGACGGGCTGGCCAAACGGCAGCATCTGATCGTGATTGCAGCCACGAACCTGCCGAACATGCTGGATCCGGCCCTGCGCCGGCCCGGCCGGTTCGACCGCGAGATTGCGATCCCGATTCCGGACCGCATCGGGCGCGAGGAGATCCTATCGGTTCACAGCCGGGGCATGCCTCTGGCCGAAGACGTGGCGATCGGCCACCTGGCGGAGATCACCCACGGTTTTGTGGGGGCCGATCTGGAGGCGCTATGCCGCGAGGCGGCGATGATCTGCCTGCGCCGCATCATGCCCAGCATCGACTTTGCGCTGGCCAAGATCCCATACGAACAACTGTCCAAGCTGGAGGTGCAGAAGGAAGACTTTCAGGATGCGTTGCGCGAGGTCGAGCCCTCCGCGTTGCGCGAGGTGTTCGTGGAGCTGCCCAATGTTCACTGGGAAGACGTAGGCGGCCTGGCGCAGATCAAGCAGCGGCTGGTGGAAGCGGTGGAGTGGCCGCTGCAGTACGCGGAGCTGTTCACCAAGGCCGGAATCCGCCCGCCCAAGGGCATTCTGCTGACCGGGCCGCCGGGCTGCGGAAAGACCATGCTGGCCAAGGCCATCGCAAGCGAGAGCAAGGTCAACTTCATCTCGGTTAAGGGTCCGGCGCTGCTCTCCAAGTATGTGGGAGAGTCGGAGAAAGGCGTACGCGAGATGTTTCGCAAGGCCAAACAGGCTGCGCCGTGCATTATCTTCTTCGACGAGATCGACGCGCTGGTGCCGGCGCGCAACTCCGGCGGCTCGGATGCGCACGTCGCCGAGCGCGTCCTGAGTCAGTTTCTCGCCGAACTGGATGGCGTCGAGGAGCTGAGGGGCGTACTGATGCTGGGCGCGACCAACCGGCCGGACATGCTCGATCCAGCCATCCTGCGGCCAGGGCGTTTCGACGAGATCGTCGAGATTCCGCTGCCGGACGAGCAGAGCCGCCGCGAGATCTTCGAGGTGCATCTGCGCAACAAGCCGCTGGCGCCGGGGATCAGCATCGCCAGCCTCGCCGCGGCCTCGGAGGAGTTCAGCGGCGCCGAAATCCAGGGCGTATGCACCAAGGCGGCCCTGCGCGCCGTGCGTCGCGCAGTGGCCAGCAGGATCTCGAAGCCGGAGAAAGCTGTGGAGGTACTGATCGGGCCGGACGATCTGGAAGCGGAGTTGGAAGAAGCACGGCGGCAGTAGATGAATCCCAGCGAAGCGGCTTATTATCTGTATTGCCTTACCCCCTCCGGCTGCGAACTGCAATGTTCCGCGGCCGGGGTGGATGAGCGCCAACCGGTTCTGGCGCGCGCCTGCGGGGAGGCTTGCGCCATCTACAGTGAGGTCGAGTTGGGTGAGTTTGTGGGAGAGTCCGCGGAAGCAAACATGCAGGACCTGGCCTGGCTCGGGCCGCGCGTCTTCCGCCACGAGTCCGTGATCGAGCAGGTCATGGGCCGGGCTGCGGTATTGCCGGCGCGCTTTGCGACCCTGTTCTCCTCTCTGGACAGCCTGGAGCAGTTCATCGTCGAACATCGGGAGGCCATCGCGGGATTCTTCGCCGAGCTCGGCGAAAGACAGGAATGGGCCGTCAAAGGGCTGCTGGACCGTGCGGGCGCATTGCAGGGGCTGTTTCATCCCGCAGCGGAAGAGCTGACCGGCTCTCCTGGAATGCGCTACTTTCAGGAGAAGCGGATCAAGGCCCAGTTGGAGCGGGAGTTCAACCAGCGGCTGAGAGCGTTCAGTCAGCGGGCGGCGGCGGCCCTGGGGACACATGCCGGCGGCTTCAGGGAACGCAAAGTACTGACGCCGGTAGCTGAGGGAACCGAGGCCGAGGTCGTCTTGAACTGGGCGTTCCTCATTGCGCCAGGAGCGTTCGAGGACTTCAAGGCCAGTCTGGAACGGTTCAATGGCGGCGAGGCGTTTCCCGGCCTGACGTTGGCGCTGACCGGCCCGTGGCCACCCTATAGTTTTGCTCCGGACCTCTCCGGCGGTGCTCAGGCATGAAGGTTCTTCTCTACTGCATCTGCCAACAGGATGGGGATGGGTCATGCCATGGCCCGGGAATCCGTGTCGTGACGGGCCACGGACTGATGGCCGTGGTGTCGGAGTTGGAAGGTCCAACTACGGCGCCCAGCGTCTCCTCTCTGCTGGCGTACGAGAGAGTGGTCGAGGCGATCCATGCCCGGCAGACCGTCATTCCTCTGCGTTATGGTTGCCTGATGGAGAGCGAAGAGCAGATCGTTCAGTTGCTCGAGGAGCACCGCCGGGAGTACGAAGCTCTGCTGGGCCGGCTTCACGGCATGACGGAGATGGGGATTCGCCTTCTGTGGCCGGCATCCGCCGTGCCACCGCCCAGCCTTGCGCAGTCCCCGGGAGCTGCCTATCTGGCGACTTTGCGCAATCGCTACAACTCGCAGGAGACCCTGGCTCCGGAGGAGGTTGCCCTGGCCGATCGGATCGTGGCCCTGCTTGCAGGCTGCTCCACCGAGCAGCGCCGGGAGCTCTCGTCGTCCCGCCAGGGACGTCTTCTCTCTCTCTACTTTCTGACGCCGAAGAGTGGCGCCGAAGAGTTTCGCAGGATGGTCCGCACGATATCGACTCCACGCGGCGTGAAACTGCTGTTGAGCGGGCCGTGGCCTCCGTACAACTTTGTGTGCCCTCCGCCCGATTCCATGGAATGCAAGCTATGGAACTAATTCCATAGTTGCGATCGAGCCTCTCTCGAATCTGCGTGTAACGTCGAAGCGATTCTTAATCTCGATCATTTCTACATCTTTGAGGCTCCCCAATCTGGTTCGAGCAGGTTTGTATTCCATGACTTACATCACAAGCTATGCGACATTCCGAACCGCATTAGGGCGTTCTAATCTCCGATAACAGCATTATTTTCTACCATTTGCCTTAGATTACTCTAATGTTTCTTTGGCCATCTGCTTGCTATCCACACGGTCAAGTTGGACACGGTTTGTGTCCTATTGCGGCGGAAGCCGGAAAGGAGAACGAACGCAATGGCGAAAGTGAATAAGTCTACAGATTCATCCAGCTTGGCAGAAGTTGTTGACCGCATCCTTGACAAAGGCATCGTAATCGATGCTTGGGTTAAGGTGTCTCTGGTCGGCATCGAACTGCTCTCGGTGGAAGCTCGCGTTGTAATCGCTTCGGTCGAAACTTACCTGAAGTATGCCGAAGCCATCGGTCTGACAGCCAGCGCAGCATCGCCGGCGTAGATCTGCGCCCGTACGGTTTCCACCGCCGGAGAGAGGCCCCGATCAGAGGCCTCTCCCCCGGCGACGGATTCCCCCGAGCCATTAACCCAGAACAGGAGCAAAGACATGTTGACGAACGATATGAAACGGTTGTGCCGGGAGATCGTCACTCTGCGCGGAATGCGCGCCAGTGCGATGACCGAGTTGCAGCAAGACGCCAAGCAGCGGAAACAGGATGTCGAGGAGTTCTGCTCGCAAATACACGATGACCGCACGGCCATGGCCCGCAAAACCAAGAAGGAACGGATGACCTTCATGAAAGGCGTGCGCCATGCAGTCACCGCGCAGCGCCGCGAGATGACGAACGACCTGGCCGGCGCACGCAAAGCCTGGGCAGGCAAAAGCTGATTGCAACAACGGCATGGACCGAAGTTCAAACGGCGGGAGCGATCGTTCTGACAACATTTGCAGACCAGCGCCCGCGCCGCAGGTTCATTGCACGCTTGGCCAGGACGTCTGGCCCAGCGCCTAACAACCAGTAAGCTTTCCGAGCGGGAGCTGCCGGAGGGGACAGAAATGATCGCAGGTACCGAACGTCTGACGGCCCGAAAAGGCACTGTTGATTCCAGGTCCGACGATGTTTCACTCCTGCAGGTTTCTGGGCCAGGTTCGCGCGAATCAGGTTGCGTGGAAGTACCCTGTGCCTTTTGTCACGGTACGGGAACCGATCCCTTCGGCATCATGTCTTGGCATTCCGCCTGTTGTGTTTGTAAAGGGAGAGGCATCACGCATGTGCAAGGGCCGCAGGAGAGTTGTGCGCATTGCCGGGGCACCGGGGCTGTCAAAAGGCTTACCTGCACCGTTTGCGACGGGAAAGGTCTCGTGCCTTTGCGGAAAGGCGATACGGCGGTATGCATGGAGTGCCACGGTACGGGAGACGACTTTTCGGCATCGGCGATTCCATGTTTGAAATGCCGCGGCCGCGGCTGGGTCGTGTTGGATGCCTAGAGCCGGATGGTCAAGATTGCTTGCTTCGGGGTAGTCGGGCAACTCAGTGTCGTTTCTGTATCGAGTGACTCGGTAGGAGAAAGAGTGAAGTGAAATGAAGATCAACTGCCTTTCATGCGGGTTGAAGATGGATCTAGCCGATGCCTATGACAACTACGAAGGCCAAGTCAAGTGCTTTGCCTGTGGCGCGACCCTGGAGATCAAGACCGAGGAAGGCAACGTCCGGGCGGTCAAACCCGTTGGCGCGACCCTCGAGATCGATACCCAGGAGGGCAACGTCCTAGCGGTCAAACCTGTTGGCGCGACCCTGGAGATCAAGACCGAGGAAGACGACATCCGGGCGGTCAAACCCGTTGGCGCGATCCTGGAGATCAAGACCGAGAAAGGCAAAGTCCGAGCGGTCAAATCCGTGAAGATCGTGTCGAGCCCTCGGGTAAAAGGTAGAAGAGGTCTTAGCGGCCGCGCGGGTCTTTGACCGGGGTCGTGGCTGAGGGCGTGAGTTATAGGTTTTCGGTGCGCAGCCGAGATGCCAGCGCATCGGGCGAACTTTTTGAAAGCGAGGACAGAGATGAGTGTATTGACTGAAACAATGACGCGGCTGCACGAGGAAATTGCATCCGCGAACCGGTCCCGGAAGGCCTTCCGAGGCGAACTTGTTCGTCAGACAGAAGAGCGGCGTTCTCAGGTCTCCGCTCTATGCACCGGCTTCGCGCGCGATCTGGCGGGCGCCCACCGTGCATGGCTTGGACGAACACCTCTTCGCCGCAGCCCTGCAGATCGCAAGACCGAAGAAGCAGAACAGCAGCCTGCGCAGCAGGCTTCGGCCAAGGGCCGCGCGCAACAGAAACCGCACGTCGCCCATGCGACAAAGCCGGCTGTGCGCTCGCGAGCTGCACGGACGTCGCCAGCCAAGCCAGTTGCACACGCGCCGCGTGCGCCCAAACATCCGGTCAAGACCCGGAAGCGATCCTGATCTTTAGCAATAGAAAAGAGAGCACTGCGATGGCGGAAGCACTTAACAAAGACTTTGGGGAAACGGTCGTGAGGGTGCAGCCTGATGGGGACAACATCGAGGCCGAGGCCAGCGACCAATTCGTGGCCACCCCGCATGTTCAGGCCTTGGCCGAGAGAGCGCTTGCGTATCTGGAGGTCGGCTATGCGGTCCACTTCGCCGGTTCGGCGGGCACCGGCAAGACGACGCTGGCTTTCCATGTGGCGGCCAAACTCGGCCGTCCGGTCACTCTCATCCATGGCGATGACGAGTTCGGCAGTTCGGACCTGGTTGGCAAGGATTCCGGCTACCGCAAGTCCAAGCTGGTGGACAACTACATTCATTCCGTGCTCAAGACGGAAGAGAATATGAATACGTTATGGGTGGACAACCGCCTCACCACTGCCTGTGCCAGCGGGAACACCCTGATCTACGACGAGTTCAACCGTTCCCGCCCGGAAGCCAACAACGCCTTGCTGAGTGTGTTGGAGGAGCGGGTCCTGAACCTGCCCAGCCTGCGGCAGAACGGCGAAGGGTATCTTCAAGTTCATCCGGACTTCCGGGCGATCTTCACCTCCAACCCGGAGGAGTATGCCGGCGTCCATAAGACCCAGGATGCGCTGATGGACCGTCTGATCACCATCCAGATGGGCAACTTCGACCGGGAGACGGAGATTGCGATCGCGATTGCCCAGTCGGGCGTGTCGCGCCATGATGCCGAGATCATTGTGGACATTGTGAACGAGTTGCGAGGCACCGGCGTCAACAACCACCGGCCGACCATTCGTGCCACCATTGCCATCGCCAGGATTCTGGTCCACCGTAAGGCCCACGCCACGTTCAACGATCCGGTCTTCCAGTGGGTCTGCCACGACGTTCTTACCACCGAAACAGCCAAGGTCACGCGCGAGGGGCAATCGTTGATGCCGCACATGATCGACGAAAGCATGGCGCGGGTCTGCAACGCCGCGCTGAAGACACGCCGCAGCGGCAGCCGGCCACGCCTCGTAAACAAAGGGAAGGAGTAATTCGATGGCAATCCCTGCAAAAGGACTGAATCAGCTTCGCACCCTCTCCGGCCGGGTGGACCAACTCTCCCTGCCCTACCGAAGCTACATGCAGATCACCTGCCTGGAGATGGAACGGGCCCGGCGGAATATGGAGCGCAAGAGCGCCAGCCAGCGGGTGGCACTGATCGATGCCCGAATCCAGGAGATCGAGAAGTCCAAACAAGATCTGCTGCAGGCGGTGGCTTCTGCCGGCCTGGGCATTCGGACGCGCCTTCCGGGCCTCGAACTGAGGCCCGCGCCCCGCTACAGCACGGGCGGATTCAAAATCCGTTACTGAGGGATCCGGCCCATGCTGACCATCAAGACCTCCGCTCACGTCCCTGGCAACCACCATCGCAGAAACTTCCATTCCTGCGCAGTCTCCACTGGTGCGCCTCTGGTGCGGGTGGGCGGGTTGCGTCTGCTTCAGGAGTGGCTTCGGCTGTTCGACGCCGAGTCGCGGCGTCTTTGGCTGGAAACGCGCTGGAGATCGCACCTGGGACGGGTGCGGTTTGCGCAAGTGAGGAGCAGGCCATGAATACTGGTGTGTGTGCAGCCATAGCGACCAGCCCCGGTAAGGATTCTGGAGTAGCCGCGGCCACTGGAAGACACTATCTCTACGCGATCGTGGCGGGTGACGTGCCGCGCGCCTATCCTTCTCTGGGCCTCGACGGAAAGGATGTGTACACCATCTCCGACGGTCGCGTGGCCGCCGTGGTCAGCCGTTTAAACAGTTCCAAGATCCGGCCGGAACGTGCCAACTTGAAGGCCCACCAGGCAGTGCTCAATCGTCTTCTTGCCGACACCACCCCGCTGCCGATGGCCTTCGGCACGATCGCCAGCAGCCCGCAGGCCATCCATAAGATTCTGATCAAGAACCGGCGCGCCTTTGACGAACAACTGGCGCGGGTGGCCGGCAAGGTGGAGATGGGGTTGCGCGTCTCCTGGGACGTGCCGAATATCTTTGAGTACCTCGTCAACATTCACGCGGAACTGCGTTCGGCGCGGGACCGCATGATGAGTGCACGCCACCAACTCACCCAGGAGGAGAAGATCGAACTGGGCCGGATGTTCGACCGCCTGCTCAATGACGACCGGGAGGACCACACCTCAAAGGTGGAGCGCGCCCTTGCCCCGTTGTGCGTGGAATTCAAGGCGAACCAGTGCCGCAATGAGAACGAGGTCATCAATCTGGCCTGCCTGGTGAAACGCGACGCGCAGGAGGCGTTCTCCGCAGGCGTGTTTGCCGCGGCCAACTTCTTCGACAACAACTTCTCATTCGACTATAGCGGGCCCTGGGCGCCACATAACTTCGTGGAGCTCGAACTGGAGCAGTAATGCTGTTGGTGGACGACATCCTCTTATTTCCGGTCCACAGCATCATGTGGGTCTTCCGCGAGATCAGCGAGATCGCCCAGAAAGAACTGGACGGCGAGGCCACCTCGATCACCGAGCAACTGCGGGTCCTCTACATGCAACTGGAGACCGGGCGGATCACGGAAGCGGAGTTCGATGCCAAGGAAAAGCTTCTGTTGGACAGGCTGGACGACATCGAAAGCCGCAGGGGGGACGAAGACGAGACGGAAGAGCCGGACGAGGATAACAGCGAGGAATCCGGAGTGGTCGGACGGGTAGTCGGCGAGACACAAGGAAGCGGGAGACCGGAATGAACCGGCAGATGCTATCGTTTTTCGACAAGCCAGGCCTCCAGCTTCTGCTGTTCGGCGGCAAGGGGGGCGTGGGCAAGACCACCTGCGCCACGGCTGCCGCGTTGCGCCTCTCCGCGTTGGCGCCGGAACGCTCTCTCCTGCTGGTTTCCACCGACCCGGCCCACTCTGTACGCGACAGCCTGGCTGGGTATGTGCCCCCCGGCAAGCTACAGGTCCTCGAGCTGGACGCTCAGCAATGCCTGACCGAGTTCCGCGAACAGAACGGCGGCATGTTGCGCGAGATTGCAGCCGCCGGCACATTCCTGGACGACGAGGACATCAATCAATTCCTGAGCCTGTCTCTGCCCGGTCTGGACGAGTTGATGGCCCTGTTTGAAATCTCCTCGTGGGTGGAGGCCCGCCAATACGACTGCATCGTGGTGGATACGGCGCCCAGCGGCCATACCCTGCGGCTGCTGGCCATGCCCGAACTGATCCGGCGATGGCTCGGCATGTTGGAGGTGTTGCTGGCCAAGCGCCGCTACATGCGGCGGGTCTTTAGCCGGGATGCCGGTCCGGACCGCCTCGACCTGTTTGTGTCCAAGTGGAAGTCCACGCTGCATCTGACCGAGAAGCTGCTGCACGATCCGAAGCGCACCCAGTTCGTTCCGGTCAGCATTGCCGAGCCGCTCAGCGTCTACGAAACCGCGGCACTCTTTCAGGAGCTGCAGCACCGCAAGATGCCGGTATTCGAACTGGTTGTGAATCAGCTCCACTTGGAGTGCGATTGCCCCACATGCAAGGCCGCCGGGGCGGACGAACAACTCCAGATCCAGCGGTTAATGGCAGAGATCGAGGTCCCGTGCCCGGTGTGGGGCATCGGGTTGCAGGAGGAGGAGGTTCGAGGGCAGAAGTTGCTCATGGATTTCTGGGACCACGCGCAACCGATCGCTCGACGGCCGAAGATCGCGACCGGTTGCAGCATCGTCCGCAAGCCCGCCGCGCTGGTCGAGCCGGCCGTGCTGGTTCCGGCTCCGGCGCCTTCGGCGCGGATGCAATTCATGCTCTTTGCCGGTAAGGGCGGCGTGGGCAAGACAACGCTTTCCTGCGTTACCGCCGTGCGCATGGCCCGCGGCTTCCCGGACAAGCGGGTGCTGCTGTTCTCCGCCGATCCGGCCCACTCGCTCTCCGCTTGCCTGCAAACCATAATCGGTCCCCAGCCTAAGCTGCTGCTTCCCGGCTTGACGGCCATGGAGATCGACGCCACGGCTGAGTTTGAAAAACTGAAAGCCCGTTACGCCGAGGACCTGGAGCATTTTCTGGAGACCGTCTCCCGCAGCTTCGACCTGACCTTCGACCGCGTGGTGCTGGAGCGCATGTTGGATCTTGCTCCGCCCGGCCTGGATGAGGTGATGGCGCTTACCCGCATCATGGATTTCATGGCCCATGACAGCTACGATCTCTTTGTCCTGGATTGCGCCTCCACCGGCCACCTGGTCCGGCTGCTGGAGATGCCAGACCTGATCAACCAGTGGCTGAAGGCTTTCTTCAGTCTCTTTCTCAAGTACGAGCACATCCTGCAAATGCCTGGATTCGTGGACGAACTGGTGGCAATCTCCCGCAACCTGAAGAAGCTTCGCGAACTGCTACAGAATCCCGCCGCCGCCGCACTCTACCCGGTGAGCATTCCCACCCGGATGGCTCTGGAGGAGACCAAGGACCTGGTGGAGGCGTGCGGCAGGCTGGGCATCACCGTTCCACTCATGTTCCTGAACCTGTTGACGCCGCCCTGCGATTGCCGCCTGTGCGTGGGCCTGCGCCGCCGTGAGTCGGCGGTGGCGAAGGAGTTTCTGAAGGTCTTCCCGCACAAGCAGCAGATCCAGGTTTACCGGCAGCCGGGACTGGGCGGGCTGGAGCAGTTGGAATGGCTGGGACAGCGCCTCTACCAATCCGCCAGACAGGAGATGACCTCCCGTGTCGCCTGAAGCCATTGCCAGCCAAGGCAGTTTCGCTCCTGAACTGCGAGAGCTGGAGGAAAGTCTACAGGGCGTTTCGCTCTGCGAGGTCCTTGATCGCGTCCTGAACAAGGGGGTCGTGGTGGCAGGCGAGGTGATCATTTCGCTGGCTGGAGTGGATCTCGTGTACCTGGGACTGAATCTGGTCTTGACCTCCATCGAGACCGCGCGAGGGAGCTTGATGAACGGGAAAGCGGCAAATGGTCAGGTCATCGATATGGGAAAGGGGGACACCGATGGATACGGCCGGAACAACGCTGGTCGAGTCTGAATCGATCGGGGACTTTGCCCTGGTGATGCAGCAGGAGGCGAGAATGCAGCCCCGCGCGCCCAGTGGGACTCCCTGCCGCGAGCGCCTGGAGTTGAACCCGGACAGCGTGAAAAACGGACTGGGACAGCTTGTCCTCACCGTCATCAAGCTCTTGCACGAATTGTTGGAGCGCCAGGCGCTCCGGCGCATCGACGCCGGCTCGCTCACCGAGGAAGAGATTGAGCGGATGGGCTTCACGCTGATGCGCCAAGTGGAAGAAATCGATCGCTTGCGAAGAGAGTTCGGCCTCGAGGAGAAGGACCTGAACCTCGACCTGGGACCCTTAGGCAAGCTTTTGTAAAAAGGAGATTTTCATGCCCCAACAAGCAGTTACGCACGCGATGCAGAGTTCGACCCTGGCGGATGTCCTCGAGCGAGTGCTCGACAAAGGCATCGTGATCGCCGGCGATATCAAGATCAAGCTCGTGGACATCGAGTTACTCTCCATCCAGATTCGGCTGGTGATCTGCTCGGTCGACAAGGCCAAGGAGATGGGGATGGATTGGTGGGTCAACAACCCGGTCTTTTCCAGCCAGGCTCCGCAGCCACAACTGGAAGCTACGCTGGCAAAGATCGACGAGAGACTGGCAAGGCTCGAGGTTTCCTCGCCGCGCGAGGCGGTCCCGGCTTGAGTTTCTCTGGACCCGCTCGCTCCCAAAGCCTCGCATCTGGGCCGTCGCACCAGACAGGATCGCGCATTGCCAATGAAACTCTGTGGTGCCGAAATCGAACCTGACAAAGCCTCAAGGAGGCAGACGGGACCAATAGATTTCAACAACGTGGCTGATGATAAAGGACTAGCCAGCCACGGCGGGGTGCTGGCATACCCACCGAGCAACCTATCCTGAGATTAGCCATCTTATGATATGTGCGCTCTTTCAGCCGGATGGCTGAGACGAGCGAAGACGGGACACCGCAGTATCCAACGCATCTACCAGGAGCCGCAGCCACCGTAAATGAGGTTCCATATGCGTGGATCGAAAGTTCTCCTTTGTGCAGCAGCTTTGCTTACTACCCTGGCTATGGCTTCAGCGCCAACGGCAAACGCACAGATTGTGGTTGGCATCGGTGTTCCATCAGTTGATATTGGCATTGGGGTTCAGCCGGTCTGTTCCTACGGCTACTACGGCTATGCACCCTATGCCTGCGCGCCCTACGGTTATTATGGGTCGGGCTACTTCTATAACGGCATCTTCCTGGGTATGGGCCCATGGGCCAACTGGGGCTATGGCCACGGCTGGGGTGACCATCGCTTCGGCGGCTACGGTGGAGGACGCTATTTCGGCGGTGACGGTAGAGGGCGCTATTCAGGCGGCGGCGGTCGTGGATATGGCGGCGGCGCAGCAGTACGCGGTGGCCGTGGATATGGTGGCGGCGGCGCAGCAGTACGTGGCGGTGGTGGAGCACGCGGCGGTGGCGGCGGCGCAGCAGTACGTGGCGGCGGCGCAGCACGCAGCGGCGGCGGTGGAGCACGTGGCGGCGGTGNNCGTGGCGGCGGCGGTGGTGGACATCGCTAGCTGGTTGGACGCTGCGTGAAGCAGCGCCTGAAATCAACTTTGCAATCAACTGCGGCGGAGCAAACCAGCTCCGCCGTTTTTGCGTTCGAATCGCCGGGCAGGAATCGCCGCTCGAGAATCTTTGGACAAGAATCGCAGGACAAGAATCCCGACCGGGAATCCTTGGCCGAACAAACCGGGCCATCTCTGTGTGGGTTCACATCCCGCCGCCAATGCAACGTCTTCCGCCGGAAAAATATGCCCTTGGAACTCGGGCGCGCCCATCCTGCGCTGGTGTACGATGGGTCTGAATCCGGTTGCGCGGCAGCCTCGAAGCCCGCCTGGTTCTTCGTTTTTTCATGCGTCCCTATCGTCTAGTGGCCCAGGACTCCGCCTGTTCCCGGCGGCGACACAGGTTCGAATCCCGTTGGGGACGCCAATCCAATCCATCCGTTCCAGCCGCCACGGGCAGGTGCTCGCAGCCGAATGCATCTGCTTGCCTCGCGCCTCGCCGCGGTCGATCGGCCCTCAGGGCTGTGATTGGGGTCACCGACCATGGGGCCATCCGCCGATACTCTTGGATTGGGTCCCCGGAAATGAGGGAGCGGGCCGGCAGCAATTCGCCCGCGGAGATCAATCGGCCCATCCTTTGAAAGTGAGCGAGACCATGGCGTACGTAATTACCGATGCGTGTCAGAAGGATTTTCTGTGTGCGACGGAGTGTACCACCACCGCGATTCATCCCTTGAGCGATGAGGCCGGCGCGGACACGGTGACCCAGTTGTTCATCAATCCCGACGAGTGCATCGACTGCGGAAACTGCATCTCGATCTGTCCGTCCAACGCGATCTTCCCCATCGACGAACTCCCGGCCGACAAGGCCGGCTTCGCGGAGAAGAACGCAGCGCACTTCCAGTAAAATCGCACTGCCTCGGCCTGCCCAGGCAATCAAACTTCGCGCCAATCTACCGACAAGCGCCTGGGCCTCGTCCGTTCACGGGGCCCAGGCGTTTTGTCTCTCAGGTATGGACCGGCAAAGCATGGTTGGGCCACCTCAGTGACAGGTCGCTTCATCCTGGAACTGTTTGGTCGCCGCCATGGAGGCGAGGCCGCGTGCGCAGCTCAGGATCTTCTGGTCCAACGGGTTGTTGTCGAAGGAGTCTGGAGCGCTGTAGCTCGATTTGCTGTGCATCGCCAGGAATTGATCGCTCATCTGCTGCATGTTGGTGTACTCGTTGCGCAGCAATGCGACTGCATTGCGGTCCGGATCGGTGGTTGCCGCGGCAGTTGCCAGCGTGAGCTTGCTATCGGCCGACCGGCGCAGTCCGCCCACCCAGTTCTCGGTGACGGGGTTGTTGGTCTGCACAG
Organism: Granulicella sp.; assembly: GCA_003132145.1. GTDB lineage: Bacteria > Acidobacteriota > Terriglobia > Terriglobales > Acidobacteriaceae > Edaphobacter. Next base: position 30,472 of record PKWU01000019.1, read on the forward strand.
CGGTGACGATGGCCACACGCCATTCGCGGATCGCGGTCAACTCTTCAATCTCCGCGCGCAGGAAGTTCTCGGAGAGCTGCGGGGGCTTGTTCGTCTGGACGGGCTGCACCGTCGTGCTCGCCGAGCCAGGCAGAGTCAGGATGGTCTGGTTGCCCTGAAAGCGGATCGATCCGTGCGTGATTCGCGCCAGCGACTCGACATCCACATACGACTTGCCGTTGATCTGCACCAGTGAGGCGTGGTCGGGCTGGCCGGCGATGGCGAGAGTTGCAGCCTGCTGCGGCGCCTGCGCCGTGGCCGCGATCGGCAGCGCCAGCAGAACAGCCAGCTTCGCCAGTGTGCGTACGGACCGGTTCTTCATGGGGAGTGCTCCTTGTGCCTGTCGGTTGGATGCCCGCGGACCTCCTCAGGGCAACCTCACAAGGACAAAGGCTTATGTTCCCGCCGCACGGCGCGCTTGACCTGCGCGTATTGCAGCAGGATGAAGCTGTCCGTCATGCCCGCGATGTAGTCCGCGACCACGCGCGCCAGCCCCTCGCTCTCGATCTGTTCCACGTAGCCTGGGGGCAACTCCTCGGGCTCGGCGACCCAGTAATCGAAGAGCGCGGTGACCACCTGCTCGGCCTTTTCGTGTTCCAGCGAGAGCGCGTGGCAGGAATAGAGCGTCTCGTAGAGGTAACGTTTCTCCTGCTGGCGCTGCGCCTCCGCCAGCGGCGAGAAGGTCGCCAGCCGCGCCGGGGCGGCGCGCACCTCGTCCAGGCTGGTTGCGCCGATCGCGCGCGCATTGGCCAGCGTAGTCGCAATCAAATCGTCGGTCAGGATGTTCTGCATCAACTGCAGCGCCTCGTTGAAGAGGTACTTGGCATCGACGCCGCCGTGCCTGCGCTCCACCTGCGCATAGCTTTGGGCCAGCAGATCGACGTGCTCGCGGATGTGGTCGATCTCCAGCAGCCCCGACTCCACACCGTCGTCCAGATCCGCCGTAAGATACGCAATCTCGTCGGCCAGGTCGATGATCTGCGCCTCCAGCGGCGGCCGCCGGTCCAGCAGATAGCCGGCCAGCTCGGGATACTGCTCCGCGCTATAGTCCCGCGAGTGCTTGATGATCCCCTCGCGCACGCCCGCTGTCAGGTTCAGCCCGCGATGCGCGGCGTAGCGCAGTTCGAAGTGCTCCACAATGCGCAGTGCGTGCAGGTTGTGGTCGAAGCGCAACCCGTGCCGCTTCAGGCACTCATCCAGCGCCCTCTCGCCGGCGTGCCCGAACGGCGGGTGCCCGATGTCGTGCACCAGCGCCAGCGCCTCGGCCAGCTCCCGGTTCAGTCCCAGCTCCTGGGCCACGCCGCGCGCGATCTGCGCCACCTCGATGGTGTGGGTCAGGCGGCTGCGGAAGTGGTCGCTGGCGCGGCTGGTGAACACCTGCGTCTTGCCCGCCAGGCGGCGAAACGCCCGCGCCTGCACGATGCGTTCGCAGTCGCGCTGGAACGCGCTGCGGCTTGGCCGCGCCGGAGCCGCGTAGACGCGCTCAGTGAGAGCATCGTCCGCTCCCCCGCGTACCGCGCAGCAATTCAGCCCGGAGTTCTTCGCACCCTTCATCGTCACAGTGGGTTAAGTGTACCGTGCGCGGCCAAGTGGGTCCGCCTGCGCGTCCGTTACTTCGTGTCCTTCTCGGAGGCCGTCCCCAGCTTGGCCAGTTTGACGCGCGCGTTCTCCAGCTTGTGCTGCACCTTCTGCACGTCCTCGGGATCGGCGTCCGCCGCGAGCGAGTGCGCGTACTCGGTCATCGACCGCTCCCACTGCGCCACCGCCATCTTCAGGTTGCCGGTCTTCTCGTACAGTTCGCCCAGGTGGTCATGCACGGTTGGGTCGCTGTTCATGCGCTCGTTGGCCTTGCGCAGGTTCTCTTCCGCCTCGGCGTACTGCCCGCTCTTGAAGTAGACCCAGCCCAGCGAGTCCAGATAGGCCCCGTTCTGCGGCTCCAGGTCCACCGCCTGGCGGATCATCTTCAGCGCCTCGGGCAGCTTCTCGCCCTGGTCGGCAAGCATGTATCCCAGGTAGTTCAACACGCCTGGGTTGTGCGGGTCGATCGCCAGCGCCTTGCGGAACTGGATCTCGGCCTGGTCGTACATCTTCTGCCGCTCGTAGAACTCGCCGCGAAGGAAGAAGACGTACAGCTTCTTCTCCGGCTTGGTGGCCAGTGCGTCGGCCTTGTCGATCTGCTCACTCGCCTCCTTGAACCGCTTGAGGCGAATGTAGATATCGGCGTACCTTTCCTCCACTTCAAGGTCGTCCGCGCCTCCGCTCAACTGCGCCTTCGCCAGCGCAAGCCCCTCGTCCACCTGCCCCATATCCACCAGTTGCGCGGCGTAGGTCAGTTGAATCATGTGGTTTTTCGGCAGGGCCTTTGCAGCTTGGGCGGCGGCTGAGGTTGCTTCCTTCCACTGGTGCGCGTCGCGATAGGCGTCGACCTCGCCGTTGTAACCGTCCTCGGCGTAGCAAGGGTGGGCCTGATCGTCGCTGGACGGGCCTCCGTCGCAGTTGCCGCCAAGCTCCACGATCTGCTTGTATGCCGCCACGGCCTCCGCCGTCTTGTTCTCTTCGCGATCAATGATGCCGAGCCGTTCCAGGAAGGTCGCGCGGTTCTGCTTCTCCTGCTCGGAGTACTTGCCATCGGGGTGCGCCGAGCTGTCGAGAATGCCGGTCAGTACATCGGTCGCCTGGCTGTACTTGCCCAGCGCGTCGTAGATCAGCGCCTCGTTGTAGCTCAGTTCCAGCGAGTCCTGCACCTGCAACTTCGCCTTCTCCAGCGTCGCCAGCGCCTGGTCGTAGTGGCCCTGGCGGCGTTCGATCTCGGAGATGTGGATCTCCGACTGCGCGTCCGTCGGGTCCGCCGCCACCAGTGCGTTGAACGCCTTGAGCGCCTCGTCCAACTGCTCGTCCATCAGCAGTGCCATGGCCAGGCCGCGCGAGGCATCCGTGTTGTCCGGGTCGATCTCCAGGCTGCGGCGATAGGCCGCGGCAGCCTCCTTCGGCTTCTTCAACTGGTCGTAGCTGGCCGCCAGCGCGAACTCGATGCGCGCCGTCCGGTCCGCCATCGGCACCGCCGAGAGAGTGTCGACCGCGCGCTGCGCATTCCCCTCCTCGCCGTACAGCGCCGCCATCCGCAGAACCACTTCCTCGCTGTCGCCGTCGATCTTCTGCGCCGCCTTGAACGCCGCCTCCGCCTTGGCGGAGTCGTGGTTCAGCGCATACAACTGCCCCAGAAGCAGCTTGGTCTCCAGGTCGGCCGGCTTCAGGCGCGCAATCGTCTCGTACTCCGCGATCGCCAGTTGCAGCATCTCGCTCGCCTGCGTGCCCTGCATATCGCCCAGCGTTCGCAGATACACTTGCCCCAGAAGCGTGTGCGCCGCCACATCGTCCGGGTCCTTCTTCAACTGGTCCTGCGCGGCGCCCACCGCGTCCTTGATCCGCCCGATCTTGAAGTAGAGGTCGGCCAGGCCGTCCTCCAGCAGCAGCGAGTCCGGATCGGCGTCCAGAGCCAGCTTGTACTCCTCCACCGCCTGCGTCGCGTAGTCCGGTCGCCCGGCGCCGATCGCCATCTCCTCGTACAGATGCGCCAACCCATAGTGGTAGTACGAGCTTGCCCGGTCGGGCTCCGTCTTCCCCTGGCCTGCGGCCGCCTGTGATGCAGAACCCTGCCTCCGTTGCAGTTTCTGCTGCATCGGAGCGTCTATCTGCTTGGGGGCGTCCTGCGGCTTCAAACTGACCGGAGGGGCAGTCTGCTGCGCGGCGGCCAGTAGCACAGGCATTGCAATCAGCAGGGTGATGGCCCACACCAGCCGGAGGGGATGGTTCCGTACAAATCGTGCGAGCAAGACCATGGGCATAGCTTCCTATCCTGAGGGACGAAGGACTCAATCACTGGTTAGACGGTGCGGAGCATCCAGTGGATGCTATTGGTGGCGGCGACTGCGCCAATCCAGCAGATTGCGTCCATTATACAGGCGCAGGAGGAACCGCATGACCGCGCCCCGCGCTACAGCAGGCTCGCCTCGAAGGCCAGGAAGCGCCGCTCCAGCTCCCACTGCTCAGCCGCTCGCTCGCTCGACTTCAGAAGAGCCGCGCACGCCGTCGTTGGTTCCGCCGCGCCCGCAGCCTGCCCCGCGCACCCCGCCTTCACCCGCGTAAAGTCGTCGGGCTTCGCCCACAGGCTCGCGCCGGGCAGAAAGCTGTGCTCCAGCGAGGCGCGCGCCATCGCCTTCAGGTCGAGATAGCCCAACCCGTACTCCATCGCCGCGCGCACAAATTCATGCGTCAGGTCGATGCGCGAGACGCCCTCGTCGTCGGTCGAGAGCGCCACCGGAACATGCGCCGCGCGGTACTCCGGCAGCGGATGGTGCGGCGGAACAACGCCGAGGATCGCATCGTTCGAGGTCAGGTTGATCTCCACCATCACATGTCTCGCGACCATTTCATTGAGCAGCCCGCGCGGGTCCGTCTCGTACATCACATCGACGCCGTGCCCGATCCGCTCCGCGTGGCCCAGCTCGACCGCCTCGCGGATGTGGAAGCGCAAACCGTCGGGCGGCACCAGTCCCGGCACCAGCTCGCCGGCGTGCAGCGAGATATGCGCCTTCGGATAGACGCTGTGCAGATAGTCCAGCATGTGCATCTGGCGGTTGTACTCGCTCATTGCGAGAGTCGCGTCCTCGGGTTGCACAAAGTTCAGCCCCACGACATTCGCGTCACTGCTGGCGACCTCGAAGGCAAGCAGCGTCTGCGCGAAGACCTGCTGCGGCGGAAACGCGCGCAGCACCTGATAGAGGAAGCGAATCTTGACGGCGCAGGCTGGCGCGGCACTCGCATCGCCGCAGTGCTCGATGCGATTGCGCGCGGCCAGCGCATCGTCCAGCTCATGAATGTCGAGCGCGACCTCCGTGCGCAGTCCGCCCGCCAGCAGCTTCGTGCGCAGCGCGTCGAGCTCAGTCCGCGAGGTTCCCGTCGCATCGCCCGCGAAGTCTTGCGCAGAATCTTCAGCAGAGTCTTTTTCACGCGAAGCGTCCAGTACGCCACGAAGTGGTGGCCAGCCCAGCGAGTTCCACAGCGGGGCCAGATCGAAGAAGCTCGGTGTCTGCATCACCTCCAGATACTGCTCGTTCTGCGAGGCCGCGCGCGTCGCCACCTCGTCCAGCCACTCGCCCGTGTGCGACTTGTCCAGCCCGCCGAAGCGGTCGAAGGTGGCGAAGAACTGATCGTGTCCGCTCACCCCGGCGGACGGAACGAAGTCGCGCATCGAGAAGGCATCCACCAGAGAGTCGTAGAGCCGTTGGTTCTGCAAGACGCTGGCCGCAGGCACGTTTCCATCCGCGCAGATCGGGCCCATCGGCGGGTCCTTGGCGAGCCCCGCATTCTTCGCAAAACTCAGCATCTTCGGATTGACGCACAGGTTGTCCGCCGCGGCCTCCTTCAGAAACGTCTCGGCGTAGACCGCGCCGGAGAGGTGCATATGCAGATCGCCGCCCTTGGGCATCTTCGCGAGGAACGCTTCGAGGGCGAGCGCGCTGGCTTTGTCCGACTTGGCCGCCTCGAACGCTCGCACCGCCCGCTGCTCGCCCGGCGTTGCTCCCTGCGCAAGCAATACGACCGGCATCAGCGTCAGCGTCGAAAGCAGCAGCAATGCCGATATGACTGCTCGCCTTCGCAGGCGCTCAGGAACTTGGCAGATGCGGGGCATGGAGGCTCACCTCTTGGTGCAACGTGGATGCAGACACCCAGCATATCGCGATTATCGACAGCACGACGGGCGCATGGTTTGGCGCAGGCAGCCGGGGTTGCTATACTTTAGCTGGATGCTTGAACCCGCCGCAGTTGACTGCGCGGATTTTCCTGCTCTCGCCCGGGCGCTCTTGGCTGTCCCGAATCAGGCGTACCGCATCGCCAAGGCCAGATAGCTCAGTGGTAGAGCGCGGCCCTGAAAAGGCCGGCGTCGGCGGTTCAATCCCGTCTCTGGCCACCATTTCTCGCTTGATTCAGCTTCCAGATCGCGCTCTAGGCCGTATCGACATATA
>PKWU01000057.1 GCA_003132145.1 Granulicella sp.
TGAAAGATCACAGGTGCCCCACATCTCGCTTCTGAGATGTGGGTTCAGCCCCAACCCGCCCCCGCATTTTCTTTCCCCAAAAACCTCAGTAAATCCGCGTCCCAAGGCCCACAATATCTTCCCATTTTATTTCAATCAGTTACAAAACCAGCTTCACACGCATTGTCAGCCAGAAATCAGCCGTGGGCTTCCCCTCCATGAGCCGCGAAATCGCGGTTCTCTTGTTGTCAAGCCCCTCGAACCCAAAAAATCCCCATAAACCCCACCCCAACAACCACTTCCCTCCAAAAAATAGTTGGCATAGTAGTTTCCCTCCAACGCGTATAATTAAAGCAGTAGAGATGAGAGAGAAGCCCGGCGCGCGCGTCGGGCTTTTTTGTTGCCTCTGCGCCGGGAACGTCGTCGCTTTTTTCTCCCGATGGAGTACGAAGACGAGCCTCTTGCGCCGTTTTTCCTCCAGAAAAACGGCCTTCGAGGAGCTTGCCGGGGCGGTAGGACCAGTAAAACCGATCTAAGTCATTTGTAAAGTAATATTTAGCCGTAACTCATTTAGAATGTTATATGGAGCGGCACAGACTCCATGCAATCCACAGATTCCAAAAGAGTTCCGTGAGAATATACCCCCCCCCGGGGGGGGGGGGGGTACTAGGTACTAACTGATTAACAATTCATGCGATTGACCTGGCTTCGAGGTTCGGCAATACAGACTTGCCGGTGCCTAGCGAGGCGTGGCTCCTAGTCGATCACACGCACCGCACCGCGCCCAACCAGTTCCTCCACGCGGTCGATAAACAAGCGGTCGGCGTTGACGCTGACGCCGCGCGGCTCCAGCACGGCGCAGAACTCGCCCGGCTCTTCCAGGTCGAGCAACAGCTTGCCCTTGCCCGGCGCGCTAGCGAAGATGGCGTGCAGCTTTTCCAGCAGCGCGGCATCGGGATGGTTCAACGGGACCTTGATGCGTAGCGACTCCGGCAGCTTGAGCACCACGTCCTCCAGTGCCTGAATATTGGAGACGGAGAGCTTGGGCGCGGAGTCTTCTTCGCCCCTCAGCACGCCGCGCACCAGCACCGGCACGTCGATCTTCAGCCGCTCGGCGAGCTTCTGGTATGCACTCGAAAACGCGATCAGCTCGATCTTGCCCACACTGTCTTCCAGCGTTGCCTGCGCATACATCTCACCGGAGCGCTTCGACTTGGCCACCTTCAGCCCGGTAATCACTCCGGCGATTTGTATCTCGTTCTGCTGCTCATTCTGTCCACGCCTGTAGCTCTGCGGCTCGGGCTTCATCTCGATGGCGGTCGCGGTGTCGATCGCGTTGAGGTTGCGCAGTTTCTCGCGGTACTTGTCCAGCGGATGTCCGGAGACGAAGAAGCCGAGCACCTCTTTTTCATTCTGCAGCCGCGTGTGTTCGTCCCAGTCCGGCGCGGGCGGAAGTGCTTCGCTCTGCTGGTTCTCGGCGGGCGTGAGGTCCGCGTCGAAGATGCTGCCGAAGAGTCCGCTCTGTCCCGCCGCCGCGTCTTTCTGCGTCTTCTGCGCGCGCTCGATCGCCTTGTCCAGCGCCGCGGAAACCTGCCCGCGCGGACCGAAGGCGTCCATCGCTCCGGCCTTAATCAGCGACTCCATCACGCGCTTATTGAGCAGCCGCAGATCGACCTTGTCGCAGAACTCCCACAGGCTGCTGAAACCCTGCTTCCCTTCCACGCGCAATGCCTCGCGCGCAGCGCGGATGGAGACAATCGCATTGTGTCCAATGTTCTTGATCGCCGCCAGTCCGAAGCCGATGGCCTCACCCGCGTCCGTGCGCACCGGCGTAAAGTTGGCGTCCGACACCTGCACGCTGGGCGGCACCACGGGGATGCTCATCTCGCGGCACTCCGAGATGTACTTCACCACATTCTCCGGCTTCGATGTCTCGCTGGTCAGCAGCGCGGCCATGAACTCCACCGGGTAGTGCGTCTTCAGCCACGCCGTGTGGTACGCCAGCAGCGCGTAGGCGGCCGCGTGAGATTTGTTGAAGCCGTATCCCGCGAACTGCGCCATCAGGTCGAAGATCGTCCCGGCAACATCCTTGGGATGATGGTTGGCCGCGGCACCTGCCATGAAGTGCGCGCGCTGCTTCTTCATCTCCTTCTCGTCTTTCTTGCCCATCGCGCGGCGCAGCAGGTCGGCCTCGCCCAGCGAGTAGCCCGCAATCACGCTGGAGATCTGCATCACCTGTTCCTGGTACACAATGACGCCCAGCGTCTCCTTCAGCAGAGGTTCCAGCTCGGGCAGCAGGTATTCGACGGCGCGCCGTCCCCACTTGCGCTCGATGAAGTCGTCGATCATACCGCCCTGGATCGGCCCTGGCCGGTAGAGCGCATTCAACGCGGTCAGATCTTCCACGCTGGTGGGCCGATAGCGGCGCAGCACGTCGCGCATCCCGCTCGACTCAAACTGGAAGACGCCCGAGGTCAGCGCGCGATGGAAGACCTGCTCATACGTCGTCGCATCGTCCAGCGCGATGGTGGCCAGGTCGAGGTCGATGCCCTTCGTCGATTGGATCAGCTTGAGCGCGTCGTGAATGACGGTGAGCGTGGTCAGGCCGAGGAAGTCCATCTTCAATAGGCCCATCTTCTCGATCGACTTCATGTCGTAGGCGGTGACAATGGCATCGTCCTTGGTGCGCGTCACCGGCACAAGCTCGGTGAGCGGCTTGGGCGCAATCACCACGCCAGCGGCATGAACGCCCGCCCCGCGCACCAACCCTTCCAGCCGCATCGCCGTGTCGATCAGCTCGCGAATCTTGGGGTCTTCATACGCGGCGGCCAGTTGTGGAGAGTCTTTGAGAGCGTGATCGATCATGATCCCAATCGTCGTTGGAATCAATTTTGCGATGCGATCGACCTCGCCATATGGCATGTCCAGCGCGCGTCCAACGTCCTTGATCGCCGCCTTCGCCGCCATGGTGTTGA
>PKWU01000076.1 GCA_003132145.1 Granulicella sp.
GCCGTCGGGTGTGGCGGCCTCTCTCAATTGCGCGATGGGTGCCATGTAAACTGTTTGTTTTCTTATCAATGATCCTTAACCCCTTGCAGAGGACTACTTTGCAGGGATATTCCTGCATCTATAGGAATCTGGCTACTTTAGCTGGGGGGGGGGGGGGGGAGAAGAAAAAATGAATAGAAGGCGAAATAATGGCAACTCGACCACGATTGACCTGAGCCGTCTAGCCGTGGACGGAGATTCCGGAGAAGGTCAGCACCACGCGACCGCGCACCGCAACGCCGAAGGCGCTGGCCGGCTGGAAGACGCTGCCCAGCAGTTGGTTGGCGACCTGGGCGCGCGTGGCCTCGTCGCGTGGCCCGCTGACGATGCTGTAGTCGTAGACCCGCCCGGAGTTGTCGACCGAGGCCTCCACGATGAGGGTGCTGTCGCTATCGGTGTCGAAGGCCCCAGGCGAGGCGGTGGAGTAGAGGAAGTGCGGCGTGGTGAGGGCGCCCAGCGGCTCGTCGTTGGCCAGCACCTGCCGCGGCGCGGCAACCATGCCCAGCATCAGCGCGACCCCGCCCACCAGAGCCACCGAGCCAACCAGCCCGCCGGTGATCTGAAGCAGCATGGGCTGGACGGCGTTCTCCCACGCCAGCGAGAGCCGGTCGCGCAGCCGGGAACTGCGGCGCGCCAGTTCGTGCGAGATGGCCACGCGCAGGCGCAGGGCGAGATCGGCGGGCGCACGCGCCGGGCCGAGCGCGGAGACGGCTACCTGAGTGGCGCGCCAGGCGGCAAGCTCGCGCGCGCAGGACTCGCAACCGGTGGTTCGGACGCCGCTGTCGTCTTCAAAGCCCTCGATGTGGTGCGCGATCTGCTGCATCCGCAGGCCGCTGATGGCGCCGTCGAGATAGTCGGAGTAGGAAGCTCGAATTGCTCTGCATGGAAGAGACTTCATCGCGATACCTCCAGTTCGGAGTCCAGAACGGAATCGGGAAGGGAACTCAGCCGCTTCTCCGGTGGTGCGTGGTGCGAAGCACGGTGAGAGATGGCGGCGTCTGCGGCGGGGAGGAGCACGGCGCGCAGTGCGGCGCGACCGCGCATCAGCCGGGATTTGACGGTGCCCAGGTTGACGTGGAGCAGGTCGGCGATCTCCTCGTAGGCAAGGCCTTCGATCTCGCGCAGCACAACGACGGCGCGGAATGCCGTCGGCACCTGGCGGAGAGCGGATTCGACGCGCTCGCGGTTCTCCTGCTGCGCGGCCTGGTCGAAGGGCGACGGGCCGGAGTCGGCCAGCGTGGAGATGAACGTGTGCTCGTCGGCGGCATCCGTAGCGCAGCGCGAAGTACAAGGCGCGTCGAGGTCGATCTCGCGGTGCTTGTGGCGCGACCACCAGCGGCGCCGGTTGGAGGCCTCGCGCAGTGCGATGCGGTAGAGCCAGGTCCTCAGCGTGGATTCGCCGTGGAAGCCGCCGATGCTGCGGAAGACCTTGAGGAAGACATCCTGGGTGATGTCGGCGGCGTCGCAGGGATCCTGCAGGCTGCGCGCGATCAGCGAGTAGAGAGGCTGGTGGTAGCGGTCGATCAACTGGGCGAAGGCCTGCTCGGAGCCGCTCTGAAGCTCGGCCACAAAGGCGGCTTCTTCGCTCGGGAGGGCAATCGAGATCGCCAGATCATCCATTGTTGCGCCCGCCTGCATCTCCGGGTACCTCTACCTTACGACTTCGGTGAAACGGCTGTAAACCTGCGCGGGCTGCGCCGGACGCTTTGCAAAACGCGGCGAAGCCTGTCGCAAACAAACTGGAGCGGCAAGCGGAAGTGCGCCGCCGGCGGCCGAGTGCTCGCTCACTCTACTGATTTAGACACCGCAGGACAGGCAATTAGTTCCCGCCGATGCACAAATAGGTGCGCGCGGATGCCGGAGATTCGAGGGAAGTTTGACTCAACGGGCCGCAACCATGAGAATAGGGAATGTCCTTCCGAGAGTGGGCCTGTGGCGCAGCTGGGAGCGCGCTTCCATGGCATGGAAGAGGTCACCGGTTCGATCCCGGTCAGGTCCACCAACAACCCATTATAAATCAAATACTTGTGCTGCTAAAAACCGTGTGGTAATCGGTCATATAGGTGCTGAAGCTTCTTCTTGCCCGCCGGCAGCATCATCTGAACCACCATTGCGTTCGCGTCTCGCTTCTGCTGCGACACCGCCGGCGTGTAGATGGGGATGTTCAGCTCTACGATGACCGAGTGGTGGACCAGCCGGTCGATGGCCGCCGCCGTGGTCATCGGGTCCTTGAAGATACGCGTTGCGGTCCACATAGATCAGGCTGCCAGAGTCCACCTTCACCCGCTCGCGCCGGGACGACTCCATGCGCCGCTCCGGCAGCTCCTTCATCACCGCCAGCTCTTCGGCCAGCCGCTGCCTGCGCCCGACGTTCAACCGCTCGAACATCGCTTCGAGAAAATGCCGGTACTCGTCCACGCTGGCGAAGTCCACGCTGCCGCGCAGCATCAACTCCTGCGCCACAGCCCGCTTGAAGCGATGATGCCGCTGCTCCACATCACCGTTCTCGTTGCCATGATTGGCCTGCGTCTTCTCGCCCTCCAACCCGTAGAAACGCATCAGGCCCTGGTAGCGTTCCGTGAACTCAGCCGGATCGCTCATGTTGTTGACCGCCGTCGAAAGCCGGTCGGTCCGGTGCCGCTCAGGCACTTTGCCCAGTCGCCACAACGCGTTCTGCAACCCTTCGCTCAGGCTCTCGAAGCTCTCCGAATAACACACCGTTCCAGCTTCCCAGTTCGAGTACGTCAGCACGAAGTGATAGATCAGGTGCACAAAGCTCTGCCCCTGGATGGTCACCCCAAGCTCTTCCATGTGCGTGAAGTCCGACGCTCCCAACCGCCCCGCTGGATGTTGCTGCGCGAAGAACACCTCCCGAGCCGGATCTTCGGTCGCTCGCCAACCCTTCACCCGCCGCTGTAGTGTGCGCAACTGCCCGTCCTGGAAGCGGCCGGGGTTCTGCCGCTGCAAGTACTCGAACACCGTCTTGGCCTCAAGTCCGGCGTTCCCTCGCAGCAACTCAAATACCTCTCCCCATACCTCAACGAACGGGTCTGGCCGTGTCCGCCAACGCGCCAACGCCGGCAACTCACTCGGCAACCGCCCCAACAGACGATACTTCCGCGCCATCTTCGCATCCATCCCCGCCTTCGCCGCCGCTATCGCTTGACCCTTCTCCGTATTTATCAACACAAACAACCTCCGTACCTGCCTGTCTGTGACCAATCCGTCTCCCCTCAAATCAGGAATTCGCCTGGTCAAATTGTCGTCGCCGGTCGGGAATTTTGTTTGTCGTCGCTCGGGAGGTCTAATTGTCGCCCATCAAACGGTTTTATTCGGCAGGCCGTTGCACCGGGCAGCACGGTCCGAACCGATGGCTGGCCCGCCTATCTGGGGCTGCTCGGATACGTCCATGATCGCCAGGTGCGGAGCCATCAACCGGAGGAGGAACACCTGCTTCCTCGCGCGCATCGCGTGATCTCTCTACTGAAACGATGGCTGCTGGGAACGCACCAAGGCGCTGTGAGCCCCGAGCATCTGGACGATTACTTGGACGAGTTCACGTTCCGATTCAACTGCCGCACCTCGAAATTTCGCGGCAAACTGTTCTATCGACTGGCTCAACAGGCCGTGCAGACAGACCCCGTCCCCTTCGCCACCTTGGTCAAACCACAACCGGTTGTACAAGGTGGCGTCAAGTAAATATCCCTATCAAAGAAAAACAATGGGTGTTGCAGGATGTCTTTGGGTGTTCTGGAATAGGGGAGTGGCGGAGAGACAGGGATTCGAACCCTGGATACCTTGCGGTATACACGCTTTCCAAGCGTGCGCCTTAAGCCACTCGGCCATCTCTCCGCGGTCGGCGAACCTCTATGAATCTACCACACAGAGGCCTGAGTCCAGGATGAGGCTGAAAAGGGAGAGCCTCAAAGTGAGAGGTTCAAGGGGTGAGGTTCAAGTTAGTTGTTCACAGCATATGGCTCTGTTCCTCCGGCTTGGCTGTGTTAGACAATGTCTGATAACGGATATTATGTATAGTTAGGCCAGACAAGCCAATGAGGGTACTATGTTCCCATGATAATGCCCTCTCGCCATGCCCTGGTGCTGAGCCACGTCGCGTTTGAGAACCTCGGTTCCCTCGAAGCTCCGCTTAAGCTGCCGGTAGCTCGATCGCCCTCAGTTGATGCTGTTTCGCTTGGGCTGCATATTCCTCACTTGCTGCTGGCAGGTCACGCCTCACCTGCCTTCTTCAGGGGTGCTGAGGATGCAAGTCGAAGATCATCGTCTGGACTCCCGCAAACGACCAACGCGCCACAGGGGCTTCGCAAAAGTCTGCTTCTAGATGAGAAGAATGCGGTCCAGCCTGAGCCGGCTCTTTTGCATTGAAACAGCCTGTGAAGGGCTTCTTCGCTGAACCGACATAATAGCGGACGTTGTATCGTTTTAGGACCTCCCGCAGGGGGAGTTGTTTCCTGATCAGCTCTAGATATGGGGCATCCATCATCAGGCCTTCGGTCTGGATGACGGGCTCGTCCAGAAGATAGCCAACGGCACCACTTCTATCTCCCATCGCATAGGTGCCCGGATGCGTTAACGAGAACTGTTGAATTTCCCGGGCTGCTGCGACAATCTCGGGCTGCTGTTGGGGCAACTGCACTGTGTGAATATCAACGATGGCGACTAGTACGAGCACACCGAGCATCCAAGGAGATTCGGTGAGCCGCTTGAGCCAGGGAGCGCGGAGGAGAAGCACCAAGGCAACGACCAGAGCGGGGCGAAGCATATAAAAATACCAGCCCCACAATTGCCAATCGCTGAGCCATGACAGAATCGCGAGGTACACGAAGGCAAATAAAAGCGTCGCTGGATAAACGGCACGTTCTGACGGGCGCAGGACCTTCCAAAGCCAAGGTAGCGCAGCAATCGCGACGAGTATCGGCACCACGTTGAGCAACTGCAGGGGGGACTTGCTGAACAGGCTGCTCCATGCCGGTGAAGTAAATCCATGATCCAATCTCAACTGCTTTGCCATCCCTGAAACCGGCAACCATATCCCAAATATGAACCTGTTGAAGAGAAAGTACGCTGCGAGCGGCGAGACACCGAGTCCGACTCCAATGAGCAGTCTCAAACGTATCTTCGCGCGCAAAGCCGGCTGCAATACGATTCCGAATGCGATGAGCGTTGCAAAGATCACCGTGTCCAGCCGGGAGAGCACCATTAGCGTTGTGATCAGGCCGATAGCGACTCCGTAGATCCAGTCTTTATCCCCGCCTGATGACCACGTCTCTTGTTGCAGCAAAAGGATAAGGCCCAACATTGCTGGAACGGTGAATATTACTTCCATGCCATAGTTGAATACGTGCATCGCATAGATGGCCGTGTAAACAGCCAGTGACGCAGCAACCACCGATTCGACATTGACCTTCTTCAGCAGGCTATTGGCCAAAAAATAGCTAGCCATGGTCGCCAGCCAGATCGATGCTCCCAGGAAGATCGGAACGAATCGAATGCCATGGCCAATACGAATCATGCCCGCAAGGGCCCACATCCATAACGGGTGGTAACCATTGGTCGGCACGATGCCGTTGAAGGTCGAACCGTTGCCCGACGCGACATTGGAAGCGACTTTCAGGTAGTAGAAGAAATCGTCTTGTACAAAGTTCATCCAATCGACATGATGACGAAATGGCGTAGTGACTGCAATCGCGGTCGCGACAGCAAGCGCGCCAGGCAATCCTGCCGATAAGAACCGGCGGATCAGAACTGCTCTACTTGGTCCAGCTTTGTCGATTTTCTCAGCCCTAATGGTCAGATTCTGAAGTCATTCTACTGGACTAAACACTCTCGTCAACCTGGAGCGGGTTCTGGAGGCTGTGGCTGGACTCCGTCTTGTAGCGGCCAATCTTCGCTGCGCGACTTCCCTTTCGGATCTATGCGCGAGTTCCCTTCCGAATCTAGCCGCCGCCGACGAAGTGGACGACCTCCAGGCGATCGCCCGTGGCGATGGGGGTGTCGACCCAGCGGGCGCGCTGGACGATCTGGCCGTTGTGCTCGACGGCGATGCGGTCTCCCTTCAGGTCCATCGCGGCGACGACCTGGGCGAGGGTGACTGGCGGGGTCAGGTTGTCGAAGCTGCGGTTCTGCCCGTTGATGGCAAGGGTGAAGGACATGATCTCCTAGCTTAGAGCATTTGCCGAGGAAGTGGAATTCTGCCGATGCCCCGCACATGGCATCTCATGAGTCCATGGCATCTCATGAATGGTTAATCAGTATCTACACACCGACTGCATGTACCCCCCCGTGCTAATAGCGTAAAGTATTCAAAACATGCTCGTTAAGCACGCGCTTAGCGCGTGAGACGTATTAAAGGCTAAGACCCGGCTAGTTGAGGTTGCTTCGGTCATGCGGTTTTTCCTCTTGTGTGCGAAAAAGTCTGAAAGTCTTCAAAAAAGGCATGTTAAGTCTGGACTTGGTCTGGATTGGGTCTGGACTAAGTCTGGACTTGGTTGAGACGGTTGAGTGTTATGTTAAATGCGAAGGCCCGGCGGTTGGCCGGGTCTGTTTGGTTTTGCTTACTGATTTGATTATACGCCGTGGAGGGAAACTATTATGCCAACTATTTTTCCTGTGGAAGTTGTTGGCGAGGCTAGAGTTAGGGGATTGTTGGGCACGGTGAGGGCTTGACATGCGATTTTGCTGGGGTTTTTGAGGTATTTTTTTCCGTGGCGAGACAAGGACGCGATGAATTGGATCTCCAGCGGAGAGATTGTGCCGCCGCCGAAACCCACGTCTCAGAATCGAGACGTGGGGCACACGCCTTGGTCGCTCATTTCAGATCTGGGCCATCCGCCTCTCATTGTGACAGCTTCTTCAGACTGGCTTCCAGATCGGCAATGATGCCAGCGCCGACATCCGGTTCCAACTTCCTTGCCGCCTCCAAAGCAGCCATCAATGCCGTGCGGGCCTCGTCTCTCTTGCCGAGCTGCGCGGCGATATCGCCAAGCGCTCTCTGGGCTTTGACGCCTTGCGGATTGAGCGCGGCGGCCTCGCGGGCCATCGCCAAAGCCTCGTCGGGTTTGTGCGCGCTCATCAATTCGTATGCGCGCTGCACACGGCCGTAGGCAGCGATTTGGTTGACGCGGAATGTGCCGTGGTAAACCAGAACGCTGTCGTCGATCATCTCGTCAGGCGGGTCCTGTTGAAAGATGGTGTAGGGATTCAAGCGGCTGCTGATAAACTCGCTGCCCATCAAGTCTCCGGCGCTGAGCACAACATTTCCGCTGATCACCGGCGGAACCAGATCGGCGCCGCCCAGCCATCCAGTATCCTCATTGGGCAGCACATGGCAGTGAATGCCGTAGACAGTGGGATTGATGACCGGAGAAGCGAAGTAGGCAAACCAGCACTCCTCGCCGGGGTGCCGGTCCTGCCACTCCTTGACCTGGTAGAGCTGCTGGCCCCAGTCCTCATTCGAGTCGCTGAGCAGCTTGTAGACATTCTTCGGTCCGCCCCAGGCCTCGTTGGCGTAGGCCATATCGTTGGGAAAGACGGTGAGCGCGGAGGCGATGTGGGCCACGATCAGCGCCGCGCCAATGGCTGCCCAGCGGCGGCTGCGCGCGGCCAGAGCGGTGATGCCCGCAGCGGCCATAATCGCGGAGATTGCATAGAGCGGCAGGATGTGGCGCGCGCCAATGTTCATTCCTGAGAGCATGGTGACGGCTAGATAAACCATTCCGGGCACGATCAGGAAGGCCACTTCGCGGCCCTTGCGCAAACGGCGGGAGACGATGGCAAAGGCCGTCAGTGCGAGCATCAACAGCAGTCCCAGCGTGGTTTTGATAAGGATCACAGCAGGAAAGTACCACCATACGCTGTGCGCATAATTCTTACCGAGAACAAACGTGGGGCACCACTGAGCCACCATCTTCACATCTACCAGTCCCATCAGATACGACTCCGGCAGCAGATGCAGATGAGCGAGGGCCATCACCGCCATGGAATTGAAGTGGCTCAAGCTCCGGGTATAGTCGGCCAGTGAGGTGCTGAGTACAAGGCCCGCTGGCCGCGCAGCATAGCGGAAGCCGTAAAAGGCCCAGAGTACCGTAACGCCGATGACGACGATGACTGCAAAAGCTCCGCTCAGCCGAAGAGCAAGACGAACTCTGCTTCCCTTGGGAGCAAAAACAATCTCCCCGCCAATCAGCAGCAGCAGCATGGGCGCCAGCAGAATTCCCGAATGCTTGGTGGCCAGCAACAGGCCGGCTGCAAGGCCCGCCAGCAGCAGGCGAAGCAGCGAAGGCTTCGTGATGTAGCGATAGAAGGCGTAGATGCTGGCCAGAAAGAAGAGCGTGAGGCCCATGTCGGTGGTGACCAGCGCGGAGTGAGCCAGAAGATTGGGATCAAAGACAGCCAGAGTGAGTGCGATGAGCGCGGCGGGCGTGCCGAACCACTCGCGCGCGGCAAAAAAGACCACCAGCGATAGGCCCAGCATCAATATCCCGGCGGCGAGCCTCATGCGGAAGACCAGCCGCTGGCTTGCGCCGTCATTGCGGGCTAGCCAATCGCGCCCGTCCAGGTAGGCCTCAGCTTTGAATTCCCTGCCCCGCAGCGGCGGAATCCAGAGCTTCTCTCCCAGTAAAGGAAGCGTGGCCAGCAGCTTGACCAGCGGCGGATGCTCGGGATTAAGGCCGTAGTCGCCGGTCTTCCACATCATGTAGCCGGCGAACATATGGTCGTCTTCGTCCCAGGTGAGCGACTCGCGATGAATGATGAAAACAACTTGAGCTGACTGGATGGCGAGCAGCGCAATTACCGCGAGCGATACCCATCGCTTTGCAATCCTCATTGCGGTCTCCTGTGATGAGCGACAATTATAACTTCCGACCGACGACAATCAGAGCATTTTAGCCAATGGTCAGCAATTCTAAGTGGAAGCAAGATTTCAAGAGCGTAGGGCGGGCCACCAGCCGGTAGACCCACTCATCCTCACCCCACCAGCGAAGCTGGCGGGGACCCCGATCGCATAAGACAAAAGCGCGAAGGATGGGGCACCCGTCGCCTACACCCCCACCTTAGCCGCGATGAGACTGCGGCGAAGATGGGGCACCCACTTTTTATGGGGGCACCCACTTTTTGTGAGGGATCAAGATTTCAAAAAACTTAGGGTGGAGTACCAGCGCCGATGTTGCCGCGCTGGCGGTTGTGGGTTAGCCTATGCTCTGTGGCATCTACAGGAACCTCACGCAACGGGATGACGCGACGCAGCTTGTTTTTCGCGCTGCCACTCGCACTGGTCGCGCGGCATCTTGCACTGATCGCTGCGCTCGCGTTTGCGATGGCTGGCTTCCCTGCCCGCGCGCAATCCGCGCAGCCAACCACGGCACAATCCGCGACGCCGGCCGCTTCAGCACAATCCATGCCGCCAGCCGCTGGGCAATCCTCCGCTTCTGCTGGTGCGCAATCCTCGACTGCTGCTGCTGGGCAGTCCGCGCAAGCCGCGCCGCCAGCTTCCTCCGCCGACCTGCCGGATGCGCCTGGCGTTGCCGCGGCGGCCAAACCTGAGCCGGTTCCCAGCGGGCCGACGATTATCATCGACAGCACGATGGGACGGCTGACCTGCAAGACATTCGACCGGCAGGCGCCCAACGCGGTGGCGAACTTTATCGGGCTGGCCGGGGGCACGAAGGACTGGACCATCAACGCCACCCACGCCAAACAGCACGGCAAGCGTTTCTACGACGGGCTGACCTTTCACCGCGTGATTCCGGGGTTCATGATCCAGGGGGGCGACCCGGTGGGCGACGGGACGGGCGATCCCGGCTACTACTTTGCCGACGAGATCACGCCGGAGCTGACTTTTTCCGTACCCGGGCGGCTGGCCATGGCCAACACTGGCCCCAACACCAACGGCAGCCAGTTCTTCATTACCGAGGACGCCGTCGCCGAGCTGAACGGCAAATACACCATCTTCGGGCAGTGCGACACGCACACTGCGCTGCTGGCCGCGTCCATCGCACGCGTTGCGCGCGACGCGAACGACAAACCCCTCACCCCGGTCGTCATCGGGCGGGTCACGATCGTGCGCGAGGGCGAGGCGATGCCTCCGCTTCCCGCGCTTCCGCCTTCAACCAGCAACCAGCAACCTGCATCCAACAACTGACCACTGGAGTTCAAAAAAATGCCAACCAAGCCCGGAACCTATGCCACCTTCAAGACCAGCGAAGGAACGATTGTCTGCAAGCTCTTTGAGAAGGAGGCGCCGGAGACGGTGGCCAACTTCATCGGCCTGGCCGAGGGGACCAAGGAGTGGGCGAGCCGCTCCAAGAAGGGGCCCAAGCTGTACGACGGAACCGTCTTCCACCGCGTGATTCCCAACTTCATGGTGCAGGCGGGCGACCCCGAGGGCACCGGCATGGGTGGCCCCGGCTACAAGTTCGGCGACGAGACCAAGGGATCGCCGCACGGCTTCCAGCAGCCGGGCAAGCTGGCCATGGCCAACTCCGGGCCGAACACCAACGGCAGCCAGTTCTTCATCACCGTGGCCGACACAAGCTGGCTGACGGGCAAACACACCATCTTCGGCGAGGTGGTGGAGGGCTACGCGATCGTGGAGAAGATCTCGCTGCTGCCGACCGCCAGCCAGGACCGGCCCAAGACGCCCGTGGTGCTGGAGACGGTCATAATCGAGCGCATCGCGTAGTTATTTCTGTGCGAGAAGAAGGCCCGCTCACGTCGAGCGGGCCTTTCTGTCTGATCGATCGAACCGGTGTGGATCGGAGTCAGGCGCTTTGCTTGAGTCGCCACGGTTCCCGCGCATGGGCGGGTCAGTTCCCTGCCGGGGTGCGGATGATCTGGACGGAGCATTTGGCGTGGCGGGCGACGAACTCGGCCACGCTTCCCAGCAGGAAGCGCTGAATGCCGCGCATGCCGTGCGAGCCGAGGACGATGAGATCGGCGCGCCACTCGGATGCGCAGTCGAGGATGCGCTCGCGGACGTCTCCAACCTCGACGGCGGTCTCAGCCTTGAATCCCGCGGCGCGGAGTTGCCCGGCGATGCGATCGACCAGCTCGTGGGCCAACTGCTTCAGGTCTGCCAGCTCGGGCGCGTAGCCTGCGGCCATCTCCGGCGGCGCGGAGAGCCCCAACGGCTGCAAGACATGCAGAACCAGCACATCGGTGTTCTCGGCGCGAAACTGCGCGACAAACGCGCGGGCAATCTCAGCCGCGAACTTCGAGTCGTCGATTCCCATCAGGACCTTCATGGCTCCGCCTCCATAAGCTACCTCAAGAGATACACCGTATCAGACGCGCGCTGGGCGGTTCCAGTTGTGGCTGGGTTGCGAGATTGCCTTAGAGCGAGGCGGACTGGCAAAAGCTGCGGAGGAGGTGCGTCTGCGCGGCACAGGTTGAACCCCGCCGCACTCAGGAATCGAAGCGTGGCGAGGGCTGTGGGTGAGACGGAGCGGGACCTGAGAGGCTAGAGCAGAACCAGAGTAACAGTGCCCAAGCGAAGGGCATCAATGGTGGCTTTTTCTTGAGGAAAAAGCCACTCGGAGGGATTGCCCCCGGGGTATACCTACTCTGGTTCCGCTCAGGCGGCGGTGCGTTCCGGCCATAGTTTGTGCAAGAAGAGCTTGAGGCCAGTGCGGGCCGGAGCGACCTCGCGGCACTCGACGAAGACCTCGCGGCTGAGCCGCATCAGGACCTGCACGGCTTCCACGTCGCTGGGCGAGAGCTCGCCGGAGTTGCGGTAGACCCGCGAATCGTAGACGTACTCGATGGCGTGACCGAGCGACTCCAGGGCGTGGCCCTGGACCATCGAAGGCCGGCGGTGAATTGCCTGGCTGGAGGACCGATCGCGCCGCGAGGCGGACTGCTCGGGCATTGTGTGGACAAGAATTTTTGCGTATGGGCTAGTCGACGGAGCGGTGGACATAGAAGCACCTCGCTACAGGACTTCTATCGGCAGCTACGCTGCCGGACTTTAGAGCCAGTCGTCAATTTTTTTGAGGAGAAGAGGATGGGCAAGCAATGAGGAGGCGATACGGCACTCATGCTATTCACCTGATGGTTTATATAATCCCCACAAGTGGTTCATAGGGCCGGTGCCTGTTCCTATCTGAACGGCGGAGCGGAGTGCATTGGCGACATAGAGCTTGGCGGCCTGGGCGGCCTGGCGCGGCGCGTCGCCCAAAACCAGCCGACTGAGGAATGCGCTGGAGAGCGCGCAGCCGGTGCCGTGGGTCGAGCGGGTGACGACGCGTTCGCCCGGCAGCCAGAGTCCCTGGCCGGTGGGCAGCAGCAGATAGTCGTCGGGCGGGTCGAGATGGCCCCCGGTGGCGAAGACGCCCAGGCGATGGCCGTCCGGGCTGATTGCGGTGCGGGACTGCAGGGCGCGGCAGGCGCGGGGCAGATCGTCGCGGGTTGCGACCACGACTCCGGAGAGAACGGCAAGCTCGGCCAGGTTCGGGGTGATCCAGTCGACCTGGGGAAGCAGGCGGTCGCGCACGAGCGTCACAGCGGCTGGTTCGAGCAGTTCCCTGCCTGAAGTGGAACGCAGGACAGGATCGAGAACGACGGGGAACCAGCCCTCGGACCGATGCCAATGTTTCAGTTGATGTTTTTCCAGATAATCGCAGATTATAAATGCGTTATCTTCCGTTGCCAGCATTCCTATTTTGATTCCAGCGGGAGGCAGGTCCTGCTCCAGGCAATCGAGCGTGGCACGGAGGACGGCGGGGGATGTGGGGTGGGTGGAACGGACACCCAGGGTGGATTGCACGGTGAGCGCGGTGATGCATGCGGTGCCGAAGAGCGAGTGGGCGGCGAAGACCATCAGGTCGGCGGTGACTCCTGCTCCGGAGGAAGGATCGAAGCCGGCGATGGTGAGGACGGTTTGCATGGTCGGCGGAGAGGGAAAATGGCCAAAAGCTGCATTTTTGAAAAAAATGTCGAATTTCCGGCAAACAGGCAGCAAGCAGTCCGCATCTAAGGTTTCTGCGCCAAAAATGCTAACTTTGGGGCAGTTTCACGGGCTGCGACCGCACATCTCCTATATCACAGAAGGAGTGGTTCGGCAAGTCCTGACACCCAATAAACGCTTACAGATGATTGACTTGAGTTGTTCCGTCAAAGACAATAACAGATAGAGCGTGCCAATGAAAAGGACTTTTTTTAGAACTGCATCAACAGGGACAGCCCGTCGGTTTGGGGCTGGCGTCCTGCTGATGGGCCTGGCGCTCAGCGCCTCGGCCAAGGACGGTTCCCTTTCGGGCACCGCCCCTCCTGCCCCGGCAATGAAGGCGAAGCCAGGCGCGAAGGCGAAGCACTGGTTCCAGGTCGGCGTGGCGTCATGGTACGGGACGAAGTTCCAGGGACGCAAGACGGCCGGGGGCGAGCCCTTTGATATGAATAAGATGACGTGCGCTCACCGCAGCCTTCCCCTGGGCACATGGCTGCGTGTGACCAACCTGAAGAACCACCGGACGGCCTACGTTCAGGTGAACGATCGCGGGCCTGTGTTGCAGGACCGGATCGTGGACCTGTCGTTTGCGGCGGCCCGGACGCTGGGTCTCTCCGGCGTCGGCCAGGTGAGGTTGGAGCCGGTGAGCAACAACGATCCCGCGATGGCGCTGGCAGTGGTTGCGCAGTTGCAGATCCCGGTGCTGCCGCCTGGACGCTGAGCCTGCCTGGCTTGCGATTTAGTGTTGCAGTTGATTTTTTCCCCTTCCCTCCCTCTCCCTCTCCCTGCGGTTAATCTGCCTGTAGGTTTGCAGAGGCGTCGGCGATTTCGCCGGCCATGCGCTGCCTGCGGTAAGGCAAGCGCAAGGGCGGAGAACAGGCAACGGCGGGGACTCTACTTCATGGGGATGGGAAAGAGGAGGCCGCCGTGGGTGGCAAGGCGGTTCTGGGCGCGCGGGAGATCGAGCGGGGATTGGGGGCCGAGGGTGCGGTTGTAGAGCTGGCCATAGTTGCCGACGGCGGAGATGACGCGCGTGGCCCATGCGTTGTCCAGGCCGAGGCGGGAGCCGATCTCGCGGGTCTGGCCGGTGAGGATTGCAACGATGGGATCGGAATTGGCGGAGGAGGTGGTGAGAGAAGCAGATCCCTCCGCTGCGCTACGGGATGACACCAAAGGGGCGCTACGGGATGAGGACAAAGCTGAGGTGTGGGACGACAAAGATGGATCGCTGCGGGATGAGGACAAAATGTTTTGTTGGGTGAGGCCGTGGGCTTCGGCCTGGAGGAGGACTTCGAGGGTCCAGCGGACGATGGCGGCGAAGGCGGGGTCATTGGCGCGCGAGGCGGCGGCGAGCGGGTCGTCGGAGAGCTGGTCGGGGAGAAGCGCGTAGCGGGCGGCGAGCGGGCCGAAGGCGAGACGGGTGGTGACGAGGCGAGTGCGGTCTCCGGCCAGCGCGGAGCAGTTTCCTGTGACGAAGGCGGCTTCCATCTCGCCTTCTTCCTGAAAGGGAAATGGGAGAAACTTCATGTGTTGCTGCAAGAACCAGGCGCGCAGGGCGACTTCGACCTCGGTTTCGGCGAGGAAGCAGATTTTTTTGTTGGCGAGCTGACTCGCGCGGGTGAGGCGGGCGGAGAGCGGGACGAGGAGGCCGACGCCGTCGTAGAGAATGGGCGGGCTGAAGGCGAGGTCGGGCGCGGAGGCGTGGGTGAGGTCGAGGGTGAGGGTGGGGAGAAGATCGACCGCATCGGCGCGGAGGGCGGCCATGGCGGCGACGTCGTCGGGGTAGGTGGTGACGGCGACGCGGGCTTCGGGGCCGAGGATGGCGACGGCGACGGCGCGGCAGAGGCCGGCGTCGAAGGCCTGGCGTGGGCCGTGGTCGTCGGTGGTGGAGTACTCCGGGGTTTCGATGTTGATGCCGCAGCGGAGGGTTTTGGTCTGGCGGATGTGGGCGAGGGTTTGGGCGGGGGCTACGGATGCTGAGAGTAGCAGCAGAAGAAAGACCAGAGGCGCTAATTTTTTGGGGAGAAAGGTGCGGGCGGTTGTGGTGGGCCGGAGTCCATCGGGGTCCTTCGACTCGCTGCGCTCGCTCAGGATGACAGCGTTTGAATTTTGAACTGTCATCATGGGGTCCAGTGGCCGGAGGTGGGGATGCCGGGGGTGGTGTCTGGGCGTGGGTTGAAGTCGGCGGGGATGGGGTTGGGCAGGCCGGTGTCTGTGGGGCGGATGTGGAGGACGCGGCAGCCCTGGGCGTTGTAGTGGGGGAAGGCGGCGATCTCGGCTTCGGGAATCACGGCATAGCTGGCGGGGAGCGGGGCGGCGCGGCCGAGCAGGCGGGCGTTGGAGAAGCCGGAAAGGAGGTCGCCGACGCCCGCGACTTTATCGTCGGCGGGACCGAGGTCCGGCTGGTGGTACTGGGCGAGGCCGATGGCGCGGGCGCGCTCCTCGTCGGGGAGATCGGCGAGGGGGATGAGATTAAATAGCTCATCTACGAGCTTGATGATGGAGCTGTGCTCGGCGGGCTCGTGCGAGACGCCGTGGGCGACGGCGTAGGGCGAGATGAGAATGGCGGGGATGCGCGGGCCCTGGTCGAGCGGCAGGCCGGCGGGATCGTGCGAGCGGACGCGGGGACAGGCGTGGTCGTACTCGCCGTCGGACTCGTCGTAGGCGATGAGGATGACGGATTGCGGCCAGTAGGGGCTGGCGGCGATGGCGTTAATCTCGCGGGCGAGGAGCGCCTCGGAGAGCTGCGAGTCGGAGTAGCCGGGGTGGTCGTCGTCGCCATTGAAGACGGTGGCGAGGTCGGGATTGGGATCGAGGGGCTTGAGGCTGAGGATGTTGCCGTAGCCGCCGCGGACGTAGAAGACGCCGGAGGCGGGCAGGCGGCGGCGGGAGACGTCGGCGAAGAAGTCGCCCAGGCCGCGCATGTGAGCGCTGGCGTCGGGGTTGTTGGCGACGTAGCCGAAGTACTGCGGGGCGTTGTGGTGGACGACGTAGGTGTCGTGCGTGGCGGCGGCCGTGGGGTCGGTTGGCTCGTGGTCGTATCCCTGCTGGTACCAGGCCCAGTTAGTGGCGGGCGTGCCGTGGCCGGCGATCTTCTGTATGTCTTCGCGGACGTCGGCGAGGTCGATGGCGGGATCGAAGTCGGCGGCGGTGGTCTTCTCTATGGCGGTGCCCATGAAGGAGAGCGGGAGGGTGGCGAAGGTGAGGTTGGGGGCTGGCTTGCCGGTGGGCTTCGGCTCCGGCTGCTTGAGCTGGCCGTGGGGCTTGGTGTCGAGCAGCGAACCCCAGAAGGGGAAGGGATCGTTGACCAGGGGAAGCTGGGTGTAGAGCTTGCCGGTGGGATCGGCGAGCGAGGGATGGAGCATCCACTGGGTCTCGCCGGACTGGCCAGAGATCATGGCGATGGCGTTGGGGGTGGATGGGCCGATGACCGTGTCCATAAAGTGGTCGAAGAGGGTGAAGCGGTCGGCGTACTGCCAGAGGAAGGGCGCGGCGTCGCAGTCTATGTGGGCGAGGACGAGTTCGCCAAACTGCTTGCGCTCGAGGGAGGGGATTTTGGAGGGCTTGCCGCGGGCGTCGAGCGTGACTCCCTCCTCGGTGAGGGCGTAGCGGTCGTTGCGCGCGACGAGGTTGGGATCGAGGTCGAGCTTGGCGGCGATGCCGGTGTGGGTGTGGTTCACCGAGGCGATGTCGGAGGGGTAGAGGGGGACGGTGCGGCCTTTGGCATCGGTGACGGTGAAGGGGATTTTGAAGGGAGAGATGGTGGCGACGGAGCCGTCGAGGTTGACGATGGGCTGAGTGAATCCGGCGGGCGGATCGCCGGCGGCGTGGGAGTAGAGGCCGTCGGCGCCAGGGTAGGTGCTGAAGTAGAAGTCGAAGGAGCGGTTCTCCTGAAAGAGGACGAAGACGTATTTAATCTTTTCGCGCAGGAGCCGGAGCTTGGCGGCGTGTGTGAGCGCGGGTTCGCTGGCCGCGGGGAGGGTCTGGCGCTGGACGGCGGGGCTGGAGGGCGGTGCGATCTCGACGGTCGGCTGAAGGGCCAGCGGCTGAGATGTGACGGGCTGCGAATGGCCGGAGGCGCTGCGCGGCTTGACGGACGCGCTCTGCGGGTTGGCTGAAGCGCTCTGCGCGCGGCAGAAGGCGGAGGAGACGAGCAGGAGCAGCGCGAGGAGGCGGGCGGCTTTCATCGGATGATTCTCCACTTGCACAGACGGTGCGGCCTGCGGGGATTCTGCGAAGGTCATTCCTATCTTCGCAGAAAGCGGCTGCGGAACGATGCGGTGTAAGGTCTTTTCCGGGAGCCCAGCATATTCATGGGGCAGAACTATAGTCAGTTTTACTCCCCTGCATTTATTTTGCATTCTCTTGAATTCCCTTTTTGGAACTGGATTTTGAATTCCCTTTTTGGAACTGGCCCCTGAATTGCCCCTATGTATTAGTTGCATCCATCTGTGGAAAAACCATCCAAAAAGGTGGATTCTAGACACTCACCGAACGCGATAGTTATCGGGCGGCTGTAGAGAACCACACTGTTGCCTTGTGTCTGGTTAGCGAAACCGAATTTTTGGGGGGGGGAAATATCATGAGAGTGCTGATTGTGGAAGACGATCGTTCTCTGGGGGCATTTCTAAAATCAGGTCTGGAGCTGGAGGGCCACCAGGTGGAGTGGGTGGAGGATGGGGAGGCTGCGCTGGTTCAAACCGCAGCGGAGCATCCGGAGCTGGTGCTGCTGGACCTGGGGCTGCCCAAACAGGACGGCATGGAGGTGCTGACGGAGATGCGGGCGCGGCATGACGACGCCCTGGTGATGGTACTGACCGAACGCAGCGATCCTCATGTGCAGGAGAAATGTCTGGATATGGGCGCGGACGATTGCCTTCTGAAGCCGTTCAGCTTCTATGTGCTGACGGCGCGCTGCAGGGCGCTGCAGCGGCGGCGCGAGCAGTATTCCAACCCGGTGTTGCGCCATGGCGACCTGGAGCTGCACCGGATCGAGCACACGGTGGCGCGCGCGGGGCGCGCGATCGGCCTGACGGCGAAGGAGTTTGCGCTGCTGGAGTTCCTGATGCTGCATCGCGGCGAGTGCGTCTCGCGCAGCCAACTGCTGACCGAGGTGTGGCAGATGCCGGCCCAGACGAACCAGAACGTGGTGGATGTGTACATCAATTACCTGCGGGGGAAGCTGGAAGGCGCGGGCCTTCACGGTGCACACGACGGCTTGATCGAGACGGTGCGCGGAATGGGATACATGCTGGACGGCCTGGGTCGCAAGCCCGTGGCGCGAGATCCAGACCTGTTGTCCGCTATCTCCAGGGCCGCGTAATCCCAGGCGCCGCGCTGGCGCGCGTAAGTTCACACACTGCGGATTCTTGCTCGCTCGCGCGCTTCCATTGGCTGGGTCGCGGGCGAGCGGATGGAGAGGGTACGGCGATTCTGGCCGGGCAACATGAGATTCCTGAGTGATCGGAACACAGAGCGGTAACCGGCAGGGAGTTTATATGGGGTACGGACTGGGCAGAGAGAGCGTGGGGAACAAGGCAGCGGCGAGAACGGTGTTGCTGGCCAGCGCGGATGCGGACCTCCGGACGCGTCTGAGGCAGGAGCTGACGGCGATGCGCTGGCGGGTGCGCGAGGCGTCTGGCGGCGCGGAGGCGATGGAGCTGCTGGAGGTGGAGGGTGCGGAGGCGATGGTGCTGGACAGCGCACTGTCCGATCTGGAGGTGGATGAGTTCGCCGAAGAGATGCGGACCCGGCATCCAGTGATGGAACTGCTGCGGATCGATGGAATCGTGGACGAGGCGGGGGCGCGCAGTCCTCGCAGGAACGAACTGCTGCAAGCGTTGCGCCAGGCGCAGGCGGACTCGCACGGCCCGCGCGGCGTGGGCGAGAGCGCGGCGTGGACGCTGTCGCCGGTGGCGGTGCCGCATAGCTCCGCGGCGGACCGGCTGGCCCCAAGGGGTACGCGCACCTTCGCCGCGGAGGAGGTGGCGGCGATGCTGCGCGGGCGCAGTGCGGCACAGCCCGAGAGCATCCTGCATGGGACCGGGAAGGAAGAGAACGGGCCGGCAATAGCCAGTCCGCAGCAGGCGCCCATCTCCGGCGAGGAGAGAGAGGAGAGAGTGGAGACGTTGCCTCGAGATCTGACGTTGCCGCTGCCGGAGATGGTGGGCGAGAGCCCGGGGATGCAGGAGTTGGCTCGGCTGATCCGGCTGGTTGCGCCGCGGACGACGACGGTGCTGATCGAGGGAGAGACGGGCACGGGCAAGGAGTTGGTTGCCCGCGCGGTGCATCAGTTGAGCCCGCGCGCAGGCAAGCCTTATGTGGTGCTGAACTGCGCGGCAATCCCCGAGTCGCTGCTGGAGGCTGAGGTCTTCGGGCACACGCGGGGCGCATTCACCGGGGCGATGCAGTCGCGCACCGGCATGATCGAATCGGCCCACGGAGGCACGCTATTTCTGGACGAGATCGGCGAGATGCCGCTTTCGATGCAGTCCAAGATACTGCGCTTTCTGGAGTCGGGCGAGCTGCAGCGCGTGGGCAACAACGAGGTCGTGCGCGTGGACACGCGTGTGCTTGCGGCCACCGACGAGCCGCTACAGCAGCGCGTCGCCGAACACGCGTTCCGGCTCGACCTGTATCACCGGCTGGCCGTTTTTCCGGTCGCGCTGCCGGCGCTGCGCGAGCGGATGGAGGACGTGCTGCCGCTGGCCACGCACCTGCTCGCCAAGTTGAGCGATAAGATGCCGGTGAAGCGGCTTTCGGCCGGCGCTGAGGCGAAGCTGATGGAGCACAACTGGCCCGGCAATGTGCGCGAACTGGAGCATGTGCTGGAGCGGGCAAGCATTCTGGCCGAAGACCGCCAGGAGATCGCGCGCGAAGATATCCGGTTCTAGCAAAGACGTGCCACGGAAGCCGGTATCGTCGATGTCAGGCCATTTTCCCGCCGCTTCGTTTATCCTGTGTGAATGACAGACAAGCCCGCAATCTGCTGGCACGGCAAGCGCGTCTTCCTCACCGGGCACACCGGCTTCAAGGGCGGATGGCTGGCGCTGTGGCTGGCGCGGCTGGGGGCGGAGGTCCGCGGCTACTCGCTCGACCCCGCAACCGAGCCCAACCTCTTCACCGTGGCGCGCGTCGGGTCCGTGGTGGACGATGTGCGCGGCGACATCCGCGACGCAGCAACGCTGGAGTCCGCGATGCGCGACTTCGCGCCCGAGGTTGTCTTCCACCTGGCCGCGCAGCCGCTGGTGCGCCTCTCCTACGACGACCCGATTGGGACATACGAGACGAATGTGATCGGCACGGCGCGCGTGCTGGACGCCATTCGCCGCACGCCGTCTGTGCGCGCCGTCGTCTGCGTCACCACGGACAAGTGTTACGAGAACAAGGAGTGGATCTGGGGCTATCGCGAGAACGACCCGCTGGGCGGCTACGACCCGTACTCCAGTTCGAAGGCATGCGCGGAGATTGTAGCGGCGGCCTATCGCCAGTCATTTTTCCCAATTGCAAAACTTCCTGAACACAAAGTTGCCCTGGCCACCGCGCGCGCTGGAAATGTGATCGGCGGAGGCGACTGGTCGGCTGACCGGCTTATCCCGGACCTGGTGCGCGGCTTCCTCTCGGGCGAGGCTGTGCGCATCCGGCGACCGAAGGCGATCCGCCCATGGCAGCATGTGCTGGAACCGCTGCACGGCTACATCCGGCTGGCCGAGCAACTGCTCACGCACGATCCGAAGTTTGCCACGGCATACAACTTCGGGCCATCGGACGACGACGCGCGGCCGGTGGCGTGGATCGCAGAGAAGATGACGGGGTTCTGGGGCAACGGAGCGCAGTGGTTTCTCGACCCTGAACCCGGAGTCCATGAGGCGGGCAACCTGAAGCTGGACACCAGCCGCGCGCGAGGCGATCTTGGCTGGACGCCGCGGATGCATCTGGAGACCGCGCTGGAATGGATCGTCGAGTGGACGCGCGCGTGGCGGGCTGGCGCGGAGATGCACGCCTTCACGCTCTCGCAGATCGAGGCTTACGAATCGCAGCTGCAACCGGTCAAGAAATAGGCCAGCCCATCGCCATGAAAACCCTGCGCCGCAACCCGATCTTCCTGCTGGCCGTCTGCGCGCTCACGCTGCAGCTTGGTCTCAACGCGCAGTCCCCTGCCCTGGGCAATGCCGCGGTCGCTGCCAACGCCAGAGTTCCTGCACTCTTTCTGTCGGACGTACACCTGGACCCATTTGCCGATCCGGCGAAGGTTGCACGGCTGAATGCCGCGCCCACCAGCGAGTGGCCGGCGATCCTCAGCGCGCCCGACTCGCCAACGCGGGTGCAGGAGTTCGCGGCGCTAGAGGAGGTCTGCCCCACGCGCGGCAACGACACGCCGTGGGTCCTCTGGCTGTCGAGCCTGGCGGCGATCCACGCCGATGCCGCGCACGCGCGGTTCATCACCCTGAGCGGCGACCTGCTGGCGCACTCGTTCGACTGCAAGTACAAGGCGCTCGTGCCCGGCGCAACTCCCGCCGATTATCTGGCATTCACGGAGAAGACGGTGCGCACCATCGTTGGCACGCTGCGCGCGGCGCTGCCCGGCGTACCGCTGTACGTTGCGATGGGCAACAACGACTCCGGCTGCACGGACTACGCGCTCGACGCCGCGCACGATGCGTTTCTCGGGCTGGTGGCAAAGATCGCCGGTGAAGCGCTGCCAGCCGATCTCTCGGCGACCGAGCGCGCTACCGCCGTGCGCGA
This sequence comes from Granulicella sp., assembly GCA_003132145.1. Classification (GTDB taxonomy): domain Bacteria; phylum Acidobacteriota; class Terriglobia; order Terriglobales; family Acidobacteriaceae; genus Edaphobacter. The sequence goes on from PKWU01000076.1 coordinate 21,746, forward strand.
CTTCGCCGCCGGCGGCACCTACAGCGTTCCGCTGGCCGGTGTGCCGCACACGCGGCTGCTGGTGATCGACGACATTTTTTTCTCCGGCAAGTACGCCACCTGCTCCGGTAAGCCGAGCACACTGCCCGCCGCAGCACAACTGGCGTGGCTCGCCGGCCAGATTGCCGCAGCGCGGCAGCAGGGCGATCTGGTCTGGGTGATGGGACACATTCCTCCCGGCGTGGATCTCTACTCCACGGCGCGCAGGTTTACCAACGTCTGTGCGGGAGGCAGACCGCAGATGTTTCTCGCCTCCGAATCGCTGGCCGAGCTGCTGGCGCAGAACGCAGACATCGTCCGCCTGGCGATCTTCGGGCACACGCACGCCGACGAGATGCGCCTGCTGACGGTCGAGTCCAGTTTGGCCAAGGCAGGCGCGCAGACCAGCTTCGGAGTCCCGCTGAAGATTGTTGCGTCGATCACGCCGATCAACGGCAATCGCCCGACGTTCACGCTGGCATCGGTCGATCCGGTTACGGCGTCGATGGTCGATTACACGGTTGTAATGGCCTCGAACCGGACTGGCGTTGGCACGACCTGGGCTCCCGAGTACACCTACTCGACTACATACCACCAACCGGAGTTCGACTCCGCATCGCTGGCGAAGCTGATTCCAGAACTGGAGGGCGATCCCGCCGCGAAAACCGCCGCCAGCCAGGCCTACCTGCGGAACTACTTCCCCGGCGACATCTCCTCCGTGATCCAGTTCGCGTGGCCCGAGTACGCCTGCTCTCTGGAGCACGATTCCGCGCGGAGCTTTGCCGCCTGCGCCTGCGCTGCTGGAAAGTGACCCCGTGAAGCCAGACCCGTTCGCCACGTTCTCGCTGCCCGCTACGCCGATCCAGAGGCAGGAAGACCCAACGCAGATCCCGCAGGCTAACCTGAAGTAATCGTCAGCTATAGGTCGCGTTAAAACGAGTGCCCCATAATCTGCATCTTAGATGTGGGGCTTTCCGCATGTACTACACACAATATCGAGAACTTGTTATCCTGATACCGTGTTATTTTGGCTAAAAACGATCACACGTTATGCGCTCACCGCAATTGCGGCGTTCTTGTCCTCAATTGTTCTTTCCTTTCTAACTATTCTCCCCTTTGTGCCGAAAGATGATGACGCACCCGGCGGTGGTATTGTCTTGATTTTGCTCGTTGTATTTGAGGCAAGTCTGCTGATTCCTCTAAGCCTCGCCGTGACTGCCGAAATGATTCAACGAAAAATACAGGCTCGGCGTTTTCAATGGTCCAAGGCACTCTCACGATATTTGCTTGCTTTACCAGTTGCAATCGGACCTGTATATGCCACCATATGGGTTGCTCCCTTAATGGAGAGTTACCGACCGACTCATTATCTCTTGAAGGAAGCATTTTTCTATTGTGTGTCTGGAATCTTTGCGTTCTTTGCTCTACGCATTAGAAGGCAACCACCTCTCAGCTCGACAACCACTGTCGTCACCAAATATTTGCCACTACTTCCCCACAAGTGAGCGATACAGCTCGACGGTCTGGGCGGCGATTGCCTCCCAGGCGAAGGTTTGCTCGACGCGCTTGCGGCCTGCGGCGCCCATTCGTTTGCATCGGGCCGCATCGCTCATCAGCTCGGCGATGCGCGCGGCCAGATCGCGGGCGAAGCGGTCGGCATGAATTGGGAAGCCGGTGATTGGATCGGCGTCGAAGGGAACAAGCAGGCCGGTCTCGCCATCGACAACAACCTCAAGAATGCCGCCCACCGCGCTGGCCACGACGGGCGCGCCGCAGGCCATTGCCTCCAGGTTGATGATGCCGAAGGGCTCGTAGACCGAGGGGCAGCAGAAGACCGCGCAGTGCGAATAGAGCTGGATGGCCTCTTCCTTGGTGACCATCTGCTCGATCCAGACGACGTTGTGCCCGGTTCCGGTGGGGTCTCCGGTGGCGATGGCGCGACCTCCATCGCGCGTCATCTGCTCGTGACCGGCGGGCTTGCTGCCGGGCGTCTCACGTCGCAGGGCCTCGACCTTTGCGCGCATCTCGGCCCCGATCTCGGGTGTGTCGGGCGCGCCCGCACAGAGAACGACCTGAGTTCCGGGCTCGAGGAAGCGAACCGCATCGACCAGGTGCGTGACGCCCTTCTGCCGCGTGATGCGTCCCACGAAGAGGACGTAAGGCTTCGCCGGGTCCACGCCATACTTTGTGAGCGCGCCGGTCTGCGGCGTGTACTGATATTGCTTCAGGTCGATGCCGTTGTAGATGACATGCACCTTGGCCGCATCGACCTCGGGGTAGGCGCGCAGAATGTCGGCCTTGGTTCCATGCGAGACGGCGATGATCGCGTCCGCGTCGAGAATCGCCGTGCGCTCCATCCAGGAGCTCATCGCGTAGCCTGAGCCGAGCTGTTCGGCCTTCCACGCGCGCAACGGCTCCAGCGAGTGCGTCGTCAGCACAAACGGAATGCCGTAGAGCTTCTTGGCCAGAAATCCAGCCATCGCCGCGTACCAGGTGTGGGTATGGACGATGTCGATTTTGCCCAGATCCTTCATCTGGGCCAGGTTGAGGGCCAGCGCATCGACGGCAGCGCTGAACTTAGCATCGCTGCCCGCCGAGACCTCCGGCGGCGGCAGCTCGCCGCGCACATGCAGATTGCCCTCGTCCGAGCGCTGCGTTCCCCAGCAGTGGACCTCAACCTCGATGCGACGGGCCAGTTCCCTGCTCAGATACTCCACATGCACGCCCGCGCCGCCGTAGACTTCGGGCGGATACTCCCGTGTGATCAAGCCAACCCGCATCGCGCTCTCCAATCTGAAAATCTCGTTTTCCTCGCAACAGAATACGCCTTGAAAGATTCATCCCAATGAACTACCGTGATTCGGCAGAAGATCGACCTTGCGGTGCCGCGCGCCCAATCCTGGAAGTGAACCCTCCCGACTGCCCATCCACGACAAGACTACCGTCAATCGTGAATAATGGGCAGCGCCGAAACTCATGACGCGCGGCAGGCGTCTCTCCATCGAAGGCCGCCGCACAGGAAACGACGATCCAGCTTGCAACAGACTCAACCGCCATCCCAGAGAACCCCGTGAACCAGCATCCGAACCCGCAAGTCCTGCGCAGCTTCGCCCTTCGCACGCTTTTTGCCATTCTGCTCACTTCGACCACACTCGCACTGGTGCTTGCTCCCGTGTGCAGCGCCCAGGCCACGGCGAAACCGGCCGCGCAGAAGCCCTCGGCATCGGTCGCGCAGACGGGTGCGCCCTCCATCGCGGCACTGCGCGCGGGATTTGCCAATCCGCCGAATGAGGCGCGGCCGATGGTCCGCTGGTGGTGGTTCGGCCTGGCGGTGGTGAAGCCGGAGATCCTGCGCGAGTTGCAGCAGATGAAGGCCGACGGCATTCAGGGCGCGGAGCTGGCCTTCGAGTATCCCCAGGTGCTTGACGACCCTTCCAAGGGATTGAAGAACCTGTCCTTCCTCTCGCCGGAGATGCTGGACGACGTGGCCTACGCGCAGGCGGAGGGACGCAAGCTGGGGCTGCGCATCGACCTGACGCTGTGCTCGGGCTGGCCGTACGGCGGCCCCACGACGACGCTGGCCGAGGCGGTGACCCGGATTCGCATCGACGAGGTCGCCATCCCGGCGGGCGCAAGCAGCGTTCCCGTCCCCACGCTCGCGGCTGGAAAATTGCTGGACGATCTGGCCAAAGTGAAGTACCGCATCGGTGGCCTCCCGGTGCTTGCCGCAGGCGATAGCATCGTCTACGCCTCCATCGCCAACGCAACGGGTAGACCCGCGAATGCAGCCAATCCCGCCGAAACTGCAGAGACCGAGACTGCAGCCACAACTCCCGCCCCTCGAGGGCGCAACGCAGGCCCGCGTCCGCCCGCTTGGGACGCAGCGTCCGCCAAGCCGCTCACCGTCTCTGCCAACGCCATCGCCGTCACACCCTCCGACAAGCCGCGCGTCGCTCTCTTCTTCATCCAAAGCCACACTGGGCAGCAGGTGAAGCGGGCCGCCGTGGGGGCGGAGGGCTACGTCCTCGATCCCTTCTCGCACGATGCCGTCGCCAACTACCTTCAGAAGGTCGGCAAGCCCCTGATCGGCGCCTTCGGCCCGACGCCGCCCTACGCCATTTTCTCCGACTCGCTAGAAGCCTACGGCGCGGACTGGACCCCCAACCTGCCCGCCGAGTTCCAGAAGCGGCGCGGCTACGACCTGCTCCCACACCTGCCGGAGCTGGCCGCCGGAGGCAGCATTGCCGCCGATAACGTGCGCCACGACTACGGACAGACGCTGACCGAGCTGATCGACGAGAACTACCTGACGCAGATGACCGCCTGGGCAGTGGCGCACCACACCAAGTTCCGCTCGCAGACTTATGGCGAACCGGCGGTGGACTTCTCCAGCCAGAACCTCGTGTCGCTGGCCGAGGGCGAAGGCCCGCAGTGGCGCGCCTTCTCCACCTTGCGCTGGGCAACCTCCGCAAACCACGTCTACAACCACGTTGTCAGCTCCGGCGAGACGTTTACCTGGCTGCACTCGCCGGTGTACCGCGCCGTCCCGCTGGACATGAAGACCGAGGCCGACATCGACTTCATCATGGGCGAGAACCAGATCATCTGCCACGGCTGGGGCTACTCCCCGCCCGACGGCGAGGTTCCCGAACCCGGCTGGAGCCTATACGCCGCGGCGTCGTTCAACAACCACAACCCGTGGCACCCGGTGATGCCCGCCGTGACCGCATACATCGGTCGCATGAGCTATCTCCTGCGTCAGGGTCAGCCCGCCAACCAGGTCGCCATCCTGCTCCCCACCGACGACGCATGGGCCAGCTTCGCGCCGGGCCGCACCTCGGTGACTGGTGACATGGGCTGCTACGTCACTCCGGCGCTGATGTCCGCCATCCTCTCGGCGGGCTATAACGTCGACTTCATCGACGCTGACGCCATCAATAAGGTAGGCCTCGGCACCCACCAGATCCTCGTCATCCCCCCCACCGACCGCATCCCCGTCGAAACCCTCAAACGCCTGCACCCGTGGTACCGCACCGAAGGGCAAGTCATCTGTTACCAGCGCTGCCCCTCGATCGATCCAGAAAGCAAGCCGCTTCCAGGCATGACGGGATCCTTCATCGTCGCCGACGACGCCGCTGCGCTAGTCCAAGACCTGAATGATGTCGCCAAGCCCGACTTCCAGATCAGCGCCACGGACGACGCAAGCCGCAACGCGATCGGGTTTATCCGCCGCAAGCTGGCTAATGCCGACATCTACCTGGTGGTCAACACATCCAACCAGCCCATCGACACCAGCGCAACCTTCGCCACCACGCACAAGTTCGCCGAAGAGTGGGATGGCGACAGCGCGGCTGCCTCCGCTGCCTCGGCAACGGCCCAGCCCATCCACCTGGCCGCCTACGGCTCGCGCGTCTTCGTCTTCAGCGACACGCCGTCCGCCGCCAAGCCCGCGCCCACTCCATCGAAGCAGATCGCCGACCTGAGCAACGACTGGAAGGTCAACTTCACGGGCCTCAACAAGAGCGTCGATGAGGCCACGCCAACCGACTGGACTGCTGACCCCTCCACCATCCACTACTCCGGCGAAGGAATCTACACGCGCGACGTCACGCTAGCCGCCGCGTCCACTGGGCCGGTCTTTCTGGAGGTAGAAGGTGGCAAGCCGCTGGCCATGCCAACCCCACGCAGCCCTCGCCCCAACGCTCCCGACCCGCGCGATCCAACACAGCGTCCCGCTGGCGCTCCACTTCCGAATCCACTCGTCACCGGAACCGGCCCTGGGATTCACGCTTACTTCGATCCCCCCATCCACGAAGCGGCTCTGGTCGTCATCAACGGAAAATCGGCGGGAGCGCTGTGGCACCCGCCCTATCGCCTCGATGTCTCCAAACTGCTCAAGCCGGGCGTGAACCACATCGAGATCGATGTCTACAACACCGCGCTCAACGCCTGGTCCGCGCTGCCGCCGCACGACTACAAGCCGCTGATTGCCAAGTACGGCGACCGCTTCCAGATGCAGGACCTCAACCTGGTGGCGCCCGTTAGCTCCGGTCTGCTGGGGCCGATTCACCTCGTTACGGAGGCTAAATGAATAGCCGTACCATGAAGTTTCGCGCAGCGATCTTTGCCAGCGCGATGGCAATCGCATCCACAACAATGGACGCACAGAAGATATTACTGGTCAATGATTTCGGAGCTAAATGTGACAGTGTTGCTTTAGGTACCGCTACTACAGCAGCAGTCAAATAGCATCGTTAAAACTCGCTCAATTACGTCCGTCATACGGGCGCGAAACGGAAGATGATGCGCAAGCCAAAGCTCGGCCAGAACTTTCTGATTGACGACGAAGCGCGCAACGCGATTGTGGACGCGCTGGGCGCGCTCGGCGAGCGGACTGTGATCGAGATCGGCCCCGGCCACGGCGCGATTACTTCGATTCTGGCTGCGCGCTGCCGACGGCTGATCGCCATTGAGCTCGACCCTGCGCTGGCCGCGGAGCTGCGCTTCCGCTTTCGCGCTGCTCCGCAGGTTGAGGTGATAGAGGCCGATGTTCTCGAAGTGGATTTCGCCGCGCTGGTTCCTGCAGGCGAGAGCGCCGACGTGGTGGGCAATCTTCCGTACTACATCACCTCGCCGATCCTGCTGCGGCTCTTCGCCGCGGGAGCGCGCGGTCTGCTGGCGCGCGCCGTGGTGATGATGCAGCGCGAGGTCGCGGACCGGTTGAGCGCCGCGCCCGGCTGCCGCGAGTACGGGCTACTGTCTGCCACTACGCAGATCAATGCGCGCGCGGAGAGTCTGTTTACGCTGCCGCCTGCGGCCTTCTCGCCGCCACCGGATGTTTTTTCCACCGTGCTGAGGCTGGAGTTTGCGCCTCGCTTTGTCGAGCTTGGCGTGGACGCCGCGGGCTTCGACGCGTTTCTGCACCGGTGCTTCGCGCAGAAGCGCAAGACGCTGGCCAACAATCTTCGCGCGGCCAGTCACGCGGGCGCGCGCGGCTATACAACAGAGGAGCTTCATGCAGCGTGGCCGGCTGAGATTCCTGCGCTGGCCCGCGCCGAGTCGCTTGCGCTGGAGCCGCTGGCTGCGCTCTACCGCGCCCTTGCCCCACTGGGCCAGAACGCAGAATAAGCAGCTACTGCGCGGCCTGCCGCGTCTCCACCGAAACCATCGTCAGCAGCGCGCGTGCCTGCGTTCGCACCCGCTGCATCAGGTCCGCGTCCTCGGCAATGGAGCGCAGCGTCGAGGCAATCGTCCCCAGCTCCACGGCGTGCCCCTCGGCAACCTCGCGGCTGAAGCTCTGCAACTCCGCGTCCAGGCCAAGTCGGTCGTAGCGATGCAGGTGGTCCAGCGCGCGTCCCTCGTCCATGGTCTCGGCGATGGCCTGGAAGAGGACGGTCAGCGCGGAGACATTTTTGTTCTCGGTGTAGTTGTAGGTGCAGGAGTGCGTGGTTCCGGGAGCAGCATAGGTGAGAGTTTTTGCGCCTGTATCCGCCGCGTTCTTCGCCTTCGAGGCGCACGCAATGTTGAAGTGATCGAGTTCCTCGGCCAGCGCGAAGATTCTGCGTGTGGTCTGACTGGAGAGCGCAAACTTTTGCTCAAAGGCCACGGTCTCAGGCTGCTCCAGAACGCTGCGAACCACCGGCTCAGCCTGGTCGCCCTTGTAGGTTCCCCGGCCATTCTGGTCGACCGCGAGGGTGAATCGCGGCACCGGCAGCCCCGTCCGCTCAAAGGCGAAGCTGACCTCGGCTGCCGTTTCCGATTCCGAAGACCGCTGCGCTTGCAGGGTTGCGCCGCAGAGCGGAAAAAGCAAAACGAGTGCGGCGGAGATTGCGCTGCGATGGATGCGGCTCACCGGTTGGCTCCTTGCAGGAGGAGCGTCTGCGCGGTGTGGATGTGGCAGATGGCGATGGCCAGCGCGTCGGCCGCGTCGGGCGAGTCGGGCGGAGCGTCGAGCGCGAGCAGGCGCGTCACCATGAACTGAACCTGCTCCTTTGCGGCGAGTCCGTAGCCGGTGACGGAGGATTTGATGGAGAGCGGGGCGTACTCGGCGACGGTTAGATTGCAGGTTGCGGCGGCCAGCATTGCCACTCCGCGCACCTGGCCCAGCTTGAGCGCGGACTTGGCGTTGGCGGAGAAGAAGACCTCTTCGATGGCGATGCAGTCTGGCTCATACTGCGTGATGCGCGCGATCAGCTCGGCGTAGACCTGCGCGAGGCGTAGCGGCGTCTTCTCTTTCTTGTTGAGGCGAATAGTTCCTGAGGCGACGTGGATCAGCCGCGGCGTACGCGCCTCGTGGTCCATCTCCACCACGCCGTAGCCGGTGAACTCCGTCCCGCAATCGATGCCAAAGGCGCGCATGTTGGAAGTCTAACGCAAGCTCTTTCTGGCTTTCAGTTGCTGAAATCTTGCCCAAATAGCCAACGCGATGGCCGCAACCAATAGCAATGGCGCGAAATACATCTCCCAACGAGCCTCCACGGACAGTTGTCGCATATGGACCTGACAGGCAGCGTCGCACCACTTCATCCAGGAGGCGTCGCCTGCATACATTCCCAGACCTATACTTCCATACACTGCGAGGCAAGCCGCGACGAGGCAGGCCAAAGACAGTAAATAAAGCCACGCAGTGCATGACCAACGCTTCATCGCGAGACTCCATCCAATGGCGAACTCGCGGTGGCGTAGAGGCGGCGGGACATGCGGCCGGAGAGGAAGGCCTGGCGGCCGGCGAGGACTCCGTGCTGCATGGCTTCGGCCATGAGGATGGGGTCTTGCGCGGCGGCGATGGCGGTGTTCATCAGGACGCCGTCGAAACCGAGTTCCATGGCGAGGGTGGCGTCGGATGCAGTGCCTACGCCTGCGTCCACGATGAGCGGGACCTCGGTGATGAGCTCGCGTAGGATGCGCAGGTTGGCGGTGTTCTGCAGGCCGAGGCCGCTGCCGATGGGCGCGCCGAGAGGCATGACGGCGGCGGCGCCCGCGTCGATGAGGCGGCGGGCGTAGACGATGTCGTCGGAGGTGTAGGGCAGGACGGTGAAGCCCTCCTTGACGAGGACGCGCGTGGCCTCCAGCGTGGCCTGAATGTCCGGGTAGAGCGTGGCCTTGTCGCCGATGACCTCGACCTTGACCCAGTCGGAGAGGCCGACCTCGCGGCCGAGGCGCGCGGCGCGGATGGCTTCGTCGGCGGTGAAGCAGCCGGCGGTGTTGGGCAGCAGGAAGAAGCGCTTGGGATCGATGAAGTCGAGCAGCGACTCGCTGGTGCGGTCGAGGTTGACGCGGCGCACGGCGACGGTGACCATCTCCGCGCCGGAGGCTTCGATGGCGGCCCTGGTCTCGGGGCCATCCTTATACTTCCCTGTTCCAACAATGAGACGAGACTTGAACGCGCGACCTGCGATGACGAGAGATTCCATGGGGATAGTTTACAGGTTGTTGGGTGTTGGTTGCTGGTTGCTGGTTGAGAAAGACAAGATGGAAAGGAAGCCCGTTGCAGAAACACAAAGCCCGCACCAATGGGGCGCGGGCTTTGCGGCGGTGAGCTGTTGAGATTGACCTGAGGCGTCCTTGCCCGGACGGCCCTCGGCGTAGGATTACGAAATCGCCGAACTACAGATAGCCAAGAGCAGGACGCTCTAAGCCTCAGTCACCTCACGTAACGTTTTGCAACTGTTGCAATCAATTTTCATAGGCTGAACCATCCTCCTTTCCCGTGTCCGGTAAGGATATCAATGGTTTATGCGATTTAGCAAATCTCAGAAGACTCAAAATGCCCAGAATTACGGTTTTATCGTACACGTATCGTACACAGAATCGTCGCTGACCGATGGATACCAACGCCGCTCTCACCGCCAAAGTGGCCACACGACTTCAGCCCTTCTGGCGAAAACAATACCACGGGTTCCTGCGTGGACGTCTGCTCATCTGCTCTCCTCATCCCAGCCATTTTAGGCTGCGGACGAACAGAACTCCCACTTATCCCCCTGTCCGAATTTGCGAGACCATCTCTATCTCTCATTTTCAGATGGATTGATCCAGCAGCGGCGTTCAAATCATCTCAGTTCTTGGCCGCGCCACCGGAACGCGTGGCCCGCGCCTTCATTCGTGAGCGCAAGATGGGCAGCCGACGCGCCGCCCCGGTAGATTCGCGCACCATCAGTTCCGGCTCAAACGTCACCATCTCAGGATATGCCTCGTGGGGAAACTGGATCCGGTGCAGCAGCATCTGCGCCGCAGTTTCTCCCATTCGGTGCAGAGGCTGCCTCACGGTCGTCAAGCTCGGCGTTTGGTACATGGCGCTCGCGATGTCGTCGAAGCCAACCACCGAGAAGTCTTTTGGGCAGGAAAAGCCGGCGTCCGCCAGGGCTCGCACCGCGCCAATTGCCGCAATATCGTTGAAGCAAAAGATCGCGGTGAAGTCCTGCGTCCTCTTCAAAAGGTCACGCACAATCGGATACCCAAGCTCCGGCGACCAGGAATTCTTCTCCAGATACATGCAGAGTTCCGGGAAGATCGTTATGCCCATCTTCCGCGCAATCGACGCAATGCTCTCCCAACGCGTATCCGAGTCCAGCGCATGGCGCTGGCCCTTCATAAACGCGATTCTCCGATGGCCCAGTTCATACAGATGCTTCAATGCGAGGGTTGCCGAGCGGTCATGGTCCAGGACCACGTTGGTCACGCCGGGCATGCGCCGATGCCCGGAAATCGACACCACCGGCTGATTCACCGGCTCGTTCAAGGAAGTATTGACCAGCAGGAACCCATCGACAGAGCGCTTCAGCAACATCCTCGGATATTCATCGATAAGGTCCGTCCGGCCTTGGTGGCAAACCACATAATGCAGGTAGCCCGCCTGCATCAGAGACTGCTCCACGCCGTTCATCACCATTGTGAAGTAGCCTTCGCTGAACTCCGGCACGATCACACCGATCGTAAAGGTCTGCCGGGTACGCAGGGAGCGGGCAATTGTGTTCGGCCGATAGTCCAGTTTCTTGGCGGCCGCCAGCACCCGGTCGCGCGTAGCTAGCGTAATCGATTTAGCACCGGGGGCGTTATTCATGACCAGCGATACCGTCGCCGGCGAGAGATCGAGATACTCTGCCAACACCTTCAAGTTAACCGGTTTGTCATCGAGCCGCTCAGTCTTCCGTGTCATCGCGTCAGTATCAGTTGTACCACCCTGACGCTACCTCGGAACAGGTGAATCGAGCCGGCGGGCGATCCGTTGGCACATATTGCTCGCTGTCAAGGCTGGTTGCGCGCCGTTGCATCAAGCAGAAGGACGCGGCACAACCGCTTTCGTGGCGATTCGCAGCGTCGTCGACGGCAACTTCGGCCCCGGCCAGTCTTCCGTATACGCTTCCACCACGATCGTTCCCGGAGTCTTGGTCGCCTGCACGATCACCTGCGCCAACCCGTTGAACAGGCTCCGCCTCGGCTCCTTGTCCGATTCCTGGCAGTTGGGATCGCCATTGCCCACACCGATCAGCGCACCCTCGCCGCTGACCTTGAAGCTGATCTGATCCTCCGCCGTAGGCACGCTTCGCCCCGCATCGTCCAGCACCTCGACGCGCAGCATCGCAACGTCTTCTCCGTCGGCATCGATATCCATCCGATCTGCCGTAAGCTTGATAGTCGCCGCATTGCCTGTCGTCTCGCGCCGTTCGGTCAACACTACCTTGCCATCCTTGCTGCCCCGCGCTTCGATCGCACCCGGCTCGTATTTAATCTTCCACTCCAGGTGCCCCAGCGGCAGCACCTTCTTGCTGCCCAGGCTCTTTCCGTTCAGAAACAGCTCCACCTCGTCCAGGTTGGAGTGGACCCATACCGGCACGATCTCTCCCACCCGCTCTTCCCAGTTCCAGTGCGGGAAAAGGTGCAGTACCGGATCGGCGCCCCACCAGGCCTTGTAGTAGAAGTAGTTGTCCTTGGGAAAGCCGCACACGTCCACGATGCCGAACTGCGAGTTAATCGACGGCCACCCATAAGGAGTCGGCTCGCCACGATAGTCGAAACCAGTCCACGCAAACCCGCCGGCAAGCCACGGGCGCGCCGCATAGAACTGCCACCACTCCTCGGCAATCTCGGACCATTGCGTGTGATTTACGTCGTACGCGCTGACCCAGTTGCGCAGCTTGTCCGTCGAGTAGATGCCGCGTGTCGACACGGTACTCGCCGTCTCCGTGCCGATCGAAGGCTCCTTCGGATGCGCTGCATGGTACGCATCAATGTCCTTCAGCGTGTAGTTGAATCCCTCAACATCCAGCGACCTCGCCACGTTGTTGTTGAACGGCGAGGTCGTCGCCGCCGTGCACAAACGCGTCGGATCGAGCTCGTGCGCGCGCGCCACCATAGCCGCCACCACATGCTCGCCATGCTCGGTCGATTGCAGCGGCCACTCTTCGTTGCCCACGGACCACAGGATAATCGCCGGAGAGTTCCGGTAGCGCTTCACCATCAGCTCCAGTTGCGTCAGTCCTTCGGGATTGGAACTCATCATGCGTGTCTCGCACAGCATCATCATGCCCATGCGGTCGCAGGCTTCCACCCACTCCGGAGTCGGCATGTTGTGCGAAGTGCGCACAGCATTCGACCCCATCTCCTTCAACACCGCAAGCCGAAACCACTGCAGCCGGTCCGGCAACGCGGCGCCAACACCGGCGTGGTCCTGGTGGTTGCAGGTCCCCTTGATCTTTACCGACTTTCCATTGAGAAAGAAGCCCTTGTCCGCATCGAACAGAACGCTCCGCACGCCGAACTGAACCCGCTCTGCATCTCGCGCTTTGCCGTCCGCCTCGACAGTCACCGTCGCCGAGTGCAACTCCGGCGACTCGAGAGACCACAGCGCCGGATTCGCGATCGTCGCCGTTGCTTCGAAGCTCCTCGCGCTACCGGCTATAATGATTTGCGGCGAGGCGTCCGCGGTCGCAACCGATTTGCCCGTCGCATCGAAAATCTGCCAGTGGACGCGACAAGTCTCTGCCTGCAGGCCTTCGTTTTGCACAATTGTCCCCAGGCTCAGAGTTGCCGAATTGCCCTTGGTTTTGTTGTTAATGATCTCTGTACGAACGTAGCTCTCCCACTGGCCAAGGTGCAGCGCGTCGCTCTTGGTCAGCCACACATGCCGGTAGATGCCGGCGCCCTCGTAGAACCAGCCGTCGCCGAAGCTCGCGTCCATGCGAACAACCAGAAAGTTCTTATCGCCGTAGTTGATGAAGTCGGTCAGATCGAAGCTGAAAGGAGCATAGCCGTTGTCGTTTCTGCCAATGAAGTATCCGTTCAGAAAGACCAGCGCGTCGCGGAACCCGCCGTCGAACTCAATCGACACTCGACGCCCGCGATCGCTCTCCGGAATCTCAATCGCACGGCGATACCAACCCACGCTGGTCTCCGGATAGCGGCGGCCGAGTGGCTTGTAGCCGTGCCCCTGCAACGCCTCGTCATGCACGAACGGCAATTCCACCGCCCAGTCATGCGGTAGATTCAGCGAGCGCCACTTCGAATCGTCGAACTTTGCCGTGGCAAAGTCGAAACTCCCTGACTTGGCAAAGTCTCCCTGCCCCGCGCCAAAGCCGAGATCGCGGTACGGATCGCTGCCATGGCCCTGAAAGAACTTCCAGCCAAAATCGAGTAGCAATCGCTCGCGCGGAGCAACGGCCGCTACAGCCGAACTCGCTTCGGCCAGCGCCGCGGCGCGCGCTATTGCGCTCCCAGGGAAAAAAGTGGACGCGACAGACGCGGCCCCGCAATAAATCAGAGTACGGCGAGTTAGTAATGGCATTTGAGCTTTATCTCCCCTGCACAACGTTAGTGAACAGCAATAGTCAGTTGCTTTCCTGCGTAAACCGCACTGGCTGACAGGGCCGGCGATGAAGACGCAGGCGAAGGATGCCCCGGCGCCACCAGCACGATCCGCAGATGATCCTCTGCGGGCATGTCGGGATACCCTCCCTTGCGGTCGCCGACGGTCAGTATGCGGTCGCGATCGTTCCAATGCAGCGGAATCTCCGCGAAGGCGCCCTTCTCATACCCGAAAGTGAGGCCGTCGTCCCGATACAGCGTGAAGTCAGCATCCGCGCCGCTGTAAATATACAGCGTCAATGGATCGGCCGTCTTTTCCGACACATATTGCAGGTCAGGGCCCATGGGCACGATGGACCCGGCGCGCACAAATAGAGGAATAGCGTCGTACGGCGCGGCCGCGGTGGCTTCGCCGGCCGCAACTGATTTGCCCGTCCAAAAGTCGTACCACTGCGCGGCGGGCGGCAGGTAGACTTGGCGTTCGCGCGCCTTGTAGGTCGTGATCGGAGCGACCAGCAGCGCCGGGCCAAACAGATATTCGTCGGTCAGTTCACGCGCCTTCGCGTCACCGGCGAAATCCATCACCAGCGGCCGCATCAACGTCGCATCGTGCTGCGTCACCGCGCCAGCGAGCGAATAAATATATGGCAGCATGCGATAGCGCAACTGATCGAACTTCAGCTCAGCCTGATACGCGGGAGAGCTTTCGTCTCCCAGCGTCCACATTTCGCGAGACCGCAGCTCTCCATGCACGCGCAAGAGCGGAGTAAAGGTGCTCAGTTCGAACCAGCGAACGTTCAGTTCGCGCCACTCCTCCGCGTCCGCGGGCTTCATCGGCTCGGCCGCGAAACGCTGCTGCATCGTGTAGCCGCCTGTATCCATGGTCCAGTAGGGCAGTCCCGAGATGCTCATCCCGAGTGCCGCAGGAATCTGCTTGGTGAGCGCTGTCCAAGTCGAGGTTATGTCTCCCGACCAGGTGACTGTCGAATACCGTTGCTCGCCGGCATATCCCGAGCGGGTGAGGATGAACACTCGCTGATTCTCTGCGGCCGGATGCTCGGCTGAATCCGATGCGCGCTGGCCGCTGTAGACGCCATCGCTGTTCATCAGCGCGTATCCGTTCAGCACCTCCGCGCCGGTGCCAATTGCCGTTGGGCTCAAATGCGCGCGTTGGGCGGCAATCGTTGGAGGCGATGGCAAAAGGTCCGGTTCGCTCGCATCCATCCACCACGCATCCACGCCCTTGCTGAAGAGCCCCTTGTCGATCTGCGACCAGAACAGCTTTCGCGCCTCGGGATTGAACGCGTCGTAGAAGCTGTAGGGATAACCGATCCAGTCCAGCAGATGCTCATCGAGGTTTGGCTTGTAAAGGAAACCGCGCTTCTGCATCTCTTTGCCGTTCGCGGTCTCCGGATTGAACTTACCCCACACCGAGATCATCAGATGCGCATGCAGGTCGTGAATCTGGCGGATCCAGCCATCGGGATCGGGAAAGCGCGTGGGGTCGAACTCGTGCGAGCCCCAGGAGTCAGGACGCCAGTATTGCCAGTCCTGAACGATGGCGTCGAATGGTATTCTTCTGCGGCGAAACTCGCTGACTACGTCGAGACTTTGCTGCGCCGTCTCATATCGCTGGCGCTACTGCCACAGTCCGAAGACCCAGTTCGGCAACATCGTTGCCTTGCCGGTCAGGGTGCGGAAACCCGCGATCACATCGTCGATGCGCGGCCCATACAGGAAGTAATAGTCCACGCCGCTGCCCGCCTCGGACCACAAGGATGTGTCGTTGCTCGCCGCGGGCGTCTTCCACTCAAAGTGCATGGTGGACTGCTGCTCGGCGTCTGTCTCCACTGCGACCGTGTACCGTTTACCGGCCTCCATCGGGAGCCGAACCTGGTCATATTCAGTCAGCCAGTTCTGCCGCCAGTGGTTGATAACCAGCTTCCCATCCAACCATACCTTGATGCCGCCGTTCGAGTAGGTACGGAATTGATACATCCCGGTTGAGGGGGCTTCGATTGACCCCTCCCAGCGCAGGCTGCGCAGAGCCTGTCGACCGCCCGGCGGAACGTCGATCACCGGTATTGACGCGGGCGACAGCAGTACAGTCGAGCCAATCACATGCAGCGACAGCCCACCCCGCGTGCCCTCGCGATTCAGAAGCGCGCTTGCGGGCACCGGCACGAACGGCCGCAAATCGCCGAACCGCGTGAATGAGAGGTTGTCCCAGAAGATTCCATAGCCTCTGCTTGACACCAGCAGTGGAACGACGACATTCGTATTGCGTTGCCAGAGGTCCAGGTCGTATCCCTTGATGTCGACGGTCCCAAGTTGTTGCTGACCGAGTCCGAACAGCGACTCGTCTGGATTGGCCGTCCACATCTGCGCCACATGTCGTTCTGCGTGTCCATCTACCATCGCCGCTTCGATCGTGCGGCCGTCCTGTCTTTCTGCCAGGACCTCGCGACCGCTTTTATCGAGAAAGCGCACGCGGGCGGTATGTTTGTCGATCTCAACTCGAAGCTTGCTTGTCTCGAGAATGGCCAGATTGGCTGTCTCGTTCAACGTCCACGCGGACTGAACACCCGCAAGTGGAACGATAGCCGGAGAACTTTGCGGAAGAGAGGAGGGGGTTCTGGCGAAGGAAACGCGGACGAGTGCAGCGCCAACCACACGGACACGCAAGGTGCCCGAACTGGTCTGGAGCTGCACCCCGTCGGGCTGGCGCGTAATGGACTGAGCCAACCCTTGGGCTGAAGTCAATGCCGTGGCAACCGCAGCGGCCGTCGCCCATCGTCG
Organism: Granulicella sp.; assembly: GCA_003132145.1. Lineage (GTDB taxonomy): Bacteria > Acidobacteriota > Terriglobia > Terriglobales > Acidobacteriaceae > Edaphobacter. The sequence continues at coordinate 38,363 of PKWU01000076.1, forward strand.
AATCCACAGGATCATTTTTCTGCTCCAACCCTCATGTCGGAAGACGCTGCCACCGATAGTGCGGCAAATTCCATTGGACACAACCGGTACCGATATGGTCTTCTGGTTTCGAGAAAATAGCAAGGATTACCGGATATAAAACGATTCAGGTGAAACATGTACAGAAGACAAGAAACTGATCCAGTCCCTCTTTCCCCACGTCATTTTCGTTGGAGCCGGTTTTGGAAACGGCTCGATTGGCTGCCTGCTCTGCTGCTCTTCGCCGCAACAGTACATGCCCAGCAGCAACCGGCGCAACCGTGGATGGATTCCGCGCTTCCCGCTGAACAGCGCGCACATTTGGCGCTGCAAGCCATGACCCTCGATGAAAAACTGCAATTAGTGCATGGAACTGGCTGGGGAGTGCTGCGCGACGGCGACCCAGTCGCTCCCGGGCACAACGGCGGCGCCGGATTCGTTCCGGGCATTCCACGCTTGCATATTCCGGACATCAATCTCGCCGATTCCGCCGTCGGTATTCGCATGGCGGCGCGGGAGAGCCGCTATGCCACGCTGCTGCCGTCGGCGCTCGGCCTGGCCGCCACCTGGGACCCTGACGCGGCATACCTGTACGGCTCGGTCATCGGACGAGAACTGCGCGATCAGGGCTACAACATGTCCATCGGCGGCGGCGTCAACCTGATGCGCGAGCCGCGCAACGGGCGAAACTTTGAGTATGCAGGCGAGGACCCGCTGCTCGCCGGCACCGAGGTTGGGAACCTGATACGCGGTGTTCAGTCCAACCAGATTATCGGCGACGTCAAACACTACGCGCTCAATGACCAGGAAACCGGCCGAAACACGATCAATGTCCTGTTGAACCAGCGCGCCATGCGGGAGACGGACCTCCTGGCATTCCAAATTGCCATCGAAATCGGCCATCCCTTAGCCGCCATGTGTTCCTACAACCGCATCAACGGCGACTACGCGTGCGAGAACAGTTACACATTGAAGGATGTCCTCAAGCACGATTTCGGCTTCAAAGGCTTCGTCCTCTCCGATTGGGAAGGCACACATAGCACTACAAAGGCTGCACTTGCAGGTCTCGATATGGAACAGCCCGGATCAGATTTCTTCGGCAAGTCGCTGCTACAGGCTGTCGAGAACGGATCGGTGCCTCGGTCGCGTCTTGACGATATGGCCGAAAGGGTGCTCTACAGCTTGTTTGCCTCGGGCGCCGTCGATCATCCTCCCGTGCGGCGCGTCGTAAATCCCTTTCTCGGGCTCAAGGATGCGCAGCACATCGCGGAAGAGAGCGTTGTTCTGCTGCAGAACGAGAAGCAGGTATTGCCGCTCAACAAGAATCAGAACGGCATCATCGCCATCATCGGATCGCATGCCGACGTCGGCGTTCTCTCGGGCGGCGGTTCGGCACAGGTCGACGCGCCGGGCGGAAATGCGATCGATGCGAGCGAGGGCGCGGCCGTATGGGGTAAACCGGTTTACTTCCCGTCGGCTCCTTTGCAATTCGTTTGCGAGAAAGCGCCTCATGCAAACGTGCTGTTTGATTCCGGCGACAACCTGCAAGCGGCAACCACACTCGCCGCCAAAGCGGATATCGCTATCGTGTTCGTGCATCAATGGATGACTGAGGGGCAGGACGCTGCCAGCCTGTCCTTGCCCGAAAAGCAGGACGCTTTAGTCGAAGCAGTCGCGACCGCAAACAAGAAGACGATCGTAGTCTTGGAGACAGGCGGCCCCGTGAGTATGCCCTGGGCCCCGCGGGTAGCGGCCATTCTCGAGACTTGGTATCCCGGCATTGGCGGTGGAGAGGCAATCGCGAACATTCTCTTTGGCGATGTCAACCCCTCCGGTAAACTCCCTGCAACCTTTGCCCGCCAGGATGCCGACCTGCCGTATCCTCATGTCCCGGCCTTGACGGAAGCCACCGGAAATAATGGCATGAATGCGCACGCCGACGGGACGAAGTCCGAACCTGAGTCTGCTACCGTCGACTACAACCTGCAGGGTCTGAAGGTCGGGTATAAGTGGTTTCAGACGGAGCACAAACAGCCGCTCTTCGCCTTCGGTCACGGCCTTTCGTACACCAACTTCGCCTACTCCGCTTTGCAGTGCGACTCGCCATCAAAGGCCGTGACATTTCAGATTCAAAACACAGGACAACGTAGCGGAGATGAGATCGCCCAGGTCTACGCGACGCTTCCAGCTTCCTCCGGTGAACCCTTCCGCCGCCTGGTAGGGTGGAAGCGCGTGGCCCTGGCCCCCGGAGAGACAAGAATGGTTTCGATTACGCCGAATCCTGCCTTAATGTCCGTCTTTGATGTGAAGTCCGACAGCTGGAAGCTGGAACCGGGGATGTATCGCATTGAAGTCGGCGCTGCATCGGATGATTTGAAGCTGCAGACGACGGTCGGGCTTCCGTAATCCAGTGCCTGCAGCAGAAGCCGTCATCGACGTGCGGTTCGCGGCATCAATACACTCAAGGTCAACAGCACCACTGCGGTAAACATCGACATTGCCAGTCCCACCCGGAGCGATCCCGTCCACGTCGAGACAAATCCAGTTACTGAGGGCAGAATAGTTGCCCCCAGGCCGGTGATCGCCAGCGCCCATCCAACCTGCCGCGGCCGCGCACCCCGCGCCATCAGCAGAGCGCACATCGCAGGGAAAATAGGCGCCAGAAACAGTCCGGTCAGTAAAGCCGCGCCGACAATCTGTTCACCGTTGCGGGCAACGATCACCATCCCCAGTGACAGGACCGCCGCGGTCAGGCAAACATTCTGCATCAGACGCTCATCGACGAACCGTAGCAGCCCTGCAGCGATAGCGCGTCCGGAAGTAATCGCAATCCAGAAGGCCGCGACGCTCGCCTGGCCGAACCACAGCGCGGAATTGCTGTGCCGCACCGTATATGTGGTGATCCATGCGTTGACGCTCGCCTCCACAGCTCCATAGAGAAAGAACATCGCCGCAAACAGGAGCCACTGGCTGAATGATATTCCACCAGGCTCATTCGCAACTAACGGCGACTCTTCAGAACCGGGCCGCTCCGTCGCATCGCCGGCCTGCTGGCCGCGCAGTATATGGAACAGGAACCCGGCCAAAACGCAAAGAGAACACCCTGCGAACCCCAGCAGCACCCTGACCAGTGAAAATCGTAATACCAGGTTGCCAATTGCCAACGACGACAGAATTGCCCCAAAGCTCCAGAAGGCATTGAAGAGCGAAAGGCCTGAGCCACGCCTCTCTTTATGAGTGCGCCCCACAACCAGATTCATCGCGGACATCATGTGGCCCGCGCCAAATCCAGCGATCAGCAAGGCTGCAGGCGCGAACCAAAGTCCGCGCAGGCTGGCCAACGCAAGCGCAAAGGCCATCCATCCCGTGGCGAGAGCGGACGCACCTAGCAGGAGCGCTCTGCGCAGGTGCCGAGTCACCAGTATGCTGCCGGCAAAGCACCCCAGGAACTGTGAACTCAACAGCAGCCCTGCTTGACTGTCCTTAAGCTGCCATCGTTGCATGATGGCAGGCAAAATGGGACCAAGCACTGTGACGGCGATGCCGGTAACGGCAAAGCCGAGGCAAAGCAGCCACCCAGAGGGATACCTTTTCGATGAGGATTGCGCTGTTGTTCTCCGAAGCTCCATCTGGCGAGCGAGTGTTTGACGATTTACCTACTCCCAATGTACCCGAGTTGCAGCGGACCAACCGTAATTGGGATATAAAGCGCTTGCACGAGTGACAGCCCATCCCGTCACGGAACGCCTTTGACGGAGCGCGAGTAAGAAAGAAGCTCAGACTTATGCGTCATGCCCGATGTGGGTCGACGCAAAAGTCTGAACTTGGCCAGTAAATTTTTCAATAACTTAGGGTAAACCATTCAAGTGGAAACACCAGCTGGATCGAATTTCAGAACAAGATGGATGTACCCTTCTTCACAAGCAGCAGACTCAACTGGAAGGCACCGATAGGGACACAATCGAGCCGTATGAGCCGTACTCAACGCACAATGACCCCCACCCAATGGAAACTCGCGAGCAGTTCGTCGCGGAGTGGCTCGTCCCGATAGTGGCGGGGATCATCGACCCGCCATCCCGCCCGCACTCCCCGCAGGCTCACCGTAGACGATGCCCCGCCCGCCGGTCGCCAGGTACACGCGCCCATACACCCGAGGGTCGCCAATGACCTCGTTCTGCCACCCAAACTGGTGCTCCGGGTCGTCGATTCTCACCCAGCTCGCGCCGCCGTCATCGGAGCGGAAAGTACCCTCCGTCCCGGCCGCCGTGCCGTTTATGTAGATCGCCGGGGTCTTCTTACCAGGCGCCGCCATGCCAAATCCAATGTGCGCTTTCTTCATCCCCTCCAGTTGGACGAAGGTCGCTCCAGAGTCTGTGCTGTGGTAGACCTTCTCCCGCGTCGCAACCCAGATGTCCCCTTCTATCCCCCGAGTGGCTGCAATTGCGGCATAGTCCCCTTTCGTGCTGACCGGCTCAGCGCGCGGCGTAAAGTTCTGCGCCCCATCCAGGCTCTTTAGCAGCTGCCCTGTTTCGGTGTTGTAGCTGTAAAACTTGGCGGCGTTTACTCGGTCGCTCACTACGAGCATCTTTTCAGTCAGGTCGCGGCAAGGCAACCAGCTCTTTCCCCAATCCATCGTCAAATACGGCCGCCCCTTGTCCGGACTCCACACCACGATCTTCCCGTCCGCCGAGATCGCCACCGATCCGCCGCCATGCTGACTGCTCGGCGGCTCATTGCCGAATGGCGTCCAAGTCACGCCGTTGTCCAGCGAGTAGCCGCCCCGAACCACTTTGCCGTCGCCGTCCCCCACGCGCACAACGATCGCGGGCACCAGGGCGGCAAAATCGAGCCCTCTATTCGTGTTCATCTGGGGGTTGGTAAAGAATCCGTCTTTGGGAGAGCGAGTGAGGTCTTCATGACGGAAGCCGCCGATGTCGCCCACTGCGCTGATCAGGTGCGCGCCCTCCGGCGGACTGATGATCGCTAGCGGCACCGTCTCCTCCAGGCCAACGTCCGGGAAGCTCCAGTGCGTCTTCTTGCCTGCATCGGCGGCGGTAACGTCCGTGCTTCCCCATATTCCTTCGCCTGTGGTGTACAGCACGCGGCCGGAGTCGAACGGGTCAATCAAGATGTCGCTCATCCATCCATGGCCGCCGGTCGTGGGCCTGTGCCAGTATGTCCACGGAGTCTCCGGCGCCGCGTACACTGACAGCGGCTCCATGTCCTTCCACGTCTTTCCGCCGTCGGTCGTACGGAAGATTTTATCTCCCGGCCCCCACCGGTCAATGGTGCCCGCCATCAACGTCTGCGGGTGCTCCGCGTCGATTCCAAGGCTGGCATATCCAAAACTCCCCACGCCCTGGGAGTTCGGCTTCAGCGGCGTAATGTCCTTCCATTTCCCGTCCGCTGACGTATATTTCCAGATTGCCCCATTCTTGATCCCGTTCGGTCCAATGTTGTCGGCGTAACTGAAGTAGATCGCTCCGCCGGGCTGGAACACCACATGGTTCGGAAACATCTCCTTCGGAGCGCCGGGCACCGGTTCCCACGTCTTCCCTGCATCCTGGCTGCGATATAAACCGTTGCCTGTTTGCGCCACTCCCGCATAGATCGTCTTGGTCGCACCGCCCTTGGTGCCCGTGCCGGCGTCGAACACCACAAACGTGATCCCCGCGAGCGCACCCACCCCAGTCAGCCTATCCGGCACGGGGAACGAATCCACATGCTTCCACGTCACCGCACCGTCGTCGCTCTTCCACAGCCCCGCCTTGCGCGACCCGAAGTACAGCACAGAACCCAGGTTCGGATCTACCGATAGCCGAGGCCCCACGCCACGCCCATCGTCGTTGCCCCCCATCTTGAACGGCATCGCCGCCTTCTCGAACGTCCTGCCTCGGTCATTCGAGCGGAAGATCGCGGAAGGACCGCCCCAGTCCCCGGTATACATACCCTCGGCCAAATACAGCTTGTTCCCGTCTTCCGGGTCAAGCCCGATCCCCTCGATTCCCAGATACGTCACATCGTCCCGCCCAAAGCGGTCGTTCAACGGAGTCCAATGCCCGCCTGCGTCCTCGCTGCGATAGGCGCCGCCCACATCCGTGCGCGCATAGACCAATCCCTTCACCTTCGGGCTGAATTCCAGCCCGCTCACAAAGCCGCCCGCCCGGATTACAACATTGTCCCAACGGTATGGCTGCGAGGGAGGAACGCTGGTAATCTCCGGTAACTTCGGGGTCTGCGCCGGCAGATTACCGCACGCCAGCATCAGCAACAGCCCAATTCCGATCGTTATGCTTCTCATCTCTCAGACCTGCTTTCGGATTAGTTAGCAGCTTCTGTGAAGGTGACCGAGGCTCCGCCGAGTGCGAACTGGTCCTGCGCGGTGACAGTCACAGTTCCCTGGGACGAGGGCAGTGTCAGGGTGACCGAGGCGGTGCCCGACGAGTTGGTTTGGGCAATCACGCTGGTCGCGCTCGTTGTTCCGTTGGAGAGCACTCCAGCGGACGTGGTGAATCGAATGCCGGCGCCGCTTGCCGAGCCTCCGGACTGGCCGGGAGTCAACGTAACGGTCAGGGATTGCGACAGAGCTGTTCCAGCGCTGCCCGATTGGTTGTTGCCCGACTGGGTGAGCGTGGCAGGGGGATTGCCGACAACAATCCATCCTCCCTCGGTCTGGGTTGCCGTGCCGTCATTGCCCGTGACGGTAAAGTGGCAAAAACCGGGAGTGCCGCCCGCGTTCACGGTGATGGTTCCCGGCTGTGTCGTGGTGATGGTGGCGTCGCTGAGCGTGAGCGAGCCGCTGCATGCTGGGGCACCCTCGAAAGCGTCGAAGACCGCCGAGGAGAGCGTCACTGAACCGCTGCCGCTGCTGATCGCCGGATGCAGGGTTGCGGTTCCCGAGGCGGGAATCATCAGGTCGTCGGGGTTGAGGTACCACGCCGACGCGGGTGTGGAGGCCTCGCTACCGCTGATCACCAGCAGGGTAATGCTGTAGGGGGCGAAGCTTTGTGAGGAGTTCCATGCAGCCGAATTGGAGGCGGAGATCGAGCCGGATGCGGTCGAGGCCAGTGTGTAGGCCACATAAGTGGATGCGTTAAATCCGGACAGGTCGAAGGTTACCTGCGCCGCGTTGCCCGGATCTTTGTTCAGGACCATGATGGTCATCGTCGTGCCGGTTGAGTTGAGCGTGGCGTAGCTGGAAAAGAGATTCGAATTTCCGTTATTCGTGTCAGATACAGACACCGTGCCGAATCCATCGTGCGCGCCGTCGTAGTTGGTGTACATCTTCCAGGCCAGGTATTCAGGAGTGCCAGACGACGGCCCCCCCCAGCGCGAAGCAAAGCTAAGTCCCTCGCGTCCGAAGACGCCTAAGGTATCCGCGTCGGCGATCGCCGTTGAAAAGTCCGTCGAGGCGTTTTGGGCAAAGCCAGCGCCCCACTCGGTAAAGGACAAGGGCGTTCCGGGGTAGATGGCGTTGACCATGGCCTTGAAGCGCGGAATGATGAAGGGGATGCTAGGATTGGGCTCCTCGTTGGTCGTATAGGTATTGTTCGTGTCCTGGTTCACAGTGGCCGGGTCCCAATAATATGCAGCGACCTCGGCCGTTTCCGCCTGAAGCTGTGCGTTGGTTAATTTTCCGTCGGTGCAGTTATTATCGATGCCGCAGTCGCCGTAGGCATGGATGTCGAAGACATCGAGGGTGCGCGCGCCGTTGATCTGATCGAACCAGTAGATCTGATTCAGCCACCAGGGCAGGAAGTCGACGCCGCCGTGAGCGGACTTGTCGCTTGGGATACCGTTGCCACCGCCGTTGGCGCCGTTCCAGTAGTACCACCAGCAGCAGAAGACCGGACCAAAGCGCACTGCCGCCGGGTCCCACGCCTTGAGATTCGTTGCTTCTGCCTCATAGAGATTGGCGATCTCGTCGTAGCCCGTCGGGTTCGGGTGAACGTCGCGATGGGTGCCATTCCAGATCTCGGGTTCGTTGTCCATGTCGTACAAGTGGCACGAGGTGATGGTGGAGTAGGGGAGGGAGCAAGCACCGGAGCCGAAGGCGGGAGCCAGCGCCTTCGCCCACGTTTCGCGGTCGATGCAGGTGGTTCCATCCGTGGTTCCCGACGGGCACTGCTGTGCGGTGTCTACCAGCGGGTAGTAGGCCGTGGTGATGGCGTTAGTCGTCACGGGCACCGTACTTGTACTGCAGTTGCCGGTCGAACCAGCGACCAAACCGTTGCCGGCGTCTGTGTTGTAAGGGTCAACGGAGCACTGAGGTCCGAATTCTTTGACGGAGAAGCTCCAGCCGGATGTCTGGGCCACCCAGTCCATCATCGCCATCGTAGTCAGCGCATGGCTGCCGGCATTTTGGGTATCCGTAATAAGTTGGACCTGGTCGCCCGCGCCTCCATAGTCCTCGAAGTAATAGTCTGAGGCGGCATTGCGGGTTTGCAGCAGGTAGTTATAGTTCGAGGAGTCATTGCCGCCCCATCGTGAATAGGTGTAGCCCACGTCTAATATGTCTGCGATCGTCTGGTCATTATTCCCGTAAATAAACGGGCTGATCTGATGGCGATTGGCCAGAACATTGATGTCGACCGCAACGGCGGTGCTCGCGGTGACGGTCACCGAGGCGGTTCCGGAAGCGCTGTTGTAGGTCCCGGCGCTGGCGCTGTCCGGCGTGAAGTTGGCGGTCAGTGTGTCGGAGCCTGCTGCCAGCGATCCTGCCGGAACCGTAATGGTCGCCGAGCCGGAGCTGAGGGTGGTCGCGGCGGAAGTATAGTTGCCGTTCGAGAGAACCACCGAGCCGGTCGGCGTACCACTCGATCCGGAGACCGCAATGGCGACTGAGAGCGATTGCGCGGTCGTAATGCTGCTGGATGCCGGTGTGACGGTCACCGTGGGCGTCGTCGTGGGCGCCGTAACGGTAACAGAGGCGGTTCCGGAGGCGCTGATGTACGTTGATGAGCTGGCGGAGTCCGGTGTGTATTTGGCGGTCAGCGTGTCGGAGCCTGCCGCCAGCGATCCTGCCGGAACCGTAATGGTCGCCGAACCGGAGCTGAGTGTGGTTGAGGCTGAAGCGTAACTGCCGCTCGAAAGAACTACGGATCCGGTTGGCGTGCCACTGGAGCCGGAGACTGCAATGGTGACACTGAGGCTTTGCGCAGTGGTAATGCTGCCGGATGTAGGTGTGACGGTGACTGTGGGCGTGACTGCAGGCGCCGTGACGGTCACCGAGGCGGTTCCGGAGGCGCTGTTATACGCCGCGGAGCTGGCGCTGTCCGGCGTGTACTTGGCGGTCAGCGTGTCGGAGCCGGCGGCGAGCGATCCTGCCGGAACCGTAATGGTCGCTGAGCCGGAGCTCAGCGTAGTGGTGGATGAGGTAAAGCTTCCGCTGGAGAGAACCATTGAACCGGTCGGTGTGCCATCCGATCCCGAGACCGCAACGGTGACGGAGAGCGCCTGCGCGGTAGTAATGCTGCCGGATGCCGGCGTGACTGACACGGTGGGCGTAGTGGGATTCGGGCTGGTCCCCCCACCTCCCTGGCTTCCAGAGCCGCATGCGCCGACTGAAAGAGCAAATGCGGAAAAGAGAAGAACGAGGAATGGCTTTGCTGATCGATTCATAGAAGGGTCCTCTTTGACCTGTTGAAGAATCCAGCCAGGCAGGTTGCGGGCGGTGCTCGCAGTCAGTTGTCCTGACGCTAGATCCTTTTCCCGCCGCGACGGCGTTTCCTCTACTTGTTGGCCCGACCGCGCGCCAGCTTGACGAGCACAATGTCGTTGCTGTTCATCGGCACAGAAAACTCGACGGTGCCCGTGGGCCCACTTCGCATCACCTTGTCTGTCTCCGGCAGATCCCGCGTCAACTCCTTCAGATGCGCAATCTGCGCTGGGGTCAATTCCTTGGGAGAGCCCATCTCGATGTATGCAGAATAAGCATCGTTGGCGTGATACCCAACGCGACGTACTTCCAGGCGGTAGGCAGTATTCGGCACAAGATGCGTTAACTGTAGATGTACGGGCGCCGCCGGATGCGCGGGAATCACCTTTGTATAAAAGGGCCGATTGCTGACCTTCTGATCCGGCTGCTCGAAGTCCCAAATGACAGCCGTGACGTTTCCCTCCTTCGCAGAGAGCATTGCCTGAGGATCGCTCGTGGCCAAGCTCTCTCCCTGGAGTGCGTGAAGGTACTTGTAAGCGAAGAACGCCGGCTTGCGAATTCCCTGCGGGTTCAGGAGCCCGAATCCTCCTTGAAATGGCGCCGTCGGAGGTCCGGGTTCCTCGAACAGATCGGTGTAGGTCCAGTAGCTCATGCCCTGCACCAACCCCTGGCTGGCTTTGAGCTTGGTCAGGATGTAGGGTGCGCTGATGTAGGAATCGTGAACCGCGTCGCGCGGCGTATAGCTTGTGCTCCACTCGGAAAAGTACAGCGGAAGCCCCGGAAATGGTGAGGCCGAAATCTGCTCGCGAACACGCCGCACGTCACCGACGATCGCGTTTGGTGACGGATCGAGCTTTGTATCGGATTTCCCCTCTTCATCGAGAAAGCCTCCTTGAACGCCATACGTATGCGTGGTTACGAAGTCGACGGCGGCACCGCTTTGCTTGACGTGCGCCAGGAATTCGGGGATCCAGGCCGCTCCGGCGGTCGAGGGCCCTCCCACTCGCAAAGCGGGATCGACGGACTTGATCGTCTTCGAGGTCAGATCGTAGAGTTCGAAGTATGCCTTCTGATCTCCACCTTCCCAGAATCCGGAGAGGTTGGGTTCGTTCCAGACTTCGAAAAACCAGGTATGCACTTCGTCTCTTCCGTACCGAGCTTCGATGTGTCGGATGAAAGCATCGATGAGGTCGCGCCAACCTTCCGGTCGGGGATGAGATGTGTTGCCCTTCCAATAAAAGATGCTGTTCTCAGAGGTGGCAAGCGCCTTCGGAGTGAACCCTAGTTCGACGAACGGCCGGATGTGCCGGGCCAGCAAGTCGTCATATAGTTGGTCAATCTTCGACCAGTTGTAGACGGTCTTCCCATCTTCGATGCGCACTGTACCTAACACGTCGTGAAAGATAGCGTGGAATCTTACATAGCGAAAACCAAGCTCGTCGGCGGTCGTCTTGAGTTGGGCCTGGCTGTCATCACGAATCAGTGTGCCTGGATAATCGGACCCAACCGACAGATCGAAGAAGCGATCCACCGGCCCAGTCGGTTGGTCGAGATTCACGACAATGGTTCGGGATGGAGCCTGTTGCGATTGAGCAGCAGGAGACAAGACGGATGAAGCCACCAAGAAACCGGTGGCAAGGATTGAAAATCGCCTCAGAAGTGAACTAAACACGGATCCGCACTTTCTTCAAATAAATGGCTGGCGAGATTGAATACTCGTCTTGTATCAGCATTCGCAACTGCACCCCAATCGGCGCCCCTCAGGGCGAGAATCAAGACCTGCGTGGCTAGTTCGCATTGGTTTCCCAGATAATTACCCTTCCGCCAGCCGTCCCCGGCGATTTTGGCGCATCCCGGAAATCTCAGCCGATTCCGTGACACGCAGCCATTCTTAATTGGGTCGGCGGGCGTTGTGCTGTTCTCTGGTCGGCATTGTGCATGATGCCATGCTGCAATCATGAACCACTTGCCCGCGAGCGCTTCCCATCTGAGCTTTTTGTCGCGCACCCCCAAATCGACCTTCTGCACGCTCTTGGGGTCGCGTTGCAAGGACCCTTGAGGCGAGAAAGGCGGTAACTGCCTGGGAGTGGCCGGCTACAAGGACACTGAGAAGCGCCTATCTGCGTAAAACAGCGGATTGATTTACTGGCTGTCAGCGTAGGCGATCCCTCGTCCCCCGGTTCCGATGTAGAATCTGCCGAAAGTCCGTGCGTCGCCGACAATCTGATTTACAGTACCCAATAAGTGAGCCGGATTGCTGACATTGACCCATGTGAGACCATTATCTATGGAGCGATAGAAGCCATACCCTGAAGCGCCAATTGCAGCGGTATAGACAGCCGGCATGGAGTAGGCAGGGGTGGCGCTACTGGTCGCCGGGGCGCCAACACCGACAGCATACGCCTGGGTGAACGACCCGGCTTTCGTAAGCGTCGTCCCGGCGTTCGTTGAATAATACACGCCGTTAGCGGAAGCAAGGCTTGACCCATTGATAGCGAGCCAGATGTTGCCGGCTCCTCCAAACGAAGCGGTCAGTTGCCCCGGCGAGTTAGCGGGCAAGGTCGACTGTGTGTTGAAGGTCAGGCTGCATTTGAAAGCATTGGCACTTGTCACCGGGCTCACCGTCGCGACCCCCATCAACAGCTTGCCTGACGTGGAGTCGTACATATAGTACTGCCCGGGCGTGACGCGATCGGAGACAACCTGGGCACCGATGATTCCGTTGACAGCCGGTGTCCATGTGTTGCCGCCGTCTCCTGAGCAGGCCGGCGGAAAATCAACGGTCGCCCAGACGATCGACGAAGCGTCGGCCGCGATGGCCACTGTGCCGCCGCCTAAGCTGAACTTGGTCGTGGGGGTGACGCTTTGCAGATTAGCCGCGTCAGAGAGGGCGGGATATCCTACCCACGCATCTTGGGCACCCTGGGTAGCGGTGGTGGCCAGAAGCAGCGGGACTTGTACCTGGGTACATGTGCTTCCGCTAGGAGTGGGGGGGCAGAGCACAGGCGCCCCGCCGCCGGTTGGAGTGTAATACGACGGAGCGGTGGTGGAATAGCCAGTGGTACCATTAACTCCCGTACCCACTCGGACCACCGTCAGCGACGCGTTCTGCGCAAAGTCCACGCTCGTGCCGTTCGTGAAGACTGGAGCGGAATCCGCGCCCTCCACAGGGGACAGGTCGAGCGAAATATGAACGAAGGTACCCACATCGGTACCCACATCACCGTCAGCGCTAAGAAGCGGCGCCCCAGTCGGCGGACTGGAGATTGCGTTAACAACGGCCTCTTCAATACCGCTGCCGCCGTCCACCTGCTGGACCCCCGATGGCGCCGAGCCGTAGGCTCCTACGCTAAAGATGGGCTGCTGATTGATGTCGATGGCCAGAAGATCCTGCGTGTCCCAAAGCGTATCGCTAGTACCGAAGACCGCGTGGTTGGAATTGAAGGGATCGATCGCCAGAGCGGAGGGCCAGGTCTCTATTGCTACCTGCTTTGCCACGGCTCCGGGGCTGAGCCACGGCGCAAACGCCACGTCATTGACGGATTGGCCCTTTTGATCGGCGATCTTCCATGTCTGGCCATAGTTCAGGCTGCGATAGATGGCGTCGCCGTTGGTGGTGTCGTCGATGGTGGAAACCATGATGATCCCAGGAAGTTCGGCGTCCAGCGTAATGCCGCTATATCCGCCGACGTCGGTGCTGCTGCGAACGGAGCTGGGGCTGATGTTCGTCCACGTTCCCGGCCCGTTCGGTGTACCGACAGTGGGGGTATATTCGTAGACGGCCCCGGCGCCTGCATTGCCGAGGAGACCTGAATTGTTTGTGAGTGGCCCCTCGTCGCTGAAATAGGTGATATAGAGCGAACCCTGGCTATTGCTGACGCCGTCCGGCCCAAAGACTGCATGGATGGGTGTGAGGTTATAGTTCGCTGGAGTTGATCCGCCACTAGAAATCGGTGGAGGCTCGTTTGGGATCGCTTGCCAGGTTGCGCCGGAGTCTACGCTGCGGTAGATGCTCGAATAAACGGGCGTTCCATTGTTGCTTCCGTTGGCGTTGTAGTAGTTATAATCCGACACTCCCGCGTAGAGAACCGGTGTCGCCGTTCCCGATACTCCACTGCTCGGATTGAAGATAATGAACACCACGCCGGCCCCTGCCGTCTTGCCGGTCACGGGGAAGGTTGTGACCTGGTTCCAGGTCATGCCGCGATCCAGGCTCTTCCATAGACCCGCTGTGCGGGACCCATAATAGATGGTAGTTCCAAGATTTGGATCTACGGCAAAGCGTTCGCCTGCATCTCGCCCGTTGTCGTTGCCATTGATGGGAAACGGTGCGTTCACCTGGGTAAACGTGGCACCCTGGTCGTCGGAGAGGTAAAAGTGGTTCTGCTGGGTGGGGTCATTGTTGTAGTTCAGCCCGGTGCTTAGATAAAGCCGCTGCGGGTCACTTGGATCCAGGCCAAGCGACTCCACTCCCATGTCGCCTGCATTCGCGCGTCCCAGGAAGTCCAGCAGGGGCACCCAGTAGCCGCATTCCAAGAACTCGGCATTGTTGCCCTTGGCCGCAGTTTGCGTCCCGTCCGCCTTTACATATCCCGGGCAAGTGGCCGTTGCTCCCGTGGTTGTCGTGGTGCCTTCCTTCACCCATCGGTACGCTCCGCCCACATCGGTCCGGACATAGCGCAAATATTGCTGCATAGGATGAAAGAAGACACCATCTATATACCCCCCGCCGACGATTTGCACCGACTCTGGAACGAGCGCGGCCAGACCGGCTGAGGAAGTGGGACCGAGTACATTGATCTGCACCGAATCTTTGGTGACTGCATAATGCGTCGTGTCGTTCGGCGTAAACGTAACTGACAGCGTCTGCGTGCCGGGACTGAGCAATGTGCCCTCAGCGGGGCTGTAGACGAAGGTGCCGGGAGTGTCCGCCGTTGCGTTCAGTTCTGCCGGACCCAGCGGGGTGGTGCTGAGGATGGTGCCAAAGACCGTCGGTGCAGGCGCTGCGGGAATCACCGGGTCGGGATTCGTCGGATCGGGGGCGGGTGGGACAAAGGACTGCGCCGGCCCGTTGGTATTCCACAATATCTGGGCGGGCTGCGGCGTAATGCCCACTTTGTTGTCGTACTGTGCAGCGCAGCCGGCAAGACCGAGTGAAACGAACGATGCAAGAACCCAGACCATTGATGAGAGGCGGCGGGGGGAAGCTGTCATGAGCATAATTAAATCACCTTGTGGAACTTCAATTGCAATAGAGCTTTGTCGTCTATTTCGTCGCTGCTCCCTACAGCCGCAGCAACTTTTGTGTTGATAGGCACTGGACTAGAAGGAGTACTTGAAGCCCACTTCAACAATACGCAAGCTGGACTTGTATGGCGTCGAGCCAAAGTTGTTGCTGGTTTGCACCAGGCTAGCGCGCGCGGCCGCATCGGACGTCGGATAAATAATCGAGCCGCTCGGTGTTTTCTGCAGATTTTGTCCGAAGCCCAGGCCGAGCCCCGCAGCTGGACCACCATAGAGTTGCCAGTTGGGATGGTTCAGGAAATTGAACGCGGCCAGCCTGAACTGCATGCTCTGCTTTTCTTTGATATGGACATTCTTGATCAGGGTAAGGTCGGAATTGAAGTACATCGGGCCATGAATGTCCGGCAGCTTGAAGGAACCATTTGTACCCGGAGCCGGCAGAGTGAAGCAACCCGCATTGATGAAGGTCTTCGCGCCGTTCTCGATACCGGGGAGATTGAACTTGGGATCGCAGGTAATCAGAGGTTGAACCGCCACGCTGGGCGTTCCCAACTGGGTGATTGAGTCAAAGTTGACGCCGATGGGGACGGTGGTTCCAGCCGGCTCGTATTCATATCCGCCACCGAGGCCAAAGTTCGAGTTGAATGCCGCAACATCTGGACCGCTCTGAATCGCGGTGATGCCAGAGATCTCCCACTGATTCAAGACGCCGCCCACAATCCTGTTGCCGTGATACTTCGTTCCTTCCTGGTAGGAGAAGGTAATATTGACGGCCTGTTTGCGGTTGTAGGGAAGCATCCCGTAATCGTTGCCCATATTCAATGAATCGCCTACAGCACCGTTGCCCCCCGTGCCGCGGACGCCGAGCGCCTTGCTCCATGTGTAGTTCAAGTTATAGGTCAACGCTCCAGTCTGCTTGTTGAGACTTAATTGCATCGCGTTGTAGTTCGAATAGGAGATGTGATTTTCGACAATAATGTCCGTGTAGTTGGGATAAGGCCTCCAGTCCTCCTGATTGTAGTAACCCACGTCAAGGAAGTTGACGGGAGCGATGACACCATAATTCAGGGAGGAGGTATTGGGATCTGGCTTGTACATTCCGCCCAGCGGAATCGCATTTTGGTTTGAAAGGTCGCGGTCGGCCCCATCTCCCCCCGTCAAAGCATGCTGCGTTTGGTTGCCGACATAGCTTATTTCGAGCAGGCTGCCATGGCCCAACCGCTGGTCTACCGTGAAGTTATAGTTATAAGTGACCGGCTGTTCGCTGTCGTGCTTGTCCGCTGCATGGATCGAGAACGCGCTGTAGGTGTTGGTGGCATTGTTGCCGCCACAGGTTTGGCCGATCAGATTCACAAACGGACCAGACCCGAGAGTCACCGTGGGCCGGCCGGCACTGATATCCCCCGAGTTGCCGACTTGAGCGAGGGTGCAGCCGCTAGCACCTCCGGGAGGGTTATAGGTCGCGACGCCGAGCGATGTCAGCAGCGGACCATCCGAGGTGTAATAGGAGTCGTGATAGCGATAAGCGCCCCAGCCTCCTCGAAAAGTAGTCTTGCCGTTCCCATACAGATCGTACGCAAGGCCGGCGCGCGGGGAGTAGAACATCGCTGTGCTGGGGCTTCCTGAAAGAGGAAGGCTGGAGTCCAGCGTGATGCCCTTTCCGTTGTGCCAGGCAATGCCGGGCCAAGTGGTGGGATCGTTGGGGTCCAGGCTGTACTGGATGTTTTGTTTGATCTTTTCCGGTTCCCACACCGCGAGGCCCTGGCCATGGGAATCCACCCACGGGCCGAGATGATCGAAGCGGACGCCAAAGGTCAGAGTAAGCCTCTTGGTAGCCTGCCAATCATCTGTGATGTAGCTGTCTATCGTCGTGTACTTCATGTCGCCACTTTGAAACTTGTTCACCTGCGTAAAGCTGCCGCAACCGTTCAGGAAGTTGCCTACATTGTTGCCTATAATGGTAGTGAGGCCGTAGGTCGAGGGGCCGGAACCGTAAACATTGCAATCATTGTACTGCGTGTAGCTCATGTTGCCCTGCGGATCGTTATACGATGCATCATACTCGTTGTTGGCGGCCTGCTCAGCATAGAAGCCCACCTTGATCGAGTGCCTCTGAAGCTGCTTCGTCAGGTTGTCCGCGGCGTTAATCGAATACTTGCGCTTGGGAGCGCCCCGGCTGGGGTCGAAGTAGCCCATGCCAAAGCCGGGAACGCCAGATGAATAGCCGGTGTTCTCGGGCAGTTGCGTATACCCATTCTGGTAATAGCGGGGCCCGACAAATCCCGTGTTCGCATCCTGTAGCATGCTGTTGTTCTGGAGTTGCGCGGGAGAGTAAAAGTAGACGCCGGCGAATATGAGCTCGTTGGTCAGAGTAGGGCCAAATGTATGCGTATTGTTGATACTTAACCGGTGCGAGTGGGCGTACGTGAGTTCTCCTGTGGGCGAGGGGATGACGTCCCCGCCGCTGTAGCCGGTGCTACTGGTAGGGTTCTGATCGCTCACATGTTCGTAGTCATAGGTCACATAAAGCTTGGTGGCGTCGCTAAAGTTCTCGTCTACCCGGCCGTGGAACTGGTAGCCATTGTGCTGGGCAAAGATATTGGTGTCATAGTTGATGGTGTCGGAGCACATCTGGCCAGGTTTCGCGAGGGCTGTTCCCGTAACTTGATTCCAGAGCAATGACGGGTCCGTGCATGTGGCCGGCGAGATCCCCCCTTGAGGCTGCGGCACCCGATTGATCTTCGGATAGAAGCGCGTGTAGGCACTCACATTGGGGTCAAAGTCCGCAGCCGGAATTTGCCCGCCGATGATATCGTGCCCCTGGACGTCCACCGTATTGCTGGTGGGGGAATAAGCGCCTTGGAAGCCGTTGAGGGCTGTGCAGCCGTATGAGGTGGGACAGAGGGCGCGCGAGGCCCCGCTTGGAAGATTCAGCGCGCTTTCGATAGAATTCGTGCTGAGATCGCCGCTCAACATGCGCGCGGTGGGAATGAAACTAAGGGTTGCCGTATTGCCATACAGGTTCCTCTGGTCGTATACCTCTCCAGCGGCAAAGAAGGTCATCTTCTTGCTGCGATTGAAGCCAGTGCCGGGGATCTTGACTGGACCGCCAACATTGGCACCGGGGAAGTAGTTGTAGGTGCCCGCACGCGGATTATTGAAATAATTATCCATCCAGTCGTTGGAGTTGAGGGCACTGTTGCGCGCATATCCGTAGACGGAACCGTGATAGCTCGATGCACCCGACTTAGTGACGGCATTGATCACCACCGGTCCGTTGGCGGTGTCGGCACCGAAGTTCGACGTCTGGACCTTCACCTCGGCGACCATCTCCATATTAATGTTACTCATCGAACTGGTGGCGTCGGCCGGGTCGGTTGTGCTGGCGCCGTCGGAGACGACCGCGACCGCGCCCGCGCCGGGGGCGGCGCCATTGGCTGCAAAGCTGCCAATCGAGCTGCCGCCGAATCCAGCGACCTGGCTGCCGTTGTTGGTGGAATCGTTATTGAGTCCTGCTGAAGCGACCGCAAAGCCGGGCAAGATACGAATCAGCTCGGTTGCATCGCGCCCTACGGTGGAGAGACGCTTGATGTCTTCCTCCGTGATGAGATAACTCTTCTCCGGCGAATCAAGTTCGACTCCGGCCACACTTGAGGTCACTGTGACCGACTCTTCAACCCTGCCGATCTTGAGCGTGATGTTTTCGATATTCCTGCTGTCACCCGGATCCATATGGATGCCCGTAATGACGTACGTCTCAAAGCCCTTGGCGGTCACATTCAGGTTGTAATCGCCCGACTGTACCGCTGCAAACGAGAAGAAAGCGCTGCTGCTGCTCATGCTCGAGCGCACCGACTTGTCGTCCCTGTTCACTAGCGTTATCTTCGCGCCGGGAACAATTGCGCCCGCGCTGTCTTTGACCACACCGGTCAGGGTGCCGGTCGTCTGGGCGAAAAGATGGTACGGGCCGAACAGCATGAGCGCCAAAGCGAGACCGGTCAGAAAGTGCTTCAAGTTCATGCATGCCAGTAAACCTTGGAACCGGAAAAGATCGTTATTTCGAACCACAATAGCCTCCGAATGAACAAATGGAGAGAACGTATAAGCAGGTTTACTCCGCGCTCTCTGAGTACTAGAACGAGGTCGTTACTTGACGGTAAGGGTGAATACCATCGGGTCGGGCACGTCAGGACGGAAGGTTTCCCAAGCGTACTGGCCATCGGGATCGATTTGCGCGCCGGTCATCACCAGATGAAAAGAATAGGTTCCCGGCGGGGTAACGACGGAGGAGGAGGAGGTGCCCGAGCTGCAGCCTGAAGAGCCTGCGATCCCAGCAACCAGGAGCAGTGCGAGCCCGACGATGGTCAGACCGCCCGCGGCTTTCCGGAAATGGCGGCGGCTAAGGATAAGCAGGAATCCCAGAAGCACAGATGACAGCCAGAAGAACCCGCTCTGCGTTGTTGCGGTGGGAACATAGGGCGGAACATTGGTGGTAACCGTCAACACCACCTGGGTTGGCAGCAATGTTGCTCCCAGCGTACTGGGGCCCACGGTGTTGTCCTCCCCCGGATTGGTGGTACACGTAGCGAACTGAGGCAGATCGGGACAGGAAAATTCGACGGCTCCATTCCAACCGCCAAGGGAACTGATGGTCAAGACAGTCGTACCCGGTGCGCTGGCAGAAGAGGTGATGCTGGTGCTGGATGCCGTAACCGTAAAAGTAGAAGGATCAGCGGGCTGCGAAGTCGTTATCGTCGAGGAGGCGGTGCAGTAGGGTGCTGGGCCCATGGGCGTTAGCGGCAAGATTATCGGCGTAAACGCCGTCGCCTTCTGCGCGGTCTGCGCACTTAGCGACACCGCAGTTCCAGAGGCCGTTGCGGCCGCTGAGAGCGTGATAGTGCCGCTGCCGATGGCCGTGATGGTGGTTCCGGCGGGGATGCCAGGGCCAGTAACAAACTGGCCTACACCGAGGGCGGCGGTGATGGTGACTGCGGTTACAGAATTACTGGAAGTCGCCGTCGTGCCGGTAAAGCTGGTAATAGTACTTACATCGACGACGGTGACGATGGTTGCAGCCGATGTGGAGGGAAGATAGTTCTGGTCTCCGCTGTAGACCACGGTGATGACGTGAGGCCCTACCAGGACATTGTTTTCGCCCAAGGTGGGGGGCGCGCCCTGTGCTTCCAGGGTATCGGCGTCCGAGCTCATATTGCCCGAAAAGAGTCCGCCCGGATATGGGAGCACCGCGGTAGCACTGGGAATATCCGTCAGGCCCGTGATTGGATCCAGACCCTTTGTTTGAGTGGACAATGACCCCGTGGTCGTTAGATTGGGCGTACCGTTGATCTGCTTGCCGTCACTGTAGAAGGTCAGGGTTCCGCTCGGCACGCCGACTCCCGGAGAGCTAACCGACGCTGTGAAGTCTATGGGATCGTTCGGGATAGCCGGCCATGAGGGGGTGTTGCGATCGACGTCCAGAATGCTGCAGCTTCCATTGTTGGAGTGGCGCAGGCTGTACGGGTTATTGTAAGGAATCTTCGTGATGGTCAAGGTTGGAGTGGTCGGCGCCTTGGCTATGGTGACGGGCATCACGGCGGAGGAGCTTGCATTGTCGGCAGTATCTCCTTTGTAATCGGCGTAGATACTATGCAGTCCGCCGGTCAGGCCGCTGTTGAGCTCGAGCGTTGCCACTCCTTTGACAACGGACACTAATGCGATCTGCGTACCGTCCAGGACAAATGACACAACCCCTGTAGCGGTAGCCGGTGCGATGGTTGCCGTATAGGACAGAGGCTCCCCATAGAAAGGTGCCCCCGCCACGGAAGTGATAAGGGCCAGCGTCGTAGTGGTTGCGCTGGGGGTTACGCCTGATCCGGTCAGCGTCACCTGCGGTGCATTCGCTGCATTGCTGGCAAACACTATAGTCGCCGACCGGGAACCTGCCACCGTTGGCGTGAATGTGGTCGCCAGGTCGCAGTTGGTCCCGGTAGGCAGCGTGAGGCTGTTCGCACAAGCGCCCGTCGGGGAGGTAATCGCGAAGTCGCCCGCGTTGCCCGTCTCCGTAAAGTACGGCTCATTGAAGACCAGCGGCAGGTTGCCGGCGCTCTCCACCGTAAGTGGAAGCGCGGTACTTGGCGTCCCCACGGCAAGGTCTCCAAAAGCAAGCCCGATCTGGGAGCGCGCGATCGTATAGGCCGCGGCATTGGTTCTGTCGGTTACATACAGATTGGACAGGGCGTCGATCGCGACGCCGTAGGGGCTTGCGACCCCCAGTCCAACCTCCGCAGCGCCATTGGGATTGAGCGTGCCCTGCACAGAAGGAATTCGCAGAACGCGGAAGTTGCCCTGGTCCACTACAAAGAGCGAGCCTGAACTGTCCGTCGCAAGCGCGGACGGATTGAGGATATCGGCGGCGACGATCTCCTGACCGGCCCCGAGAGGATATTCCAAGATCTGGTTGTTGCCCGAGTCCGCGATGTAGACGTCCCCAGGACCGTCTACCGTGACGGCGAGAGGACCGGACAGGCCCACACCAAGGTTGATTGGCGCACCAAAAACGGCGCCATTGTTGGTGGTCCCGGCGAAGCTCGGGTAGACCAGGACCGTATTAGCCCCTGTGTCGGCCACGTAGAGGTCCCCGTTGGTATGTACAAAGACGGAAGCAGGACTCTTCAACCCGCTGGCGATAACCGTACTCCCCGCTGGGCTCAGGGCGCCATTCACGGACGGCACCTCTACCACGCGGTTGTTTCCCGTGTCGGCAATGAAGACGTCGCCCGCACCGTCAACCGCAACGCCCGCTGGCGCCGAGAGAGGGGGCTGTAGTGTCCCAATCGACACTGGAACTGCCGCACCGCCGCCTGCCGGGAATTCCGTGACAGCGTTATTGCCGGGGTCGGCGATGAAGGTGTTACCTGCGCCGTCCACAGCAATGCCCTCAGGCGACTTGAGGCCACTGCCGGCGGGCGTCACCGTGCCCGGGTCGAGCGTGAGCAACGCTCCCTGGCCGATACCTTCCACGAAGGCGCTTATGGTTTGGGTAGCACTGCCGGCGGTATAGCTGAGAACAACCGCGCTGGATTGCTTGCTCACGGTCGTCGGCATGAATCCGATGGTAATCTGGCAGCTCTGGACCCCTGTCGGTCCATAAGATGCCCCTTTGGTGCAATTAGTGGTTCCGGCGGCGGGGGCCAGGATGCTGAAGGCACCCGACGGAGCCTGGATGCTCGTCAGCGTTGCCGCAGCGTTGAACTGGAAGTTTATGACCCTGGTCGCGCTCTGCCCTATGGTCACCGCGTTGAAGTTTGAGTTGCCGAGAGTCAACTCCGAGATGCTCGTTGCGCCTTCTGAGGTGTAGTACATGTCTCCGCGCTGATTGACCGCAACCGCAACAGCGATCTGGAGGCCGCTGGCTACGACGAACTGGTCCTTAAGGTTCAGCCCTGCCGATTCATTCGGAATCTCGTAGATAGCTCCAGCGCTTGAATCCGCAACATACAAATTGCCCGCCAAGTCCACGCTGAGACCGACCGGATTTATGTATGACCCATAGGGAACGGGTGCCGCCGCATACAGCCCCGGCGCCCCGGCATATGGCAGTTCATAGACAACGCCGGATTGGATGAAATACACGTTCTCGAGCTTGTCGATGGCTATCGACATGATTTCTGGGTCCGAAGATCCGCCGAAGGAGCTAAGAAGGATGGTGCCGTTGCCGTTGATCTCGCCGTTGACCTCTTCTGTAAGGTAGGTCCCAGAGGATACGCAGCAGGGATCGTTTGTGGACACGAAAACGTTGCCGGCGAAGTCCGCGGTCAGGGTTTGAGCATTGAACCAATACCACAAGGCCCCATTGCCGCCGCCAGCACCGTGGCCTTGCCCAACCTGCATCACGCAGTTGACTATCGGATACACCGTGACACCCGTGTTCCACCAGAAAGACTCCAGCAGGCTGTTGTGGGCTTCATCCTGCCCTATGTATTCGGAGAAGGAGGTTAGGTTGGTCGCTGATCCCCCGCCTGCAGGAACCTCGAGAATATTATTCTTCGTCGTTTCCGCCACGTAGATGTTTCCGCAGGCGTCCACGACGACCTGGGTAGGCGTAAGGACGTTGGCCTCGGTGCCAGTGGGGTTTGCGTAGACCGTCGTGGGCACGGTGGTGACCGAAGAAGAGACCACAGGCGGCACGTACTGCAAGGTCTGGGCGCGGGCCGGAAGACACAGGAGCGTCGCGCATGCTATTGCAAGCAAAACCATGGCCGCCCGGCGAAGCGGCGATCTGTCGAAAGGACGCGCAACAAGCGTCTTTGACGTATTTCCAATGCCAGGCAGCGGACGACGAGATTCAAGTACCACATTGGGCAGCATTCCCCGGAGGGGAGAAGCCGCCATGGGCCGCGTGGAGCAGTTGAGAATGATCTTGAACAAGTGGTCCTCCAGAAAATCGGTCCCCATTTCGTTTCTACTGAATCGATTTAGCAGAACAACCGAAACGGGGCATTTAGAGTAGAGTTGCACTTGTACTAAAATGATCGGCGGTTGTCAAATACTTTTTTGCAAACCTATTCTTTAGGGGAATATGATCGCCCTCGCGGCCGCCAAAGTCCCCTAGCCCTTCTGTCACATTGAACGTTCGTAAAAATACATAAGATGTAGTACAAGAGTCATATACAGGCGGGTTAACCAGTGTCGTTTGGCCGTATCCGATCAAGCCCGGCTTAATGCATCTGCGAACCGATTTCGCCAGTGTCTACCGTTGGAACTTGCAGCGCAAAGCGTCTGTTCCCCGCACATACTGGGTGGCGCCGAGCAACAGCATCTGCGATAAATAGAGATTCGGTGCCACGTACACTTATTGATCGAGAGGCCACGCAATGCAACGTAACTCGAGAAGCGAACAATGATGGGAGTCAGTCGATCCATTTCTTCCGCGCTGTGCTTTTTTTCTTTGATTGGCGCCCTCGAGGCGCAGGCCCCGCAAACGCCTTTGCCGACTCAATCTTCCGCGCCTTCAGATAGCCCAGGAACACAATCTCCCGGATACCAACTCACGGTTAAAGTCAGTCGCGTGGTCCTCGATGTCGTCGTGACGGACGCCAAGGGCAAGCCTGTGGAAGGCCTGAAGCAGGACGACTTCAAAGTGCTTGAGAACGGAGTGGTCCAGCGACTCCGTTTCTTTGACGTGCACACTGCCTCACTCGCGGGCTCAACTCAGCAAGCACTCGATCTCCATTTGCCCCCGGACACCTTCTCCAACCTCACCCTGGCCCCGCCGGACAGGCCGGTGACCATATTGCTTTACGACATGCTGAACACGCCTCTGTCGTCGTTGCCCTCCGCCCGCCGGGCATTGGTAAACTTCATCAAAGATCAGAAGAACTCGTCCAGCATCGCGATCTTCGCGCTGACCGACCGCCTGCACCTGTTGCAGGGGTTTACCGACGACGAAACCCGGCTGATGGAGGCCGTCGATTCGAAAAAAATAAAGTCTTCCGTTTCGCAATTGCGCGTCGCGGATACGGGTGATGACGCGGCGTCCCTGCTTGCCGCAGACCCAGCCGCAACCGCATTGGCCCAACAGGCGCCGGTCAGCGCCGGAACCATACCCGTTGGCGCGGACGCCGTCCTCGCGCAGTTGAGTAACGCCGAGGCCCAGGAAAGTGCATTCTTGCTGCAGCAGCGCCTCGAGATCACGGTTGATGCCTTTACCGACATCGCACGATTCGTCTCGGCGCTGCCTGGACGCAAGAACCTCATCTGGATGTCCGGTTCCTTCCCCTCGCAGGTCTTTCCCGACAGCACGCAGCTCACTGGCTCGCAGAATGAGTTCAACAATGCGGTCTATCTTGAAGCGGATGTGCGAGCCGCGCAGGAGGCTCTCAAAGAAAGTCGGGTAGCGGTCTACCCGGTGGACGTTCGCGGTCTCCAGACCGACACACAATTCAGTGCCGGCACCCGGTACACGGGGCCGCCGAAGGCGAGCACCTTCGGCGTGCAAAAGGGGGCTGAGCACGCCACCATGGACGCCGTCGCCGACAGCACAGGTGGACGAGCCTTTTACAATACAAACGGCTTACAGGAAGCCATGAACGCTGCGATCCGCCAGGGCTCCGAGTATTACACGCTGACCTATGCGCCGAGCAATAGCAAAGCGGACGGCGCCGAGCGGAAGGTCAAGGTCGTGGTGAACAATCCAAACTACCAATTGTTCTACCGCAGACGTTATCTCGCTGACGATGCCAAACACCCGCGTCCTGCGCTTTCACTCGCGCTTGATATGAACATGCAGCACGGCGCACCCAATTCCTCGGAATTGTTCTTTGAAGCCAAGGTGAACCCAGTGGGCGGTGCGGTGGCAGCCTCAACGGACGAAGTCGAGACTCTCAACACGTTTCTTCAGACAAAGGCCAAGGGCATGCGCACGAAGGTTGCAAATGGCCCGGAAAAGGTTCAGCACTACGACATCAACTTCGCCATCATCGGAAGGCTGCTCAGTATGCCGCCGACACAAAATGGAGAGTACGCCACCAACATGCGGTTTGGTCTGGCGGCATACACGCAGGATGGTGAGTTGTTGAACGGCATGGAGGTCAGCATCAAGAACGCGATTCCGCAAGCCCAGTACCAGAAGATTGAATCTGAGGGATACCATGCATCCATGATCTTCGTGGTTCCCGAAGAGGCTGTTTCGCTGCGCCTCGCTGTCAGCGATGAGATTGGCAAACGAATCGGAACGATGGAGATTCCCCTTCCCCTCCCCGTCCCAAAAAACATCACCGCTACCGGGACAACGAGGAAATAAGATACATTCCGGGTCACAATCTTTGGACCATGACCCCGCTGGACGTCAACACACTTCCGAGCCCCCCTATACGACCATTCTTCACACTCATTGTCCCTGGGTGAAGCAATATTGGGTTCGTCCCTGTGTAGCTACTTTGCGAGCGTCTTGTGCTCCGGTGTTATGTGCTCAGCGGTCTTGGCCAGCGGCAACTGGACTTCGAGCGAGCCAACGCGGTTGCCGCGGATGTCGCGCACGGCGAAGCGAATTGACGACGCGGTCACCGGCACGGCGACCGATTGCACGACGTGGTAGCCGTCGCTGGCGAGCTTCGCATAGCGATCCGCGGGAATCGTATCGTCGATGTGGGTGTCCAGTCCATTCAGTTTGCGGCCGTCTTCGTCGTAGGAGATCAGGCCAAACTCCAGCGACACCTGATGTGCGCCCGCATCGTCCGCAGACATCTCCAACTGCCGCGCGATCAGGCCGTAGGAGATGAGGTACTGCTGCATCAGGACCGGCGCTGTGACTGCAGCCTTTGCTTTCGTCTTCCTTGTCAACGGGTCTCCGTACTGCGACAGCACCTGCATCTGTTCCGGCGTCGCGGGAGTTGGCTGCCCGGAGGCTTCGAGGTGAGCCTCGATAAACAGCCCGTGCGAGAGCGGAGTGCCGCGTTCCAGCGACGGCGTCAATGGGTTCTGCGGCGCGTCGGCTACCTTCTGCGCGGCCGCTTCGAGATCGTCGGCGAAGTAGGTCTTGCGGTAGGAGAGGTTGTAGCCGGACTTCCTGAGCGTGACCTTGATGTGGCGCACGCTGCTGTCGTACTTCGGGTTCGTCGGCTCGTAGGTAAGCGCATAGTAGGTCGAGCCGCTGAGCATCGCAGTGTTGACGGCCTCCTGAAGACCGTTAGTTCCGGAGAAGGCATGGCCTCCGGTGTCGTCGGCGATCAAGTCCATGGTCGCTCGCGTAGCCTCGTCTCTTTGGATGAACTTCCGCTGTGAAAGGTTCAGGCTGTTAGAGGTAGTGAACCCAGGGCTGCCCTGGATTGGACGGAGTCCACTGGCCCCGAAGGCCGCGTTGGCTGCAGCATTGAGATCTGAGTTGGCGCGGAGACCACGGATGTCGACGGGATAGACCGATACGTGGCTCAGGTTCAGCAAGTCGGTAGCTTGTTTGATCTGACCGGAGTAATCACGAAGGGACTCACCTGGCCCCTGCTGCTCACCGGCGATGCTGCCCACTGGGAAGGCCGACGAAAGCCAGATAAGGTCCTTGCGACCGGGCAGTGAAGCAAGGAAGCGGCCAATGTCAGTGAGCGCGTTCACAGTGAGATCCACGCGCTGATCCTGAAGCTGATCCTGATCCAGAGTGTCAAAATGGCGGGCTCCGTCGACGAAAGCGTTGAATACCTCATCTGGATCGGACCCAGAATTTGAGGCGGTTGCACCGATGGGGGGATTGCCGGTCATCGGCGTTGATGCAAGATCGCTGCTGGGTCGGAGCAAGGTTGTCGTCTGTGGGCTGCCTGCCTTCGAAGCCAGTGCGGCACTGAGCTGATCGGTATCCTCCGTGAAGCCTTGCAGCAGGTGGAGCTTGCCAGTCAGGACGAAGATCGCGATCTGGGTGCCGGGGCGGCGATGCTGGATGAGGTCGAGTATCTCGTGGTGACCAAAGTCTTGTTCGGTGAGCGGTGTGTTCAGAGCGTCGTAGAGAATGACCGTTGGCGTGCCGAACTCAGGAGCCTTCGCGAGATTGAGAAAGGTGTTGGGAGGAAGCGGAGGGATCCTGGGCGCGACAAAGTCGGCTACGGGAGCAACGGCGTGAACATCGAAGAAACGCACGGTCTGAGGTACTTTATCTTCCTCAACTTTGAAGTCGCCCTGTATGAGTCCGGTTACCGGGCGCCCCTTGGAGTCGGTGACGACAACATCGACATTGACGCGCCGAACATCGGTCCTTAGAGGCGTTGCCTGCGCAGACGGCGCGTCGGCAGTGTTGGCAGCAGCCGTTGCCTGACCGAGAGCGGGATGGCTTACGGCAGCCAACAGAAGCGCCGCGAACACCGCAAGGGTGAACGAGCCAGGACGGCGGATAGATAGTTGATCCATTTGGGTAGTTATCTTCTGTTAATTCCTTCAAAAAAACAAACGAGATGACTGGCGAGACATGTGAGGCGGGATGGTTAGACAACGCGGTTCTGGCGGATGACCTCCTGGTAGAAGCGGGCGCTGAGTTTGGGGGTGCGCTTCTGGGTCTTGAAGTCGACGTAGACGATGCCGAAGCGCTTGTCATATCCGTCGGCCCACTCGTAGTTATCCAGCAGGCTCCAGACGAAGTAGCCTTTGACAGGGACGCCCTCCGCGACGGCGCGGTGGAGCTGGCGCAAGTAGTTGCGCAGGTACATGACGCGGTCGCTATCGTAGACGTGGCCATCGGCGGCGAGTTTGTCGGTGGAGGAGGCGCCGTTCTCGGTGATGTAGAGCTGCTTCGGCTTCCAGAGATCGGTGACAATGCGGGGCGCCCAGTAGAGGGCCTCGGGGCCGACGTAAAGCCAGGGACTGTACATGTGCGGGAACGATGCAGGAGGACTGAGGACGGCATAGCCCTTCTCGGAGTCGTCCGCACGGACGTAGGTGGGCTGGTAGATGTTGAGGCCGACGAAGTCCATCGGCGTCCGGATGATGTCCATCTCTTCGGCGGTGAATCTGGGGGCGTCGGCGCCGAGGCGCTTGAGGTAGAGGTCGGTGTAGCGGCCTTCCTGGATGACGGTGAGATACTGGGCATTCTGCTGGCGCATGGCCTTGTGGGCGGCGGTGATGTGTTCGGGGGTTTCGAGCGCGGGGGTGGCGGCTTCGACGTTGTCGGCGATGCCGATCTTGGTGCCGGGGCGGGCGTGGGCGCGGATGGACTGCACGGCCATGCCGTGGGCGAGGACAGCGTAGTGATTGAGCTGGGCGACGCGTTGGGCGTTGAGTTTGAGGCCGGGGGCGTGGATTCCCTGCTGATAGCCGAGCTCGACGAAGCTGCGGATTTCGTTCATGGTCATGAAGTGCTGGACGCGATCGGAGAGGAAGCCCGCGGTGAAGCCAGCGTAGTCGGCGAAGACTTTGGGGATGTCGGGATTTTCCCAGCCGCCGCCGTCGTCCTGGAGCGGTTGCGGGAGGTCCCAGTGGAAGAGGGTGCAGTAGGGCTGGATACCTGCGGCGAGGAGTGCGTTGACGAGGCGGTTATAGAAGTCAACGCCCTGCTGGTTGGGCTTGCCTTTGCCGGTGGGGAAGATGCGCGGCCAGGCGATGGAGAGACGGAGCGCCTGGATGCCGAGGTCCTTCATGAGGTCGATGTCGCGGGGGTAGAGGTGATAAAAGTCGCTCGCAACGTCTCCCGTGTCGCCGTTCGCGGTGTTGCCGGCGATGTGGGAGAAGGTGTCCCAGACGGAGATACCGCGGCCGCCCTCGTGAACGGCGCCTTCGACCTGGTAGGAGGCGACAGCGCCGCCCCAGAAGAAGTTCCTGGGAAAGCTGTCGGGGTGAGCGGCCACGGCGGTGACTGGAGCGGCGGATGCGGCAGGCAGCAGGCCGGAGAGGCGGGCAGCGCCGAGAGTGAGGCCGGTAGTCTGGAGGAATTTACGTCGGTTCATGAGGTTTCGTGCTCCCGTCGGGGTACGTGGATGTGGCTTGTGTGGGTAGTGGGCATGAGGCAGCGCGTCAATTTCTCCTGAGTCCGAGTGCTTCTAGCGTGGCCGGGTCGGGTTGGCCGGGCTCACCGCTTCGCCTGAGCACGACGCCGAAGCCGCCATGGTAGTCCCACATGGCCCAGCCGATGTGATCGCTCTCAAGCGCAGTACGGACATCGCGGATCCAGGCGTTGCGCGAGGCAGGATCGCTTTTTTCGCGGAAGACGCCGAACTCGTTGCAGAGGAGCGGGACGTGGTTGGCCTGTCCCCAGGCGGCGGCCTCGTCAATGGTGAGGCGGATGCGGCGCCCGTCCCAGTGGTCGAGAAAGTAGCGCTCGAGCGAGTAGCGGCTGGCGGGATCGGGAACCTGCTGAAGGACCTGCGGCATGGCGGCTTCGGTGGGCGGGTAGGGGATGTCGTGGGTGTAGCTCCACCAGGAGGTGCCCCAGGATGCGCCCTGGTGGGTGAATTCGTGGGGATCGTAGAAGTGGAAGTTGTAGATGACGTTGGGGTCGCTGAGGGGATGCAGGGTGAGCAGGTCGGCGATGTCGGAGAAGTTGGGACCGGTGGCGATGATGGTGTTGCGCGGAGCGGCCTCGCGGATGGCGGCGGCGACGCGAGCCTGGATACCGGCCCAGCGGTAGGCATCGTTCTCTTCCGGCTCGTTCATAACCTCGAAGAAGACGAGGTCGGGGTTGCGATTGGCGTAGTGCGCTGCGAGCTTGCGCCAGAGCGCCGTGAGGCGGTCGACTGCGGCATCGCTGGTGCGGAGCTGCATCTTGTAAGGCTCTTCGGGATGGAGGTCGACCTGGACGGCAAGGCCATCGGCGAGCATGGTGTCGAGGGCGTGGTCGAGGCGGCCGACGAAGTCGGCGTTGAGACCGGCAGCGTCGAGGGGCTGCTGCTCGAGGGGCGCGGCGTCGATGCTGAGGCGGACGTTGTCAAAGCCCATGCGTGCGATGAGGGCAATGTCGGCGTCGTCGGTCTCAGCGGCGGTGTGATGCGCGGAGTAATCGTTGGCCGATTGTGAGAACCAGTGGGAGACGTTGATGCCGCGCTGAAGGTGCTGGGCACGGGTGAAGGCGAGGGAGGGCTGCGTCTGCGCGAGAGCGGAGGTAGCCGCCATGGTGAGGAGGAGGAGTAGGGCGCGGACGGCTGAGCGGTTCATGGGGCTCCCTGGGCACTTCGTGCTGTTCTTGACGCTTCACGTGAAAGGCAAAAGCAGATCCCCTTCGGGAATGGCAACCAAAGAGGCGATGCTGGTTAGGGGACGATGAAGAGTGTGATGGACTGGGCTGGGAACGTAGTGGTGATGGTGCTGGTGGTTCCGGATGCCGTTGTGGTGACGGCGATGGGTGTTTGGGCGACGATGCTGGAGAGGTTGGCATTGCTATAGAGGTAGACCTTGGCGGTCTCGTTGGCGGCGGCGGTGTGGTGGGCGAGGGAGACTGTGGAGGTGAGGTCGCCGAAGGTTTTGTTGAGGATGACAATGGTGTAGCTGTTGTCGGAGGTGCGGAGCGCGCCATAGACGGCGAGCTGGCCCTGGTTGGCGCTGGTGGAGGCGAGCGCCTGGTTGCCGAAGGTGGAGTTGTTTCCATCGTAGTTCCGGTAAATCTGGAAGGCTTTGAGGCCGGGGAGCTGGGTAGTCGGGTTGGGCGCGCCCCAGAGGGTGCCGACGTCGAGGCCGTAGCTGCCGAAGATGCCGAGGATGTCGGCCTGCGCGAGGGCGCCGTTAATGGACTCCTGCCCACCCCAGTTGTATTCGGTGATGGCGGTTTTGGTGCCGGGATAGTCGTTCTTGATCCAGGTCTGCATCATCGGGATGACTTTCGGGGCCTGCGCGAGGACCGAGCATCTGGAGGTGAAGTTGGCGTCGGTGGTGTAGTTCGGTTGCGGATATTTGGTGTCGGTGTAGGTAGGGTCCCAGAAGACGCGGGTGGAGTTGAGGCGGGCTGCCTGGGCGCCAGTGTCGCCGGCGGTGGCGAAGCCGAGCGACGCGCCGTTGTAGTCGGCGACGAAGTAGGTGTGGAGATCGAGATAGTCCAGCAGACGGGGTTTGCCGTTGGCCTGCTGAGCGGCGAACTGCTGGAGGTAATACTCAATGAAGGGGATTCCCTTGTGGGCTTTGCGATCGGTGGGATTGGCCCAGGGCTGATGGCAGGGGCCTGCGCCCCAGCCGGACTCCATGTCCTTCTTGGAGTAGAAGTAGTTCCACCAGTTGTCGACGACGGGTCCGCTGACCTCGGCGGTGGGGTCGGCAGTCTTGATGGCCTGGGCCACAGCGATACCGTTGTTGGTGACCTCGTCGTAGGTGGAGGGTAGCGGGTGGACGTCGCGGTGGACGGAGTTCCACCAGGCGGGCTCGTTGTCGAGGTCGTAGATGGCAACGCCGCCGTTCGCCGTGGTGCCGAATTTGCCGGCGAGGTAAGTGACCCAGTTGCCGGCGAAGGAAGGGTCCACGGCAATGCTGGTGTCGGTGGGACTGTTGCCGGTGATGTTGGTCTTGTTGACGTTCTGGCCGTCGCCGCAAGCGCGACCCTGGTCAACGGCGAGTTGATTCGGATAGAGCGACTTGGGAAAACTGCAAGAGGTGCCGTCTTTGGCGACCCAGCCGAGGACGTTGACGCTGGCGATGGTTTTCGCGCCGATGGAGGCGTCGGCAATCACCTGCGCGTTGAACTGCGAGGTGTCCTGATGGCCGGTGGCGCCGGTTTGGTTTTCAAAATACCAGTCGGAGGCGGAGCTGGAGACGTCGAGCAGGTAATTGTAGCGGGAGGTTCCGTCGCCGCCGAAGCGATCAATGGTGATATTGGCAGCCTTCCCGACCGAGGAGGCGAGATTGAAGGCGTTCATGCCGTAGATGTAGGGGCTGATGGCGTGGGTCTGGTTGGCGGTGTCGACGGTGAGCGCAGGTCCGGCGGCGGGGGCGGGCGGCGACAGCGGGATGACGACGGCAGCGCTCTTCGTTGGGTCCTGCACGCTGGCGGCGGTGATGGTGACCGAGGCCGGAGCGGGATACGGCGTCGTGTAGAGGCCGGTTGGGGTGAGCGTGCCCGGGCTGAACGCACTGCCGGCAGGAGCGGCGAGCGACCAGGTGACGGCGCTGTTGTAACTGCCGGAACCGGCGACGTTGGCGGTGAACTGCTGGGCCGATCCGATCGTGACGCCAGTCGTGGGAGTGACGGTGACGGAATGGATGGACGGTTGGCTATAGTTCGCCGTTACGGCGGTGCTGGCGTTGAGGATGACGGTGCAGGTGTAGCCGACAGTGGTGGTGCACCCGGTCCAGGAACTGAAGCCGTAGGAACCGGCCGTAGCCGCGGCAGCGAGGGTGATGGAGGTGCCGGCGTTATAACTGAGCGTGAAGGAAGAAGTGCCGGAGGACTTGCTGTAATTGTCCACGGGCGAGGCGGTGATGGCAGCGCCGCTGGTGGGATTCGTGGAGTTTACGGTAAGCACATACGCGACGATGGCCGGGGGCGTGGGGGCAGGGGCGCTCTTGCTGCTGCACCCTTCGAGGGTCAAGGCCAGAAGAATAGCCATTCCGGTCAGGTTGAATCCGAGCTTGCGCATGGAAGTGCCGTCGCCCTTTCGGTTAGTGCTGATCGATGTTCGAGGCACAGGGTTGTGCTGGTGATGCTGGTTGAGCCGATCGCGAAATCATCGTCGCCCACGAGCGGTGGCGGGGTTGCGGGAGATAACGCGATACCGATCTAACAGCTTGGGTGATCTTCAGTAAACGATCACAAAGTCCGTCAAAATCGATTTAGGAAGCAGGATACGACCTGACTAGCTCCCTGGCGGGAGTATTATCGAGCGCGGCACGCAGACTCGTCAATAGCCACTTCTTACTCAAAGGTAGTGTGCGGATACAACCGTGGGAAGCGGTTTACATCCCGAGCGCAAGCCTCGAGCGAAGCGTCAAGAGGAGTATGGTCGCAGGGATCGGCGCACAACATAACAGGAATGTGCGTACAACAAAAAGCCATGATACGTTCACAATGTCATTATTCGGACTTGAGGTTGCCGCCATTCGGTTCGTCCATGAAATGCCTTTTGGTGTGTCTTCCTTTCCGTTGCTGCTTCTCGGCGCCGACGTGGTCCTCTCGCAGGTTGCGCCGGCGACGCAGCTGCGGCACGTTACGCCGGAGGCGGTGAATTGAAGTTACGCGGTTGGATGGTGGTCTGGTCAAAAAGTATGGCGCGGCCACGGTATGTGCGCTATGGCTGGAGCAGCGTGGTGACGCATAGTCTGTACAACGCCGCGCAACTGCCGCTCTCGACCTTTAGTTCGGAGCCTCATCTCATAAATTGATCGAATGGCTTTGGACTCATGTAAGTTTATCAAAGAAAACGCTGCTCCAAAGAGCTTTCCGCACCGCAGCAACAGGGCATTTGCGCTAATTGGCGGGACTCTCCGCGGTGAACGGCGAACAACAGGGCTTCATTACGGGCTGAAACTCCATCAGCTCGACGCGAGTCCCGTCGGGGTCGTAGAGGTTGGCCTGCCATTTGCCGTCCTTGCCCATCTGCGGGCCGTCGTGGCGGGGGCTGAGTCGATCTTCCGAGATCAGTCGAGTGACCGCCTGCTCCATGTTGGCGACGCCGAGTGAGAAGTGGTTGAGGACGCCGAGCTCGCGCTCATCGACATGACTGAGGGGCGTTGTGGAGCCGTCGCCGACCAGCATGTACTCCAGCCAGTCATGACCGTCGGGCACCTGCTGCGAGACCCAGTCAAGGCGCTCGGGCTGCATGGCGCCGAACCAGTAGGGGCGGAAGCCGAGGATGTCGCGGTAGAAGATATCTTCGGCGGACTTGCTGTGCACGAGGTAGCCAATGTGGATGATGTGCGTGCCGATGGGGTCGGCGGCGGCGAGCTGGGGAGGTCTTCCGGGTTGGATGAAGCGGATCTCGTTGCCTTCGGGATCTTTCGCCTTGAACCAGCGGCTGCCGTCAGTTGCGGTCTGCACTTCGGAGGCGCTCTCGACGCCATGGCTGTGCATGTAGGCGCGCAGGGCGGCTGCGTCTGCCGTGTTGTAGGCGGCGCACGCCATGCGGCTGAGGGTGTGGTCGGCGGGCAGGGAAAGAACTTCGACGAACTGCGTCGGGCTGAAGTAATAGCGGGTGCCGGCGGGATCGAGCGGGTCTGCGCCCTTGGCGGCCCCGAGGATGTGCGCATAGAAGTGGTCGCTGGCGGCGAGGTCACTGGCGTAGACGCACATGTGGGAGATGCCGGTGATAGCGGGGCGGGCCTGCTGCCCGGAGGCGATTGCAACGGAGAGAATCAGGCACGCGGTGAAGGCGATGCTGCGGACGATGCGGGCGAGAAGGAGGGGTGTCATGATACCTCGTTGCGTATGCTGCAGCGGTTGTGAGCGCCGCCTTCCTGAGGCGAGAACAAGCAAGAGATCTGTCTTCAGGCAAATTTGGGACGTCGTAAGAACATTCGTCCGCATGGCTAGGAGTGTATCCCCGAACGTCGCAGGTTATCCATGAAAACTCATCCTCGTGGATTCCGCATATCGTCCAACCAACTACAAAAGGTATTGCAGGTTACTATGAGATGTGTCGACCGACACAGGTTCCCCCCTCGCTATAGCCTACCTTGTCGCTAGATAATGCGGGCAATACAGAGTAGTCCTGGAAGGAAACAGTGGCCAAGATCAGCAGGTTCGTTTCCCTTATCCTGTGCCTTTTTTCTTGGATTGGCGCTTTGAAGGCGCAAGCCCCGCAACCTCCTCTGGCAGCGAAGTCTTCCCCGGCTTCAGACTCCCAAGCCGCGCAGCCCCGCGCAAACCAAGTCACGGTGAATGTCCGGCGCGTGGTCGTGGATGTCGTCGTCACCGATGCCAAGGGCAATCCCGTGGAAGGTCTAAAGCAGGGCGATTTCAAGGT
>PKWU01000052.1 GCA_003132145.1 Granulicella sp.
CATCAAATGCCGGGACTGAACACCTAAAACGACGCTGTCATCCTGAACGAAGTGAAGAGCCTGCCCTAAGCTTGCCGAAGGGATCCCTGTATTTCGGTTGCTTGTTTTACTTTGTGGCTTGATCTGTCCGATCTCTCCTTCAACGAACTTCCGACTCAGGACACCAGAGGATTGCGGCGCTTCGCCGTCTCGAACCATGGCGAAGCGCCACGTTCTCTGAAAAGATGGACTGTCTATCGCTTGATGATTTTAGCCAGACGAGGGTCCTTCCAGAGAGGAGCGAACTCCGGGTCGGTATAGACTTTGGCCAGATCGGAAAAGCGGCCCTCTTTGGCTCTTTGCAGATACTCCAGGGCCCCTTCGAGGTTGCCGCGCCTGGCATACGCTTTGGCAATAATATAGTCAGCGCGGGCGCGCTGTTCCGGCGTGCTGACTCGCGCCAGGACCCCATTCTCGTTCTCGCTGAGGGCATCGGGGTCCAGTTCGAGGGCCCGCGTGTATTCCGTCATGGCGCGATCTGTTTCGCCCAGGCCGATCCAGGCCTCCGCCAGGTTGATGTGGGTAGGAGCTTGCGGCTCATCCAGTGCCAGCGCCTGTTTTAAGTAGCCGACGGCAAGCTTGTATTTCCGGTCCAGACAGGCTGTGGCCCCAAGGTTATTGAGGGCAGTCGCGTACTGGGGGTTGTATTTCACGGCGCGTTCAAAGTATTTGTGCGCCGAACTGCGATTGCCCAACTGGAGTTCGGCGACGCCCAGCTTGTTATAGAGCTCGGCATTCTGACGGTCGACGCGCAGCGCCGTGAGATAGTAGGAAACGGCCGCCGCATAATCGTTGCGTATGCGCGCCACATCTCCTTTCGTCTCGGCGATCCTGGCACCTGCAAGCTTGTCCGGCTTAGCTCCATTCTGGAGCGGGTCTGTCCTTCCGTATGGGGCCGCGCAGATCAGCAGGCCCGTTGCCATGAGCATCATCACCAGTTTTTTCATCGGTCACCTCCTCTGCGGAGGAGCATTTCATGGAAGGTGGTTCTTGCACCTGCCGTCTCCGGCGATCTGCTCTCTGCATCGACCCCAGTAAAGGCGTTGCCTGGGCAGCCCACAACGCTAACCCTGCTACCTGCCTGTTCCGCCGGGGGTTAAATCCCCGTGCGACGCAGGCGAACTCACGGCGCAGAGGACACTTACGACCATGGTGAAATCGGCCCGAAGGGACACACAGGTGGGATGTGGAGGAGGTACCCTGCCGTTACATCCCTCTTCCCGCCCGCCGTATTCACCGTTAAACACACCCACAGCAGGCCGGAGAGGGCTAACATTACAATCATTTTGGTATGGCAAGGATGGCGATGGAAAGCCAAGGACCGCTCGATCTCGATGCCCGGCGCACGGAAGTGGAGGCGGTGCTTCAGTCGAAGTACTTTACGCGCGCGCCCATCCTCGCTCATCTGCTGTCTTACCTATGCGAAAAGCTCTTTGATGGGGAAGCCAACCAGATCAAGGAATATACCATCGGGGTGGACGTCTTCCATCGCGGACCTTCCTTCGATCAGAACTCGGATTCCATTGTGCGGGTGGAGGCCAACCGCTTACGCAAGCGTCTGGCTGAGTACTATGCCGGCGAAGGCGCATCGCACCGGCTCCATATCACTATTCCCGTGGGGCAATATGTCCCGGAATTCGAATCGGGAGCTTCGCGACAGAAGGAGAGCGCGTCCATTCCGGAGGCCCCGTCCGTTGCAGACCAGTCCGGAATCGAGAGCGCTTCCCTTCGCCAGGCGGAACACGGGTTTCGTCATTCCGGTCGCCGGGCCTTGTGGCTTGCCGCCGTACTTGCGCTTCTGCTCCTGGGCCTGAGCTGTGTTCTGCTTATTCTCCGGCACGAGAAGCGGACCTCCTCGGCTGCGCTATCGGACCGGTCTTCGGCACAGCCCACGGAACCGCAGATTGGCCCGCCGATTGGGGAGGAGGTCCGCATCCTGTGCGGTTCAAGCCGCAGCTTTGTCGACCATGCAGGGAAATTGTGGAGCGCCGATACCTGGTTTGATGGCGGCACCGCAGTGAAAAGCACCGTCGAGCACATCTGGCGCACGCAGGACCCAGATTTTTACCGCACCAGCCGACAAGGACAATTCCGCTACAGGATTCCCCTGAAAAAGGGCATCTACGAACTGCGCCTGCATTTTGCCGAGACGGTCTATGGCCCGGAGTCCACAGAAACGAGCGGAGAAGGCAGCCGTATCCTGAGCGTGCGCGCCAACGGCAAGACGCTGCTGAGCCGCTTCGATGTTGTGGCCGACGCCGGAGGCAGCCGCACCGCCGATGTCAAGGTCTTCCCGGACATGGAACCGGCCGCGGATGGGCTGCTCGATCTCGAATTATCCGGGGAGGATGGGATGCAGGCCATCCTTTCGGCCATCGAGATCCTGCCCGGAGTCCGGGGACACATCCGGCCTATACGCCTTCTGACCAGGCAGACTCCCTATTACTCCAACGATAGCCACTGGTGGAGCCCGGACAACTATTTCGAGGGTGGCCAGATGGCTTCCTACACTTCTCCAGTCAGCGGGAGCGACGACCCGGAACTCTACGAAACGGAGCGCTGGGGCAACTTCTCCTATGCGATTCCCGTGTCACCGGGGAAGTACACTGTACTGCTGCATTTTGCGGCACGCCACGGCGACTGGGACCAGCCTGTATCTTTGTCCGGCGATGACCAGGCCGCAGTCGCCCATATCTTCAATGTGTTCTGCAACGGTAAGGTGCTGCTGAATAACTTCAACCTGGTGAAAGAGGCGCGCCAGACAGACGTGGTGCTGCGCAAGGCCACGGGCCTGGAGCCGAATGCCCAGGGCAAATTGCTGCTGAGTTTCGTCCCGGTGGAGGGCTATGCGACTGTGACAGGCATTGAAGTTCTTCCCCAGTAGTCTCTGCGCGCAGTCGAGCCGCCTGCGGTTGACAATCGCGCGTGGCGCTCGTCAACTGGTTATGGCGCATATTGCAGGTGGGGCGCGGCGTATAGGCGTATAGGCGTATGAGTGAGATTGAGATGGAAGAGGTGGGTACGGCCAGCGAACACAAGACTGGCGCAATCCACAAGCGCGCCGCGCGGCACCACGACAGCGGGTTGCTGACGATCGGCCTGTTCAAACTGGCTGAGGCGGTCTTCTTCTTCCTGGTCGGCGCGGGCGCGATCCACTTCATCCACCGCGACCTGGGTGATTCGGCAGTGCGCCTGGCGGAGAGGCTTCGGATCGATCCCGATGGGCGGCTGGTGTCGTATGTGATCGACCACCTGGACGCGATCACGGCGCAACGGCTGAAGCAGATCGGCGTGGCGACGTTTTTTTATGCGGCCCTGCGCGTGACAGAGGGCGTCGGGCTGGTGATGGAGCAGGTGTGGGCCGAGTACCTCACGGTCGGCGTGACTACAGCATTTCTGCCGTGGGAGGTTTACGAGATCGCGCGGCGCCCGGACTGGGTGCGGGTCTGCCTGCTGCTGGCAAACCTCGTCGTGCTGGCATACCTGGTGTGGTGGCTGGGCCGCAGCCGCCGGACGGAGACGACTGCTGAGGATTGAGAAGGGGCTGAAGTCCATACGGGCGATTTTCGCTTTTGTTTTGCTATAGGAACTTTGGGTGGGGTGCAAGGGGAGTTTGCGGGGGGAACCATCGAGTTAAACACTACATATAGCGTCTGTGGCTTAAGTGTCTCTACAGGTAGATTTTTCCACATTCGGCCCGAAAATACTTCCCCGCATTCCTAATTTAGGGCTTGCCAACACTAATCTGCTGAGGCAGGATGTCGATGTGGAGTGAAGTGGTATAAATTGGAGTACAGCGGAATAGGTCGCTCACTTCCAGGCCAGTTTATTCCAAAAAGCTGTTTTCCCTGGGTTGGCAAGTGTGGTTCCGGGGTCTGAGGTCGAGATGTTTCGTGGCAATCACCCAACGCGCGTGGACGAGAAGGGCCGGCTGAAGCTGCCGGCTGAGTTCAAGCGCCGGGTGGATGAGGTCTACGGGCCGCTGTTCTACATCACGAGCATGGATGGCAAGCGGGCGCAGATCTATCCGCTGAAGGAGTGGGAGGAGATTGAGCAGTCGCTGAAGAAGATGTCTCCCATGGATCCGGTGCGGCGGAAGTTTCAGGATGTGACGAACTTTTACGGGCAGATGGCGGAGATGGACGCGCAGGGCCGGTTGCTGATCCCGCAGAAGCTGAGGGAGATGGCCAAGGTGACGGGAGACGTCGAGGTGCTGGGGTCGCAGACGCTGCTGGAGGTTGTGAACAGCGAGGTCTTCACCAGCATGATGACCAAGGCCACGGGCGCGGTCGAGCTGACGGACGAGGATCTGAGCTCGTTTGCGGGAAAGACGAACGAGACGTAGGCCGAGAAGAGTTTGGAGTTTGGTTTGGCCCCCAGGGGCAGCACAGAGGCGGACGGGATGAACAAACCGCAACATGTGCCGGTTCTTTTAGATGAAGTTTTAGAGTTCCTCAATGTGCGGCCCGGCGGCGTGATTGTGGATGCGACGGTCGGGCTGGGCGGCCACTCGGCGGAGATTGCCAAGCGGCTGGGCGCGCGGGGCAGGCTGATCTGCTTCGACCGCGACCCCGAGGCGATGGAGTTGGCGAAGGCCCGGATGGAAGAGCTCAGGGCCGAGCTGGGCGACGCGATGCCGGAGGTGGTCTTCGAGCCGCGAGCTTTCTCGGAGGCGGCCGGAGTGATCGCGCCGGAGAGTCTGGATGGATTGCTTGCCGACTTCGGCGTGAGCAGCCTGCAGTTGGATGAGGCACAGAGAGGATTCAGTTTTCGGCTAGATGCACCGCTCGACATGCGGATGGACACGCGCAGCGGGGAGACGGCCGAGCAAGTGGTAAATCAGGAAGACGAAAACGAACTCGCCGACCTGATTTACGAATTCGGAGAGGAAAGGAGGTCGCGGAGAATCGCCAGAGCCATTGTGCGGGCCCGGCCGATACGTTCGACAGCGGAATTGGCTTCGATCATATCGGCCGCGGCCCCCTCAATGAAAGGCGACAAGATTCATCCCGCGACACGGACCTTTCAGGCGCTTCGAATTCGAGTGAATGATGAGTTGGGAGAGATCAGGTCGCTGCTGGCAAGCGCGCCATCTCTGCTGAAACCGGGAGGAAGGCTGGTGCTGATCAGCTTCCACTCGCTGGAAGACCGGCTGGTGAAAGATGCGTTTCGCGAGGCTGGGCGGAACAAGGTTTTGCAAGTGCTGACGAAGAAGCCGGTGGTTGCGGAGGAGCAGGAGCAGATGCGGAACCCGCGGTCGAGAAGCGCAAAGCTGCGAGCGGCTGAAAAGCAGGGAATAGGGACCAGGGAACAGGGAACAACGAGCAAGTACAAAAGATAAGACGAAGGAAAAGGAGGGGCGATGGCGACAGCAGCGATAGCAGGGCAGGGAATGATCTTCGGAATGGGCACGGGAAGCATGAGCAATGCGTCGCAGGCCCGCGCACAACGCAATCGCGAGTTGTTCGAGCTGCAACGCCGCGCCCGCCGCGGGCCCACGCCCGAGGTTTTCTTCGTCAAGCACATCGACAACAGCCGCATCGTGAAAGCCGACGATCCGGAGCGGCGACGCGAGATGCGCATCTTCACCATGACCATGAGCATTCTGTTTCTGCTGGTGATGATCTATGTGTGGCAGCATTTTTCAGCCATCGAGATCGGCTACCAGGTGGAGACGCAGAAGCAGCAGGTGGCGCAGATGCAGGAGCAGAACCGGCAACTGCGGCTGAGCGAGGCTCAGTTGAGCAATCCGGTGCGCATCGACCAGATCGCGCGCCAGCAGCTCGGACTCAACGCGCCCGAGCCGGGCCAGGTGGTTCGCCCCGATGGGGCCGGCGGCAATGTTCCGGTGCTGGCGCAGGCGTCCACTCCCACGCTGCCCTAAGTACAGGCGGTTTTGGATTTCATGAATATAGCTCCACGTCAGAACGCGCGCCGGACACTGACCGCTCCGATCCGCAAGGAACGCTTTGCGTGGGTTGCGATCTTCTTCTGCGTGTGGGTTGCGGTCATCGGCGGGCGGCTGGTGTGGCTACAGGTGATCCAGCACGCGGAGTGGATCGACAAGGCAAAGCACCAGCAGCAGCGCACCTTCGAGGTGGCCCCGCAGCGCGGTGTGCTGTACGACCGCAACCTGCGCGAGCTGGCCGTGACGGTGTCGGTCGATTCGGTCTTCGCTGTGCCGTCGGAGATGGGCGAGAACCGCGCGGCGGCGGCGGAGATGCTGGCCAAGGTGGTGCATTCCGAACCCACGGACAACTTCACCTCGGAGCAGCAGATTCTGGCGCGCTTCAACGACTCGAAGAGCTTTGCGTGGGTGGCGCGGCGGGTCGATGCGGACACGGCAAACCGGGTACGCGAGCTGAACCTGAAGGGCGTCTACTTCCAAAAAGAGTTCAAGCGTTTTTATCCCAACAACGATCTGGCCGCGCAGGTGCTGGGCTATGTGGGCACCGACGACACCGGATTGGGCGGGCTGGAGCAGCAGTTCGACGACGAGATGCACGGCACTCCCGGCCACATGCTGACCGCGGTGGACGCGCGGCGCCATGTGATGGGCAGCGTGGAAAACGAGCCGCTGCCGGGCGAGAACCTGGTGCTCACCATCGACTCCAACATTCAGTACATGGCCGAGCGCGCGCTGGACGAGCAGGTGGCCAAGGTGGGTGCGCTGCATGGCACGGTGGTGGTGCAGGACCCGCACACCGGGCAGATTCTTGCGCTGGCGATTTCGCCGCGCTTCAACCCCAACGACTCGCGGCACATGGAGCCGGGCTCGCTGACCAACCTTGCCGTGAGCGATGTGTACGAGCCGGGCTCGACCTTCAAGCTGGTGACCTACTCGACGGCGATCGACGCGGCGGGCGTGGAGCCGGACGACATTGTGGACTGCCAGGGCGGCTCGATGACCATGTACGGGCGCACGCTGCACGACGACAAGGACGACCACTTCGGACGCGTGACGGTGCAGTACGCGCTGGAGCATTCGAGCGACGTTGGCGCGGCCAAGATGGCGCTGAAGGTTGGCCCGGAGACTTTCTACAAATACATCAAGGCCTTCGGCTTCGGCGACCGGTCGGGCATCGAGCTGCCCAGTGAGACGCGCGGTCTGCTGACCAATCCCAGAAAGTGGGGCTCGACCAGCATCCTGTCGCTTGCGATTGGACAGGAGGTGGGTGTGACTCCCATTCAGCTTGTCACCATGGTGAGCACAATCGCCAATGGCGGCGTGTACATGCCGCCGCACGTTCTGCTGCAATCGACCGACGCGACGAAGGGCGACGCACGGTTGCAGCCAGCGGCCTTCCGTCCCGCGAACCAGCTTCCGGCAAAGCTGCCGGACGGCGCGCACCGCGTGATCCAGGAGCTGACGGCGGCCAAGATGCGAAGCATGATGGCCGGAACCGTGACCGAGGGAACGGGCAAGGGCGCGCAGTTGAACGGATACAGCGCCGGCGGCAAGACAGGAACGGCGCAGAAGATCGATCCGGCGACGCATACCTACTCGCATACCAAGTTGGTGGCGAGCTTCGCGGGCTTCGCGCCGGTCAGTTCGCCCGCGATCTCCATTGCGGTGGTCATCGATACGCCGACGGTGGGCAGCCGCTACGGCGCGGCGGTGTCGGCGCCGGTCTTTCAGGAGGTGGCGCAACAGGTCCTGGAGTACCTCGGTGTGCCTCACGACCAGCCGCTGAAGACGAGCAAACAGTTGATCGCGGCGGCTTCAGAGGGTATGCCGGACGATGCGCCAAGCGAGCACGCAGGCGACTTGAACGCAATGTTCGACGAGATCAACAACCTGCCCGCGGACGACCCGCTGCGCGCTTCGACCAGCATCGCGACGGACGCGAACGCGACGCGCGCTGCCGCGGCGACGAATGCGGCCAGCGCGCCTGTTCCATCGCCACGGGCCGCGGGCGCTACAAGAACCTCGCGCATCCTGGGTCTTCTACCGGCCAAGGTGCTGGCCGCATTCAACGCAAATGGCGGGACAAACTCGGCGATGCCAGACGCCGCATCGGGAGCCTCTGCCTCGCTGCGCGCTCCCGTGGTTGCGCCGCCGGTGCAGCCGCGCGCCAATGGCTCGGTGGTGGTGGATGCCGGCGCGCGCGTGACCGTGCCGTCGTTCACCGGCTCCGCGCTGCGCAAGGTGGTGGAGACGGCGGCGACGCTCGGCCTGCGGGTTGAGCCGGTGGGCAGCGGCCTGGCGCGCGAGCAGGCGCCGGCGGCAGGCACCATGGTCCCGGTGGGCACCGAGGTGGTCGTGCGCTTCTCGCGTTGAGCGTGCCTCATTACTGCGAGATCGCATTGCCGGGCGGCCTTATTGCCGCGCGGACATAGAATTGAACTCATGCACTGGGCTGACGCGCTGCAGGAAGTTACGAGGATAGAGAGTGGGGGCGCCGCCGGCGAAGTCGCCAGCGTCGAGTA
This sequence comes from Granulicella sp., assembly GCA_003132145.1. Taxonomy (GTDB): domain Bacteria; phylum Acidobacteriota; class Terriglobia; order Terriglobales; family Acidobacteriaceae; genus Edaphobacter. The sequence goes on from PKWU01000052.1 coordinate 8,470, forward strand.
CGACTCGCGCCGCGTGCGCGCAGGCGCGGCGTTTGTGGCCATGCGCGGCGGGACGACGGACGGCAATCGCTACATCGACGCGGCCATCGCGCAGGGTGCGGTGGCGATCGTCACCGACTCGCAGGGAGCCTATGCAAAGCTGCGGACTGAACATCCGACGATTGCTGCTGTGCGTGTTGCACATGGACGGCGGGCGCTGTCGGAGTTGAGCGCGGCGGTGATGGGACATCCCGAACGAAAGCTCAAGATCAGCGCAGTGACGGGGACCAATGGCAAGACAACGACCGCGTATCTGCTGGAGCAGATGCTGCGCAGCGTGGGACGGAAGTGCGTGCTGATCGGGACGATTGAGACGCGCATCGGCGACGAGGTGCGCGAGTCGCCGCACACTACGCCGGAGTCGTGCGACATCTACAAGATCTTTGCGGACGGCGTGGCGGCGGGCGCGACGGAAGCGGTGATGGAGATGAGCTCACACGCGCTGGAGCAGGAGCGCGTGTGGGGAATTCCGGTGGACGTGGCGATCTTCACCAATCTGACGCAGGACCATCTGGACTATCACGGGACGATGGAGGCTTACGCCGCCGCAAAGGCAAAGCTCTTTGAAGGCGTGGGGACGAAGCCGCCGCGCGTGGCTGTGATCAACGCGGACGATGCGTATGGCGTATCGATGAGCAAGGCGTTTCGTGGCGGCGAGTCGATAACGTATGGAATTGGCAATTCCGAGGCAACTCATTGTGCATTCAATGTTCGACACTCCTCCACGGGTACAACTTTTTCATTCGATACGCCTCTCGACAATCTCCCGATTCATTCTCCGTTAATCGGGAGAGTCAACGTCTCTAACCTGCTGGCAGCGATGTGCGCAGCTCTTGCGAGGGGTCTGACATTCGACGAAGTCGCCGATTCGGTGAAAAGTTTGAAGCCGGTACCGGGGCGGTTTCAGGCTGTATCGTCAGGCGATACAGGCATCACGGTGGTCGTTGACTACGCGCATACGGACGATGCGCTACGCAACCTGATTGTGCTGGCACGCGAGTTAGTGGGTGAGCGCAGCGGCCGCGTGATTACGCTCTTCGGATGCGGCGGCGACCGCGACAGGACGAAGCGTCCGCGCATGGGGCGCGCGGCCGCGGAGGGAAGCGACCTCGTCATTCTCACTAGCGACAATCCGCGCAGCGAGGAGCCGATGGCGATTATCGAGGAGGCTCTGGTGGGCGTACGCGAGACGACCACGGAGTGCATCGTCGAGCCGGACCGCGCGGCGGCGATTGCGATTGCGATTCGCGCCGCGCGCGCGGGAGACATTGTTCTGATTGCAGGAAAAGGACACGAGAAGGAACAGGTCCTGCGCGACCGGACAGTCCCGTTCGACGATGTGAAGGTTGCGGAAGAGATTTTGAAGGAGATGCGGTGAAGCTGACGTTGCAGCAGGTGGCGGAGTGGATGCACGCCGAGGGCGAGTTCGCGGCGAACGCCGTGGCGACGGGCACCTCGATCGATTCGCGCACGGTCGCGGCGGGCGAGCTTTTTTTTGCAGTGCGCGGCGAGCGCTTCGATGGGCACGACTTTGTCGCTGCCGCGCTCGCGAAAGGCGCGGTGGCCGCGGTGGTGAGCATGGGATGGATTGCGCCGGAGGGGATGGATTCGACGCGGCTGCTGCGCGTTCCCGATGCGGAGGCCGACGGCGTGCTCGCCAGCTTGCAGCAGTTGGCGCGCGCGGTGCGGCGGCACTGGGGCGGGCGCGTGATTGCCATCACTGGGTCGGCGGGGAAGACCACTACAAAGGACGCGGTGGCGCAGGTGCTGGGCGCGCGCTTTCGTGTGCTGAAGTCGCAGGGCAATCTGAACAATGGCTTCGGGCTTCCGTTGCAACTGCTGAAGCTGGAAACGGAGCACGAGGTCGCGATTGTCGAGATGGGCATGAACCACGCGGGCGAGATTGCCGCGCTGGCGCGCATCGCGCAGCCAGACTGGGCGGTGGTGACCAATGTTGCGCCGGTGCATCTGGAGTTCTTCGCCGACGGCATGGCGGGCGTTGCGCGCGCCAAGTATGAGCTGATCGAGGCGCTGCCGCCGGATGGAATCGCGATGCTGAACTGCGACGATGAGTTTGTCGCGAAGTTTGGCGAGGGGATGGGCGAGCGCGCGGTTTTTTATGGACTGAGCGACTGCGCCGACGTACGCGCGGGCGGGATTGCCGAGCTTGGCGCGGAGGGCATCGTCTTCACCGTGACGGCGCGCGGCGAGCGGGCCAGCGTGCAACTGCATCTGCTGGGCCGGCACAACGTACACAACGCGCTGGCGGCGATTGCCGTGGGGATCGAGAGCGGCATGACGTTGGCGGAGTGCGCAACGGCGCTGAAGGAGCTGCGCGCGGGCGACAAACGCGGCGAGGTTGTCGAGTGGCGCGGCGCGAAGATCGTCAACGATTGCTACAACTCCAATCCGTGCGCGCTGGATGCGATGGTGGACGCGCTGCTGGCGATGCCGGTGACGCACGCAGGCAGGCACATCGTGGTGGCGGGCGAGATGCTGGAGCTGGGGCCAGAAGGTGAGGCGCTGCATCTCGAGTGCGGACGGCAGATGGCGGAGCGCGGCGTGGACTTCGTCGTCGGCGTGCGCGGGCTGGCTGCGGCGCTGGTCGAGGGCGCGGCGCAGGGTGGAACCAGTGCGCTCTTTGTCGCTACGCCGGAAGAGGCTGGCGCATGGCTCAAGGCAAACCTGCGGGCTGGCGATGCTGTGCTGCTGAAGGCCTCGCGCGGCGTGCGGCTGGAGCGCGCGCTTGCCTCGCTGGCGGATTGAATTTGCCCGCGGCGCAGACGTTCTTTGGGGTCTCTGACGGTGGGTTCAGGCGGACGGTGCGGCGAGGGGCCACCAGAGGAGGTGGGGAAGGGTGGGGTAGTAGAGTGCGAGGCGGACCTCTTTGGGCGCGGGCCGGTCTGGGGGGTGCGGGAGCTGGGTGAGGACGCGGGCGTAGGTTTCAAGCTGAGGAGCGTAGGCGGCGCGCTGGTGGTTGAGGAAGTCTTCGAGGCTGGCGGAGCTGTGGGGCGCGGTGGTCTTGTAGTCGACGATCCAGAGGAAGTCTTCGCCGGGAGCGTGGGGCGCGAGGCCGGCGCGAAAGATGCGGTCGATACGGATAGAGACGGGGCGGATGGAGGCGGGCCGGGTTATGGCTGGCGCGGCCTGCTCGGCGGGGGAGGCTGGCGCGGGCCAGGCGGTGAGGGCGAACTCGCTGGCGGCGCAGGAGTTGGGTGCGAGCAGCCAGAGGCCGTCGGGATCGCGCAAAGTATTTTCCAGGGCAGTGCGTGTCTCGCGGGCAAGGCGGTTGACGGTGGAGGCGGGAAGGCCGTCGGCGCGCAGCAGAGCGGCGATGCGCGGGAGCCAGGCGGGGAGTTCGGCGAGGAGTTCCTCTGGAGATTGGCCCGTGGCGATGCGCGTGGCCAGGGATTCGAGGGCCGCGTGGACGACGTTGCCGAAGGAGCGGGCGGCAAACGAGCCTTCCGGGCGGGAGAACTGGGTCGGGCTGGAGACGGTGGCGCTGTCGGAATCGCCGTAGGGGAGTCTTTGGGCGCGATTTGCGGCGATTCGGGTGGCGGGATCGAAGGCGAGCGGGAGGCGTTGCAGGTTGGAGTGGGATGGGGCCGCTGCTGCTGCGGCGAGTTCGAGTTCGTCGGTGGGATTGAAGACACGAAGATTTGTGGCACGAACCCAGGTCTCAGAATCGAGACCTGGGGCACCCAGATTCTCGGTGGGGGCGAAGTGGGGTTGGGCGGCGGGCCAGGCGGCCTGGAGGAGACTGGCGGTGTGGGGATGGATCTCGCCGCTGGTGGAGACAGTGGGCGCGGCGAAGAGGTGCAGCTCCTGACGGGCGCGGGTGCAGGCGACATAGAAGAGGCGCTTGCGTTCGGCGGCCTCGCGGGCGTGATGGATACCGTTGAGCCAGTTGTTGAGGGCCTTCGACGGCTCGCCACGACCGGCGATGGGAGCGAGCATGAGGTGAGCCGCAGTGTCGGCGGACGAGTCGGTTGGCTCCAGTTCGGACCAGGTGAGCAGGCGGGAGCGGTCGGTGGCTGGCTGGCGTTCGAGGGCAGGGACGAGGACGACATCCCACTCCAGTCCCTTGGCCTTGTGGATGGTGAGGAGTTCGACGAAGGGGGTTCCATTTGGGATGGGATTGGGTTCGGCGTAGAGCTCTTGCAGGCGGCTTTGGAGGAGGGTTGGATCAAGCAGGTTGGCGGAGCGATTTTCTTCCAGTTCAAGTTGCAGTTCATCCAGTAACTGAAAGAACCGGTTGACATTGACTAATTCTGGTTGAGTGAGCCAAGCGTCACCGCCAAGCGATCGCCAGGCACGTTCGACGAGCTGGGCGTGAGTGAGGCGCGCGCGCTGGGCAGCGGCTTCTGTGAGGACCTGCCAGACGCGCTGGAGACGCTGAATGGAGTCTTCGGGGAGGAGGTGGCCGCGCTCTGCCATGAGGCCCTGGATGGAGTGGCTCTGGAGGGATGGGTCGTCGCAGCCAGTGAGCGTATGCAGGTCGGCGAGCGAAAGGCCGCACCAGGGAGCGCGCAGGAGGGCGAGCGCGGCGACGCGGTCGGCGGGGTGGAGCAGGGCGCGGGTGAGCGCGGTGAGGTCGAGGACCTCCTGGCGCTGATTGAGGGACTCGATCTCGACCGCGCGGAATGGGATACTGCCGGTGTGTCCGTGCTCGTCGTTGAGCAGATTGAGGGCGGCAACGATCTCGATGAGGTGGTTGCGGATGCGCACCAGGACGGCGATGCGCCATGGCTCGGCGATCTCATTTCCGGACTCATCCCGGATGGTTTTGCGGCCAATGGGAAGGCCCTTGTCGATCCAGTGGTGTGCGATGCAGCGAATCTCAAGCGCGTCGTGGCGTGCCTGGCGCTGACGGAGTTGAGCGGGGGTGGGGAGTTCGGTGGATCCCATCCTTGACGAAGAAACCGTCAAGGGCTGGGTCCCCGTCTCGTCTGGGGTTGTTGAGATTGGGTTCGCGTGCCAAACGAGGGCCTCGGCTTCACGAGCGGCAGGGAGAGTTGAGGCAACTTCGGCATAGGGAAGTGCGGCGGGGTCTGCTTGGTTGGGGAATATTAAGTTGAAGTCATGGTTGAACTGATCGACAAGGGTGCTTTGGGAGCGGAAGTTAGCGGTGAGGCGGAGGAGCGTGAGCGGCAGGTCGCCGAGGCGCTGGGTATGCATGGAGCGGATGAATCGCTCGACGCGCGCCTGTCGGAAGAGGTAGATGGACTGACGGGGGTCGCCGACCAGGAAGACGGTCTGCCCGTAGCCGTCCCAACTGGCGGTGAGGAGCTGGATGAGTTCGTACTGTGTGGTGGAGGTGTCCTGCATCTCGTCGACCAGGAGGTGCTGGAGGCGTGCGCCGAGGGCGGCGGCGAGGTCGTCCGCGCCGGAGTCGGCGTCGAGGGCGTGGCGGGCAAGCAGGCTGAGCTCGGTGAAGTCGCACTGGCTGCGAGCGGCGAAGACGAGTTGGAGTTCGACCAGCGCACGGCTCAAAACGCGGAAGAGAGATTTTGCGACGGCCCACTGATCTGCGGGGTAGTGGGCGGGGGGCAGGGCGCGAATGCTCTCGAATGCGAGGAGGAGGTCGTCGCGGTCGCGGAGTGCGTCGAGTAGATTGACGAGACGCGTGTGGCTGGAGTGCTTTCTATTGTAGCCAAACTTTAAGTTACGACTGGTAAGTCCTCTTTCTTTACGCGGTTCTCCGCTACTCGTCGTGAGCAGGTGGAGCAGCGCGATCCAGTGGTCGAGGGCTGCGGCGATGGGCTCGGGCGGGGTGCGGAGGTTGGCGCAGAGGGCGATGGGGGAGGGGACTTCTGGGTCGTATGGGGCGGCGGGAGCGAGGTCGGCAGCGAGGCTGGTGAGGTTGGCGAGGAGATCGGCGGGGAAGATTTGAGCGAGGTGGGTGAGCGCGGAGCGGATGGCGTGGTCGAGGGCGAGTTCGAGGCGGGGCAGAACGTTGGCGTCGAGCCATGCTTCGTCGAGCTGCGCGTGGGTGAGGGGGATGAGGTCGCCCCACTGGTCGCGCAGGCTGAGCATATTGGCGAGAAGAGACTCACACTCGGCGAGGTTGCCGTCGCGGTGGAGGAGGAGGTTGCGCAGGGCTTCGTCGAAGGCGGCGTCGCCTGTGCCGAGCAGAAGCAGGGTGCGGCGCGCGGCCTCGCGGTGGAGGGGACCGGCGTCGGTGGTGGGGGTGAGTCGACCGCCGGAACCGGACAGAACGGGGAGGGTGCGCGCGATCTGGGCGCAGACCGAGTCGATGGTGCGGATGTTGAGGCGGTGGGGGTGGTCGAGGAGGTTCCAGCCGAGCTGGCGGTCGCGGGCGAGAACGGCGCGGGCAAGAGCCAGGGTTTCGGATTGGAAGTCGGTTGGGGGGGGATTGTCGTCTCCCACCCATCGCGATGAAGCTGCGATGGATGGGGCACCCGAATCATCTGGATCGGATTCGGCGGCCAGATCGAGTAGGACGGCGGGTTCGGCAGCGTTGGATTGAGCTGCGGCGGTCAGATGGGCGAGGACGCGGTCGCGCATCTCGGCGGTGGCTTTGTTGGTGAAGGTGATGGCGAGGACCTGCTCAGGCTGCTCGACGGAGTCGTCGGCCAGCAGCTTCAGCAGGCGCTGGATGAGCAGGCCGGTCTTGCCCGAGCCGGCTGGCGCTTCGACGATGAAGGAGCGGCGGATGTCGAGGGCCTCGCGGCGGGCCTCGGCGTCGGGCGGCGCGGCTGGCTTGGATTCGGCGGGGGATTTGGGCGGGAAACGGAGGAGTTCAGCCACGGGCGGCCTCCGCGCTTGCGGAATCGGAGAAGCCGGCCGGGGCTTCTGCGCCGGAATCTTCGTCCAGAGAGTTGGCGTCGAGCGTGGCGGGGTCGAGGCGGCAGAGAAGGCGCTGCTCGCAGTGCGCGCAGGTCTGCGGGTACTGCTTGGGATCGACGCGCGCCTCGCCGGAGTGGAAGTCTTCGGCGAGCGCGGTGAGGACCTCGCGCCACTCATCGACCTGGGCCTCCAGGCTTGTGGTCTTCAGCTTTGCGGCGCTGGGAAGGACTCCGTCGCGGGACTGGTATCCGTGGAGGCCCAGGTCCTTGCCGGGGCGGACGCTGGCGAAGGCGACGGCGGCGAACTGCGGCGCATCTTCTTTGTTGGCTGCGGCGCTGACGACGGCGTAGAGAGGAAGCTGCGGCGCGTCGGGGCGGTCGCCGAGCCAGTCGGCGGGGCTGGCGGGACCGGTCTTGTAGTCGAGAATGATCTCGCCGGCGAGATTTTCGCCCTTCGGTTCGCTGTCGGCTGGCTCGTCTTCGACGGACTCGGAGGGAAGTTGGGTGAGGTCGATGCGGTCTACGCGGTCGACGCGGATGTTGAGGCGCAAGGGGCCGATCTGGACGTCGTGGAGGGTCTCTTCGCGCGACTTGACGGTGAAGGGCGCGCGTTGGTTGGCCTCGAAGTCCAGCCACGGACCGAGCAGTTTGAGCAGGCGCTGGCGTTCGGTGAGGAGGTAGGCGCGGGGCCAGCCGGACGCGGGGTTGGGATATTGCCGGTCGAGGGTGACGCGGATGCAGTGCATGAGGCGGGCTTCGCGCTCTTCGGGAGTGAGGAGTTGGAGGGCGGACTGGGATTCGACCTCGGCCCAGAAGCTCTCCAGGACGGCGTGAACGAGGCTGCCGCGCTGGCGTGGATCGAGGCCAAGCGAGGCGGTGTCGAGAGCTGAGGAAAAGAGGCGCTTCTCGGCGAAGGCGCGGAATCCGCATGCGGCCTGAGAGGCGAGAATGGACGCGCCGCCGTGCAGGACGCGGTCCGGCGGAGGCGGGATGGGTGCGTCATCGGCAAATGCTTCCAATTCGACAGGCTCAGCGGCCGGTTCGGTGGCAGCGATCTCGCCGGAGGTGCGCAGTTCGAGGGCCAATCCAGCCAGAACGGGCGACGGGCGCTGGTGTCCTTCGCTGGACTGTTGCGCGTAGCTGAAGAGAACATCCGGTGCGCTGGCGGCGATGCGCTGGGTGATGCGGCGGGCGTGTGCCGTATCCTGCGCGGGGTCTGCGCCGGGCATGGCGAGTTCGCGCTGCAGGAGCCAGGGCAGGAGGGGATTGGGCGCGGGCCTGGCGGGCCATGCGAGGTCGCTCGAGCCGAGGAACCAGACCGCGTCGAAGCGGGAGCCGGCGGACTCCAGCGGCCCCATGATCTGGATGGGCGCGTGGCGCGACTCGGGCGCGAAGAGCGTCTCGGTGGCGATGCGCTCGAGCGCGGCGAGGGCGGCGGCGAAGGGGACTCGTGTGCCGTCGGAGCGCGAGTCAAAGTCGAGGGTCGCCAGCTCGTCGAGGGCGCTCTGCCACTTGCGGCGGGTCTGGAACTCGGTGCTGTCATCGCGTCCCGGCGCGGCCCAGCCGGCGGCGTCCAGCAGCTCGTGGAAGGTTGCGGCCCACTCGGCGTGGGTTTGCTGAGCGGTGAGCAGGTCGCGGCGCAGGAAGAGCGGGCGAAGTGCGCTCAGGCGGTGCAGCAGGTTTGTCAGACTGGAGATGTGTCTCGACTCCGCAACCAGCGCGTGGAGTTCGTCGAGTGTGATCTGCGGTTGCAGGAGTGGATGCTTGCGCAGGACGAAGGCGTCGAACTCGGCGCGGGCGAGGAGTTCGGAGGAGACAGGGGAAGTGCTTTCCGGGCCGGACTCCGGATTGCCGGCGGCGAAGTGGGGCGAGAGCAGAAGCGCGCTGACGCGGTCGAGGGCGAGCGGGCCGGTGGCCCAGCGCAGAATGTCCAGCGCGGCGGCGACCATCGGGGTGTGCGCCAGCGGCACGCCGAGCGAGAACTCATAGGGGCCGGAGTTGGCGGGCGCGTCGATCTGGTTGAGTTCGGGCGCGAGCGTCTGGCGGAAGACGCGGTCGATCTGGGCGCGCACGGTCTCGATGGCGGGAACGATGACGGCGATGCGCGCGTCTGACTGCTGGGTGAGGCGCGCGCGCAGCCAGCGGGCGCAGGCAGCGAGTTCGGCGCGCTCGTCGGGAGCGGAGACCAGGGTGAGGCTGGGGATTGCATCTGGCTCGCGATCTGGACTTCCCACCCATCGCGATGAGACTGCGATGGATGGGGCACCCGGCTCGCGATCTGGACTTCCCATCCATCGCGGTGAGACTGCGATGGATGGGGCACCCGAACTTGTACACGGGATTTTTGGGCTGTGCTCTTCGATGGGCGTTCCAGTGGCCTGAATTGCGTCGAGCAGGGCGGTCTGCGCTGGCTTCATCGAGTCGAAGCCGACGAACAGAAGTCCGGCCTGCGGTGGCTGCGCTGGCTGCGTTGCGGTAAATCTTCCTTCGGCGAATGCGGCGCGCAGGGCTTCCGGAAGCTGCGCCTGGGTGAGGAGTTGCGCACGAATCGCGCGGCGGTCGAATTCATTGGCCCAGCGGGCGAAGTCGCGCGTGTCTGCGTTGGCGACGGCAGCCTGCAGACGGCGGCGACCGCAGTAGGCGTGCAGCAGCAGCCACGCTTCGGCGGCAAGCTCGGCGAGCGAGTCGATGGGGCGGAGGCTGGCATTGACCGGGTCCGCCGCGATGATGGCACGCCAGAGGGTGTGCTCCTGCGTGGGGCTGAGCAGCAGTTCGGAGGCGCGACCGTCGAGCAGAAGGCGGTGCCAGAGGCTGGCGAGCCACGCATCCCAGGCGAGGATTGCCGGAGGCTCCCAGTGGGTGAGGCCGCGGGCGCGCTGGTCGAGATCGTACCCGTGGTGCAGGGTTCGCGCGGCGCGCTGGTTGGCGGTCAGAACGGTCCAGCCGCGCTCCAGCGCCTGCTGAATCTGCCGGGGCAGCTCGGCGGACGATTTCATACGCCCTTTATACGCCTGCCGGATGCGGAAAACGCGGTGCGAGATGCGCGGGTGTGGAGCGGCAATCCGTCTTCCAGCCCGTAGACAATCATTCTCGCTCTCCTCCATTGGCAGGCGGCCAACCCTTGCGGCGAGACGGAAGTATGATGGACGCAGGAGGGCGTTGCCTATGCGATTTGCGTTGCGAGCGGCGGTCGGTTTGGTTCTGGTTGTGACATTCGCGGCTGGTTGCAGACAGTCGAGCAGCGCTGTGTCTGGCGCGGCTGGCGCTTCTTCCACTGCGGCGAGCAGTTCTGGCGCGACGAATGGGGCCGCTGCGGCGGGTGAGCTGGAGACCTTTTCGGTGCGCGGCAGGATCGTCAGCGTGGATGCGGCGAAGGGAATGGTGGTGCTGGACCACGAGGCCATTCCGGGCTTCATGGACGCGATGACCATGCCCTACAAGCTGAAGGACCCGGGCGTGGTGAGCGAGCTGCATCCCGGCGACCGCATCACCGCGAAGATGCTGGTGCGCAAGGTTGGGGACGAGTACGAGGAACCCGTGCTGGATGAGATCGTGGTGACGGCGCAGGCGCGGCCCGACTATAAGCCCGCCGTGCAATATCACGTCCCCACGGCGGGCGATGCGGTGCCCGACTTCCGGCTTGTCAACCAGAGCGGGCGCACCATCCATCTCGCCCAGTTCAAGGGACGTGTGCTGCTGCTGACGTTTGTGTACACGCGCTGCCCGCTGCCGGACTACTGCATCCGCATGAGCCAGAACTTCGCCCAGATCGACCGTGCGCTCAAGGCCGATCCCGCGCTCTACGCCAGGACGCACCTGCTGAGCATCAGCTTCGATCCCAAGGTGGATACGCCGGCGGTACTGAAGAGCTACGGCGAGACGTATATCGGAGGCGATGCTAAGGCGGCGTTCGCGCACTGGGACTTTGCCGCGCCGCCTGTGGGCGAGCTGGCCGCGCTGACGCAATTCTTCGATGTGGGGATTACGCCGGGCGACGCGGGCCTGCCGACCCACTCGCTGTCGACGGCGCTGATCGGCAAGGACGGCCGGGTGCGCGCGTGGTACGCCACCAACGAGTGGACGCCGGCCGAGGTGCTGGCGGCGATCCGGAGCGCAGCCGCAGCGTGACGCGCCGCGGCCCGGCTGATTTACTGAAAATCCGCTTGCAACCTTGCTCTGCAAGCGGTAGCAATTAGAGTTGCAAACGGTGGCGCTCTGGTTCCATCGCCTCTACAGAAACATACGTTCAACCTGCAAAAGGAGAACCACACGATGGCAAAGCTGACGATCGGTTTCGGAGTTGTCCTGATTCTGCTGGGCATCTGGGGATTTGTGGCCACGGGGAGCGCGCATCCGACGGCGCTGTTCCCAACCTGGTTCGGGCTTGCGCTGGCAGTCTGCGGCCTGCTGGCCCGCAACGAAGACGAGAAGCGGAGAATGCTATGGATGCACGCCGCGGCAGTGCTGGGACTGGTGGGGTTTATCGGCGCGGGGACAAGGGCTCTCTCCGTGTATATCCATGCGCACGGCGCGCCGCTGGCCTATCCCATCGCGGTCGCGGACCAGTTGGCGATGGCGCTGATCTGCCTGGTCTTTGTGCTGCTCTGCGTGCGCTCGTTCATCGCGGTTCGCAGGACGGGCAAGCCGACTGCGTAGAGATTCGGATTTCTCCCTGCAAGCTGTCACACATCGATAGGGGCAAGGGCAATCGATAGATCGCCGCGCTGGCGCAATCGTTCCTTGCTCCGAGTTATTGCTACGCGTCATTGCTCCGCTTTGGGGAGGCGAAGAACGCGGATCGCCGCGCGCAGATGCTCGCGCGCCGTATCATCGTCCTCGACCTGCAGTGCGCGACTAAGCGCATCGACCGCGCCGGTTGCGTGCAGGGTCCGCAGCGCCTCTATCGCCGCAATCCGCACCGTTGGGTCACGGTCCGTCAGCGCCGAGACGGCCAGGGCTTTCGTCCTCTCACTCTGTCCCGGATAGTTCACCGCGGCCTCCAGCGCCAGCACCCGGATGCTTGCGTCCTGCTCGGACTGCTCAATCTGCTCTACTGCGGAGAAGCATGTAAGCAGTTCCTTGTTGGAGACGTAGCGCGCTGCATCCAGCCGCGCCGTAGAAGGCACGTTCAGGTTCTGGCAGAGCCGTTGCAGCCGGTCGAGAGCGCGGTTCGAGCCAAGCCAGGTCGCCGCTCCCGCCAGATTCACCTGCACCTGGGGGTCCGGTTCAACATCCAGCCTGTCAAGAATCGCCGTCAGCGCCGGATGGTCGTCCATGGCCGCCAGTTGCGCCGCCGCCAGGCTGCGCACCTCACCGTCCGGGTCCGTGAGCGCGGCAATCAGCGCCGTTTCGGTCAGATCGATGTGGTGCCGCGCCAGCCCATCGGCAAAGGTCTCCACCGGCGGAGGCGGCGTTCCCGCCAGCCAGCGCGGCGCCAGCGGAGCCACCTGCGCCGACACAGCCGTACTCGCCGCTGTCAGCAGCGCACCCACCAGCAACAGAAGAAAACAGCCACGCGCGATTCCTGCCAATCTCTTTGTCAACAAGATCTTCACCTCTCTATCTTCCTTCAGACGCACGGCTTGCAAATACGTATGCCGCTGAACTGCTTTCTCCTGCTGGACCGCTCCATCTTATCGCAGGCGCCGACGGCCGGGCCCCTGGTCGGCGTACACTTGCGTCATATGTCTTCGTCGTTTGGATCATCCGGCATGGGTGGTGGGATGGGGGGTGGGGTTCCTTCGGGAGACCGGCCAAGCCGGGGAACGGGGCGCGCTCTCTCCGCCGACCTGACCGCCAAGCGGCCCAAACCCAGTTTGAAGAAGGTGCTTCCCGAGGTATGGAAGCTGGCAAAGCCGCGGCGATGGCTGCTGGCGGGATGTTTTGTGCTGATGATTGTGAATAAGACGTGCGCGTTGGTGCTGCCTTATTCGTTTCGTCCGCTGATTGACCGGGTGTTCACGAAGCACCAGATGGGGCTGCTGCCGTATATCGTAGGGGCTGTGCTGGCGGCGACGTTGATCCAGGGACTGACGTCGTATGCCCTGACGCAGTTGCTGTCGACCGAGGGGCAGCGGCTGATTGCCGATCTGCGCAAGCAAGTGCAGGCGCACATTGGGCGGCTGTCGGTGACGTTCTACGACGAAAACCGGACGGGCACGCTGGTGGCGCGCATCATGACGGACGTGGAGGGCGTGCGCAACCTGATAGGTACGGGCGTTGTGGACTTCGTCGGGGGCGTGATAATCGCGCTGGAGGCGTTTGCGTATCTCATGTATGTGAGCGTCAGCATGACGCTTCTGGCGTTTGTGATTATGACGGCATTTGCGCTGGTGCTGCAGCGGGCGTTCAAGACGATTCGGCCCATCTTCCGCGAGCGCGCCAAGATCAACGCCGAGGTGACGGGGCGGCTGACCGAATCCCTGGGAGGCGTGCGCGTGGTGAAGGGCTACCACGCGGAGGCAAGCGAGGAGCGGGTCTTCGCGGCTGGGGTGACGCGGCTGCTGAACAACGTGATCAGTTCACTGACGGCGCAGTCGCTGATGATGCTGTCCTCGACGGTGATTCTGGGGATCGTTGGCGCGGTGGTGATGTATCTGGGGGCGCACCTGAATGCGGCAGGGAAGCTGACGCCCGGGAGCTATTTCTCGTATGTGATGTTTTTGGCGTTTATGACGGCACCGATTGCGCAGCTTGTGAATATCGGCACGCAGTTGACCGAGGCGGTGGCAGGGCTGGATCGCACGGCGGAGATTATGAATGAGCGCGAGGAGGACTCCGAGCCGGCGCGCACTCATGCGTTCGATGTGCGCGGCGATGTGGCCTTCGAGGACGTGGTCTTCGAGTACGAGAAGGGCAAGCCGGTGCTGCATGGCATGAGCTTCGAGTCGACGCCGGGAACGGTCACTGCGCTGGTCGGCTCGTCGGGCTCGGGCAAGTCGACGATCATCAGCCTGATCTGCGGCTTCCACACGGCGACCACGGGGCGCGTGCTGATCGACGGCGTGGACCTGGCCACGATCCGCCTGAGCAGCTTCCGCGAGCAGCTCGGCGTGGTGCTGCAGGAGACCTTCCTCTTCGACGGCACAATCCGCGAGAATGTGAAGTTCTCGCGTCCCAATGCGACCGACGACGAGTGGATGGAGGCCTGCCGCATCGCGCGCGTCGATGAGTTTGCAGAGAAGTTTCCCGCGGCCTACGAGACGATCGTCGGCGAACGCGGAGTGAAGCTATCGGGCGGCCAGCGGCAGCGCATCTCGATTGCGCGCGCCATCCTGGCCGACCCGCGGATTCTGATCCTCGATGAGGCAACCAGCTCGCTCGACTCCGAGTCCGAGGCGATGATCCAGGGCGGTTTGAACCACCTGATGAAGGGACGCACGACCTTCGTCATCGCGCACCGGCTGTCGACCATCCGCCGCGCGGACCAGATCCTGGTGATCGAGGGTGGCCTGATCGTCGAGCGCGGCACGCATGAGTCGCTCTACCGCCTGGGCGGGCGCTACTTCGACCTCTACACCCGCCAGCACGGCCTGGAGACCAACCTCTTCCTTGCCCCCGGCGAGGGCGACAAGGTGGAAGAAGGCGACACGGTGGAAGAAGAGGAAGAAGAAGCCGAGACAGAATGAGCCAGTCATGTACACTGTGTACATGGCGCTGCATATCAACAATCCGGCGGTTGAACAGAAGGTCCGGGATATGGCTTTGACGACTGGCGAATCCATCACGGATGCAATTGGCACGGCGGCGGATGAGCGGATCGTTCGACTCAGGCCCGCTGGCGTCGATCTTCCATCTCCGACGGTGGATGAGATTCTTGAGCTGATGCGCAGCTTCAAGCTGCGGCCGATCAATACGGAGCTGACTGACGACGAGATTCTGGGGTATGGCCCGGACGGAATCTGCGAGTAATGGTCATCGACTCGTCTGCGCTGATGGCGATATTTCTGGATGAGCCGGATGGGTCGATCTATGCCTCTGCCATTTTGAATGACCGGATTCGGCTGATCTCGGCTGCCACTCTGGCAGAGGCCTCCATTGTGGCAATTCGGCGGAGACGGCCAGATCCGATTGCTGCCCTCGACATCCTGACGACACGGCTGCGACTGGTGGTTATCCCGGTCGATCATGAACAGGCATTACTTGCACGGGACGGATTCCGGCGGTTCGGCAAGGGAAGACATCCGGCAGGACTCAACTTTGGCGATTGCTTCTCCTATGCGTTGGCGAAGCAGCATGGCGAACCGCTGCTCTTCAAGGGCAACGACTTCAGCCAGACGGACGTCTTGGTGGCGTAGAGCCGCGCAGCGATAGAGCGGTTTCACCGCAGGTCTATACAGGAGCTAAGAACGTTTGCGTGGTTTTTCCTCAAGAAAAACCACTTTAATAATTCTCGCGCGATAACAGTTGCGGTGAAACCGCTGTAGATCTATCTGGCCAGCGAACAGTCGGGAATATCGAAGCTGGGCCTGCTGGTTCCGGCGCGCGTGGAGGCTGCCGAACCAGTCTGGCTCTCCTCATGCCTGGCCGCATGATGCCGCGCCGCGGGGACAGAGAGATCGATCTTGCTGAAGTTGAATGCCATGCCGGCCACGCACTGCGGAATGCGGTGCGGCGATGGCAGGCTGCACAAATCCATGGAGGACTCCAGCGCTCGCGACCAGCGGATCATAGGGAATCCCCTTCGTCCCAGTCCGAACAGAGGGCAACCGGACGGGACAGCAGAATCGTTTCCGGCAAGACCAAAACGAGAGATGCAGTGTGAACCAATGCGAACTCCGTACCAACGGCTTGACCGCTTCCAGAAACAATGATCCGCGCCAGTATCGAATAGAACCATAACACTTCCGCTGTATGGGATACTGCGCAAGTTGTAGACACGGGAGAATGGCTGTGGATTTCTTTGCAGATGAAAGGGAAAAACCCGCAGAGCGATTTCTGTCTGGCTATCCCCGATGCGTAGCCGCTAGAGCGGTTTCACCGCAACTGTTATCGCGCGAGAATTATTAAAGTGGTTTTTCTTGAGGAAAAACCACGCAAACGTTCTTCGCTCCTGTAAAGACCTGCGGTGAAACCGCT
>PKWU01000089.1 GCA_003132145.1 Granulicella sp.
GCGGTGAAACCGCTCTAGAAGCTGGCGGGGTGCTAGGATTTCAGCATGACCGCGAAACGCGTTGCCAAGACGGGAAAGCCTCCGAGCGAGCAGGTCAACCATAGCGAAAACGGAGAGCTAGTGATCCTGACCGGCATGTCCGGCTCGGGCAAGCTGTCGGCCCTGAAGGCGTTCGAGGACCTGGGCTACTACTCGGTGGACAACCTGCCGCTGGAGCTGATCCCACGCTTCGCCGACCTGGTTCGCCAGTCGGTGGAGATCGAGCGCGCGGCGCTGGTGGTGGACGTGCGCGAGGGGATGCGGCTGGAGCGGTTTCCGGCGATCCTGAAGCAAGTGCGCAAGGTGTTGCCCACGCGCGTGGTCTATTTGGAGGCCAGCGAAGACTCTCTGGTGCGGCGGTTTTCGGAGACGCGGCGACCGCATCCGATGGGCCGCGACGAGACGGTGGTGCATGGCATTCGCGCGGAACGCAAGCGGCTGGACCCGGTGCGCAACGTCGCCGACATCGTGCTGGACACGACGAAGTTCAACGTGCATGAGCTGCGCGCGCACGTCATCGCGCAGTTCGAGCGCGCGGCGGGAGACCGCGAACTGATCATCTCGGTGTCCAGCTTCGGCTTCAAGAACGGCGTGCCCGCCGACGCGGACCTGGTCTTCGATGTGCGCTTTCTGCCCAATCCGCACTTTGTGCCGGAGTTCCGCAAGCTGACCGGGCGTCATGCCAAGGTGGCGAAGTACATCCGGCAGTTCCCCCAGACGCTGGAGTTCCTGGAGAAGGCGACGGAGATGCTGAAATTCCTGCTGCCGCACTACATCGAGGAGGGGAAGAGCTATCTGACGGTGGCGTTCGGATGCACCGGCGGACAGCACCGCTCGGTGTTCATCGCGGAAGAGATGAAGAAGCGGCTGGAGGCGGAGGGCTACCGCGTGAAGACGGCGCACCGCGACATGCCGCGGTAAGGACTTCATGGATGAGCCATGGCATTGCCTGCGTCACCTTCCGCAAAAAACAATAGAATAGCTGAATGCGCTTGAATGGCGACGACACCCGGGGATGGACTGCATGAGGCGCGTCTGGCGGCTGCTGCGGTATGCGCGTCCGTACGCGCTCTATACGCTGGCGTCGGTTGTGCTGATGGCGATTGTGGGCGCGATGGCCGGGCTGCGCCTGTATCTGATCAAGCCCATCTTCGACAAGGTGCTTCGACCGGAGAGCCAGAGCCCCGACTTTCTGCTCTTCCGCGTTCCAGTGGTGAACCGCTGGATCGATTTGCACTTCCTGGTGCCCAGCCACTTTCACAATGCGTGGTCGGTGGTGGCCTACGCGTTGATTGCCTCGGCGCTGCTGAAGTCCATCTGCGACTACACGGGTACATACCTGGTGAACTACGCGGGCTTCGGCATGATTACCGACCTGCGCAACGACCTGTACGACGCGGTGCTGCGGCGCTCGGTTGCGTTCTTCCAGAAGCACTCGACCGGCATGCTGCTGTCGACGATCATCAACGACATCGAGCGGGTGCAGTATGCCATGTCGACCATCATGGCCGATTTTCTGCAGCAATTCTTTACCCTGATCGCCATGGCCTGTGTTGCGATCAGCTTTGGCGGAAACATGGCCTGGGGGCTGCTGGTCTTCATCGTGATCGTCCTGCTTCCAGCCCGGCGGGTTGGACGCGGAGTGCGGACGACGACACGCACGGGACAGGACAAGCTGGCGGAGATCCAGAACATCCTGCACGAGACAATCACCGGCAACGGGATTGTGAAGGCGTTCGGGATGGAGCGGTGGGAGACGAACCGGTTCCGTCACGCCGCGCGGCGCCTGTTCCACGCAAACCTCAAGTCGGTGAGCGTGCAAGCCATCAGCTCGCCGCTGATGGATGCGATCGGCGCGGTGGGGATCGCGCTGCTGCTTCTGCTGGGACGGAACAAAATCATGCATGGGACGATGACGCTGGGCGACTTCATCGTCTTCATCTTCGCGGTCTTCAGCCTGTACGATCCGGTGCGCAAATTTGCGCTGTACTACAACGGCTTTCAGCAGGCGCTGGGCGCGAGCGTTGAGATATTCCGCTTCATGGACGCCGAGGACGATGTGGTTGAGAAGAAGCGCGCGTTCGTGCTGCGGGGCTTCAAGGACTCCGTTCGCTTCGAGCAGGTCAATTTCGCATACGCCAGCGGCAGCGAGGTGACCGAGGTGCTGCACGCGATCGACCTTGAGGTGAAGCGGGGCGAGGTAATTGCGATTGTGGGGCCGAGCGGGGCGGGGAAGTCGTCGCTGGTGAACCTGATTCCGCGCTTCTTCGATGTGACAGGCGGGCGCATCACGATCGACGGGCACGACCTGAGGGACGTGACCATCGCCAGCCTGCGCAAGCAGATCGGCAAGGTGACGCAGGAGACGATCCTGTTCAACGACACGGTGCGCAACAACATCGCGTATGGCCAGCCCGACGTGCCTCTGGGCCGCGTCGAGGAGGTGGCGCGCATGGCCCTGGCGCACGACTTTATTCTGCGCATGAAGCATGGCTACGACACCATGATCGGCGAGAAGGGCGTGCGGCTTTCGGGCGGCGAGCGGCAGCGGCTGGCGATTGCGCGCGCCATCCTGAAGAACGCGCCCATCCTGATTCTGGATGAGGCGACCTCGGCGCTGGACACCGAGAGCGAGGCGTTTGTGCAGGCCGCGCTGGCGAATTTGATGCAGGACCGAACGGTGTTTGTGATTGCGCATCGCATGTCGACCGTGCGCCGGGCTACGCGCATCGTGGTGATTGAGGACGGACGAATTATGGAGACGGGCACGCACGAGGAGTTGATGCAGCAGTTGGGGACCTACCGGCGGCTGTACGATCTTCAGTTCGACTCGTCCGAGTTGGAGCAGCGCGCGGCGAATGAGGCCCAGAACGCAGAGGCAGAGGTTATGGAAGGAACAAAGTAAGCGATGGCGAAGAAGATTGCACCCATTCACTCGATGACCGGATTTGCGACGGCGCAGTCGGCGACCGCGGACGAGCTCGCATTCACGCTGACGTTGAAGAGCGTGAACCATCGCTTTCTCGACCTGAGCCTGCGCCTGCCCGGCGACTGCGACGCGCTGGAGGTTGCGCTGCGGCGGCTGATCAAGGAGCGCGTCCGGCGCGGGCATGTGGATGTGACGCTGCATCTGGATCGCCGCGCGCGCGAGGCCGCAGTGACCATCCAGCTCAACCGCGAGCTGCTGGCGGCGCACGTCCAGGTCTTCCATGAGGCGGCCAAGCTGCACCACTTCAACGTGGAACCGAACCTGAACGAACTGCTGCTGATGCCGGGCGTGCTCTCGTCGGAGGGCGCGGCCGCAGCGCCGGATGAGTCGCGCGCGACGGCGCTGGAGGCTGCGGTGATGGCGCTGGCGCCAACGCTGATCGACCAGTTAAACCAGGTGCGCGCGGTGGAGGGCGCGACGCTGGCGGCGGAGCTGCGCGCGGAGATGATGCGGCTGCGCGCGCTGGCCGAGGAGGCCGCGGAGCTGCGCGCGGGCGCGCGGGAGGCACACTATGAACGGTTGCGGACGAGGATTGGAGAGCTGCTGAAGGTGGATGAGTCTGCGGTTCAGGTTGTCGACTCGCGGCTGCTGGCGGAGGCTGCGCTACTGGTGGAGCGGTCCGACATCGAGGAGGAGCTGGTGCGGCTGCGCGCGCATATCGAGAGCTTTCTGGAGATGCTGGACGCGGGCGGCGAACTGGGCAAGCGGCTGGACTTCCTGCTGCAAGAGCTGAACCGCGAGGCCAACACGATGCTGTCGAAGACGACCGGCGGCGATCCCGGCCTGGGCCTGCGGCTCACCACTCTCGGCCTCGAAATGAAGTCCGAGATCGAACGCGCCCGCGAGCAGGTGCAGAATCTGGAGTAGACGATAATGGCGGAGCGAAGTTAATGCTACTTTGGGGCTGACAGAGTCACATTACGGACGAACGAATACGGATCTGGATCATTGCCCCAACCTTTGCCATCCAGGTTCGCCAGTTTTGAGAGCCTTACGATATCTGTCTGGATGATGGAGTTTGTTAATGCACATCTTGATGTATCTAAGGTCTTGACCCCAATCGTATGAAGGTATTCGGACACTGCCGCGGCCTCAACCAGAACCTTTCCTGATCCGGCCCAGTGACGATCTTCACCATTCTTCTTGACGCCCGAAACCCAGAACGATTCTCCAGTCTCCATATCAACATGATTCCCGCCGGATTCCCCGCGTCGCTGTCCTTTGAGCTTCATCAAGCCCCGGCCGTTGAAGTACAACGTCCGACCAGTCTTGGATGAAGTAACATATCCAATCCAAGCCGGGCCGTTATCGTTATGACCGCTCTTGAGCTCAATGTACCTAAGGTTTTTCACATTACCGAGTGTGCCACAAGTACCTGCCTACATACAGAAATATTTCACGCATGTCCACCCGCAAGGCAGTCGTCTACTCCGATGCAGAGAGAGTTATGGCAATAAAAGATTCTCCACGGTTTACACTGTTTGTAAAGCATGGCAGGGATACTGTTTATCATTTCGGCGCCCTCGGGTTCGGGCAAATCGACGCTGGTGGCGCAGGTGCGCACGCTGGTGGAGGGGTTGGAGTTTTCTATCTCGTACACGACGCGCGCGCCGAGGGGCTCGGAGACGGACGGGCGCGAGTACCACTTCACCAGCCGCGAGAGCTTCGAGCGGATGATTGCGGCGGACGAGTTTATGGAGTGGGCCGAGGTCTTCGGCAACTACTATGGGACGGCGCGGCGAGCGCTCGACCACGCGCGGGCGGCGGGCAAGGACCTGCTGCTGGACATCGACGTGCAGGGCGCGAAGCAGGTGATGCGGCGGATGCCGGGGGCGGTGTCGATCTTCATCCTGCCGCCCAGCCCCGAGGTTCTGGAGATGCGTCTGCGCAACCGCAGTCTCGCCGAACCTACGATATCGGAAGAAGAAATCGAGCGGCGGCTACAGCAGGCGCGCAGCGAGTTGGAGCAGGTGTGGCAGTACAAGTACGCGCTGGTGAACGACGTGCTGGACCAGGCCACGGCGGAGATGCGCGCGATTGTGCTGACCGAACGCGGCGAAGGCGACGGCGTGACGGCGATGGCGGTGAGTTGCAGGACGGGTGCGCGTTCGCCGCGGCTCGGTGCCGTGTTGGAGAGCTTCCAGGTTGGGTGAGTTGCCGCGAAATTTCCTCCGGGGCTAAAACTCCAGTTGATTCAAAAGTGGTTGCAGCGGGACTAAAGTCACGCCCTTTCAAAACAGTCGATGTTCCAGGTTGTGTCCGGTTATCCACTGGGGGACGTGACGGGACAAATTGGCGCGGTTGGGGTAGATTGAAAGCATCCCTCGAGGTGCGAACAATGGCGAATGAGAACCCTCTCCACAACAAGTACAGCCTTGTGAAGGGCGCGGCGCGCAGGGCACGGCAGTTGCAGTCGGGCGCGGTGCCGCTGATGGCCACCAAGAGCATGAAGGCGTGCCGCGTGGCGCAGGACGAGATCAACCAGGGATGCGTGACCTTCGTCGTCACCCATAAGCCGGAAGCCGTCGTTGCGCCCGTGCCTGCCGAGCCGGAGCTGTAGCCGCCGCGATGCAGGGCGAGACGGAAACGCAGGTGCGCGCGTGGGTCGAGTACTTTCGCGACCTCGGCGTTCACGACTTCTATCGACGCGGCGAACCGGCGCCACAGGCCGCGTGCGAGGCTGAAACGCTGAATGAGTCGATTGCGACCGCTGCTGCCAGCGCGAACGCCATTTCAGCCGAAGACATCGCGCCCGCCGCTCATATTGCATCTGCAACAGCGGTGGAGAGCGACGGATATTTTCCGGGCGATTCACCATCCACGCCACCAATTGCCGAGACGTTCCCCATGCCGCCAGTCAAACTTATCTCGTTCAACGATCTTGCACCTTTGCCTGCGGCGGCGATTCCGGCTGAGGAGCGGGAGGCTGCGCTGCGCGCGATCCAGGAGGAGATTGGCGACTGCACGCGCTGTCCGCTGGCCTACGCGGGGAGGCACAAGATCGTCTTCGGCGACGGGCCGGCGACGGCGCGGCTGATGTTTGTGGGCGAAGGGCCGGGCGCGGACGAGGACGCGCAGGGGATTCCGTTCGTCGGCAAGGCGGGACAGTTGCTGAACAATATGATTGGCGCAATGGGGCTACAGCGGGCGGAGGTCTATATCGCCAACATCGTTAAGTGCCGGCCGCCGGGCAACCGCGTGCCGGATCCGGCGGAGGCGAACACGTGCGCGCAGTTTCTGCTGCGCCAGATCGACGTGCTGCGACCGCAGGCGATCGTTGCGCTGGGGGCGACCGCGGCGACCTATCTGCTGGGCGTGAAGCAGTCGCTCGGTTCGCTGCGGGGGCGGTGGCACAGTTGCCGCGGCGCGAAGCTGGCCGTGACGTATCATCCGGCGTTTCTGCTGCGCGATCCGCGGCAGAAGGCGGAGGCGTGGAAGGACCTGCAGATGGTGATGCGTGAACTTGGACTTACACCACCGGCACGCAAGTAATCGGAGCATCGACAACGCGCTTCAACTTCACGGGATGACGACGAAAGGCTTGGGCCTATTCTGGGGGTCATTTCTGAGAAACGCCGGACGAAGCTGTCCGGGAGATGCAAATGCAACCTCCCACGCCGGCGACTGCAGCTCTGGCATGGGGCTTGCCTGGAAGATCTTTCTGCATTGACTGGCCGTCCAGCGCGCCCATTTCTTCGACTTCTTGCGGCGCGCGCTGTCGGTGGAGATTCCCGTGCCAGCGTACATCTGCCGGTAGAGCTTGGAGAGGAAGATGAACGCGAGCCGGGCGCGTAGAGTTGGCGTACAGGCCGACCTCTGCCAGATGGCGCTCCAGTTATAAAACCTGTCCCAGACTTTCTGCGTGCGCTCGCGAATCTCGTCCGAACTCATCGAGGGGTGCGGGGTAAACATCTTGGGACGGACCTCGGTGGGAATGAGCCAGTAGCGGGTAATTGGAATGCCGTCCACCAACGTAGGATCGATCGCCTGCTCTTTCTCCCAACGCGCAAAGTCCACGGTGCCGGGAAACGGCGTCATCATCACGAACTGGGCAAAAGTGACACCGGCCTTCAACGCCATCTCCACGGTTGCGTCGAAGGTTGCGGGCTTGTCTGTCGGCAGGCCAAAGATGAACGAGCCGAGAACGTGGACGCCGTGCTGCTTGAAGGTCTGCAACTGCTTCGCCAGTGCCTCGCCCGAGTAGTTCCAGTCCTTGAAGACCGCCTTGAGTCCCTCTGGCGTTACCGCCTCGACTCCGACCAGCGCGCCCTTGATATTGGCTTTGCGCATTGCGTCGAGATATGCACCGTCTTCGCCCGCTTCCATGGTGATCTGGGTAAAGAAGACCATGTCTTTGGGCAGCTTGGCCAACTCTGCCATCAGTTGAAATCGCTCGGTTCGGATCGCGGTCAACTCTTCCAGCTTGGCGACATTGTTCTGTTCGCGGGCTAGCCGCAGATCGGTCAACGTCACGGGATAGAAGTTGTCATCGGCGAGGGCGATAAACCGGAAACCGATTCGGCGCAGATGAACGATCTCGTCGACCACGCTCTGGAACCGGCGTTGCCGGGGCTTCTGACCGTCGGTCCGCCAGACGCTGCAAAACGAGCAGTGCTTGGGGCATCCGCGAATCGTCTGCACCGACGCCCACATATATTTATCGCGCGGCACAAGATCCCATCGCGCGGCAAGAAACTGGCTGCCTTCAATCCGTCCGCCGTCGTAGATGCGGTCCATCTTGCCCGCGAGGCAATCGGTGACGGCCATCCCCCATGCAATGTCGCCATCCCCCTTCACTACGGCGTGAGCGTGGCCGACTTCCAGGGCTTCCTCGGGATAGAGCGTGGCGTGAATGCCGCCATAGATCACCCACGCGCCGCGTTCGCGCGCCATGCGGCCAATCGCATATCCACGCAGAGCATTGCCGGTATGGACGCTGATGCCGACGATGTCTCCGGGCTGAATGCTCTCCGGCACAACCTGTTCCAGTGACTCATCGACCAGGATGGGATCACCCGCGGCACTGGGAGTCGCCGCGGCAAGAACGAACATCCATCTCGGGGTGATGACGGCCGTGCCAAAAGAATTGTCGCTGGGATTGACCAGGTGAACGCTCATCGAATCCAACCTTTCGTGGTGCAAATACAGTGGGTTCAGTGAGCCTGTTCCAGGGCAGGCCAATCCCTGGCATACTGCGCCGCTGCATCATTCCAGTTGCGAGCCCCACACCTGAAGCTGTCGTCTATCATACCTGCTTGCTGGGACGTATGGCGAAACAGACAACGTTGCAACGTTTTCGTATTCGGGAAAAAACCCTTATCATCAAAATAGGTCCCGGCAGTCTAGGGAATGGTTTTCGATCCGGCAGAGATTGCAGCGATTGCCGCAAGGGTTGCGCGGGTCAGCGAGCGTCGATCCGCAAATTGGATCTGCACATTTTGTATTCTGCATGTATTGAAGGAGACTTGCTTTGCGTTTGTTTGAATGCTTCTGGAAAGAACGGACTTTGCCGGGGAAGGTTCTCGCCGGAGTGCTTGGTGTGTCTCTTGCGGCACTGATGGCAGGATGCAACAAGAAAGCGGCCCCGGCTGCTCCCGCGACGCAGGCGGTGCCGGTGATGGTGCAGCCAGTAATGCTGGCGAGCGTGCCCAGCACGGACAGCTATGTGGCGACGATCAAGAGCCGGCGTTCGGCGACGATCGAGCCGCAGGTGGATGGGAACCTGACGAAGATCCTGGTGAGGTCGGGCGACGCGGTGAAGGCCGGCGCGGTGTTGATGCAGATCGATCCGCTGAAGCAGATGGCGACGGTGGAGGCTCAGCAGGCGACCGAACAGCAACTGAAGGCCGTCTACCAGTACAACGAGACCGACCTGGTGCGGCAGGTGCAACTTTATAAGGCCGGCATCATTTCCAAGCAGGCGTACGACCAGGCGATGCAGTCGTTTGCGAACTCGAAGGCGGCGCTGGATTCGGCGGGGGCGCAGACCAGGACGCAGCGCGAACAGCTTGCGTACTACCAGATTCGCGCGCCGTTTACGGGCATTGTGGGCGACATTCCGGTGCATCTGGGCGACTACGTCTCGTCCACTACGACGCTGACCACGGTGGACGAGGACAAGGACCTCGAGGCGTACATCTACATTCCGACCGAGCGCTCGGCCGAGGCGCGGAACGGTCTAGCGGTGGACCTGCTGGATGTGAATGGAACGGTACTGGCGCATACCAGCCTGGATTTTGTTTCGCCCGAGGTGGACAACAACCTGCAAGGGGTCCTGGTGAAGGCGCCAGTTCCAAAGTCGTCGCAGCAACTGCGCAACGGGCAGATATTGAACGCGCGCATTACCTGGAGCACCGCGCAGACACCGACGGTCCCAGTGCTTGCGGTGACGCGCATCGGAGACCAGAGCTTCCTGTATGTGGCGGCGGCGCAGGGCAGCGGATTCGCGGCGCACCAGGTTACGGTGAAGCTGGGCGAGCCGGTGGGGAACCTGTATCCCGTGCTGGGCGGACTGAATCTGGGCGACCGCGTGATCCTGTCGGGGATCCAGTTTCTTCAGGAGGGCGCGCCGGTTGTTCCGATGCAGGCACCGGGGCCGCAGGCCAACGCAGGGCATTGAAGGGTTGAGGTCTTGCCCTTGCGCAGGACAGAACAGGTAGAGAGTCTTGGTTGAGTTTTTTATTCGCCGTCCCATCTTCGCCACGGTATGCGCGCTGTTGATCGTGCTTGCCGGGGCAGTGTCTCTGCCCGGCATTCCGATCTCGCTGTACCCGCAGTTGGCGCCGCCGCAGGTGGTGGTGAGCTGCAACTACATCGGCGCGAACTCGCAGGATGTGGAGTCGGCTGTCACCATCATTCTGGAACAGGCGATCAATGGCGTCGACGGTATGCGGTATATGTCGTCGTCCTCGTCGAACGACGGCAGCTCGACGATTACGATTACGTTCCAGACGGGATACAACCTGGACATCGCCGCGGTTGACGTGCAGAACCGCGTGGCCACCGCGCAGGGACGTCTGCCGGCGACGGTCAACAGCACGGGCATCTCAATCACCAAGGCCAATTCGAACTTTGTGCTGCTGGCAGGGTTCATCTCGCCCGACCACTCGCTGTCGCCGGACTTCATCCAGAACTATCTGGACGTGTACGTTTCGGATGCGCTGAAGCGTGTTCCCGGCGTGGGCAATGTGATGAGCTTCGGCGGGGCAAACTATGCGATGCGCATCTGGCTCGACCCGACGAAGCTGGCCGCGCGCGGGCTGACGCCGCTGGACGTGACCAACGCGCTGGCGGAGCAGAACGTGGAGGTCCCCGCCGGACAGCTCGGCGTTCCTCCGTCCGACCCGAAGCAGTCGTACCAGATGGCGGTTCGCGTGGCGGGGCGGCTGAGTGACCCGAGCCAGTTCGAGAACATTGTTGTGAAGTCGAACGCGGCGAGCGCGCCGGGAGGGGCAGCGACTGGCAACGGCTCCGGCGTGATCCTGCTGAAGGACGTTGGCCGTGCCGAGCTGGGCGCGGAGAGCTACGGGTCGAGGCTGAAATACTCCGGTGGCGACGCGATCGGACTGGGCGTGCAGCAGCTTTCGAACGCCAACGCCATTGACGTGGACACACGCTGCAAGGCAGTGCTGGCCGAGTTGCAGAAGTCGTTTCCTCCGGGGCTGAAGGGGTTTGTTGCGGTTGATACGACCACGATTGTTCACGACTCCATCGTCGAGGTGGAGAAGACGCTGGCCGAGGCCATCATTATCGTGATCATCGTGATCTTCCTGTTCTTGCAGGACTGGCGTGCGACGATCATTCCCGCGATTACGATTCCGGTCTCGCTGATCGGGACGTTCGCGTTCATCCGGCTCTTCGACTTTTCCATCAATTCGTTGACGCTCTTCGGAATAACATTGGCGACCGGGCTGGTGGTGGACGACGCGATCGTCGTCATCGAAAATGTGCAGCGGCATCTGGAGGGGCAGACCGTCGCGGGCACGGACGAGTGCGTGCACGACCCGCACAAGGCGACCATCGTTGCCATGGCCGAGGTGACCAGCGCCGTGATTGCGACCTCACTGGTGCTGATCTCGGTCTTCGTTCCGGTGAGCCTTTTTCCGGGAACGACGGGGATCCTGTATAAACAATTTTCTCTGACAATCGCGTTCTCGATTGCCATTTCGGCGTTCAACGCGCTGACGCTCTCGCCCGCGCTGGCGGCTGTTTTCCTTCGCCCGGACACGCATCCCGCTGGACTGATGGCGGTGTTTCTCGATCCGGTGGAGGCTGCGATTCGCAAGACGATCAGCCTGTACGCCATCGCAGTGACTTGGGTGGTGAAGTGGCGCTACGCGTTTCTGCTGTTGTTTATCGCGGGCCTCTGCGCGACGGTGTATATGTACAACCATGTGCCGACTGCGTTTGTTCCGGCGGAGGACCAGGGCTACTTCATGGTCATGGTGCAGGCGCCGCCGGGCGCTTCGCTGAGCTACACGACGGACTTTGCCGACCGTGGCGCGGCAATTGTGCAGCAGGACCCCGATGTCTATGGGACGTTCGCGGTGATGGGCTTCTCGCTCACCGGGGGAAGCTCACCCAACGCGGGCATCATCTTCGTTCCGCTGAAGCCGGTGACCGACAGGACGAAGCTGGGGGCGGGGCACTCGGAGCACGATGTCGTGGTGCGGCTCTCGCGGAAGCTGCTCGCTGTTCCGGGCGGGACTCTGTTTGCCGCGGAGCCTCCGGCGATCGAGGGGATCGGCAGCGTTGGCGGCTTCCAGTTCATGCTGCAGGACGGCGGGCGCAATTCGTTCAGTGACATCGACCGCTTGGCGCATACGCTGGTTGGGGCGGCGCGCGATCCGGCGTCGGGACTGCTGAACCTCAATACGACTTTTACGGCGAACGATCCGCAGCTCGCGGTGACCATCGACCGGCAGAAGGCGGAGGCGATGGGCGTGCCCATGTCGCAGATCACCTCGGCGATGGGGACGTTCATGGGGTCGAGCTATGTGAACGACTTCAACTTCAACAACCGGTCGTACCGCGTGTACGTGCAGGCGGACGAGCAGTTCCGGCGCAATGCAGGCGATCTGCGCGAGTACTACGTGCGCTCGAACGCGGGGCAGATGGTCCCGCTGGACAACCTGGTGGCGCTCTCGGAGACCGCGGGGCCGCAGGTGATCAGCCACTACAACATGTTCCGCTCGGCGGAGATCGACGGATCGCCAGCCGAGGGGTTGAGCTCCGGACAGGGGCTGGCAAACATGGAGAAGCTGTTTAACAAGAACAAGCTGCCGGGCATGATGTTCTCGTGGACGGGACTGGCGCTGGAGGAGCAGGAGTCGGCGGGCAAGGCGATCCTGATCTTCGCACTGGGACTGCTGGTGGTGTACCTCACTCTTTCAGCCCAGTATGAGAGCTTCTTCCTGCCGTTCATCATCCTGCTGGCGGTTCCGATGGCGGTGCTGGGCGCGCTGGGACTGGTGGCGGCGCGCGGCATCAGCGACGACGTGTATGTGCAGATCGGGCTGGTGATGCTGATCGGTCTCTCGGCGAAAAACTCGATCCTGATTGTGGAGTTCGCCGAGCAGCAGCTTCATCACGGGCGGTCGATCGTCGACGCGGCGATTGTTGCGGCGGAGCTGCGGCTGCGGCCGATCCTGATGACCAGTTTCGCATTCATCCTGGGGATGCTTCCGCTGTGCTTTGCCACGGGCGCGGGAGCGATGGGACGCCACTCGGTGGGCACGGCGGTGGTGGGCGGAATGCTGTTCTCGACCATCTTGAACCTTTTCTTTATTCCTGTGCTGTATGTGCTGTTCAAACAAACACTCAGTCTGTTCTCGAAGAAGAAGGATTCGCCTGGACAGCCGCCTGTCTCGGCCGGCTGAGTTCTATACTTTCAAAAAAAATGAATTTATCGGCGAAGGCGCTGCCTACAACTAAGGTGGTATGCCAGCGTACTTCAGTGGGATGGGCTGCGCGTGAGGGAGGCGCGATATTGAGAGGGCCGGTGATTTCCATCCCGGTCGAAAGTTGAGAGGACGACAATGCATGACGCGATGGTGACCCTGCTGTTCATGGTGATCGCGATGTTTCCCTTCTTCCTGTCGATGCAGTCTCCTGAGTAGGTCGGATTTCGCAGGGGCTGGTCGAATCGGGAAGAACGCGTAACACAACGCTTTTCGCGCAGGTCGAGCGGACGAGATTCGTTATGCCATGCGCATGCGCTGACATCACTCATAGTTTGTCAACGGCGGTCGAGTATTGCGGAGGTACAAAAAGGCCCACATCTGAGGCGAGACGTGGGCCTTTCTGCGTGTGGTGGACTAGAAGAGAAGTTTGAGGCCGAGCTGGATCTGTCGTGTGGTGGCAGCGGAGGTGATGACTCCGGCGGTGGGGCTGAGGGCAACGGCGGTGGTCTGGTTGGCGGCGGTGCCCTGGGTGGGACCGGCGGAGAAGATGGTCTCGGCGGGGGTGAGCAGGTTGGTGTGGTTGAGGACGTTGAAGAACTCGGCGCGGAACTGTGTGCGGACGCGTTTGGTGAGCTGCGTGGTCTTGGCGAGGGACAGGTTGAGGTCGTTGTAGGCGGGGCCGGTGAGGGTGTCGCGGCTGAGGTTGCCGACCGTGCCGTAGGCGGGCGCGGAGAAGGCGGCTGGGTTGAAGTACTGGGCTACGCGCTGGGCTGTGGTTCCTTTGGTGTAGAGTGAGCCGGTGAAGTTGGGGTTGATGTTGGGGCGGACGGGGTTGCGCGAATCGCCGGAGCCGGTGGGGTTGTAGCCAAGCTGCGGGCTGAAGGGGAAGCCGGACTCCAGCGTGGCGATGGCGGAGAGCGTCCAGCCGGAGACGGCGGCGTTGGCGAGCGGTTTCGCGTTGGCGAGGAAGAGGTGGTTCTTGCCGAAGGGCAGGTCGTAGCTGGCGTTGATGGAGGCGAGGTTGCGGATGTCTGTGGCGGCAGGGCCCCAGTCGAGCGCGGGGTTGTTGGGGTAGGAGACGAAGGCTGGCGTGTTGGCGGAGACGCTGGTGTTCCAGGCCGAGCCGTCGTCGAGGTTGCGCGCGTAGGTGTAGTTGGCGCGGAAGGTGAGACCGTTGGCCAGCGAGCGGTGGAGATCGACTTCGAGCGCGTTGTAGGAACTCGACCCCTGCGAGACCCAGCTTGTGGCGTTGGCGAGCGCGGGGTTGGGCTTGGTGGTGGTGGGGTAGTAGATGGTGCCGTTGGGTTCGACGACGGAGGCTGGCTCGTTGAGATCTTCGGAGAGGATCTGGTGGGTGCCGTGCGAGCCGACGTAGCCGATGGTGAGCGAAGTGTTGGGTGCGATCTGCTGCTCTATGCGCAGCGTCCACGCGAAGACGGATGGCGTTGCGATGTCGGGCTGCACGGTGGAGGGTGAGACGGAGGACGCGCCGGAGATTGGATTTGCAACACTGCCTGAAGTCGAGTAGATGGTGTTGAAGGGGGCGGACTGGTCGAGCCGGTAGTCGAGCGTGTCGAGCAGAGCGTGGTGCAGGCCGAAGCTGGCGCGGAGGACGGTTTTGCCGGTGGAGAACGGATCGTAGGAGAGGCCGAGGCGCGGCTCCGGGAGAAACTTGGCGCGGTTGGTGGTGAGGGACGAGGAACCGGTGGTGGGGGTGGAGTTGATTACGGCTGATTGACCAGTGCCTCCGGGAGTGAAGCCGTAACTGGGCGCGCGACCGTGCGAGGCATTCCATCCGTCGGTGGATTCTGTGCGCAGGCCGGCGCGGAGTTCGAGGTTGGGGAGGACCCTGATGGTGTCTTCAACGTAACCATCGACGAAGGTGCTGCGCCAGCCGAGTTCGGTGGTGGCAGGGACGTAGGTGAAGGTCTTGATGGTTCCCTGCAGAAAAGTGGTGAGCGAGGCGAAGCTGGCCTGGCCGTCCTGGTCCTGCGCGAGGTTGTCGTTGGACTCGAGCAGTTGCAGCCAGCCACCGGCCTCGATTTGCTGGCGTCCGCGCGAGTAGTAGATGTGATCGTCAAAAGTAAATAGGTTGCGCGTGGTGGCGTTGTTGGAGCCGACGTTGACGCCTGCTGTGGTAATGGTGGATGCGCCGTTGGATGCCGTCGAGCCAGCGATTACGACCGCGCCGGTGGGCTTGCCGGGGAGGAAGGTCGGGGTTACGGCTTGAATGTTGGAGGGGATGGATCCGAGGAAGTAGAAGCTGGCGCGGGAGAGGCCTGCGCGGACGGTGTTGAGCAGGCGGGGCGAGAAGACGTGCTGCTCCTGCACGCTTGCCACCTGCTCGCGGAGGTTCTCGGCGACCAGCGAGTAGGGGTCCTGGGTGGGCGTGTGGGCGATGGAGTCGTCGATGGTATAGACGGCGAAGAGCAGGTCGTTGGGGGTGAGGTTGGCGTCAAAGCGCACGGTGCCGAAGTCCTCACGGATGTGCTGTGTCGGAGAGGAGAATGCTTCTGCGATGCCGGTGGGAAGGCCGGTGGGAGAGAGGAGTTCCGGGCCGTTCTGCACAGGCCAGAGGTTGAGTAGGCCAGCGACTCCGGAGCCAAGCGTAACGGGTGCGAGCGCGCCAGTGGTCGCGTTGGGAAGCAGGCCGTTGCGTGCATTCGAGTCGGGGACGAAGGTGACGTCGGAGATGCCGAGGTTCTGGCGGTAGCCCTCGTAGTTGGCGAAGAGGAAGAGCTTGTCTGTCTTGATCGGGCCGCCCAGCGATGCGCCGAAGTTGTTGCGCTGGAACTCCGGAATGCGCGCGGGGTCGAAGTAGTTGCGTGCGTCGAAGAAGGAGTTGCGCAGGAACTCGTACGCCGATCCATGCACCGAGTTCGTCCCGCTGGCCGTAACGATGGAGACCTGCGCGCCCTGCCGCTTGCCGTAGGAGGCCGAGTAGGTGTCGGTGATGACGTTGAACTCGCGGACGGCCTCGACGCCCAGGAGCTGGCCGCTGGTACCTCCGGGGGTGACGTTGATGAGCGATGCGCCGGTGTACTCCACGCCGTTGAGCAGATAGAGATTGTCCTGCGGGCGGCGGCCACTGACGGCGAACATATTGCCGACCGAGGAGTTCGACGTGCCGATGGAGCCCGAGCGCTGGGCGGTGTAGTTTACGGTGGCGGGGTTCAGCGTGATGAGCTGGTCGTAGCTGCGTCCGTTGAGCGGGAGTTCCTTGATCTGGTGCGCGTCGATGAGGCCGGCGGTCTGCTGGGTGGAGAGGTTGACGACGGGAGGGTCGTCGTTGACGGTGACGTTCTCGGCGACGCCGGTGAGCGGGAGCGTGAGATTGACAAGCTGCGACTGGCCGACGGAGAGCGCGATTCCGGTGCGGCGCTGCTGGCTGAATCCGGTGGCGTCGGCGGTGATGGTGTAGCTGCCGACGGGGATCGACGGCGCGGCGTAGCGGCCATCGGGGCCGGTCTGGAGATGGCGCTCGTTGCCCGTCTCGTCGTTGTGGACCAGGACGGCGGCGTTGGGGATGGTTGTGCCGGTGGAGTCGGTGATTGTGCCGGAGATGGTTCCGCCGACGACCTGCGCGGTGGAGTTCGCGGGGAAGGCGATGAGCAGGGCGAGAAGAATGTTGGCGAGGATTGCGATGGATGACAGGCGGGTGCGTCGGATCATGCGGTTCTCCTGTGGATGCGTGTGGACGCGCGGATTCGGCGTGTGGTGGATGACTGGAATGTGCGGTCGGGACTGCGTGCGGCGGCGTGTTCTCGCTAGAGGCGACAACAGCGGGGTGCGGCGGATTGCGGCAGAGAAGCAGATCCCTCCGCTGCGCTGCGGGATGACAACATAAGTGCGCTGCGGGATGACAAAATGGCAGGAGTCATCGGGCAACTCCGTGGTTGTAGCTCCAGAAGACGAGGCCGAGGGTGATGAGCGCGATGAAGACTTCGCCCAAGACGCCGACGATCAGCGGACGCCAGCCTTGGCCGACCAGGTCTTTCAGGTTGGTGCGCAGGCCGACTCCGGCGAAGGCGGGCAGAAAGGCCCAGCGCGAGAGGTTGGAGAGGCTGTCGAGCTGGGGGTGGGTGAAGAAGCCCGCGGTGGCGAGGAAGGAGATGGCGAGGAACCCCAGGATGAACTTGGGGAACTTCTGCCAGAGGAAGAGGGTCTTGTGCTCGACGACCGCGGCCTGTCCTTGCGAGGCCCAGTAGACGGCGTAGCCCAGGACGACGAATCCTATGAAGGAGGAGCGCGCGGTCTTGGCGAGGATGGCCCAGCGGCCCGCCTCCGGCCCGAAGAGCGAGCCGGTGACGATGGACTCGGCGGTATTGTCCACGGCGAGGCCGGCCCACATGCCATACGCCTGCTGGCCCATGTGCAGCAGGTGGCCGATGGCGGGGAAGGCGAGCAGCGCGATGGCCCCGAGGGTGAGGATGGCGGCGATGGCGGTGGACGTGTCTTCCTCGTCGGGATCGATGGCTCCCTGCGCGGCCATGATGGCGGTGACTCCGCAGATCGATGAGCCGATGGCGAGCAGGCTGGTGAGCTTGGGCGGCAGGCGGAAGATGCGGCCCAGCAGCGTCATTACGGAGAGCGAGAGGACCAGCTCGACGGCGACCAGCGCCAGCGAGAGTCCGCCGATGTGCAGGACGTCCTGCAGCAGGAAGCGCGCGCCGACCAGGACGATTCCCAGCTTGAGCCACAACTCGTAGGTGGCGACGCCGGGGCGAAAGAGGTCGGCGACGCCGAATGTGTTCGAGACGATAAGCCCGAGAATGATGGCCCAGAGAACGTACTCGATCTGCGGGAGCGGAAGATGGTGCTGGGTGCGCAGAACGGTGAAGGCGTGCTCCAGCAGCTTGCCCGCGAGGCCAATACTGAAGAGCAACGCAATGCCGGGCAGCGTGGCGACAAGGCTTGTCGGCCTGAGTTGGGCCTCGGCGGCAAGTGGCATCGGGATGGTCTGCGTGGACATGGGGCGAGCGCCTGCGTATCTATGGAGTGCGAGAGCGGTGAGCTGGCTCGCGCGCGAAAGCGGGGCCCGGAGTTGCGTGTTAGAAGCTGATCTGGTGGATGACGCCGAGGCGGATGAGCGCGGCCAGAGCAAGGCCGATGCCAATGGCTAGCAGGTCCACGTTGATGGGCAGCTTGTGCGTGGAGTGTTTCTGCGTGGAGCGGGTCCTGTCGGGGGTTGCCATAAGACTCCTTGGCGGTTCTGCTTCGCTGTTGTGTTCTGGTTGGCTGATGTATTGTGGGGCACAAGGAAAAAGCCCCCGAATCGCGCTGTGCGCCGATGCGTGGGCTCCTGAATTTCTAAGGCTTGGGTGATTCTTAAATCGCCTAGATCGGGGATACACCAGCGCAGCAGCGGCTCTTGCCCATACAACAGAGGCAACAGCTACACATGCAGGCTGAGGTGTACACCAATCCCATGGCTTGACATTACTGGTTTTGCTGTTTTGAGTCAAGATTGCCGGCGAAATGGTAGCCAGCGAATGCTGCTGTGAGCGCAGCCTGGCCGCCTGTAAAAGCAGTCAGGCCCGCTAAAACAGGAGGCTTAAAGAGGAAACCCACGCAGCGCGGTGGGGGCTGTTGCGTGGGTATTCCGGTAAAGCAACGAAGTGGGTGGACTTCGTTGTGACTGACTCAACCCGAAGGGAGTCTGGCCACACACTTAGGTTAGTGCGGAATTGCATTGGAGTCAAGCGGAAATGGTGGAAATGTATACAACATTAAGGAGTATCCATTCCGATCCGGGAAAACGGCGGTTAGGGGTTGCAAGGAGGGCTGGAGAGAGCCGTGCCTTTGTGGAAACCCATCTCTCAGAATCCAGAGATGGGCATTCGCAGCCTGGCGGACCGTTGCGGCGGAGAAATTTATCGTAGACTTTTTACAGCGATGACCAACAAACTTCCAGCGACCGCACTTCTCCTCGGAACTCTTATGGTTGCACCCGCCGCGCCTGCGCAGAAGGTTTCCGCGGATGGAGCCATGCAGACCTTCAACTACCTATCGGACCAGTTCTTCTCGCAGGTCTACTTCAAGTTTTCGCCGACCAGCGGGACGGCGGCGGGACTGCACCAGTACGATTCGCAGTTGGAAGACTACTCGGCTGCGGCGGTGGAGCAGGAGGTTGCCGCGCTGCGCGGATTTGAGAAGCGCGTGGCGGCGATCGACCCTGGTGCGCTGGACGCTCCGGTGGCGGCGGACCGCGAGATCCTGCTCAACAACATTCATTCGGAGCTGCTGTCGCTGGAGGTGATTCGCGGATGGGAGAAGAATCCGGACAGCTATTCTTCGGGGATTACCAGCTCGGCGTTCGTCATCATGGAGCGGCCTTATGCTTCGACGGACACGCGGCTGCGCGCGCTGGTGGAGCGCGAGAAGCTGATGCCGCAGGCGCTCGTGGAGGCGCGCAAGAACCTGAAGAACCCGGCGCGGATTTCGACCGAGATTGCGCTGGAGCAGATCGACGGCGATGTGAGTTTTTTTGAGAACGATGTGCCGGGCGCATTTCTGAGTGGGCCGGATGCGGCCACCGATGCGGCGACGAAGGCGGAGTTCGCAAGGACGAATGCCGCGGTGGCTGCGGCGCTCAAGAGCTATGGCGCGTGGATGAAGAGCGACCTGCTGCCGCGGTCGAATGGAGACTTCCGGCTGGGCGCGGAGACCTTCCAGAAGAAGCTGGCCTACGACGAGATGGTGGCCATCCCGCTCGCCCGGCTGCTGGCGATTGCGTTTGACGATCTGCATCGGAACCAGGCGGAGTTTGCGCGCGTGGCCAAGCTGGTCGATCCGGTGAAGACTCCGCAGGAGGTGCTGGCCGAGCTGGCGACGATCCACCCCGCGCCGGGCGATCTACTGAACACGTTTCATGGGACCTTCGACTTGCTGATTGCGTTTATTCGCGCGAATCACATCATTACGATTCCCAGCGACGTGCAGCCGACGCTGGAGGAGACTCCGCCGTTTGAGCGGGCGACGACCTTTGCGTCGATGGACCCGCCGGGGCCGTTTGAGACGCACTCTACGAAGGCGTACTTCAACGTGACACTGCCGGAGAAGGACTGGACCGCCGAGCATGTGGCCGAGCACATGGCGAGCTTCAACGTGGGGACGATCATTTCGACCAGCGTGCATGAGGCTTATCCTGGACACTATGTGCAGTTCCTGTGGTCGCCGAGGGTGGAGAGCAAGATTCGCAAGCTGCTGGGAGCGAACACGAACATCGAGGGATGGGCGCACTACTGCGAGCAGATGATGCTGGACCAGGGCTATGCCGCGGCGCCCGCCGATGCGACAGCCGAGCAGGTGAGGCAGGCGCGGCTGGTCAGGCTGGGGCAGATCCAGGATGCGCTGCTGAGGGACGCTCGGTTCGTCAACTCGATCAAGCTGCACACAGGCCAGGGCGAGCCCACGGGCAAGTGGACGATCGAGCAGGCGGAGGACTTCTTTGTCAAGGAAGGCTACCAGTCGCGCGCGGTGGCGGAGGTGGAGACCAAGCGCGGCACCGGCGATCCGACCTATCTCTATTACACGCTGGGCAAGCTGGAGANNTGAAGGCGAAGCAGGGCGCGGCGTTTAATCTACAGAGCTTCCACGACGAGTTCATGCGCCAGGGCTTCGCGCCGATCAAGGTGATCCGCAAGGCGATGCTGGGGAACGATTCTCCGGTGCTGTGAGCGGGGCTAGAGCGGTTTCACCGTAGNNTAATAATTCTCGCGCGATAACAGTTACGGTGAAACCGCTCTAACTCACTTTGTCCCGAGCGAGGGGGGCAGATTCTCACTCTTTATCACGGACAGGTCCACGTGTCTGAAGTTGTCAGGATTGACGTTTGCATCGAGGAGGTTCGTATCCCGATCGAAGGTCGCTCCCTGCATGCTGACACCAAGAAGAATGGCAAACCTGAAATCCGTACCGGCGAGGACAGCTCCGCGCAGATCGGCACCACTCAGTTGCGCTCCGCGAAGGATTGCTTTGCTCAGATCGGCGCCTCGAAGATCGGCTCCCATCAGGTCTGCCTCGATCAGATTGGCTTGTGCGAGGGTTGTGTCGCGCAGATCGGCAAACGCGAGGTTCGCACGTTCCAGGGTTGCTTTGTCGAGTTTTGCTCCACGGAATTTGGCGTCCTTCAGATTGGCGGCAGAAAAATTTGCTCCTATAAGTTCCGCGCCGCGCAGATCGGCTCCTGCAACGTCCGATCCAGTGAAATTAGCATCGATCAGACTCGCATCCCTGAGATCGGCATCCATCAATTTTGCCCCCACCAGGAGAGCGCCGTTCATATCGACGCCCCGAACCGACTGTGTCACCAGATCCAGGCGCACTCCTTGGGCTCCATCGCTCTTGAGCCAGAGCGCATGGAGTTCAAGCCTCTTTGAAAGTGGAAAGTCTTCCATTTCCCATCCTTAATTCGCACCAGACTAGGGTACAACGATCTCCGGCTCCTCCTTTTTTGATGCAATCAAGCCACGAACGATAGCTGAAGCGCCGCGATGCCTGCAAACAATTGCCGAAACAGGCTGTAACAACCGCAAATACTTTGCTGAGTCCGAAGAGCAGGGGAACGACAATATTCGAAGCCCGCAGAGGCGCAAGGAATGGATCTATCCGGCCTTGAACATCTGCTTCATGCCGCGGAGGGCCTGGCGGGTGCGCTCTTCGTTCTCGATGAGGGCGAAGCGGACGAAGTTGTCGCCGCGATCGCCGAAGCCGATGCCGGGGCTGACGGCGGTCCTGGCGTCGATCAGCAGCTTCTTGGAGAAATCGAGCGAGCCCAGGGCGCGGAACTGCTCGGGAATTCTGGCCCAGACGAACATTGTGGCCTTGGGCAGTTCCACCGGCCAGCCCAGCTTGTTCATGCCGGAGACAAGTACGTCGCGGCGCGACTTGTAGTTGGCAACGATGTCTGCAACGCACTGCTGCGGGCCGTCGAGCGCGGCGATGGATGCGACCTGGATAGGCGTGAAGGTCCCGTAGTCGAAGTAGCTCTTGATGCGGCCCAGCGCGGCGACCAGCTTGGGGCAGCCGACCATGAAGCCGACCCTCCAGCCGGGCATATTGTAGGATTTCGACAACGTGAAGAACTCGACGGCGATCTCTTTTGCGCCGGGGACCTCGAGGATGCTGGGCGCGCGGTAGCCGTCGAAGACCAGGTCGGCGTAGGCGAGGTCGTGAATGATGTATATGCCCAGGTCCTTGCACAGCGGCACCAGGCGCTGGAAGAAGGAGAGTTCGACGCACTGGGTGGTGGGGTTGGCGGGGAAGTTGAGGATGAGGAGCTTGGGGCGCGGATTCATGCGCGGCAGCTCGCGCTCCAGCGTCTCGAGCAGCGTGGCTTCGTTGGTATCGTCCAGCGCGATGCTCTGAATGCGCGAGCCGGCGATGACCGGACCGTAGATGTGGATGGGATAGCTGGGATTGGGCACGGCGACCGTGTCTTCGTGGTCGAGCATGGCGAGGCAGAGGTGGGCGATGCCCTCCTTGGAGCCGATGGTGACGATGGCCTCGGTCTCGGGGTCGAGAGTGACCGCGTAACGGCGCTGGTACCAGTCGCAGATGGCCTTGCGCAGGCGGGGCACCCCGCGCGAGAGCGAGTAGCGATGCGTCGTGGTCTTCTGCGCGGCCTCGATCAGCTTGTCGACGATGTGTTTCGGCGTCGCGCCGTCGGGGTTTCCCATGCCGAAGTCGATGATGTCTTCGCCGCGCTTGCGGGCATCTGCCTTCAATGCGCCGGTGATGTTGAATACGTACGCGGGCAGCCGCGTCAGCCTTCTGAACTCTTCCATTCGTCGTCCGCCAATTCTGGTTGTAAAGCTACAAACTCCATTGGAACAGCACAAGCCTGAGTTCGCAAAGTCAATGCGTGTGTGCAGTACATGATAGGGCAACCCTGCTCATCTTTGCTGCAATGTTACTTCGCTGTAAATACGATGTTGACCGGAATCGATCTGGGCGGGTAGCAGGAGGCGTTGTCGCAGGCCTGATAGCGCAGCGTGGCGGCGATGGCATGGTCTCCCGGCGTGGCCACGACGGGCAACCGAACGGTGAAGCTGCCGGCGTAGACATCGAGTTTGTCGCCGGGGAGGGAGGGGAAGCTATAGGGCTGGCCGGCGGGATACTGCAACGGGCCGGGCTTGACGCCAGTCGCGGGTTGGAGGGTGAGCGTGGTGGGAATGAGGAACTGGGATTTGGGCGTGTGCGAGTTGATGTGGAAGCCCGGCACGATCTGGAAGCGAAGCTGCAGCAGAGCGCTGCGTGCGGCTGGAACGGACTGCGGCTCGGCGGCGTAGACGACATAGGCGCGGGGCTTGGCGGGCGCGTCCATGTTGCCGAGCTGGGCGCGTCCGAGGTGTGCGGTTGCACTTACCACCAGGGCGAGGGCTGCGATGGGTGCGAACGCGCGGCGCGGCTTAATCTTCCAGCCAGAAGATCGGCTTGTTGTCTCCCACCCATTCCGCAAAGGTCGCGAAATGGATGGGGCACCCGAATCATTGTTTTTACGGGCCGGATCAATCATCATTTGACCCCCGATGCGATGGTCTCTTTGACCAACGACTCCAACTCGTCTTTGCTGCCGAGGCCAGCGGAGATTTCGATGATCTTTCCCGACCGGTCGACGTAGAAGGAGATGGGCAGGGCCTCGGTGCCGCTGAGGTAGTCTTTCTCGGCTTTGGGTGTGGAGAGCAGGATGGGGTAGGTGACGCCGAGCTTCCCGGTGGTGCGGGCGATGGCGTCTCGTCCGACCTCGGAGTCGTAGGTTACGCCGATCACCGCAAAGCCGTCAGACGCGTACTTCTGGCTGAACTCCTGTAGCCAGGGCATCTCGACCATGCAGGGCGCGCAGTAGGTGCCCCAGTAATTGATCAGCAGCGGACGTCCCTTGAAGTCGCTGAGCGAGACTTTTTTGCCGTTGATGTCGAGCAGGGTGAAGGCGGGCGCGGGCTTTCCCTGCAGCGGCGATTGGCCGTCGGAGGAACCGTTGGCGGATGCGGGCTGGTTGGGAACGAGATCGACGCGGGCCTGCTGTTGCGCCTGCATGGTGCTGCGGCGCTGGCGCAGGTTCTGCCATCCGGACCACACAACGAGCGCGAGGCCCGCGGCCATGAGCAACAGCAAGATCGCTCTACGCATCACTTCGGGGAGTTCCTTCCGGGCGAGTAGACGCCATCCTTCGAGTTTATCGTGTGCGGGGAGAATGCAAAGGCTTAACGCCGATCGCCACCGACGAGCACCGATTAAAACGTCGGGCGGACCCTCTTCCGCGGAATACATATGTTTCTGGGTGTGTCAACCCGCATTGGGGCGGTCCACCTCTTCGGACTCGATGTCGGGGCCTTCCTCTGCTAGCATCGGATAACATTGGGGAGACCTTACAAGCGCATGACGATCTCACCTCAAACTGAACGCACGCAGCCTTCACAACGCACACACTCGGCGGAGGTGGTGCGCACGGAGGCGCGCGCTCTGCTGGAGCTGGCGATGCGGCTGGATGGGCCGATGGCCGCTCCGTTCGCGCGCGCGGTGGAGATGGTGGCGGAGACGGCGGGACGGGGAAACCGCGCGATCCTGCTGGGCATGGGCAAGAGCGGGCTGATCGCGCGCAAGATTGCGG